>JBCCPC010000046.1:0-39393 GCA_039025055.1 Bacteroidota bacterium | reverse complement strand
GTGTTTTGTCTTACAGGTTCTCATATTCTGATTGCATATACTCCCGGCCTCAAGAATGAATGCCATGATTCCCCTCTCCAGAGCGAGACTTGGGGTAGGGGCCCTAAGTTCGAAGCAGGGGTTAGGGGAGAGGTCATTAAACTATGCTCTAAAAATGAACTAAAAAAAGATGTGTAAGGAGGGCAGCCCTAGGGGAGAAAGGGTTGGGGATAGAGGGGGAGCAAACGTCATTTTCAATTTATCAAATCAAAAAAAACATCTATCTCCAATCACCATCTCAAAACAAAGCAGCGTACTAGCCAATTCATAAAACCATGAACCCAACCAACATGCCCATCCGCCCCAGACGCAACCGGCGCACAAATGCGATCAGAGCACTAGTGCGGGAGACCGATCTGAACCCTGGTCATCTGGTACAGCCATTGTTTTTGGCGGAAGATGAAAAGGCACAAGAGCAGATAGAGTCGCTGCCCGGGCAGTATAGGTGGGGTATAGAGCCGCTGCTTAAAGAGATCGAAGAACTTATGACGCTGGGGGTAAAGGCGATTATGCTTTTCCCGGCGGTTGCGGAAAAATACAAGGACAAAACCGGCACCTACGCAACCAGTTTAGACAACTTTTACCTGAAAGCAGCACAGCGTATTAAGGCGCAATTCCCGGGGATATGCCTGATCAGCGATGTGGCACTAGACCCTTACAGCAGCGATGGACATGACGGAGTGATCATAAACGGTAAGGTCGATAATGATGCCAGCCTACCATATCTGGCTGATATGGGGGTCGCCCAGGCGCAGGCGGGCTTCGATATTTTAGGACCGAGTGATATGATGGACGGAAGAGTCGGGGCAATCAGACAGGCTTTGGATCGGGCTGGGTATTCGGATACGGGCATTATGAGCTATACAGCCAAGTATGCCTCAGCCTATTATGGCCCTTTCAGAGCAGCCCTGGACAGTGCGCCCAGAGCGCTGGAGGATGTCCCGAAAGACAAAAAGACCTACCAGATGGATCCAGCGAACGCGCGCGAAGCATTGATCGAAGCCCAACTCGATGCTTCGGAAGGCGCCGATTTTTTGATGGTGAAGCCTGCACTTAATTACCTGGATATTATTCAGCGGTTGAGAATTGCGCAATCACTGCCCATTGCAGCCTACCACGTAAGTGGAGAATGCGCCATGCTACTGGCCGCAGCAGAGCGAGGTTGGCTGGATTATAAAGAAGCAGCCACGGAGACTTTGCTCTCCATTCACAGAGCCGGGGCCGATGTGGTGATTTCTTACTTCGCTAAAGATTATGCTAAATGGTATAGCGAGTAGAGATAATCAGGTGCATTCGCTTCGCATATACAAGCTTTCATAGGTTCGCACGACTGACAAAAGTTAATCTTGCGTCTGTGGGCTGTGGTCATCCGTTATCAAAAGCGTAACTTTGTGTTCTTAAATTGGAACTTCCGCAGGTGGAATACACTCACCAGATCGGAGTCTGAGACTTTAGCCTAAGCAGGGTGCAATCCCTTCCTCATGTCAGACCTTTTATCTCGCATAGACCGCAACCGGCTTCCTCGTCACATTGGTGTGATCATGGATGGAAACGGTCGTTGGGCCAAAGGCCAGGGCAAGCCTCGGGTCTTTGGGCACCATTCGGCTATAGAAGCCGTGCGCGATGCCGTAGAAGGCTGTGCGGAGTTGGGCATAGAGTACTTGAGTCTTTACGCTTTCAGTACCGAAAACTGGAACAGGCCCAAGGGTGAGGTAATTGCATTGATGCAACTACTTGTAGACACGATCGGCTCTGAGTTGGCCACACTGATGGAAAACCACATCAGGCTAGACGCTATCGGTCAGATCGACGAATTGCCTGAGCATACGCGCAATGCCATTACAGCCGGCATAGAATCGACCAAGCACAACGACCGCATGCGTTTGGTGCTCGCCCTCAACTACAGCGGCAAGTGGGACCTGACCCAGGCTGTTCGCTCGCTCGCCAATCGGGTTGCAGCCGGTGAAGTCGATGCCGACCAAATCGAAGACCAACACATAGCCGAAGGCTTGAGCACCAACCACCTACCCGACCCAGAACTAATCATTCGCACCAGCGGAGAGCACCGTTTGAGCAACTTTTTCTTGTGGCAGGCCGCCTATGCAGAGTTTTACTTTGCGCCGGGCTTTTGGCCAGACTTCAGGAAGCCCGATCTGCATCAGGCCATCCTCAATTATCAGCAACGAGAAAGACGTTTCGGTAAAATAAGCGAACAACTACAAACCCAAGACCAACCCGCCAGTGTACACCGTACTCCTTAACAGCGTACGAACGCCCAGGAAATTAGATATACCGATGAGATTAGCATTACGATGCCTGCTATACATTTGCTTTTTACTCCCTGCCGTTGCCGTTGCCCAGCCAGGTGGCAATACCGATAGCTTAGGCCGATCCAATTTGCCCGTCTACGAGTATGACGAGCCGCAAGAATTCGAGATCGGCGGCTTGAGAATAGTCGGTGCATTCACCGCCGAAGAAAACGCCATACTGGGTGTGACCGGCTTGGCCGTTGGCCAGACTATTCGCGTACCGGGGCCAGACATTCCTCGCGCCATCCGAAATTTGTGGCGGCTTCGACTATTTACCGATGTAGCCATCGAAAAAGAGCGCACCATCGGTAATGTCATTTTCTTGGCCGTACGGGTGCAAGAGCAACCCCGATTATCTAGATGGAGCTACCGGGGCGTTAAACAAAGCACCCACTCCGACCTCAACGATGCTGTCGATCCTTTCCTACTACGCGGGGGCATCGTAACGGAAAACGTAAAGATCAGTGCAGCCGATGCCATCCGCAACTACTGGGTCGAAAAAGGCTTTCTCGATGCCATCGTGAGAATAGAGGAAGTGCCCGATACCATAAGAGCCAACCAAGTGCGGCTCGTCTTCAATATCGACCGCCGCGACAAGGTCAAGATCAAGCGTATCAACTTCGATGGTAACGATGCCGTAAAAGCCAAAAAGCTGCGCAAGCGAATGAAGGAGACGCGCGAAAAGCGCAAGTTTCTGGCCGCTTCTAAATTTCGTCCCGATCTCTACGAACTGGACAAGGAAGCCGTCGTGGCCTACTACAACACACTCGGCTTTCGCGATGCGCAAGTAACCGGAGATAGTCTTTACCGAAATAAAAAGGGCGAATTGGTCATCAACATAGATGTGGAGGAGGGTAATCAGTATTACTTCCGAGACATAGAATGGAAAGGCAATTCGGTCTACGACGAAGAGTTTCTGAGTAAGGTGCTCCGCATCGAGAAAGGTGACGTCTACAACCCGGAACTGCTACAAAGTCGATTGTCATTCAGCCAAGACAACAGCGACATCAGCTCGCTATATCTTGATAATGGTTATCTGTTTTTCAATGTCGACCCTGTAGAAGTAGCCATCGTAGGCGATAGTGTTGATCTGGAGATGCGCCTCAGTGAAGGTCCACAAGCTACTATAGACCAAGTCGTCATAACGGGCAATGACCGCACACACGAGCATGTGATCAGGCGCGAGTTGCGCACCCTGCCCGGCGATAAGTTCAGCCGCTCAGAGATCATCCGCTCGCAGCGCCAGATCATGAACCTCGGCTACTTCAACCCTGAAACGCTTGACATTCAAACCCCGGTCAATCCCGAAAGGGGAACCGTGGATATTGTCTACGGCGTAGAGGAAAAACCGAGCGATCAGTTGGAGCTGTCGGCGGGTTGGGGCGGTCGCCAGGGCGTGATCGGAACCCTAGGCGTGACCTTCAACAACTTCAGCATAAGGAATCTTTTCAACAAAGAAGCCTGGCACCCCTTACCCCAGGGCGATGGCCAGCGGCTGAGCCTGCGCGCGCAGACTAATGGGCGCTTCTTCCAGTCTTATAATGCCAGCTTTACAGAGCCTTGGCTGGGTGGTAAGAAGCCTACCTCACTCACCGTATCCGGTTTTTACAACCGCTACAATTTCGGCACATCGGATGTACCCAATCAACTGATTATCAGACAGGTTTCGGGTACCATCGGTACGAGACTCCGCTGGCCAGACGATAACTTCGTACTCAGGGCAGGTCTTAACTTGCAGACACTAGACCTCAATGGCTGGAGAAATCTTTTCGTGACCGACGAAGGGCAGAGTGTGAATGATGGCCAATACAACAACTTCAGTATTACGCTGGCCCTGGCCCGCAATACGCTCACTGATCCGTTATTTCCGACCAGTGGTTCCAATATCGAATTGACCTTACAAGCCACGCCACCCTACTCGCTCTTTAGCGATCGTGACTTCGCCGAAGAAACTGTCGAAGAGCGTTTCCGATTCGTAGAATATCACAAGTGGCGCTTTAATGCCGACTGGTACACCACTATAACCGGAAAGCTCGTATTTAAAGCGCAGGCTAAGATCGGTATTGTAGGTACTTACAATCAAGAACTTGGCACTTCGCCCTTCGAGCGTTTCCAGTTGGGTGGCGACGGTATCAACAACCAGCAATTCGCATTTGCAGGCGTAGACATCATCAGCTTGCGGGGTTACGACATTCAAGACTTACCGGCCAATCGATCTGATGCCACAGGACAAGAAATTGCCACACCCGTATTCAGCAAGCTGACGGTAGAACTGCGTTATCCACTCTCGCTCAATCCGAGCTCTACGATTTACGTGCTCGGCTTCTTACAGGGTGGTAATGCTTGGTCTTCCCTGGCTGAGTATAATCCTTTCGACTTGCGCAGGTCGTATGGTTTCGGTGCCCGCGTGTTCTTGCCCATGTTTGGTACCCTCGGTTTCGACTACGGTATCGGCTTCGACAAAGACCCCGACCTTAATCCCAATTCCGACGGACTAGGTACCTTCAACATCATCCTCGGCTTTGAACCAGAGTAAGCTCTCGTTTTTGTGTAAAGAAATCTACCAGCTGAAGTACAAAATACGATGTATCTAACCCTGGTCATACTGCTGGCTTTGCTCTTTTTGAGTATGCTGTTCCTGAATATTTATTTCAGGGTGCGCGTGCTCAAGGCGTACAAGCAACTGGTGCAAAATGAGGTCGATTTCACCCCCCGTCAGATATTGAGCAAGAGGCGCGTAGAAGAAGAAGTGGTGCCCGAGTACCCGCACCATGCCCAGATCATCAGGCAGTTTAGCGACAATCTGCGCAAGAGTGTGCGCATGGGTACGGTGCTACTGCTTTTGATTACGCTTTTTGGTGGGGTGCTGATGTGGTATCGGTAGTTTTTTTTAAAAAAGTTGGAACTTATGCCAATAGCAGAAGTGGGTATATGCTGAATGAAGCTGCACTTGAGGAAGCACTCGTTCAATTTTCTGCCTTTGTGGAGAGGGAACTGGAGTTTTAGGACGTATTAAGGAAAAGTGTTGTGTGTTTGTATTCTTCAAAACTTGCAAACAAATTAAAAAAACCTCTATCCGTCCTCCACAGCCCCTACTCCCTTATCATCCGCCAAAACGCCTCCCGATAAGATTCACTAATCGGAACATAATCCTCCCCCATCACAATCCGGTTGCGCTCGATGTGGTCAATCTTACTAAGTGCCACCAAATGCGATCTGTGCACCCGCACGAAATCTTGATCAGGCAAAGTCTCTTCAAAATGGCTCATGGTTTCTAAAGTCAGCGTCTTGCCCGAAGGTGTATAGATAGCTACGTAATTGCCTAAACTTTCCAAACGGATAATATCCGAAAGGTCGATGCGGACTGTCTGATGACCACTCTTGACGAAAATATATTCTGGCTTAGCCGTAGACTCAGGAGTTGCCCCGACTTTTTGCGATTTCCGCTTTTTGACTTTTTTGACAGCAAGTAAAAATCGATCCAAACTTATAGGCTTCAACAAATAATCGACGACCTCAAAATCGTAGCTCTCCAACGCATATTGCTCATAGGCCGTCGTGAGTACGATATCGTATTTGCCTTGGGTGATCTTCATAAGCTGAATACCCGTAAGCTCCGGCATCTGAATGTCTAGAAAAAGCAGATCGACAGGGTGATCGGTTAAAAAATGAAGTGCTTCGATGGGGTTGGTGAATCTGCCCAATACCTCCAGATCGCTACTGCGCTTAGCATATTCAGCCAGCAATTTTCCGGCCAGTGGCTCGTCGTCTATAATGATGCAGCTAATCACGATAATGATATTTCCAATTGAGCGATGAATCTATTTCCTTCAATACGCGTATCCAAAACTTGTTTGTGACCATATATTAATGACAGGCGTTTTTTGAGATTGTCTAGTCCAATGCCCCCGACAGCATCTTTTTCTTTCTTTTTAATTTCGTTCACGACTCGGTATAGCATTTTTTGGCCGACGTCTAATTGAATAGAAATCGACCTGCGTAAGTCCCCATGTTTAAATGCATTTTCAGCGAAAGCAATCAGCATGAGAGGAGGTACTAAAATCGATTGCCGCGCGGGTCTGGGCAAGCTTAGCTCGATTTCTGGTTCGTCTTCGTATCGCATCTTTTCCAACTCGATATAGTTGAGCAAGTGATCGATTTCCTGATGCAGAGGAACCATCTCAGCCCGCTCATACAAGCCATATCGCAGCATAGTCGTCAGACGCTCGATGGCCTCTAGGGCCTGATCGGATTTAATAAAAAACAAACTGTAAATATTATTCAGGCTGTTAAATAAAAAATGCGGATTGATCTGGGATCTCAAAAATGCAAGCTCTGTTTTTTGATTCTCAATAATTAATGACTGCCGCTGTTGCTCGACTTGTTTTGTTCGCTGAAGTAGGTACACGATTACGCCGATAGCTCCGTGCAAAACTAAATAATAAAGATTATCGAGATAATAATCAAAGAAGCTAATATCCGCCGAATAATTTCGAAAACCGATGGTGACCGGTGCTACAATTTCTTCTAATAAATATCGAAAAGCAACTGCAGCTACAGAAACGATCAATAACCCTCCTCCCACTCCATACCAAGGGCGATTGGCATAGCGAGATAACACCAGGTATGGACCCACAGCATACCCAAAAAGAATGATAAAACTAGCCAGGGATAGTGCGACCTCCTCAAATGAAAAAAGTTGACCGATGGTCTCCCAATCTCGCTTCAAAAGTATCTCGCGCAGCCAGTAGTAGAAGACACAAAAGATCAGGTGCCAGATCAGTACTTGCCAGATTTTAGCTCTATCATTCATCACTTCAAAGCTACTCGAATTCTGCCTTTACATGGACTTAAATACGCGAATCCTAACTATCTCTGTACGAACCGGGCATATAGAATGATGAATCGGCGTACTCCCTATTTAGACGATTCACCAATCGAATACAGGCACTCGCGTATTGTAGTTGTAAAGGCTTCTGCGAGCCCCGAACGTTGTGATCAAATACAAAAAGCAATGAAAAATCTTCTCTTCGTACTCACGCTTATCATTTCCCAGTTCGCCTTTGCGCAAGACAGCTTAGTCACCCGTGCCCAAATGGCAGAAGAGCTGGAAAAGACTACAAAGCTGATGGAAATATACCATGTGAACGCCTATGCTTATCGAGATTCTGCCGAGGTAGATGCATACAAGATGCAGATTATTGAGGCCGCTCCAGAACAGATGAGTCAGGCCGATGCATACAGACACTTAAATCAATTCGTCTGCTTCTTCAATGACGGTCATACCCGGTTATACAGCAACCACCTCAGTACTTATCGAGATAGTGGTGGACTTTTCATCCCCATACAGATAGACGTTGAAAATGGAGTGTTGAGCATAGCTCAAGCAGAGGACCAATCGCTGATCGGCCAGCACATTGAAATGATCAATGGAGTAGCCGCAAAAGATTTACTTCAAGAAATGGAAAGGCATGCTAGCCGGGAAACTCAATTTCTGGACTGGGCCGTTATCTCTCGTAATTTCCCCTATTATTTTTGGCTGGCCAAAGGCAGGTCGGATACCTTCCACATAGTGACTGATCAAGGTGCTATTCAGATATCAGGTGTACGATATGAAAAACTCCCCCAAATGGAGGCAAATAAATTCGATAATGAAGCCACAGTGCATTACGAAATTTTAGACGGAGAAATCGCCTATTTGCGCATCACAGATTTCTATAGTTTGAGCCGTAAGGATTTTAAACAGGCTTTTGAAAACGCATTCACATACTTCAAAGAAAATAATATTACCGGAGATTTAATCATAGACATCCGCGATCACGATGGCGGTGACGCTCGCTATGGCGAAGACCTAGCCCGCTACTTCGCCGATGACAGATTCAGGTCATTTAATTACAGCTTATGGCGAAGTACACCACAATTTAAAGAGGTATTTAAGCAAGTGTATATCCCATGGCCTATTCGCTGGGCAAGCGGATTGATCAAGGGATTCAACCCACACACCAAAGCCATTTACAATACGCCAGATTATGAGAATGCAAGAGTGGAATATCCATGGGTAAAGCCTCTTAATCCTCGCAAGCAATTCAAAGGCCGAGTTCATCTACTTATCAACGAGCATACCTTCTCCGCAGGCACTTGCTTTGCGGCCATGTTCCAGGATTTTGAAATGGGAACCATCTATGGACAGTCGAGTGGTAACTTGGCCTCTTTCCATGCTGATGCTTTACTGCGTTCCAGCATGGAGCATAGCGAATCCAGACTTCATATCTCGACCAGCTACTGCGTACGGCCTAGTGGAGACGAAAGTCCCTCGCCCGTGCAGCCAGATGTGGTCATAAACGGGAATGCACTGGATTTTGTAATGGCTAACTTGAAAAATGAGGCTACAAGATGAAAGAAAGCCAATTTAAAATCAAATTGATTTTTGAAGTAACTTAATATTGAGAAATTGGAAAGCAAGCCGCCTGTTTGAGCCCCCCGAAGGGGGAGGTTTAATGACAAGAGAAGGAAGGCGACTTATGGCCAATTTGTTTCATTTTTATTTTTGCCCTTTGGGCTAAAAATAAAATTCAGTTAATCAAGTCGGTGAAACTCAAAGCTTCATAGCTACTCTCTTCATTTCTAGGCGAAAAGACATAAGCCTGTTCAGCTACAACTGCTTGATCTTTATCGTCGTAAAGCACGGGCATCCCATTAGACGACGGCTTTACGTGTCGCATAACATCATGAACTGACGGGATAGTTCCCAGGTAATCCATAAATACCGGCATTTTTTCTTCCAGATAACGGGCGTTGTACATCGCACTGCTCACCTTACCCGGTAGTGGCGCATCCAGATAAATGATTTGCCGCTTGACTAAATCCAGCACGCATACGTAGTTGGTCAGCGCATGGCCCGTCACTTTAAAGACGAATTGGCTACGGCTCGGCTCTATCAGCTTGCCCGACATCGGCTCTTCACCAACTTGCAGCAAACCCATTACTTCTTCGGCCTGGTCGAAGGGAATACGCGAATAAGATAGGATGTTCCACACGGCATATCGAATGCCCTTATCGACCAATTGGTCCAGATAGAGATCGATCAACTGGCCTGCTCGACCAGCAGTATTTTGTGAGTTGACTGGATCGCCTGAGAATACGGCGGCAGGCTTCATCTCACCTGTTAAATTCCAAGCTATCGTACCTATAGCCGACCAATCCTCCTTAAAAAAATTCCAGCCATTATCCATCCAGCAAGTACGGCCGGGCACTACCCAGTAAGTAGCCGAACGGATGAATTTAATATTATCCGCCAATGGAAATACCGTACCCGATCCGTAGGGCAAGGCACCATCGGCATTATTAGTCGGCAGCTTGACCCACTTCGTACGCTCGCCGAGCTGCACGCCTTGCGGGAACTTTTCATTCATGCGCATACCGATCTCGCGCTCCAGCATGCCCACCAGTGCTTGCCGCTCCGATTCGGGCAGCTTATGGTCGGCATCCTTTTCCAGTATCTGCATCTTGGTCCAGCTGCCTTTGGGGGCTACGGCCCAAGCATCGATCTCATTGTATTTTTCCAGCACTTTATGCAGCCTGAGCAAGTTGGCCAAAGGCAGCTGATCGACCACTTCGCCAAAAGCCTCCACCGCTTCTGCACCAAACATGCGAACCATATGCGCCAATCGGCGCGCAAAGTCGCCAGGGCGGGTTTTCAGCAGGTCCAGTACCTTCGGGTTACTGAACACGATAAGCATCTCTACCTGCCCGTTAAAGGTCTCCATCGGTTTGCCATTGCGCAGCCGGTCTGCCGTCTCCACAACTTCGGGATATGTCTTCCCATACTCACCAATGTGCAAGGCGTGCAAGGCACGCTTCCACTTGTTGCGGTGGCGAACTAATCCTTCCTCCAGATCACCGACCTCAGAAAGCATCCGCACGATCTGTCGCCGCTGACTACGCGGCAAAGACACGAATTTAGTATTCGTCTTCAAGCTGATATCACCCTTAGACAGTCCAGCATAAAAGCGCAGCACATCGGTGGTTGTATCGATACGCACCTCTTGCCCCGCCTGCATACACGCCAATCCAGCCAAGATCATGTTCTCCTTAAACGGCACCTCCGACAAGTCAAAGGCATAGCCATTCGCCGCAAACCACTCGATCTCTTCCCGTTCTGTAGGTATCCATACTTTAGACTTCCGCAGGTGGGATGTTAAGATACCCTCCAGACTGCTTTCACTTGCTGGTCTCAGTATTTTGACGTCCACATCCTCGAATAGCGCAGGCCTGTCTTTCGGTGCTTCCCGCATCTGCTCCTTCGGCACCCCCAAATACATCAAGATCTGCCTAAACCAATAGTCCGCTTCGTCCATCGCCAGCACCTCCTCCGGAAAGTTCTGATACACGATGCTGTCCCCAATATTCCGATCCTCCCCAGATTCCGATTTCAAGCTGGGTTCCAGCTCAGCCCACCAGCTTTTGAGGATTTCGGTATCGCATTGCTCCAGCCGCGCCAGCCCCTCACGATCAGGCGCATAGCCATAATAAGCCAGGTTAGACAAGCAGGTGGCTTGGGCGCGGCGGTGAGCCGTAGTAGTTTTTTTCGTTTCCCCGCTCGCCTCCGGCCAAACAACCAGCTGGCGGCGGAGGAGGATGGTGGTGGGGGTGAGCATGGGAGTGGGTTTTGATGATTCGAAAGTAATAATGGTTTGGGGGGTGAGAAAAGTTTCGTGGGGGGTAGTTGGTGTGTGAGAGATAATCAGCTATGAATTGTAGCAGCTTACCCTACTCGATTGCCAATAGTATTACCTGTCGTTAAAGTTATACATCATCCAATGAATTCTGTTAATTCTGAACATCCTTTCTTGATTTTTCATGCAATCCCTCCAATGTATTGAGGATCACCAAATCAGAAATCTTGTGCATCAGAAATTATTTTCGGATCAATGGAATTTGCAACTGGTGTGGACGATTTTCCACTTTGTCAAACGGTGTCCCGTCGACATGTTTAGCCCCCATGAACAACATTCCGTTTTTGAAATAAATCAAATCGTAATCGGAGACAATCTGCCCTTCGGCAATGTGGAACATCGGAAATGCTCTTCCCAGAATGTCCTTCTTTACATTTGTCTGAAAAGGAGGCAATCGGTTTGGGATACTCCAAAGGGGAATAGATGGGATAAGCAAACAAATGCTTACTAAACAACTAAGGGAACTAGAAGCTGACGGTATTTTAGAACGAAAAATCTATGCAGAAATCCCACCCAGAGTTGAATATTTTGTTACAGATTTAGGACATTCATTAATGCCCATCATAAGGACTATGAAAAAATGGGGAGAGGAAAATATGTCTACTCTGTCTTCTTGATAAAAGGATTTCCCTTTTTGATTGTCGCGGCGAACCTTGTGCAAAAAAGTTGTCTTCCCTGTCCTGGCCTTGTTGGTCAAAAACAGGTGACGATTGGTGTGAGCTATGTAATCGTAGGCCAGCTCGAGTTCGGGGTTTGTGTTCACGTTAGTGGTTTTTCCCGGCTCCAGCGGCGGCTTTACCTAGAGTAAGAGTAGTGGTTTTACTATAAATTGTATTTTTCCTTGATCTCTACCAGCAACTTTGATGCCTCTGCCTTCGCCTCTCGCATCACACCGTCTACATTCAATAACAGCGTATCTACCCACTCGATGCGGTTTTGCATTTCGTAGGAACGCAGCTGCTTCTCTATGATTTCAAGCCTCGAGGGATCGGCTTCAAGGAGAACTTTTACAGGCGGCATGATTGAATTTAAGAAGGGTACTAAGTCCTCAATCAAATATTTAGCATGTAAATCTATGACCTCCTCCAACAGGCTGTATGTCCCTTCGTGTAGGTTGATAAAGCTGCTGGCTAATTCAGGAAATCTGATATTGCGGTGCTGATCTTGATAAGTCAGCTCATTAAAAGCAGTTTTCTGCAGAACAATCGGGATATAAGTTGCCATAGACCACATAGACATTCCTGCATCTAGGAGGCTATCTGGCATAAGCGCGCCATCGCCGAGCAAAAACTCGGTTAATTCAGATATGCTGCTCAGGCCTTCTAAGCCCTCGGCCAGATCAGTCGTGTCTCTTACTAAGTCCTCTACCATCTGCTTGACTACCCGTATTTCGTCAGCTCGATTAGAGCGATTCTCACGCCAGTCGTTGAGCATCAGAGATAGCACAATGCCCAAGACCAAAATGATGAGGTCGCGGGCGAAGTGCTTGAATTTGGAGAGGAAATTTTTCATAGTTTGAAGATATAGCAGGAGTTTGGTTTTAGGTGAAATTTCGACGTATAGATGCATTTATACGGCTACCCCAAAACACTATGTACTCCCCCCTTTTTTTCGTACTTTTGCTGTTATGAACGGTACCCAAACTGCGCCACAAAATGGCAATTACGATGCGTCCAATATCACGGCTCTCGAAGGGCTGGAAGCGGTTCGCAAAAGGCCTGGTATGTACATCGGTTCTACCGATGCCAAAGGCCTGCACCACCTGGTCTGGGAGGTGGTCGACAACTCTATTGACGAGCATTTGGCGGGCTATTGCAGCCGCATCGATCTCACGATACACGAAGACAACTCTATCAGCGTAAAGGACGACGGCCGGGGCATTCCTGTCGGTAAGCACGAGAAGCTCGGCAAATCGGCCCTCGAAGTCGTCATGACCGTCCTCCACGCAGGCGGTAAATTCGACAAGGATACCTACAAAGTATCTGGTGGCCTGCACGGGGTAGGTGTGTCCTGTGTAAATGCGCTATCCAGCTACCTCAAAGCCGAGGTCAAGCGAGACGGGCAAACCTACGTCCAAGAGTACAGTGAAGGCAAGCCACAAAACGATGTTCACCCCGTTGGGAAAGCAGATGTTACCGGTACAACCATCACTTTCAAGCCCGATGCCACCATTTTCGACAGCCTCGTTTACAAGTACGAGACCCTGGCCCATCGTATGCAGGAGCTGGCCTATCTAAACTCGGGTCTGCAGCTCAGCATTACCGATCTGCGCCACAAGGATGAAGACGGAAAGCCAAAAGGACAAGAATTCTACAGCGAGGGCGGCTTGCGCGAGTTTGTCCAGTATCTCGACGAAGGCAAGCAAGACCTGATCGAAGAGCCCATTTACGTCAAGTCGCGTGAAGAAAACGTAGAGGTCGAGGTGGCCATGCAGTACAATACCACCTTCCAGGAGCATATCTATAGCTTCGTCAACAATATCAACACCCGCGAGGGTGGTACACACGTCAACGGCTTCCGTAGGGCGATCAACCGCCTCTTTACCAAGTATGGCGAAGAGAATGGTTTCTTCCGCAAGCTCAAGTTCAAGATCTCGGGAGAAGACTTTCGTGAAGGATTGACAGCGGTCGTATCAGTAAAGGTACCAGAGCCTCAATTCAAAGGTCAGACCAAAGGCGAACTCGGCAATAGTGAAGTTACCGGCATCGTCAGCCGCGCCGTAGGTAATAGCATCGGTCACTGGCTCGAAGAGCACCCTACCCTGGCCCGCAAGATCATCGACAAGGTGATTCTAGCAGCTACGGCTCGCCACGCAGCCCGCAAGGCCCGCGAGATGGTACAGCGCAAGAACGTACTGGCTGGCGGTGGTCTACCCGGTAAGCTGGCCGACTGCTCCAGCAAGGACCCCGGCGGCTCAGAACTCTACCTCGTGGAGGGTGACTCGGCCGGCGGCACCGCCAAGCAAGGTCGCGACCGCACCTTCCAAGCCATCCTGCCCCTGCGCGGTAAGATCCTCAACGTAGAAAAGGCCATGGAGCACAAAATCTACGACAATGAGGAGATCAAGAACATGTTTACTGCCCTGGGTGTACGCATAGAAGAAAATGACGAAGGCGTTCGCGTACTCAACATCGAGAAGCTGCGCTACCACAAGATCATCATTATGTGTGATGCCGACATCGACGGCAGCCACATCGTGACGCTCATTCTCACCTTCTTCTTCCGCTACATGTTCGAGCTAGTCGATAGCGGCTATGTATACATCGCTCAGCCGCCCCTATACCGCGTCAGTAAGGGCAAGCAATTCCAGTACTGCTGGAACGAAGAAGAGCGCCGCGAAGCCATCGCCCGCATCGGCAAGGATGAAAACGATACAGGGGTGAAAATCCAACGATACAAAGGTCTTGGCGAGATGAACGCCGAACAGCTCTGGGAAACCACCATGGATCCCGATACCCGCATGCTTCAACGCGTAACCATAGAAGAAGTCAGCGAAGCCGACCGCGTTTTCTCCATGCTCATGGGCGATGAAGTGCCACCGCGCCGGGCCTTCATCGAGGCCAATGCAAAGTATGCGAATGTAGACGTTTAAGGGTTTGCTTTTTGGGTTTTTGGAAATTTCCAAAAACCCAAAAAGCAACCAATTTCAAATCATGCCCGTTATTTTAAAGTAATGACGCTAGAAATCGACGAGGCTACACTTGCACCAGGCGAAGAATCTGCTCAAGAGATTTTGATTGAAATCGCTATACGTATGTACGCCGCCGAAAAATTCACGATGGGCCAAGTCCGTCGCTTTGCCGGTATCGATCAAATACGTTTCCAGAAAGAGTTGGCAAAGAGAGGGCTGTTCATACACTACGGCGAAAAGGAATTGGAGGATGATTTAAAGGCGCTCGAATTGTGGAGAAAGCAATCTAAATGAAGGTCTAAGCCTTGCCCAAACTCCCATCACACCACCGCCTCAAATCCACCAAAGAAATCTCTCGCCTCTTTGGCCCCGATGCACGTCGCATCAAAGCTTACCCCTTACAATTCATCTTTTGCGAAGCTGAAGAGCAGCGGGGTAATAGCCCTATACAAGTGGCCTTTGGCGTACCCAAACGCCGCTTCCGAAAAGCCGTAGACCGCAACTACTGGAAGCGAAGAATGCGCGAGGCCTACCGCCTCAACCGGGAGGCGTATCTACCTGCCGCATGGCCAAAAGAAAAGCCCCAAATCGCCCTGATGATCATGCTCGCCGGCCCACCACCAAAGTCGTTTAAGGAGCTGGAGAAAGCAATGAGAAAGGGGATGAAGCGACTGCTCTCTTCGGTCGCGGGATGATCTCGCCTTTCGCCATCACGGGATAACTCGGGCCTAAGAGCCCTCGCGGGGATAACCTTGGCTATCGCCATCGGCGGAATTACTCGGGCTAACGCCCTCGTGGGATTCAGGCGCCTATTGGCGGCCTTGTGAAAACTCCCTTCGGTCGTGGGATAACCTTGGCTATCGCCATCGGTGGGATAAGCTCCCTATCGGTCGCTGAGACTCTAAAGTACATGAGATTATTTACTACGAGAAAAGTTTATCACAACTCGCGATAGCGAGTTCATCACAATGCCGCCGATAGGCGCGAAAATTACGCTCGGCGAAAGCCGAGTCATCACAAAGAACGCAAGCAAATAAGCGTCGATGAGCAACCAATCTCATTCACGAAGCCTTCTATTAGACATGAGACTCTTCACCTTATCTGTTTTCTTTTTTTGCACTTCCGCAGGTAGCTGCCTCGCTCAGCTCGCCGTTCAGTTCGAGCGTTCTGGATACGACGAAACACTAAAATTCTTCCGAGGAGATGAGTTTAGCTACCAACTCCTAGAAGACGATATCTGGCGAACAGACTTAATTCAAGAAATACGACCCGATATCAACTCTCTAGTGTTCGCCAATCGGTACGTATCATTAGACCAAATAGAGCAGATAAACCTGGGCAAAGATGGCTTTACCCAAGGGAGCGGTATCGCATTAATGACCTTTGGTGCCGGATGGGGCTTTTTCGGGTTGGTTGGTTATGCTGTAGACGGCGATCCAGAGACGCGTTTTCAGACTGGTGATGCAATTGTGTCGCTCGGCTCCATAGCCGCAGGTTTTTTGCTGACCAAATTAGCCAACCGAAAAATCAAGTTGAGCCCAAATAAAAGGTTGCGCATTGTCGATTTAAATTTTTAGGTGGAAAAAAAAACTAAATTGCAGTCCATTTTATCTTCCACCCACCAATCGCCCATATTATGACTGCCGATGAATTCACTAAAGACGTATTTCCATTAATTGAGGAATTACGTCACCTCAGAAAAGAAAATCCCAAAGATTTCGTGATCTCCGACCTCGTTGATGAGGAAGGCAATCAGTATGTCAATCTGGTCCAGGAAGGTGGCGGCGTACTCGGTATCGCGCTGGTCGGCTTCACCTATGTGCTCGAAGAGATGGGCATCCGCTTCATCAGCATGGGGGGCACCTCGGCTGGTTCCATCAATACCCTCATGCTGGCTGACCTCGGCAGGCCCGACGAGGCCAAGAGTCTGCGCATCCTCAATCACATCGCCAATAAAGACTTCAAAGACTTTGTCGATGGTGGCAGCGACGCCAATTCGCTCGTCAAGGCCATTTTAAATGGCAACATCTTCACCCGGGTAATAGCAGTCATTCGTAACGTAGCCGAATTCAAGAGACTAAAAGGATTCAACCCTGGCTCTCATTTTCTAGATTGGCTCAAAAGCGTCACCAACTTCAAGACCTGGGAAGATCTGGAGACCAACATGAATAACTTCGGCTTGCGCATGTACCGCCAAGACGATTATGGCAACCGTTTAGAGCGAATAGAAACCAAAACCATAAAGCCTAAACTCGCTATAGTCGCCGCCGATATCAGCACCCAATCCAAGGTCGATTTTCCAGGTAAGGGTCACCTCTATTACGCCGAGCCGAAAAAGGCTAGTCCGGCCGATGCCGTTCGCGCATCTATGTCTATACCGCTCTTTTTTGAACCTTTCAAGATCGATCTCAGCTGGAGCGAAACCTGCGAAGAAGACTGCCGCAGAGCCTGGGCAAAAGATGCCAATTTCACGGGGAGATTACCGAAAGAAGCCGTGCTCGTAGACGGCGGCATGATGTCCAACTTCCCCATCGACCTCTTCCACGAAGAAGGCCGCATACCAGACAGGCCCACCATAGGCATCAAATTGGGCGTAGATCGCGGCCATGCCAAAGACACCAGCTCGCTGATGAGTTACCTCTATAGCATGGTAGACGGCGTGCGCAACCTGCGCGACCACGAGTTTATCAGCAACAATCCTCAGTATCGCGAGACGGTCTCCTACGTCAATGTCGACGGCTTCGACTGGCTAGATTTCAACCTGCCCGATGACCAGAAGAAAGCCCTCTTCATGGTCGGCGCCAAGACTGCCTGTGAGTTCTTGCGCAACTTCAAATGGCCGAGATACCAGGCCAAACTCAAGCGCGAACTCCTACAGAAGGTCAAACCCCTCATGTGGGAACTCTCTAACGTGAACCGAATCGAGCAGGTCCTCGAAAACCTAGGAATTCGAAATGACGACGATTGCCTGTATAAAGTCAAGTTCTTGCGTTCACTCGACTACCAAGTCAAGGTGCTATGGATAGACGACGCCTTCACATACGTGCTGCTCATGGCCATTCTCGACCAGCTCAATATAGATACCTTGACTTGCAAAGGTTCCACAGAGGCCCTGGATATACTCAAAGAAAATAATTTCGTCAATCAAAAGAAAGAAGATCGCATTCATCTTGTCATCTCAGACCTGACCCGTAAAGAGGGCGACAAAGAAGAAGAACACAAGGTGCGCGGTCTCGACTTTGCTCAAATGGTCAACCTCAATACCGAGATCGATGATGTCGACTTTCTGATATATGTTCACACCCCTGAGAGCCTTCGCGAAAAATATGGAAAGGATTTACCCTCGAATGTAGTCAACTCCCCCAATCGAAATACCATGCGGCATAGCGATTTTGTCAGGGAAGTGGTCGATGCTTTATATAATCGACTTAATCAAGATTCCAGTTATGGATAATTTTGCCCAAAGGTTTTCCAAGTTTCAAAATCAAAGATTATTCCAAATAATAGATTCCCCACAAGACTATGATCCTGAGGCTGTTGAAGCAGCTAAAAACGAATTAGCCAATCGGAAAATCGCTCAAAGCGAAATAGATAACTACAAGGCTAAAAGTCAAGAAAAAAGAGATTCAAAACTGGAGAAAGCCAATCGCCAAAAGGCAAACAGGGATTATTTCATCGGCTCCATCTCTGAGTTTTCAGCTGCCCTGAGTCCTGTCCAAATAGGCGACAAAACAGCCAGACAAAAAATTGTTTGGTTTAGCATCTTGTTTGGAGCAGTAGCTTTACACAGTGCTTACACTAGTGCCGTGTCCATTTATTTTGATTTTCAGTATGGCGAATTGGTAAGCTCTGATATCGAGTATAATATTATTCTAATTATGGGCTTTATTCCGCTGATATCAGTAATTTTATTCTGGCTCATTTATCGAGTGGGCTGGATTTTACTGACGGGATATCTGATATTCAGCGCAGCAAGTTCGCTTTTGGCTTTTCTATATAGTTTCGAGTGGTCAAATCAACTCGATGCCGGTTATACTTACGGTAACCTCGACTATACGATCGAGCGAATATTTCCCACCACTTCTCCCTGGGTTTACCTGCTGCATTTAGTGTTTTACCTTGGTGCATTCTGGCTTGTTTTCGGAGCCGACGTACGTAACACTTTTAAAATTGAAAAGAAAACGGCCTATACGGTAGTATCAGCTTCCGCAATTGTATCACTGTTGTTATCCCATTTTCTTTTATCTTAACGTGAGGTTTGGGGGTTAAACAACGGACGCTCAAAGGATTACAAGCTCTCCGCTATGGCTTCGAGCTTGCAAACGCTTCGAGGTCCTAACCTTACTCGGAAAAGAACCTCGTAGCGTGCTTAAAGCCGTAGCTCTGCGAAGGCTTTTAGCTCCTGCGAGCGTTCAACTGCCCTCAACCTCACGTTAGCTTAAAACGTCAATACGGAGCCATAGCCATGCAAGTCATTAATCTTAACCAAAAACTCAGCCTCTTCTCCGACCACTGGTCGCCCAAAATCATTGGTCGTGTGAGCGGCCATGATATAAAGCTGGCTAAGATTGCAGGCGACTTCATATGGCACGACCACGCCGAGGAAGACGAACTATTCTTCGTCATATCCGGCACCTTATACATCGACTTTCGAGAGCGAGCCACCGCAGAACTCAACCCTGGAGATATGATCATCGCCCCAGCAGGTGTCGAGCATCGACCACGCACCAAAGACGGTATGGAAGTACAGCTCATGCTTGTAGAGCCCGGCCAAATCAAGCATACCGGAGACGTAGAGCATGAACTAACCGTTAGAGATTACGAGCGCATTTGACTTGAGTGTCCGCACATTGACCTTATAAACCCTAAATCTGGCCAAAGTCAACTTTTGACTTGATGCCGTCGTATCTAAGATCATTCCATAATTTAGCGTTTTTACACCACCACGTATCATGGCAGACAACTCTCCACTTTGGTTTCTCGAAAACATAGATTTGCAGCATCTATTCTGCCCACGTAAGAAAGGACGATTAGATGACAAGCCCCATCTCGACTTCGAGGCTAACAACTACGTCTACCTACCCGACGAGCCAGCCGAGCATATCTACCTGATCAATTCCGGTCGGGTAAAGATCGGCACCTATGGCGAAGAAGGCCGCGAGATCACCAAAGCCATACTCGGCCCCGGTGAAGTATTCGGTGAAATGGCCCTCATCGGCCAGGAAGAAAGACGTGACTTCGCCTACGCCGTCGAAGACCTCAACCTTTGTACCCTCGAGCGGAGTGACCTCACCAGCATGATGCGCGAGCGATCCGAGCTTCAGCTATTCTTCATGAAGCTGATCGGCAACCGCACCTTGCGACTGGAGCGCCGGCTCGAAAACCTCGTATTTAAGAGCAGCCGCACCCGCATAGTCGATTTCCTCCACGAACTGGCCGCTAACAAAGGCCGCCAAGTCGGCTTCGAGCGCGAAGTGCGCCAAATGCTCACCCACAAAGAAATAGCCGATCTCACCGCCACCAGCCGCCAAACCGTCAATGCCGTCATGAATGACCTTCGGCGGAAGAATATCATCTCATTTAATCGTAGAAGAATGCTGGTAAGAGATCTGGAAGCACTTAGACAAGAGGTATAGGTTTTTCGGGGCTGCGCCCCGAAAAACCTATAAGTTTAAAACCTCTCTTTCATCGCTCGGTCCAACGCCCGCTTATTCTCCCTGCTCTTGATCGACTGCCGTTTATCGTAGACCTTCTTGCCTTGGGCGAGCGCGATATCTACCTTGGCGAAGCCTCGGTCATTCATAAACAGTTGAAAGGGGACGATGGTCAGCCCCTTTTCCTTTACCTTTTTTTCCAGTCGACGCAGCTCGAATCGCTTCAGTAATAGCTTGCGCTCTCGCCTTTCCTCGTGATTGAACTGATTCCCATGCTTGTATTCGGCAATAAACATAGATCGCAAGTAGAGCTCACCGCCCCGAAACACACAATAGGCATCACTCAAATTGACATTACCAGCCCGTATACTTTTAATCTCGGTACCGGTCAGCATAATGCCCGCCGTGTAGGTATCCACAAAGTGATACTCGAAACGAGCACGGCGATTTTCGATCAATATTTTGGGTGTTTCGGGCATAAATCGAGTTAATTTGCTCCTCTATAACGCAAACCAACTCCAATTGGGTTGCTTTGTTTTTCATTCGTCTAAATGGGAAACAAAGCAATTCCTCGATTAGGAAATATCTTACGTGCATGCGCTCGACCTATCTCGTCCTTCACATCACCAACGAAGCCGTTCGTTTCAATGAAACGGACGAGCTAAACTGGGCGCAAACTAACTTCCCCAAATCGGCAGCGACCTTTCGTACACACGAGCCTATTTACTGGCTGGTAGAGATGCTTCGCTACGAAGCCAAAACAGGCATGCTGGAAGTAGAAGTCATCGAATACGAAGCCGACGAAGAGGATCTGATCGCCTACTACCAGCAAAAGATGAAACGGCCAGTAAACGGGCTCGCATTTTCACCACTGATTAAAGACGAACTCCGGGCACAACTCAGCTATTTCGACCCCTCGGCCTTAGCTGAAATTTTAGAATCCGAGCCAGAAGAACCCCTAGAATCGGATGCATTTTTTGCACTTCCGCAGGTGGAAGACCAAAGCCCAAAACCGGAAGAGCGCCAGCTAAGCTTCACTGTCCCATTCGATGAGCTGGAGATCAAATTGGGTGAAGTCGTCGGTCAAACTACCATCGACCCATTTCCGGATTTACTATCCTTCACCATCCAGAATGATTACCTCATACCCGAATTCGAGCACATAAAAGGCTACTTTGCTAAGTTGCTCAAACGCAAATCTATAGTAGTACAAGCCAAGCTATTTATCGATGGAGAGGAAGTAGAACTCCGCAATTGCCGTTCTCCACAAATCGCTGCTATAAATCAAGATATGCTGCAACTGGCCCGACGGAGGCGACTGCGCGAGATCCTCAAACCCAGCTACGAGCCCGAAGTAGATAAATCCCTCTTCACACCCGACGACCTCTTCGGCAATGTCTCCAGCGAAGACCTAGGCAGCAAACTCACTGCCGATGGGGCCGACGCCATACTACAAGAGATATTCGCCATCCGTAAAGTGCGCAACCGCAAGCAGCTCGCCTGGCTGGCAGGTCATCTGCACGACGAGCGAGAGCCCATCCGCTATACGCTGCGCCCCCAGTTTGGTTTTCTTTTTTTCTCTGAAGGCGAGGCCTACAACCACTTCATCTGGGAGCTACTCAACTCACACGCCACCTACATCTGGAGCTTCGACAGAGACGAAAGTACGCCCGCCCGCCATTACAAACTGGTCGAACGAGAGGTCGCCAAAATCGGGCAGTATGGCCGCATGCTCTATCGCCGCACCGATCTGGACAGCTTCCTCTTTAGTACGATACGACACCCCGGTGCCAACTCAAAATTGGTAGATGGCTTTCCCAAGTGGAGAAATAAACTACTTGAAATAATGGTATGAGCTCGACTTCAGTCTTTTGGACTAGAGTCAAGCAAAATGCGATGGGGGATTAATACTAATCAATAGCTCACCCCCCACCGCTTATTAAATAAGAATTCAAAAAAAGCTCTTATGGAGGTTAGATTTCATATCACTATTGAATATTCAACACAAAGGTCAAATCAAAATCTGTTTCTCCAATATCAGCACCGGTAGTGGCGGTCTTTTCGCCTGGTTGATGCTGTAACCTAACCGTAAACTCCCCACCCAAAACCGGAGTCGAACCAGTCGCCCAAGATGTTTCCAAACCGAGTGGGTTGTTGTTGCGATCAAAGTCCAGATAATTGATCGGGTCAGAAGCGGTATCGATATTACCATCTCCAGTGGGGTTGACAAAAGCACCATCGGTAAAACTATAAAAGAGTTGATTCTCATCATTCTCTTCCAAAATTAGCCCTACAACGTCATCTTGTAAAGATTCAAGGCCGTTTTCTATTTCATAAGTCAGTGTGTATGTAGTATTCCTAGTGAGATTGATTGAACTGATAACTATAAGTTCTTCTGCCCCAGTTCCATCAGGATCTTCGGCTACAGCTTGCACTACATCGTTTGGATCTGAATCATTTGTAAAGTTGAGTGTCACCTTGGCGAGCCTTAATCCTGGTGGATCTACAATTATCCCGGCATCGTCATCATTACAAGCCGTGAGTAGGGAAACCATGACTACCGATACCAGCAGGCTATATTTATTGAAATATTCGAATCGTCTCATTTATTCTTCAACTATTCAGGAGTTGTAACTACTTAGGTGGCTTCGCCACCTAAGTAGTTACAATCAATAAATAAAAGAGGACCTTTCGTGCCTTCGAATTGCTCTATGAAAGCAACCTGAATATGCACAAAAGGTCCGTCTATGCATCATCTAAATATTTTAGATGACAGCTGCTGATTAGAGAGCTTACTGAATATTCAGTACAAAAGTCAGATCGAAATCAGACTCACCTACATCAGCACCAGAAGTTGAAGTTTTCTCACCTGGCTGGTGTTGTAGTCTAGCCGTGAAGGTGCCTCCTGTAAGTGGCGTAGAAGAAGTTTCCCAAGTTGTTATCAATCCCAGGTTATCTCCGTTGCGGTCTGTATCTACGTAGTTAATCGCATCAGATGCCGTATCGATATTACCGTCTCCCATCGGGCTAGCAAAAGCATCCGTGCTGAAACTGTAAAAGAATTGATGCTCATCATCTTCTTCTGCAATCTCTTCTCCGATATCTTCACCTGGCGTTTCCAGGTTGTTGAAGATTTCATAGGTAAGTGTGTAAGTCTTGTCGACATCGAGATTAATGTCGTCTAGGATCATCAGGTCCTCGACACCGTCTCCGTCAGGATCTTGCGCATTAGCTTCTACAACGTCGCTTGCATCAGCAACATTCGTAAAGATCAACTTTACGTCAGTAATAACCTCGGGGTCATTAACTGGTTCTGGAGCATCGTCGTCCTCACATCCTGAGACTAAGACGAGTACAGCCAGCAGGGCAAAAAGGCTGTACTTTTTTAAGAAATCAAATGGTTTCATTACTAGTTTGATTTAGTATCAATTGAATAATTGATGGTGAAAAGAAAATTTATTCCAGGCTCATCAGCAAAGTATCTCATCTCATTGAGATAATTGCGATAACGAGCATTGAGTACATTTTGAACAGATAAGCCTACATCAATTTTTTTCGACTTAATCTGCATAATTATATCTGCCAGAAAATAGCCTGCTGGAGCATCTCTAAAATCAAAAATTTCTGACTCAGACGAGATTACAACAGTTCTATCTATTAAATCTTGGGGGCTTACAGCTCTGGGTGCTTGGAATTGCTCGAAGGTATAGCTGGGCCTGAATGATAATTGGGAAGAAATCCCATTGAATAATTGTGGCAGCTCCCAATTCAATTGGTAGTTTATATTGAGTGGAGGCTGGTTGATGAGCGGTTCATTTTTCTCTACGTTTCTAGACCATAGATAACTAATTCCTAAAGTCCCGTTGATCGTTCCCGACCAATCCTTCTGCCAAGAAACATCTGTCCCTAAAAACAGAGCATCGGCCTGGCTGTGTATAAATATGGGCATGGGGCCCCTAATGGTATTGTTCAGAGCTATTGGCCGATCAAAAATGAAATTTTGTATGTAGTTCGCGTAGGCTGTTACTGTAAGGGTATTCGTGTTTTTACGAGTGCGCCATTCGTTTATCCACTTATAACCTCTTTCGGGGCTAATTCCACTTTCCTCTAGCAAAGTCACTCGGTTTGATCTTAGTCTCCCATCCTCATTTTCGTCGAAGTAGTAGCGAAGCAAACCAAAGGAACTCTTAAATCCATGCTGGCCAAAGCTGAATAGTTCAGCCATATTAGGCGTTCGCCATGCTGTTGCCAGATTTGTTCTAAAAGTAGTATTGGGAGATATGTTTTTAATATAACCGAGAGAGGCCGTCAGGTTGAGAAAATTGTAGCTGTCTCTGAAAATATTCTGGCTTGGATCTCTACCACGAACATTATTGCTTTCGTAGTCCATACGCAGCCCTATCTCAAAGGTATTGTTGTTGACCTTCAAATTTTCGATAATAAAAGAACTGACGCGAAAGGAATTATAGTTTGGTATAAATGCAGTCGTTCGAGTGCCTGGATTATTATCATTGTTTTGGGTAAAGACCTGTACACCGATCATACCATTCAGTCCATTCCATTCCGGATGTTCCCATTCAATTTGGAAGTCATTAGTAATCAGATCCAGATCGATTATAGGTAGTTCGGAATTTCTTCGCACATCGAACTCTTCCCGCTGATTGATTTGACTACCCAATCTGAACGTAAGCTTGGCATCATCGGCATAACGCCAGCTGGCTTCGATCTTACCTAAATGATGTCGAACAAACTGACTAGGCTCATTAATGTCGTAAGAGAATGGTCTGATAAAATTTGGCTCGTCTGCACTGAGTGCCCGCGAAAGAGAGCTACCCGTTTCTGCAATGGATGACCTTAGAATACCTAAGTTCTGGCTGAGATAGCTGTAATAAACTTTAAAGTCCCAATCGTTGAGGCGAAATCGCAGACCTCCATTGATTGACCGTTCTTCTTTGCCTGAATTGGTCAGGGAGTAGTCTGGTGTGTTACGATCACCTATCCTGGTGTAGTTTGCACCGATATGATAACTGAAATTGTTTGAACCTTTGGAAAGGCCAGCGTTTGCAAAATACCCTCGGCCATTGGTTTGATAACCCGTGCCGACATTTGCCTCTAATGGTCTATTGAATAAAAGTGGGTCAGACTCTATGACTATCGCACCACCCAGTGCTTCTGGCCCGTATCTGACGCCAGCGGCTCCTTTCAAGACGGTTATTCGATCAGCTGTAGCGATGTCTATTTCAGGTGCGTGATCGGTGCCCCAGTTTTGAAAACCGTGCTTAATGCCATTGTTGAGTATGAGGACACGGTTGCCATACAGACCGTGTATGACGGGTAGCTGCACATTGCTGCCGACTGAGGTGAAGGTTACGCCTTCGATATCCGAAAGAGCAGAAGCAAGAGATTGGGTCAGATTAGCAGATAGTTGATCCTTATCCAAGCTTTGCTGGGCAATCGATACCGTGCCCTCTTCTCTTTGACGCTCTGCCGAAATGGTAACTGCATCCAGAAGGCTAGCTTCTGACCTGAGGTAAAATTCGGCATTTGCACCTTCATGCTGGTGATGCGTGCATATGGTATCGCCGTATCCAATACATCTTATGATCAAATCATTGGACGGATCGCAAAGCTCTTTGAGGTGAAACTCGCCATTAATATCTGTCAATGAAGACTTTTGAGTCCCTTCAACGACCACTTGTACAAATGGCAGGGCTTCCTTGGTGTCTGCGTCAAGAATCGTACCCTTGAGTTCATAATCACACAAAGCTTCGCCCTGTGCAGACAAGGTACACATGGAGATGATCAAGACGAAAAAAAGTAGGAGCTGTTTCATTAAAAAAGTACTAGAGAGATTCAAATCTGCATGCTTCTAGCTTTCTACTTCTATTGGGTTTGCGTGTTTTAGAGCGCGAAGATAAGCACTCTAATACCTTTAACGCAACTATGTTGCATAAATTTGAACCAAATACATTTAGCATTACTTTTGTTATACGATGGACAATCAGAATATACAAGACATCCTTAAAGCTCACGGCATCAGAAAAACGCTGTTTAGAACAGAGCTACTTGATATTTTCATAAAGAGCAGGTATGGACTTTCCTTCTCAGACATCAAAAGTAAAGTAACACAAACACAAGACAAGGTAACGATCTATAGGGGTCTAGATGTCTTCCTTGAAAAAGGATTGATCCATAAAGTGCCATCCAATGATCGTGTGGCTAAATATGCGCTGCACTCGCTTGAAGAAGTACATAACCGTGCTCACGTTCATTTTATCTGTACAGAATGCGACAACACCTTCTGCCTCAATGAGATTGAGATTCCCGAGATAAAAGATATGCCGGGATACAAAATCCAGAAATCAAAGTTGACACTGGAAGGCAACTGCCCTGATTGCATCTAACTTTAATTTGTGGAAACGACTTGGCTACATACTTCCTTTGGCACCTTTCAGCTTACGGCTAGTGAGCGAGGGCTCGTTTCCGTCAGGCTGACCGATATACAGGTACCAGGCGAGTTGCTCATCCCGAAAAACGAACACCTCAATCACGCGCTTCACCAGCTAGGTGAGTACTTCGAGGGCCAACGAAGGGAATTTGATCTAACATTAGACTGGATCGGAGCAACTGATTTTTATCAGTCAGTTTGGACAGAACTTCAAAAGATTCCGTATGGCCAGACAAGTACCTACCTGGCGGTAGCACAAAAACTAGGTGACCGAAAAGCTATACGAGCAGTCGGGCAGGCCAATAAACATAACCCACTGGCTATCATTGTACCATGCCATAGGGTCATTGCCAAAAACGGAAATTTGCAGGGTTATTTTTATGGCCTCGACTTCAAGCGGCGCCTGCTAGCTCTTGAGAACCCCAAAAGTTTTGCCCTGCAAGAGCGTCTTTTTTAAATTGTCTGAATATCTGCCTAATTCCAGTAAACCAAGGTAAGTTCTCCGCGTTACTATTGAGCGCGATCTTGCGCACCCCAAATCAGCATAAAATTTTGACTCCGGCCATGGGCAAGAATCAAAAGTTAATCTACCTCGATAATAACGCAACGACCCCTACCGACCCGCGTGTAGTGGAGGCTATGATGCCCTATTTCACTGAGATTCCCGGTAATGCCGCGAGCCGTAACCACCCCGCTGGTTGGTTGGCGGAAGAAGCTGTAGACTACGCTCGTGAGCAAATCGCGCAACTCATCAACGCCGATACGCGTGAGATCATCTTTACCAGCGGTGCTACAGAAGGCGACAACCTCGGTATTAAAGGTGTGTTCGAGATGTACTCCCGAAAAGGCAACCACATCATCACAGCTAAAACTGAGCACAAGGCAGTCCTCGACACCTGCGACAAAATCGAAAAGATGGGCGGAGAGGTGACTTACCTCGATGTCAATCGTGAAGGTTTGATCGATCTGGAAGAGTTAGAAGCCGCGATCACCGATAAAACCATTCTGGTTTCTATCATGTGGGCCAATAACGAGACCGGCGTCATACAGCCTATGAAGGAGATCGGCGACATCTGTGCCAAGCATGGTGTACTCTTCATGAGCGATGCGACTCAAGCTGTGGGTAAAATTCCTGTCGATCCGCGCGAAACGGGTGTGCACATCATGGCTTTCACTAGTCACAAGATGTATGGCCCCAAGGGTGTGGGTGCACTGTACGTGAGCCGCAAAAAGCCACGCGTGAAAGTAACCAGCCAGATGGACGGTGGTGGTCACGAGCGTGGCATGCGCTCCGGTACACTCAACGTTACGGGCATTGTAGGCTTCGGTAAAGCTGCTGAAATTGCCCACAAGGAAATGGAACAAGATGCCGCAAGATTGTCAAAACTTCGCAACAAGCTAGAGACCGCATTGGTCGAGGGCCTGGAAGAAGCCTACGTAAATGGCAGTCTCGAGCACCGCATGCCCCACGTTACCAACATCAGCTTCAAACACGTTGAAGGCGAAGGTCTGATGATGACCTTTAACCAAGATATTGCTGTCTCTTCTGGATCAGCTTGTACTTCCGCAAGTTTGGAACCTAGCTATGTGCTCGTAGCATTAGGGCTAGGTGACGACCTGGCGCACTCGAGTATTCGATTCAGCCTCGGTCGCTTCACGACGGAAGAAGACATAGACCGAACGATCCAAAAAGTAATGGACGGTGTTAACCATATGCGAGACCTTAGCCCGATTTGGGAAATGTACAAAGAAGGCGTAGATTTGGACGCCATCGTCTGGAGTTCGCATTAATTTCATATTTTCATCATTCTCAAAGCATTAGAAAACCTATTCTATCATGGCATACTCTGATAAACTTCTCGATCACTTCAAGAATCCACGCAATGTCGGTACACTCGACAAAAGCAGTGAAAATGTGGGTACAGGCTTGGTAGGCGCACCTGAATGTGGCGACGTGATGCGTTTGCAGATTCAGGTAGACCCCGCCACCCAGCAGATCACCGACGCCAAGTTCAAAACCTTCGGTTGCGGCTCAGCCATTGCTAGCTCTAGTCTGGCTACCGAATGGTTAAAAGGTAAAACGGTCGAAGAGGCTATGACCATCGACAATATGGATATTGTCGAAGAGCTGGCCCTGCCGCCCGTAAAGATTCACTGCTCAGTACTGGCCGAGGACGCCATTAAGGACGCTATTGAAGACTACCGCAAGAAAAACGGCCAGTCTACTGATGCTGTAACTGAAGAGGCTAAGGTAGCCGCTCACGCAGGCTAATCATAGTCTACTGGCTCTTCCCCTACCCTATCTAACTAAATCTTTCCAAAATGCTATTCGTCGCCGACAGTGCCAAGGATAAATTAAGTCAGGTACGTTCTGCTCAGCAGCTTCCGGAAGACTATTTCTTGCGCGTCACGATCACTAGTGGCGGATGTTCAGGTTTGACCTACAAGCTCGACTTCGATAATGAGCTACAGGATAAAGACCAGATTTTTGAAGATAATGGTATCAAGGTCGTATGCGACTTGAAGTCTTTCCTTTATCTCTGCAACTCGACCCTCGAATTTAGTGGCGGGCTGGATGGCAAAGGGTTTGCATTCACCAATCCTAATGCCTCACGGGAATGTGGATGTGGGGAAAGCTTTGCGGTGTGATGTATAAAATTTGCAAATAAAAAACCCCGGATGATGAATCATCCGGGGTTTTTTATTTGCAAATTAATCATTTAGATTAAAGCTCAAGCTACCGCGTCACCGACCGCCACCCATACCGAATAGCTATCAACAGCCCGATGAAGATCAACAGCAGATACTGGATGGGCATATAGCTGAAGACGACGATACGCACCTTGTCGATGAACCACATGAGGGCTAAAGTGGCAGCAACCATAAGCACCAGGCTAGAGAGCTTATCGAATCCGGGCAGCGACTCGATACGTACATTATTTTTGACGATGGCGAAGGTGAGTAGCATACTAGCCACAGGCAAAACTTGGAGCAGCAGATTGGCCTCCATGATGTTGCCGTTTTGGAAGAGGAAGATATAGGCACTTAGGGCCACGGCCAATATACCAGGAATGGCGACCATGTAAAGCAGGGCACTGTACATATAGTTCCAAGGCGGCAGATGGCCTTCTTCTCTTTCCATCCAGCCGGCGAGAAGTGCCGCGAAAGGAATGATGGCGAAGTAGAATATGACCGTTTCCGGATTGTTAGAGGCGTACTCGAAGGCTTCTCCTAGTGTCATGGTGTAGTGCGATAGGTTTTAAATCGACTTCTGCGCTTTGAGGAACGCCAGTTTAGAAGGGTAAGTCATCGTCAGCAGCGAGGCCGGGATCGTCATCGGCTGTGGGGAAGCCGTCGCCGAAGTTTTCTTCCGTGGAAGTACTCACGCCACCCGTTTGTTCCAGCTTCTCGACGCGCCAGGCATTGAGGTTGGTAAAGTACTTACCTTGCCACTCGCGGCCGCGTAGATCGAAGTGTACTTTAACCCCATCGCCCTCGGCCATGTCGTCGATCAAGCCGCAGCGATCTTGTACCAGCTGAAACTTGACGAATTGTGGGTACTGCCCGCCGTCGACCTCGATCACGAATTCGCGGGCGCGGAAGGAGTCGGTTTTTTGCTCGGTCTCGAATTTTTTGTGCAGCTTGCCGTCTACGTCGAATGACATGGGGAGGAGATTTTAATGGATTGCAAAAGTACTAATTGATTACGGGTCTTCGCCCTCTGGTCGAAGATAAATTGTTGCGACCAGAGGGCGCAACACCTTTAGTACTGTAGATACACGATCGCCTTCTCCTCAAAAAATTCTTCCTCAAACCATACCGAGAGCGGATGCTCCTCGAAGTAGGCGCGCTTGGGCAGCTCGGCCATTTCTTCTTTTAGATTTCGGCCTTTGAGGGTGATGAGGCCATTGGGCATGGCGTGACGCTGCTGGGTGCTGATCAGGCGAAGGCTCCATTCAGAGAGTTGCTGAATTCTGGCTACTGCTCTGGTAACTACAAAATCGTAGCTACGCTTTTTCAAATATTCGGCCCGCTGCTGCTCGGCTTTGCAGTTTTGCAAGCCTAAGCTTTCGATCACTGCCTGACAAACGCGGATTTTCTTCCCCGTACCATCGATCAGGTGAAACTGGACTTCCGGAAAAAAAATAGCTAATGGTATACCCGGAAAGCCACCGCCCGTACCCAGGTCCAATATTCTAGCACCGGGCAGAAACTTGAGCCATTTGGCGATAGCCAAGCTATGCAATACGTGGCGTATATATAGCTGATCTATGTCTTTGCGGCTAATGACATTGATCTTGCTGTTCCAGTCGGTGTACAACTCGCCGAGCTGAGCAAATTGCGCCATTTGCTGCTCACTGAGCGTGGGAAAATATTTGGAAATGATCTCTGGACCAGGTGTCATAAGCAACCGCTATCTGGGCACTTCGATTCCCTGCACAATGCCGTTGATCACATCTTCGGAGAAGTAGCCTTCCATCTCCCGCTCAGGCGTAAGGATAACCCGATGGTTAAGCACCGGGTAGGCCACATACTGAATATCGTCGGGCGTTACATAATCACGGCCGTCGAGGGCAGCGACTGCTTTCGACATGCGCAAGATCGCCAGCGATGCCCTCGGGCTGGCCCCTAAGAACAGGTCGGGATGGTTGCGCGTACGATGCACGATAGCCGCAATGTAATCGAGTAGCTCATCCTTGATGAAGACTTCTTCGATTTGGCCTCGATATTTGCGCACTTGCTCGGCAGTCATCACTTTGGATATCGAGTCTTCCTGCCGATGGTTAAAATCGCTGCGGAAGCGACGGAGTATCTCCTGCTCTTCCTCCAACTCCGGGTAGTCGATGATGATCCGTGCCAGGAAGCGGTCCAGCTGGGCTTCGGGTAGTTTGTAGGTACCTTCCTGCTCGATGGGGTTTTGGGTAGCCACCACGAAGAACGGGAAACCCATCGGGTGGGTGGTGCCGTCTACCGTTACCTGACCTTCTTCCATAACTTCAAAAAGGGCTGCCTGCGTCTTAGCTGGTGCCCGGTTGATCTCGTCGATCAATACGATATTAGAAAAGATCGGCCCCGGATTAAAAGTAAACTCCGATTTCTTGACATTGAAGATGGTCGAGCCTGTCACATCGCTCGGCATCAGGTCGGGCGTAAACTGAATGCGGTTAAAATCTACATCTACCGTTTTGGCCAGCAGGCGCGCCGTCAGCGTTTTGGCAATACCCGGCACCCCTTCTATCAATACGTGACCACCGGCGAAGAATCCTGCGAGGAGTAACTCCAAAAATTCCCGTTGGCCAACGACCAGCTTGCCAACTTCTGTACGCAGATCGCGGGCAGCGGCACGCAACTCGCTCAGATCGATGCGATTTTCAGGGGCCTGAGGTGGGCGTGGGTCTTCTACCTCTGCCGGAGTCGGCGGTATTTCTGGCGGTCCAGCCACTAGTTCTTCCTCCTCGGCGGGTGCAGGTACGATGGGCGTATCTGCTACGGGCGGGGGCGTAGGCGGCACCGGCGGCGGAACAGGATCGTTGTCGGTGGGCTTGGGTTTGTACTTATCGTCTTCGTCGGGATACATTGGGTTGGTAGTAAGTCAGGTGCGAAAATAAGTGATTGGTGGGGAAGTTTCGCGAAAGCGTGACAGCTTATAAATCGGCTGCAAGCTCTCATAAAACGCATTCAACTCCTTCTGATCCAGATAGCCTCTGCTTTGGATGTAGGCGATCTGGTCTAGGGCCGGTTGCAGCTCTTGGGGTCGCAGGCCGATGCGCTGTGCCAGTCCTTCGGGAGGTGGCTTACCCTCGCCCCAGCGCACCTGGAAGTGCTCGTTGAGGTAGTGCCGCAATAGTGTTACCTCGCGCTTCGCCAGCTGGTAGTGGCTACCGTTCTGTTGATTGAGACGCGCCAAAGTATCTACGTATTGCAGGCTGCTGTTTTGCTTGGGGTGTATCATAGGAATAACCCGCTGCCTGCGCTTCGCCCTGAAGATCAGAAACAAAAACAGCCCCACCAAAAAAGCGTACCAGGCAAAAGTCAGACCGGGTTGTGAGAGCACGTAGCTAAATGCGTGATTGTCTCTAAGTAACTGCCTGCCGCCATCGGCCTGATAAGGATCCCGTGGCTGCGGGGGTGGCCGATATGACCGGCTGGCCTCGTCCCAGTAAAACTTTCCGGGGTTAGCGTAGCTCAGTGCCGCCTCGGCATAGCTGGTGCGTGTGCTGTCCCAGAGGTAGTAGTTGGTAAACAGCAGCGGCTCTATGTGGACGTATATCTCGCCATCGCCATACTTACGGCGCATGTAATTGGCCTCCCCCGAAGGATTGACCGTGCCCAACTCTTCGGTACCATACCCCTGATCGCAAAAAGCATTCGGGCTGATCGCTCGCCACCGACGTCTGCTGGGTTTGTAATCTTCTATATGGCAGGTCAGCAAGCCACCGGGCAGCAACTGCTCATTGACCAACTCGAAGCGCACACTGTCCACCATCGAATGAACATCGTCGTAGTAGTATACCTGCCCAGGGTCAATGCCATAAAAGCAGTCCGAACTAAACAGGTGGTACTGTAACTCTTCCGGAAGTCCTTCTACAAAAACAAAAGCCTTGTTGCCCCGCTCCACGAACTTGAGCAAGCTGGAGAAATCGGCCTCCGACAAAAACATGCTTCGGCCCACGTAGATGTAGTTTTCATCACTTCCATAATCCTCATCATCCAGCGTCTGCAAGCTATCGCGTATGAAGGTTACGCCTTCCCCCCGCTCTTGCAACATATAGACGAGGCCCGAAATATCGTAGGGTTCGTCTCCTTCGTAATCGAAGCCGAGATTCCAGTTGTGATCCTGACAGCCCGAGCAGGCATTCAGCAATAGCAAGACGACTATGCCAGCCAGCCAGTATAAACCTGTCATCTTAGGCATAGGCCGACTTTTTTACCGTACTCAATTTCGCACGCAGCGACTCAAACCGCTCTGCCACTAATCTGTAGCTCAGCCTATCCAGCGGATACTGCCCATACCAGTTGCGGGCATAGTCGATTGTGATGGCCGCGAACTCATCGCCCAGATCGGTCTCGTCCATCTCGCGGCGATACTCGCGGTCGGTCTTATCGCGCTTGTATTCGATCAGGCTCAGCTCGTTCAGTTCTTTGAGCATCGCCAGATACTGCATACGCACAGCCGCCGTAAAATCGCCCGTGCGTTCAGCCCGCTGCAGCAAGGTTTCAGTCTCTTTAAGGGTCAGCTGCTCTTCGGGCACTTCGCTCAAGTCTACCTGCATGCGATCGGCCGTTTTTTTCTTTTTCTTGGCGGCATCGTCATCCAGCAGCCCCAGTGCCCGGTAAATGAAGAAACCAATTACCCCTAGCAAAACTGCTAATACGACCCATCCCAACCAAGCCGGTATCTTCAGCTCTCCAATTTCCCAGCTATTGTCCGCCTCCTCTTCGGCTTCCTCACGGCCGGGTTGCTCTCTCCTTCGCTCTTCCTCCGGCTGCTTTTTCTTCTTCTTCCGCTCAGTGGGCTTGGTATAGTCGAAGGTATTGCGCAAATCGTCTAGGGCCTCCTCATCAAAAGGCTGTAGGGCGACCTCTTCCGCTATGGCCGTATTTACAGGAGGCGTGTACGTTTCGGTAGGCTGCTCGTACTCGTATTCAGTAGTGTACTCTTGCTGGGCGTCTAGCACAGCAGGCACCAACAACACAAGCAAACCGTATGAAAGATTGATCAGGCGAATAACCGGATGGTTTTTTTGTACTTCCGCAGGTAGATTCATTCCACGAACCCAATAGTAAAGATACTTCAAACCCCGCCAAAAAGAAATCGGCCGGTCGAATATTGTTCGACCGGCCAGATTCATACCATCCTTAACGTAAAAAACGAGTAGTTCGATCATCGGGCAGTGCCCGTGTTTTGATAGCTAGATAGGAGGAGGGGGAGATTCGTGGCTTGAGGCGTAAGATTTTTTTTGATCTAAAAAATCTCGACTAATACACGCTTTATGTGACGAGGAATGGGTACGCGGATAAATTGCAGCACTTCGCGCTTATAAACGGATGCGCCAAGGCCGCATGCGCGGATTTACACGGATTTTCGCGCCTTGGGAGTCGGTTGGTCGCTTGGTATTTGCGCTCGCGATTTGAGATTTAGAGCGGTTTTTCATGCTTATGTCTTGATCTATTTCTTTCACTTTAGTGGCTTAGCTATGGAAAATATAGACCGAGAATATGTACGAGATAATGCTTGGAAGACGCTCCCTTCTCCGGAGCGGCAAATGGGTTAAGGGTCCCATTTGCTTAGCTGAAGGGCCGGGGATGAGGGGGAACAAACGCTCAAGTCAATCAACGCTACTTCATCTTTCATTCCGGTTTTGCTACACATACTGCACGTAACGAGGAATGGGAACGCGGATCAATTGCAGCACTTCGCGCTTATTACGGATGCAACAAGTTGCATGGACGGATGCCACGGATTTTCGCGGCTTGGGGTTCGTGGTGTGCTTGGGGTTTGAGCTCGCGGTTTGAGTTTTTGGCGTGGTGTTTCATACTTATGTTTAGGTTAAGCTTTTTGACTTTAGCTGAATTGATATGGAAAGCTTGGCTTAAGAATATTCACTGTACTACGCCTGGAAAGCCCTCCCTTCTCCCCGGTGGGAGAAGGGCTGGGGATGAGGGGGAACAAACGCTTAAGTCAATAATCCTCCACTCCCCCACAACTCGCTAAGCCGCTCTATAATCTGGACGGCTGCGCTTGAGACAAACTCCGGCGCAGCTGGTTGATTCCCAGAAATGCGCAGCGTACGTCTTTTATGGTGGATTGGTTTGGGGAGGTAGTATTCAGAAGCCACTCAAAACCAACTATTGAATGCAATTAAGTTTTGGTTGGAGAAAGTGGAAGGCAGGGAGAAGGCGTTTATTGATTTGCGGCCGAAGAAGCCGAAGAAATTACCTAGTGTCCTGATCGCTTGCAAATATTTGTGCACGGCGGCAAGGGCAAAAAAGACAGATATACTACTATGCCTAAAAGTCTGCTGATGGAATTAAGGGCTTACTACAAGCAATACAAGCCCAACTACTGGCTATTCGAAGGACAGACTGGTGGGCAATACTCGACGAGGTCCGTTCAAAATATCCTTAGACGGGCTGTAAATAAAAGCAAAGTGAATCCATTTGCTACTGTACATACACTAAGACATAGTTATGCGACACACCTGCTTGAGCAAGGAACCAGCCTAAGACATATACAGGATCTGCTTGGCCACGCTAGTAGCGTAACCACTGAGATTTATACGCACATCTCTACGAAAGAAAGACAGCAGGTAATCAGTCCACTCGACAATATCGGCGATGATTTAAAAAGGGACTAATGGCGTTGTTACTAGTAACAACGTCAACTGCTGTATTCACGTCAAGTTTGGCAGGAAAGCCCTATATTTCGGATGTGTAGGTAGTTGTCGTATGCGCCATATGGCGGCTTTAGGCTTGTTGGGGGGCCAGCTTTGTAAAAGGAAAAGATAGCGACACGACAAGATTTTCGGTTCTTGGTCATTCGATCTTTGATCTTTAGCTGGGCAATCAAAAATTGGCTTATCTTTCAAGCGTAAAAATTCATTCACCATTAATAGATCCATCAATTTGGTCCCTGCTCACGAGGTCTGGGCCTTGCTCTGGGCAAACGCCTGCTCGATTGGTTTGGGTCTTTGCTCGATAGAAAAAAATAAAGCCGGCCCCCAACACTGCGTAGCACGTCCATGCCGCCCAAAAAGGGCTGGCACGTCGGCTACGCCCCCGTTCGCTTCCATGAAAAGAAAATAAAAATCAAACAAGTAGGATGAAAAATCCAAAAGAAAATAGCTTCCAATTGATATTGACTTTAATCGGATTAGTTTCAGCATATTGGATTTCAAGATTAGCAAATGAACAAAACCTAAATTTTATTTCAATTTGTCTTTTGCTTGTTGCAATAGCGGTAATTGTTTGGTTTATCTCAGACTTGATAAACCAAAGAATTTTAAGAATCAACGAAGAAAGCATCAGAGAACAATATGAATTCGAGGAAAGTATTGAAGGACTTTGGATTGAAAGGTATTCAACAAATGATAACGGAGGAGTTGGTTATGGATTAATAGAAATAATTTATGATGAATTGAGTAAAACTCTTCATTTAAAAGGCAATGTATATGATTTTGAGGGAAAGACCTTTGCGAATTGGGCTTCCAAATCAGTCTACACAGATAGAAATAAAAAAAGTCTTCTATATATATATGACGGTGAGTTCATGGATAAAAGATTACAGGGGAATGGATATGGTAAATTAGATTTTAGCCAATCTAATAGTGGGAAAATTTTATCAGGAACAGGATGTTTTGAAGATATAATAACTGAATATATTCCTAAGAATTTTGATATTGATAGATTAGATGACGGGTTATGTGAAGAACTGACAGGAGAATGCATACCAAAACATTCCTTTGACAAAGAACTGTTAATCAATAAGTATCATGAATATCTGGAAAATAGAACTAAGAAAAAATGAACACGGAATCGAACAAAGCATAGCCGTCAAGCTGCCCTAAGCGGGCAGCCTGCGGCTATGCAGACCGTTGTGTGCAACGCTTCACGTATTTTTAATGATGTGATGAATAAAATCAATTATCGTGCTCGGGAAATTTTTTAATAGAAGGAAAAATCTATCAGTAGATCAAATTACTTTCCAAACTTTTGGCTGGAACTTAAGGGATAACACAAAGACCTTCAGAAGCTGGATTAAACCTGGTAGGACTGGCTTTATAGGGATTGAGATTTATAACGAAAAATACAGTTGTTATCCAGCGAGTTTAACCGACATTGTTCAGGTTGAAAGAATGCAAATATTAGAGGAATCTAATGGAGGTTTAATCGATTGTAGTATTAATCAAGTCCTAGGATTCGATTATATTAAAGTAGTTTTGAAGGAACCACAATCGCCGTCTGGAATGAGTTATCATGGGACAATCATTATTCCTCTAGCTGAGCATCACGTAAAGATCATGATAAACTATAAAGAAGTTGGTGTAACTGGAATTAGGGAATCTACAATTTTTCCTAAATGGATGATGGAAAATCCAGGATTTGAGTCTGATAAGAACGGTAAAATAATTGGATGGTTAACAGATCCATTTGATAGTGGTTTTAGAGAAGGGAATTTGATGAATTTCTCTGAAGATATAAGGTTTGACAAGCAATTTCCAAGTCATCCATTATCTCTAGTGAGGAATAATCTAGATGAAATAATTTCAACAATCCAAATTGATAATGATCTGGAGAGATACAGATAAAAGATATAAAACTATGATAGCTCCTTGTAAATCAGTAGAAATCAGTTATTTTTAGACATAGCTGAATAGTTACAAGATTAAATCAATGAAGTTAGGCTTACCTAAAAGCACTGAAAGAAAATTTACAAGGCTAATGTTAAGAGCCTTACCGGTTCTACCAGGTCCAGAATTGTATGATATTTTCATTGATTTGAAAGAAGGTAAAAAATCGATTAATCAAAAAATCGATAAAGCATATCATTCACTAAAAGAAACTTCTGCTCTAATAAAAGATTTAGAAAATGATCTAATTGAAAGAACAGATAAAATAAAGGAATTAAAAGAAAAGTACGAAGACTACTCTAAGCTCGCAGAAATTGAAGAAGAAAAAATTCAACCTTTAATCAAGCAACTTGACAAAGCAGTTGGAAAAGGTAGAATCTACGAAAGAATAGTATCATTCCTAATTAATATTGTTGCAGGTATAATATTATTTGTATTAGGAATTTGGGCCGGGCCAAAAATCCAAACCTATTTTGATAATGATCGATATGTAAAAAATAATGATAAAGTACTATCAGAAAACCCGACAGAAAATGAGGATTTGATACCAAATTTAGTATTATCAGACAGTCTCAGAATTACGAGTAAGCTTCTTGTCATTGATGGTAGTGTTGAGGAAAATCTAAATTACTGTTCTCATGGAATTAAATCTTATTCAGAAATGGATATTTATGATTGTTCTTTCATGATTGACAGTGTAGAATTTAATCTTAGAAGTAAGTATCTTTTTGACAAAAACGGAGACCTTGAATCTTTTTGGTCATATAAGTCAGAAGGCCCATTAATCTATTCAAAGAAAGACTTAGATACCGATGAAAGATTCTTTGAATATATTGGAGGAGTAAAATTATCAGTTTCTTTGAACGGAAATAACATTATTGACTCAAAAGATACTTTACTAATAGAGAAGATACTTGAAAAGCAAAAGCTGATTTTTGTTTCACCAAGGATAAGTGATGATGGAAAAATTATACGAATAATCTATGAATACGAATAAAATGCACACAACTTTGGCTAGGACGACAATAGCCTCCTATCGTCGGCTACTGCGCCTAGCCTAGTGGAGTAAACGGGAAGTATCGTTACATTAAGTCGCCGTCATTTTCTGGTCTGGCAAGGCGGCAAAACCGGAGTTTAGCCGTAGCTAAATGAGGATTTTGCCAACGAAGTTAGACCAGAAAATGACAAGGCTTGGGTGTAATAGTACTTCCTGGTTACTCCACTAG
>JBCCPC010000045.1:0-41502 GCA_039025055.1 Bacteroidota bacterium | reverse complement strand
GATCGCCGCCTTAACAGGCGCTGCTCTGATTTAGCTAAACATCTTCAGAGTTCGGACTTAGGGCTCGGTTTTCCAGGTATCTTTGAGCAAAAGCATATACTCAAAGCTTTCTACCGTGCCATGAATAATGAAAAAGTGTCCCCATCTAAACTTATTAACGGCAACCGTGAAGCACTTGCTGAGTTATTTTCTGATAAAGCGCAGCAAAACCTTTCAAGCAACGAGCCTTGCAGAATTTATGGATACGAGGATACGACAATGGGTAAATATCCTGGGCGCAAGAAACTGGAGCTAGGCTATTTACAAACCAATAGTGATCGGGACAATGGCGTACTGATTCATACGATGATTGCTTGTGATGAAAACCGCCATCCTCAGGGTATCTTATCTCAGCAATTCATACATCGTGATAGATCTGAATTCGGGAAAAAAGACCAACGTGCCAGCCGTGCTTTTGAGGACAAAGAGAGTTTTAAATGGGTTGAGCCCCTAGAGGAACTGTCTCAATGGCGCAAAGGCCTAGATTTCGAGCATCGCTTTATCGTAGTAATGGATCGTGAAGGCGATGTGGCCTCGGTCATAAACGGCTGTATAGATTGGGATACTGATTTCATTATTCGCAGCCGACACAATAGGCTGCTATCAAATAGTCAGCGTATTAAGCTTCGTGAATTTGTGGCCCAAAGTCCCGATTTTAAAGAAGCCAGCCTTAGTCGAAAATTACATGATCGAAAAAGCGGAGCATATTATGAAGCCGAATGCCATATTCGATATGGTCAAGTAGACTTGTTGGATATTAAGGCTCCCTTATATGTACTTCATCTTGAAGAGATGCCCCAGACACGCTCAAAGAGCAACATAAGTAGCGAGGCTGCTTCCTGGTGGATATTGACTTCTCTACCGCTAAATTCTCCTGAGCAAGCTATACAAGCTTTAGACGATTATGAGAAAAGATGGACAATTACTGAAGATTTTCATAAAGCGCTAAAGACTGGAGCTAGAATCGAAGACCGTCAGTTTGATAGTGCCAAGGCTTTATGCAACGTCATTAGTTTGCTGAGTTTAGTGGTTGTTAGAATTTTAGCTTTACGCCATATTAGCGACCAACGCCCTGAAGCACCTATAAATCAGATAGAATGGGGCAACGACAAAATCCTTTTGAATCTGATACCTAAGCTAGATGATAAATACCTAACGCCTAGGGACAGAGAATATTCAAAGCCCATGACAGTGATGAGATTATCTCAAATTGTAGCTAGAATGGGAGGTCACCAAGGGTATGCACAAAAAGGGAGGCCCGGATGGCAAACCTTGTATCTAGGAGCCCAAAAACTGAACAGTATACTTAACACTCTCCATTCTTATGCTGACATCTTGTAATAAAGATATGGGTAAACCTCACCTCCGGAGGAGAGGGGAATCATGGGATTCATTCTTGAGGTCAGCAATATGTATAATCAGATTGTGACAACCTATAAGAAAACACACTAATTTAGTTGTCTCATCACATCTGAAATTTGTCTTCCACGCCACCCCTCTCCTCCGGAGAGGGGCCGGGGGAGAGGTCATTAAGAGCTGCAAAATTTCCCACAACCCCCACCCCATCTCTGAGTTTAATTGCCCAACAATCTCTAAATTCACCGCCCAAGTGTACGCTTAGCCATGCAAGAGCTGATCAACGATCCAAAATTTCAGAAAAGACTGGTAGATATAGCCGATGAGCTGGGCAAGCCCTTCAACGAGGTCCAAAAAGAGGCAGCGGAATGTTTAAAAGAGTTGCAGACGCGACATCAGCCAGTAGCTAATCTCTTGGGGCTCCAATTTTCGCAGTACATCCTATCGCGTGGCTACAACAAGACGATAGACGTCAACCCATTGGAAATCAAGAACTTGGCGAAGCTCGCCAGGCGCAACTCCATCGCTTTCGTGATGACGCACAAGACCTACCTGGATATGTTTGTGCTGGCGGTGGTCTTGGGTCGGCACGGCATACCACTGCCCTTCACTTTTGCGGGCATCAATATGGACTTTATGGGCTTTGGGCAGTTAGCCCGGCAAAATGGAGCCATATTTATCCGGCGGTCATTTAAAGACGATAAGGTTTATAAAGCCGCACTTCGGCATTTCATTGCTTCGCTGGTCGACCAATCTTCTCACTTCATGTGGGCGATCGAGGGCACGCGCTCACGTACAGGCAAGCTCGTTTGGCCAAAAGTGGGCATACTCAAATACATTAGAGAGGCCGAGGAAATGTCGGCCCAAGATGTAAAGTACGTACCTGTATCCATCGTCTACGATCTCATTCCCGATGTAGCCAAGATGATCCAGGAAGGGCGTGGCAAAAATAAGAATCCGGAAAGCCTCCGTTGGTTTGCCGAGTATGTGCGAAAGCTAAATGACAACTTCGGCAAAATATCTATCCGCATAGGCGACCCTGTTGAGATCGACGAAGAAAACTCGGTGGCTATCGTCACAGAAGGCAAACACGTCGGACCGTATGCCGAAAAGCTTTCGCGCTTCGCACTAGAGTTGGTCCACCAGATCAACCAGATCACACCCGTCACCACGACTTCGCTGATCTGCATCTCGCTACTCAGCAAGTTTGCCCTCAACAAGAAAAATATCGTGTACGATGTGGTCGAGCTGATGCGCCTCATCGAACGCGCCAAGCCCGATGCACTGGTTGCTCGGGGTAAGCCCATCGGCATGAGCGTGCAAGCCGGGCTCAATCTATTGCAAAGAGCCGGGCTCATTTTGCAACAAGGCGATGCACTGGACGCCAAGTACGTGCTCAATTCCGAAAACTACTTGCAAGCGACCTACTACGCCAATATGTCGGTCCACCATCTCTACCATCGGGCATTCATAGAATTGGCCTTACTCAGATCGGCAGAAGCAGAAAAAGATCAGCGGCAAGAGGCTTTTTGGACGGAGATCATGGCACTGCGATCGCTGTTTAAATTCGAGTTTTTCTATTCCCGAAAGCTCCAGTTCACAGACGAGATAGAGGCAAATCTCGACATCCTATCCAAAGATTGGTGGAAGCTGATCGAGTCGGACAAATCCGAGCAACGCTCTTTTCTGGAAAGCCAGTCGCTCATCGTGGCTCCGGTCGTGCTGTACACCTACATCGAAGCCTATCGGGTGGTCGCCTATGCCCTGCAAAACTGGGATCCCAACCACGCTTTCGACGAGCAACTGTTCATTCAGTCCTGCCTGTTTTTAAGCGAAGAATTGCATTGGCAGGGCCGCATTCAGCGACTGGGTTCGGTATCCAAGCCATTCCTGGTCAACGGCATCCGCCTGGTGCAGAATCTCGATCTGATTCCCCACCGCACCAACCCCAAGAAAAAAGAAATTGCTGCCTTTCTAGAGCAGCTCGACCATATCGGAGACCGTATTCAGTGGCTACAGGGCATTATCTTATCCAAGCCGGCGAATCAAGCCGTGCGGATTCCCATTGCCCGCCAGATCGTTCCCGGCTCCAAGGCCGAACCTATCGTACAAGACATACTCGATGGTGCATCGGGCCCGCATATCGGTGCCTTCTTCGATCTGGATCGCACGCTGATCAAGAACTTCTCGGCCAAGGGCTTCTTTCAGACTCGCCTACTCAGCGGCCAGATGACCGGAAAGGAAATCGTAGCCCAGTTTGCCGGCGTACTCGTCTACGCTACAGGTCAGGGCAATTTCGCTGGTCTGGCCGCCGTGGGTGCTCAAGGCGTAAAAGGAATCAAGGAAGATGTCTTCATCGAGGTTGGCGAAAACGTCTACCAAAAGCAGCTAGCCGACGAGATTTACCCCGAGTCGCGCGCGCTTGTCGCCGCGCACTTGTCCAAAGGGCATACGGTAGCCATCATTTCGGCTGCTACGCCCTATCAGGTCAATCCCATTGCCAGAGACCTCAACATCCGCCACGTCATGTGTACGCGTATGGAAGTGGAAGAGGGTAAGTTCACCGGCAACATCATCGAACCGGCCTGCTGGGGAGAGGGTAAGGCCCAAGCTGCACAAGAACTGGCCAAAAGCCAAAAACTAGACCTGGCCGCCAGCTACTTTTACACCGATAGTGTATCGGATGCGCCCTTGCTCGAAATCGTCGGCAACCCGCGCCCCACCAATCCCGACACCAAGCTGTCGGCCATGGCTTTCAAGAACGACTGGCCGGTATTTCGCTTCGACGATGAGGAACGGCCTCAAATGCTCAACTTGGTCAGGACGGGTATGGCCCTCGGCAGCCTGGCCCCAGCCGCTGTCTCGGCCGTAGCTCGCGGTGCTATGAGCATGTCCTTCCAGGAGGGGGTCAACTCCCTCATAGCCACAGTCGGCGACCTGGTCGTAGCGGCCGCCGGTATCGAGCTGGTCGTAAAAGGCAAGCAAAATCTGTGGTCGAAGCGGCCCGCCGTCTTCATCTTCAACCACCAAAGCAGTGCCGACCTATTCATCGCCTCCAAGCTGATCCGAAAAGATGCGACGGGCATTGCCAAAAAAGAACTCAAAAACATGCCCATCATCGGCCAGATGATGATCGCCGCCGGGGTTATTTTCATCGACCGCAAAGACCGCGAGAAAGCCATAGAAGCCATGAAACCAGCCGTCGATGCGCTCAAAGAAGGGACTTCCATCATCATCTTTCCAGAAGGTACCCGCAGCAAAGACTACAGCCTGGGCGAGTTCAAAAAAGGGGCTTTCCACCTGGCTATGCAGGCCAAAGTGCCCATCGTTCCCGTGGTCATCCGCAATGCACACGATGCTATGCCGCGCGGCTCCAGCCTCTTCCGATCGGTGGCCATAGAAGTCATCGCCCTACCGCCTATCTCGACTAAGCGATGGAAAAAGGAAAACCTGGATAAGCAAATCGAAAAGATCAGAGGCCTATACCTCGAAGAACTCGGTCAAGATACAGCGCGCAAAGCCAAAAGCAACGGCCAGCACTCAGCCAGCCATCTTCGGAAGCTTTGATAAAATCGTCCCCAGCTTCATCGCTTTAGAAGAGTCGCCATCGATCTTAAGCCGCCCCTGAATGAAGGCCGCTTGCAGCGACATTTCTCCTCGCCCGATGCGTACCAGGTGCTTATCGGCGATCTTGAAGGTCACGTCCGGGTCCTTGGCTTTTCGCCGCGTCACCACCCCCGGCGATTTGTTGAGATCGATCTTCCAAACCCTGGGCACATCGCCCGTCACCTCGAACTGAAACAGGCCGTTATTGGGTTTGATAAATTCAGCGTTCGCCTTCAGCTGCTTTTTCACATGGGCAAAAAGGGCATCAGAAGCCGCCTTGGTCTTGACCTTTTTCTGCTTCGTTTTTTTAGACTTCCGCAGGTGGATAGCCTCCTCCAATTCGTTAGCCGACTCGCGCAAATATCTACTGAATACATCTATATCCGGCATCGTTTTAGCATCCGAAGTCGGACTCAGCGTGATCAAACCATCATAGCTGAAGACCGTAATAATCAGCCCCATACCATCGAATATGGGTGCCATACCCATGATCGCCAGCAACTTGTGCCCATTCAGATAGAGCGGAAACTGTGGCCCGGGCACATTGGTAATCGTTACATTGAATACCGGCTTGTGCATCTCAGCTATATTAAAGCGAGAATAAAGTCGCGCCGCCTGACTCGCCACCCCGAATGGCAATACTTCCGACATTCTGGCAAGCGTCTTGGCCCCGATGGCTTCGTTATACGTTTTGCCTCTTAGCGTATTTTCGTGTATAGTCTCCAGGCGTTCTACGGGGTCTTCGATATTAGTAGCCAGCTGCACCAGCATGGAAGATATCTGATTGCCCGATTGGTCCCCGTCTGATGCCTGCCTGGTCGAGATGGGCACCATACCCACCAATGGCTTGATGGGCAGCTCGTCCTTCTCCAGCAAGTACCTGCGCAGGGCTCCCGCACATATGGCCAATATGACATCGTTGAGGGTGGTCCCCATCGCATTTTTGAGGGCCTTCACCCGGTCCAATGATAGTATGGCCGTATTCCATTTCCGCTGGGCCGAGATGATGCCATTCAATGGCGTATTCGGAGCCGAGAAAGGTGCCGTAGGCAGATCCACCTTCTGTACGCGAGTCAGCACACCCGCCTTAAAGGAAGCCTGCAGGGCTTCGCTGATCAGCTTGGGAAACTTCAGCGGCTTCTTGACAAAACTCAAGCTACTCTTGAAAAGAATAGACAACTCGTTCGGTAGTGGTTTAGGATTATAGGGCCTCGGATCGGGTATGGGCTGAGCGTCGGGCGTAAAGTCAAAGAGCAAACTCAACAAACCGGCACTCCCGATACCATCTACAGCTACGTGGTGAATTTTTGGAATAATCGCTACCGACCCCTTCGGCACCTGCGGTATGTTATCCAACCCTTCTACAAAAGTGATCGACCAAAGCGGCCTAGACTGGTCGAGCGGCTCGCTGAATATCTGGTTGGCTATCTTTCTCAGCGATTTCCAGTTCCCAGGTTTCGGCAAGGCAATATGGCGAAGATGTAGATCGACATCGAAGTTCGGATCATCCACCCAATATGGATAGTCTATGCTGAGTGGTACATAGACCAGCCGCTTCCGCAAACCAGGCAGTGTATGTAGCCTGGAAAGTATAGTAGCCCTAAAGGTGTCGTACTCTATCGACCCTTCGATTACCGTCACGCTGCCTATATGCATCGGACTGGTCGGCGTTTCCCCGTATAAAAAAGTCGCATCCATCCCACTGATGGCCTCCAGGTCCGATCCTTTGAATTGTTCGAGTATTTTATCTACCATACGGAATAATTAAGGGTTGAAATTAGGAATTGTTTTCTAGGTGTCTCCCGATGAATTTCGTTGAAATTCATCGGGAGACACCTAGAAAACATATTTTTACAGACCAAAACAACATCACCACACCATGGCAGCAAAGAAAGAGGAAACGGCATCCTTCATGCTGAGATTCACCCAAAAGATCTTCAATAGCGAAGACGGAGAGCCACAAGTCCAGTGGCGGGGCAACATTCGCCACGTGCAGGGTGGCGAGGAGCAGCGATTTTCGGGTTTCGACGAGGCAGTAGCTTTCATCCAAAGTAAAATGACAGACCTCACCCTACAAGCCATGGAAGATAAATCGCCAGAAGAACAAAAGGGCATCTTATCCAAGAGCTTCGACCTCTGGAAAAAGATGGCTACCGACGGCTCGCGCATGGTGGTCGAGACCATCAAAGACCCCAAAAAGCAGGTTGCTCAGCTACAAGATCAGCTGCAAGACCAGTTCGAGCAGGTGAAAGGCGGCATCAGCCAAAAACTAGAAACCAGCTCCTGGCTAGCTGCCTCCAAGTCCGATTATCAGGAAGTCATGGAGGCTCTCGGACAGCTATCCAACGATGTTGCTGCCCTGAACGATAAGGTAGACGAGCTGTCTAAAAAGAAAAAGTAGGTGACCGCCACAGAGGAAGAACTTAATTTATTGCTGTCTAAAAAAGATCAGTCTACCATCTGGGTACAGACCCTGGGCCGCTTTGAGGTTTGGCGCAGTGGTAAGCCGGTAGATAGCAAAGAATGGGGCCGTGATGCCGCCATTCAGCTCTTCCAGTTTTTTGCCACCAACCGGCACCGCCACGGCATGCACAAAGAGCTGATCATCGACCGCATCTGGCCCGAACTCGACCTCAAAGCCGGACAGCGCAACTTCAAGGTCGCCAATCACGGCCTCAGCAAAGTCCTGGAACCCGACCGAAAAAGCAGAGCCGATTCCAAATTCGTCATCCGACAGGGGCCAACCTATTATCTGGACATAAGCGACATCTGGCTGGATGTAGAGATACTCGACCAACTCATCGCCCTGGGCAATCAGGCCCTCGTCGATCAGCCCGAACTAGCACAAGAGGCCTTCCAAGCTGCCGCTGAGCTCTACCAAGGCACCTACCTCCCCGCTCGTTTATACGAAGACTGGTCTACCGAAGAGCGCGAACGGATCCAACTACTTACCCTCGGTGCTATTACTAGCTTGAGCGAACTGCTCATATCCGAAAATCCGCTAGAAAGCGTTCGACTTGCCCAAAGGGTCTTACAGATCGATCCGACCTGGGAAGACGCCTACCGCATTCAGATGGAAGCCTACCTCGAAAAAGGCAACCGCCCCATGGCCATCAAAACCTATCGCCAATGCGAAGAGGTGCTGGAAGAAGAGTTCGGCATCGAGCCACTGCCGACTACGAAAGCAGTCTATCTGAGAGTGCAGGGGGATAGTTAAAATAGTAAAGAATATAAGGTTTAGACTTACGCAAGTAGACACAATAATAGGCATTAACTTACCCTTTTAGCCTAGATATCCTGATAACATTCTATGAGTAGCCAATCCTACATACGCCATACATTCCATCTTTTACTTATTACCTTAATCGCATGTCCAGAGGTAGTAGTGGGTCAGAACACCGCAGACTCTCTACGTGCGATCATAAATTCCGCAGCCGACGACCAGACGCAATTCGAAAACCGCATCCTCTTAGCGCGAACACTTCACGAAAATGAGCCTAAGAATGCTTTCACCATTCTACAAGAAAGCTATCAAGAAGCCACATCCAAGAATCATCCTGCGGTTGTAGATATCTCTTATGCATTGGCCGAAGTCTACGAAAAAGAAAAGCTACTGGACAGTGCTATTATTATCTACGAGCAGACCCGCCAACTCGCACAACAATACAATAATCAATCTGCAGAGGTACGATCATTGATTGATCAAGGCTATTTGTATAGCGTAAAAAACGAGCTTCAAAGAGGGCTTAACCTCAATAAAGCTGCGTACGAAATTTCAAAAGATCTCGACAATCCTGACTTGCTATCTCGGGCAACGAACAGCCTAGGCCGCTCCTATTCTTTCCTAGGTAAGTTCGACTCATCTAGCATTTATCTTCAACAAGCCATCGATTTGCAAAGAGAAAAGCTGGGCAATGATGCACGTATAATCTTTCAGCTCAAAATGAATATCGGCAACAATTACGGCCGAGCAGGTAATTTCGATCAAGCACAGAAAGAATACGAAGAAGGACTAGAGCTTATTCAAGCTGCCAACGACAGTAGTGGTATCTGTTCGGCCTATCGAAATATGGGTGCAGCGTATTACTTCAGTGGTGAATATCCAGCTGCACTCGAAGTATTACAGAAAGCGGTCACCTTATTAGAAGGCTCAGACTTTTATCAAGAGCAAATAACCAATCTGGACTTCCTTGGTGATGTATATCTAGCTATCGAAGATTATGAAAATGCAGGAAATTACTGGCAAAAAGCGGCTGATCTCTGGCAAGTGGCGAATAATGATCAGGATAGTCCCGATTTATTATTTAAAGTAGGGCGAGTTCGCCTTTTGCAAAACGAAAGTGAAGAGGCACTCGATCTATTTGTCCGGGCTGAGCAACTCAAAAAAGAACAAGGACAATTTGTAGACGGAGATTGGTATCGATACCTAGGTCAAGCTCATCAAGGACTGAAAAATTTCGATGAAGCAGAGAAAAATTATGAACGAGCCATAGAATTAGCACCCATTAGTTCTCAACAATTCACTAAGGCACAATGTCTGCTAGGCCTAGGAGAAGTAAGCGAAGCGCGCCAGCTGTATAGCCAAGCCAAATCTTACTATCAGCAGGCAGAACAAGCATCGATAGGGGACGAGATCAACGAGCTGCGTATGAACATTGCGGCAGGGCTTTACCGCATGTATAAGCAGGAAGGTAATTCCGGAGAGGCCCTTCGCTTTCTCGAGCGCTCTAAAATGATTCAAGACTCCCTGTTCAATCGAAAAAATGTTCAGGCCATTGGTCGTCTCCAGGCCGAGAATGAATTCGAGCAGGAGAAACGAGAACTGGCCTTTACTCAAGCACAAGAGGCAGCTCGCCAAACAAATATTCGTCGAATACTATGGGGAGCTCTGGCACTGGCAACTCTTTTACTACTTATAGGCACCCTATACTTCCGAAGTAAACAGAAAGCGAATAAACAACTCAGCAAACTCAATACAGAAATACAACAACAAAAAGAAAAACTGGAAGAATTGGACGAAAGCAAATCGCGATTCTTCACCAATATCTCTCATGAATTCCGCACCCCGCTGACCATCATAAAAGGTATGGTCGAAAAAATCAGGGAAAAGCCAGAAGTACATCTTGAAAAGGGGTCAAGTATGATACGTAGAAACACCCTGAGCTTGCTAGACCTCGTCAATCAAATACTGGATCTGCGCAAACTGGAAGCCAAGGAGCTACAACTAAACCTAAAACAAGGAGAGGTCATATCCTACCTTAGATTCGTCACCGAATCTTACCAATCTTACGCCGAGCAAAAAGGACTCTTCCTGAATTTTGAAGCCGAAACACCTTCACTCATAATGGATTACGATGCCGATAAGCTATTGCGAATCGTCAGTAATCTTTTATCCAATGCTGTTAAATTCACGTCTAGCGGCGGACGTATCGACCTACTCGTCCGGGAATCAAAGCTAGGGAAGAAAGACGCACTTAGCCTCATCATTAAGGATACGGGTATCGGAATCGAAAATGAAAATCTGCCCAATATTTTTGACCGTTTTTACCAAGAAGACGACTCGACTACTCGTAAGCAAGAAGGTACAGGCATTGGACTTTCCTTAACTAGAGAATTGGTCCAATTGATGAATGGCGTGATCGAGGTCAAAAGCGAGCCCAAACGAGGGACCACCTTCACCGTGCTCTTGCCCATCACTAAGGAAGCCGAACAATCACATAGCACAGCGTCTGGTGACATACCCGAACCCATTAGCTCTGATGCGGACCTGCTTCCTGGTCTACTCCCTGAAAAAATACTTAGTCCTGATTCATATTCCGACCGCCCAAAACTGCTAATCGTTGAAGACAACCCTGATGTTCAGCAATATATGGCCCTCGTGCTCGCCGATTATTACGATATCGAACTGGCAGACAATGGAGCCTTGGGTATAGAAAAAGCCATAGAAACCATTCCAGACCTCATCATCAGCGATGTCATGATGCCCGAGGTAGATGGTAATGAGCTCACCCAAACACTCAAGCAAGACGAACGCACCAATCATATTCCCATCATTCTGCTCACAGCCAAAAGCGATAGCGACTCCAAAATCAGTGGTTTAGAGATGGGCGCAGATGCCTACCTATCCAAGCCTTTTGAGGAAAGGGAACTCTTCGTACGGATCGATAAAATGCTGGAACTCCGTAGAAACCTTCAGCAGCGATATGCGAATTTCACCCCTGGAGACGCAGAAGACCTACAGCGTATCGAAAATCCTTTCTTGCAAAAGATGTACGGTTTCTTGGAAGACAAACTCGCCGATGCGGATCTAGACATGGAACAACTCAGCAAAGGCTTGGGCATGAGTCGAACGCAAGTATTCCGAAAGGTCAAAGCGCTGACTGGTCAGGCCCCTACCCTTTTCATTCGATCTGTTCGACTTAAAAAAGGCAAACAACTGCTGGAAACAACGGATTTGACGATCTCTGAAGTGGCCTATGAGGTCGGCTTTACTTCTTTAAGCTACTTTTCTACTGCTTTTTTAGCAGAATTCGGCATCCGCCCTAGTAATACACGCAAATATTTGTAAATCAGTATTTTATAAATTATTTTCAATGTAGTACGCAACGTCAATGCTAAGCTTTGAAACCCGAGCACAAGCCTTTGAAACCTGAGTGCAAACTTTTGCAACACCAAAGCAAGGCCTCAGCTTAGCTTCACTACCACCTTTGGGTCATTCTTCTTCATCAATCAGAACAAATGACCTATTTAAGTAAAAGCGCATCCATTTGTGCATTAGTATTTTGGCTCTTTGCAAGTCCACTCACTACACAAGCACAAACCACGACGACCTGGGAGGGCGACGTCAACAACAGCTGGTTTACCGCCGGCAACTGGACCAACGGATTGCCAGACATCAATAAGATCGCCATTATAGCCGACCCAGGACCAGGGAACAGCGACTGCGTAATTGCCCAGCTAAACGGAGCTGCAGCCCGTAAAATCATCATCGAAAATGGCGGAGAACTAACTATGCAAAGTGGCTCACCAGCCCTAACCGTTACGGCTGCCGACAATGACTTAGGCATCTTGGTAGAACTAGGCGGTACGCTCAATATCCCGGGTACCATCAGAATAGAAGCTAGCGGTATAGAGTCAGGGGAAGGCCTAGTAAACTCCGGTACGGTCAATCTTTCAGGCACACTAGACATCGACGGTGTAAATGCCGATGCCATCATCAACTCTATCGACGGCACCTTTAATCTAGACGGAGGTAGGGCCAGGATCGGCTTCAACGATGCTATCGGCGGAGACGGCATAGAAAATTTCGGCATCATGGATATCACTACGGGCGGAAGATTTTTCGTGAGAAACGCAGGCGATGCAGGAATCAACAACTTCGGTACCATCGACAGCGAAGGCACCATAAGAATTGGGACCAACATCGGTTCCCAGAATATTGGTGGTGTTGGGATAGACAATCGAGAAAATTTCACCTCAACCGGTACCATTGAGATCGAGTATACGGCCAGTTTCAGCATCTGGAACCGCTCAGAGATGACCCTGGGCGGAACGGTCGATCTTTTGGAGTCCAACCTGAGTGGCATCCGCACCAACGCCAGCACCAACCTGGATTTAAACGACGGTACCGTACTGACCATTAGCGACATGAACCAAAACGGCATTCAAAGTAGCGGTGGAACCATCGAGTGGCTCAGCAACAATATTACCGTGACCATCGATAACGTTGGTGCCGACGGTATTACCACCGCCAATGCCAGTACTTTCCTGGTCAAGGGAGACCTGCTAATCGGCACCCAGGGCACGGTCGGTCAGGAATCCATCGAAAACAGAGGACCATTCACCATCGATGGAGATTGTGGAAACCTCGTAAGAATTGGCGACGGCGCATTGGGTGATATCAACGACGCCATCGTCAACAACAGCACCATTATCTACGAAGGCACAGATAATGGTTTCCTGGGGACAAATAATGGCGTGGTCGTCAGCGCCAATGGAGACCTGATTACCATTGCCAACGACAACGGTTACTACGGTGAATTTTCCCAGAAGGTTTGGCTAGGCTGTACCAACACAAATTGGAACGAAGGCAGCAACTGGTCAGAGGGAACCGTACCTACGGCCACTGACCAGGTCGGTATCTCAGGAACGGCCAATTTTCAGCCAGAGTTATCAGGAGTCGGCAACTGCGGCTCCCTGAATCTAGGGACGCTTGCTACTTTGTCAGTTCAAAACAATGCGACCCTAAATGTAGGTGATCAAGCCACCTCGATAGATAATAGCGGCTCGATCACTAATGAGGGTACGATCAACGTGACACGCAACAATGATAGTTTCGTGGCCATCGACAACCGATCAATTTTACTGAACGAGGGTACGATCAATATTACCCGTGGCTCCATCGGAATTAATCTCCGGAATGGTGCTCTCCTCTCCAATATACAAGGAGCAACCATCAGTATCACCGACGCAGCAAGGGCAATAGACCAATTCGGTACTTTCAGCAACGCTGGAACGATAGATATCAGCGGAGGCTTTACTGGCATCACCACTTTTACCATCTTCGTTAATGTCTCAGTGGGAACGATACAGATTGACGGCACCTCAGGAACTGGCCTTGCAACCCAGGGCAGTGGCGACCTTATCAATTCGGGAGAGATGATTCTAGGTACAAACAGCGATATCTTGGGCGTAGCTATGGACTTGAATAGTGGCGGCCTGGAGAATACAGCTAGCGGGCTGATAACCATAGGCAGTGGAGCTAAAGGGATTGAGCTTACCAACGGCACCCTGGAAAACGAAGGAGAAATTAGTATCGACAATACGACCAATGAGGCCATTGACATTCAAGCAGGCAGTGACCTCCAGCTTATCGACAATACGATTAAAATCGGGGACGCCACCCCAACCGGAGGTGGAATTCTAGGTAATGGTGATATGACCATCTCCGGCACCGGAAGCCTAAGCGTACGTACTAGCGCTAGTATAGGGGTGCAAGCCAATGCATTATTTGCGAATAACGGCTCTTTCTTTACCGACCAAGGCTTTGCCGCTGGTAGTAGCTCTTCCGTGGAAGGCAGTGGCAGCTATGAAGTCCAGGGCGACTGGAATTGTGCGGGCAGCACCAGCCTCGGCAATGCGGTCCTCATTATGAGTGGCAGCAACTCTTCTTCCCTGACCAATAGCGCTCAACCGCTAGAAGTGGATGTGCTATTTGCCGATGAAACAAACGGCACCCTCTCCCTAAACTCGGGCTTGATCATCAACGCTCAACTCCGTTTATCTCAGGGTCTTTTAGACCTGAATGGCCAAGTCATGACCATCGGTGAAAACGCCTTCCTGATTGGGGAATCTGAAACCACCTACGTCATCGACTCCGAGGGCTCGGGAACTGGCTTTATTACCCATACTCAGGCATTAAACGCACCTGCCCAAGTAGAGGCTGGTGGCTTGGGCGTTAGCATTACTTCCCCAAGCAACCTAGGAGACGTAACCATTTTCCGTAGGCACTACGGTTCAGTTGGCGGTACGGATATTGTGATGAGGACTTACGAAGTAGGAATTGCCAATACAACTGCCGTCACCACCCTCAACTTTACCTACTTAGACCAGGAATTAGGCAGCATCAATGAAAGCGATTTAAGCCTATTTACCGTCGATAACGGAAACTTAACAGAAGTTCCCTTCCTCGCATTCGATCCAGCTACCAATTCTATCGAGTACGAAGCTGAAGGTATCGATGATCAGTTTGCCTTCGCCGCAAGTGATCGAATCCTAACCTGGACGGGGGCGGTATCGAGCGATTGGTTTACCGCCGGAAATTGGGATCCACAAATCGTTCCAGATTTTAATTACAACGCCCTAATTCCAGATGTGAATACCAGCGATCCAGTAGTCACAGCTGGAAATGGAGTTTCCGCCCAGTGTAAATCGATCGTTATCGAAGAAAATGCCGCTTTGACAAATGATTTCTTCTTGCAGGTAGACGGGACTTTAGATACGGCCATCACCGTTTCGGGTGAATTGACCAATACTCTAGAATTACAAATTTTCGATGCGGGTATCTATGGCATAAGTGTAACCTCTACTGGCTCGGTCCAAAACACCGGTAGCATTCGGCATGAAGCTATAAACTCTATCGGAGAGGATGTGATCATTAACAGAGGGATATTTACTAATAGTAGCCTAATCACTATTGAGCAGTCCGATGGTGACGGGATCGTCAATTTAGTGGGCGGCACCTTCAACAATCAAGGATCCATAATAATCGGATTAACTGGCAGTGTAAGTGGAAGTGCAATCGTAAACAACGGCCAATTCAACAATGAAAATAATGGGCTGATCCTCACAGACTTTACAGGCGATCACGGTATCCGCAATGAAGAAGTTGGTGTTTTTAACAATAATGGCTTAGTGGATATAGGCCTGTCAAATGGTGCTCTAATTGATGGCTTTGGTATTAGAAGCGAAAGCGCATGGAATAATACCGGCACCTTAAGGATTTCCAATACCGATCAATCGTCTATAATCGTAATTGGCTCCACCAATACCTTTATTAACGACGGAATCATATTAATCGGGCAAAGTGGCCCTGCGGGAAGTTCAGGTATTGACGTTGTGGATGATGCCACCTTGGTTAATACGGTAGATGGTTCCATCACGATTAATGATACCGAGTTGGGCATATCCAATATTGATGCCGGCACGTCCATCCTCAATAGGGGTGAAATGTTCCTCGATGGAAATGGAACAAGGAGTATCAACAGCGCAAACTTCACCAATACCGGTTTGCTGGCGGGCAACCACACGGACAATATTCTACCTAGCATTGGTGGAACCATCTCTCCCGGATTTTCTCCGGGAACGATTGCTTTTGACGGCGATCAGGCCTTTGCTTCGGGTGCTATTTTAGCTATAGAAGTCGACGGCACAGGCGCCAGCGAAGCGGACTTGGTGACGGCCGAAGGAACTTTCGATAAAACAAACCTCAACCTGGAGGTCACTGTCAATTACACCCCTACCGTAGGCGATGAGATCACCATCATTAGCGCCGGTAGTCTTGTCGGTGATTTTGCATCCGTGAGCATACCACCCAGCTGGGCAGTAGTCGATGTAGCCTCTGATGTGGTGATCCGCTTCGAGTTACCCGATTTGGTCTGGACCGGCAACGTATCCTCGGCTTGGGAAAATACAGCGAACTGGGAACCACAAATTGTCCCAACCTTTGATTACAATGTCGTTATCCCAGACGTAAACATCAATGACCCTCAGATTACTTCCAACGCAATAGCCAACTGTAAGTCCATCGATATTGAAGATGGAGGTTTCTTAACCGTTTCGCATTTCTTGAATATTGACGGCGCCAATAATACTGCCCTTACAGTTTCCGGTAGCCTGACCAATGATAGCCAAGGTCAAATACAAATCTTCGACGCCGGACAGCATGGGATTAGCGTCACTTCAACGGGTAGTGTTATAAATTCAGGGACCATACTACACAATGCCACGGATAATATCGCGGGAGAAGTCATCCGTAACGCTGGCACCTTCGAAAATAGCAATAACATCAACATTCAACAATCTGGTGAAGACGCTATTGCCAACCTGACTACTGGTATGTTCACCAATAATGGCAACATTAACTTAGGGCAGGCTGCTGGTGCGTCTTTAGATATTACTGGAATTGATAACAACGGAATATTTACGAATTCCAGCCAAATAAATATAGATAATACAGTAGCTAGTGGAATTGCCACTTCCGGTGCGCTCCCAGCTGCGAACTTTAGTAATACCGGCACCATCAACCTGGGGCAGAACTTCATCAATTCCATCAGTTCTTCTGGCTTCTTTTGCTTGGGTAATACGACTAATACAGGTACGATCAATTTAGATAACGCGAATAGCAGCAACCTCTTCATTGCCTTTCCAGACGGAATATTTAATAATGAAGGTCAACTATTAATTGGTCAGAATAGTCCCGCCGGAGGAGGAGGCATTGAAGTCATTGACAATGGTAGCTTAATCAATGCCAACACCGGCTTAATCGACATAAGAGGAACCGACTTCGGTATCATCAATGATGGCGGCACCGCACTGACTAATGCCGGCGAGATATTTTTTGACCAGAATATCACCGCTAGTATTTTTAGCCTCGATCAGCTTACCAATACGGGATTAATTGGTGGAAATGCTACCGGTATTTTCCTGAATGGCGGCAGTATTAGCGGCACTCTTTCCCCTGGCTTCTCTCCGGGTACATTTTCCTTTGATGGCGATCAGGCTTTCCTGGCGGGCACCGTTTTCGAGATGGAAGTCGAAGGCACCGGAGCTGGAGAAGCTGATTCTATAGCTATCGACGGCAACCTTGATCTAACCAATATTAACCTGGAAGTAACGGTCAATTATAGCCCAGCAGACAATGATGAAATAACACTCATCACCACTACCGGCAGCCTAAATGGTGGCTTTGCTTCTGTAAGTTTACCGCCCCTCTGGACTTTAGATATAGGCAGCAACAGTGTAGTTCTCCGCTATGAATTACCCACTACCTTCACCTGGACCGGTGTCGTATCTTCAGATTGGTTTGTACCTGGCAACTGGGACAACATGTTAGTACCAAATACGACCAGTACAGTCATAATTCCCGAAGTAAATACCAACGATCCCATCATCGACGGTGATCTGGTGATCATCAAATCCATGATCACCGCTGTTGGCAGTAGTCTTACTATTGCGCCTAACGGTAATGACTTAAGAGTTGAGGATGCTGCCGGTATTGGGATAACCATCGATGGGCAGTTTACTATCGGTGAAGCCAGTCAATTCAGGGTTGTTAGCAGTAGCAGTGACGGCGTGGTCGTTGGAAGCATGGGCAATGTGATCAATAACGGCTTTCTAACGCTCCGCAGTAGCGTGGACAATACGATTGATGGCGTGGCATTAAGAAATACGGGAGGTAATATCACCAATCAGCTTAGCGGTACAATCAGAATTGAAAATGTCCAGGATGGTATTGTAAATGAAGCTAATGGCACTTTTACCAACACAGGGGATTTACTATTTGATATTTCTGGACCGGACACGGAGTCGATCAACCGTATTTCGGGAACCTTCTCCAATACGGGCACCATTTTAGGAGATGCCAGCAACATCATTCTTTCAGATGCTGATATTGGTGGCACCTTTTCTCCTGGCCAATTTACTCCCGGCTTAATCTCTTTCACGGGTAGTCAGGGATTCTTATCCGGGACAAACTTTGTCATGGATGTTGGGGGAACCGGTATCGGAGAGGCTGATCGCATTCAGGTGGGCGGTGTCCTTAACTTGAGTACTATAGACCTAACAGTCAATGTCAACTATACCCCAACTGATGGTGATGTGGTCGAAATAATTACGGCAAGCGTATTCACAGGAGATTTTGCTTCGACCAACCTGCCCGTGGGGTGGTCCGTAATTGTTGGTGCCAGCATCAGAATAAGATACGAAACAATCACTACCTATACCTGGACGGGAGCGGTATCGTCGGCCTGGGCAAATCCGGCCAACTGGGATGTACCGGCGGTGCCCACCCCAACAATTGATGTTATTATTCCCGAGGTAAGTACCAACGACCCCGTGATCGGTTCCTTTACCCAAGCTCAATGCCGCTCCATGGTCATTGAGTCAGGGGGATTCGTGAGCATCGATGATGGTCGTCTGGATATTACGAATGCCCAGGATACTGCACTTATTGTTGCCGGTGAACTTACTAATGATAGCGGTGCCTTAGAAATATTTGCGGCGGGTAGTATGGGTATCTACGTGGCTCCGTCCGGTCTCTTGACCAATAATGGCACTGTTTTTCATGATAAGTTCGATTTCATAAATGGGGATTTCTGGCAAAACGCCGGTACTGTTATCAATACTGAAACACTAGATCTCCAGCAGGCCAATGGTAACGTAATCGAAAATCTGGCAGGGGGAAGCTTCAACAATACTGGCTCGATTCTAATCGGTACGGATATTGCAACCGAAAGTACAATAGTGAGTGGCCCGGCGCTCAAAAATAGTGGACAATTCATCAACGAGTCTCCCGGGGAAATTCGGATGGAGAGGCTTAGCGTAAACGCATTAGAAAACTCTAGCGGTGCTACTTTCACGAATAATTCCCTAATGAACATTGGTCAGGCAGCAAACGCCCAGCTGAGTAACGAAATCATTGTGAATAACGGTATCTTCGATAACTTGGCTACCATCAATATTGACCGTCTTAATTTCCCGTTATCCGCCATCGTCGTTGGAAATGAGGACCCCAACGCTGTGTTTAACAACGAAGGTGCGCTCAATATCGGGTTGGCAAGTGATTTCCCTTTGGATCCAATTAATATTGTTTTCTGTTTTGCCACCTTTACTAACGTTGGTGAACTCAACATTGGCGATTCGAACAAAACCGGGATAAGAATGCAGGGCAGCTCTGCGGAGTTTATCAATTCCGGACAGCTGCAGATCGGGGGTAGCACTACTGAGTTAATTTCTGGGGTTCAACTGGAGACGTCAGCCACCTTCGAGAATACGCCAAGCGGAACCATACAAATTCAAGGTGCTCAGGGTGGTATTCGCATTAACGCTGGTACCAGCTTTATCAATCTCGGTTTCTTATCATTCGATGCTATTAGTGACCGCGCCATCGAGGATTTGGGCCTATTTTCCAACGGAGGAACGCTTGCTGGTAACGCCCCGGACATCATACTTACCTCTGATTTAGGGGGAACCCTTACCCCTGGATTTTCGCCCGGGACCATTTCTTTTGACGAAGATCGGGCCTTCCTGCCGGGCACCCTGCTGGAAATGGACGTCGAGGGTACTGCTGCCGGAGAAGCCGACTTGGTAGACGTTAACGGTAACGTGGACCTCGCTAATCTCAATTTGGTGGTTAGCGTTGATTATACCCCGAACGACGGCGACGAAGTGACCATTGTCACAGCTACTAGTATCTCCAATAATTTCGCTACCACCGATTTGCCATTAGGCTGGTCAGTGATCATCGACAGCAGTGTACGCTTAATTTACGACGCCGGCGTGCTACCAGTAGAGCTAGTGCGGTTTGAAGCTGTAAAAGTCGACAATGCCGTACGACTGAGCTGGGAAACAGCCGAAGAAATCGATAACGAAGGCTTCGAGATACTATTCTCTACTGATGGGATTCAATGGGAGACCATAGGTTTTGTAGCCGGTAACGGAGATACCAGAGAAAACCAATCATACCTATTCATCCACGATGATCCGACTATAGGAGATAACTATTATCGATTGCGCCAAATTGATTTTGATGGGCAGTTCTCTGATTCTGAAGTAAAAATCGTCCCCTTCGATGATTCACTCGAAGAACTACAAATCAATTTATATCCTAATCCAGCATTCGAGATCGCTAACATAGACCTGCCCCAATCCCATGAAGCCGGTCAGCTTACGATTATCGATTTCAGTGGCCGCCTCGTATTCGAGTCTGAAATTTTACAAGACCAACCAAAAATTCGGATCGATGTACAAAACTGGCCTGCTGGCTCCTATTTAGCATTCATTCAATTTGGCGGTGAACAAACCTATCATCAACACAAATTCACCATTTCAAACTACTAATTAATTTTTCTGATTGATCTGGCCGGGCTCCCTTCTGCCTCTATAGGGATGACCCGGCCTTTTTATTATATAGAAAAGTAAAAGACCCATTCCCATTTATCTTTTGGAAGCATAGCCTTTACGACCTCCTTCACCTGCTTCTCGGAATCCCCTTGTGCAATAACCGTATCACTAACAATGGCAAAATGCTTGTTTTTAATACCGAGCTTCTTCATCCATTTCTTTCTATCTCGACTAATAATTCTTCCCCAATGCCAGTAATACCTTCCTTCTAAGCTTGGATTTGCATCTATAAGTTCTTCTATTTCGCACTCATAATATTCCCGGTTTTTGGCATTCTTCATGTAAAAATCAAGCTTGTCTTTTGGAGACTGTTCCTTTTTCTTAGGCTTCTTAAAAGGCAAGCTTGTCACTATTTTAGCGGATCACTTAATGCTAAGACACCATATGCTACATCATCCATAAGAAATATGGTATGCCTCTTAAGAAATTTGACGATATAAAATTCTCCTCTTATAAAGTGCTTGAAGCCAGCTGCTATAGCCAACTTTTCATCTGAAAAACTAAATGGATTTTGCCCGACAAATTTGTCGATCATCCCTTCAATATCATATAAAGCATCCCTGGCAGGAAACTTTTCCTCTGTTGATGATGATCTAAATTCCTCTAAAGTCATTTTTTCACTTAGCAGGCCTTCTTCTTCTCCAGCGAAAAGAAGCATGCTCATATGAACATCCAGGAATTCGTAGTATTCTTGTTCTGTTAGCCTCATTGGTTATATCACTTTAAGGAGTCAATTTCGCCTCTGGCTTTCCTTTGCTGAACTGGTATTGATTATCGAGATACTTAACGAAGTTTACCTGTGTAGGCGCAGCGTCAAAAAGCACTGTATTCACTATCGCTATTTCTTTATAGATATCCATGGCTCTATTTGTACTGAGATTGACCGCTGATGCCAGTCCGTTTTCGGATAAAGCCACCGCATTTACACTCAAGTCGTAGCGTTGCTACCCTTGTTTGAAATAAAAGTTTTGCCGCATATTAAGATAATGAAACAAGCTACTATAAACGATGCTGCCAAGTCTTTAACGCTCCGGAGGAATTCTTATTTGATCCACATTACAACCATTCTGAGTCAACATGTGTTGACTTATATTTTAATTCCCTCCATATAGTTCGACTATACCCATGATATCCCCAGTCTGTAGTTCTTGAAAGTTAAAATCAAAAAAATCTTGATTCATTACATTTTCTGTTTCTACATGACCAAGTCCTAAAACGTGTCCTATCTCATGTAAAGCAAAGATGTAAAATAAGTTACAATCATCTATGCCTAAACTTGATTTAATGATTACATTACCAGCGAGATCATCACATAAATCATCGGGATAATTAGGATATCCTATACCACTTTGAATAATATCAGCCGTATAAAATCGAATATCAGCCATACTATTCTCTGATAATTCTTCAAATTCAATATCAGCAACTTGAGCCCAAGAACTTAGCGCATTTCGTATTTCGGTTTTTGCACAGGACAGAATACCACTGAAAGAATTACTCCGTAAATTTACTTGTCGATGAGTATTAATAAGCCCATTTTCTTCTTGAAAGCTATAAGTTATTATTCCCCCACTTGATCTAGGTCCTTGAGCATCATAACCTGACTGCATAAATAAGCTATCCTGTCCCCACTTGAATCCAAAAAGACAATAGATCCCATTGCCATTCAAACATGAGGTCAATTGTAAGTTACAAAAAGAATAATCATCCGAAAGATTAATAGGCGTAATATTTTCATTTCCTTGTTCTTCCTTACATGAAACCATCGAAACAGTCGCTAAGATTATAAAAGTTCTTATCAATAGTAATTTCATCTTTCTGCTTTACTTAATGCTATTGGCGCAGTGCTGAACTCTGGTTTTACCGCCTTGCCAGACCAGAAAATGACGGCGACTTAATGTAACGATACTTCCCATTTACTCCACTAGGCTTTTTGGTCATGCTCAAAATAGGGATTACCTTCCTATTTTACTAATTCCATTTTTATCATAGCTAAAAAAGCAATCCGCGGCCCTAGTGACTCATCACCCGGATAGACAGCCGTTCATCGATGCGACTAAGTCACTTAGACTTCATCTTAAACTCTAGCGCCTGCTTTACACTGCTCCACTCGCCCTCAATAATCGAAAACACCACCGTATCTCTCAGATTCCCAGTCTTATCGAACTTATGATTGCGCAGAACCCCATCTTGCTTGGCCCCTAGACTAGCTATCGCTTTTCTAGATGGTAGGTTATGCCAGTGTGTTCTGAACTCAACGGCTATGCATTGTAGCTCCTCAAACGCATATTTCAGCAGCAGATATTTGCATATGGTATTCACGCCTGTTCGCTGAGCAGATTTGGCATACCAAGTGGTTCCGATTTCTAGCCTTCTATTGGCGGCGTCGGCATTCATGAGTCTAGTGGTGCCGATGACTCGACTGTTATCTACCCGAATGACCGCGAAGGGAAGAGATTTGTCTTCATCAAACTCCTTTAGTGCTTTTTCGATGTATGCCTTTACTTGTTCAGGTTCAGGAGCTGAGGTATACCAAAGCTTCCATAGTTCGCCGTCACTTACCGCCTGCGTAAGTCCAACTAAATGAGATAGGGCCAGCGGTTCGAGTCTGACGTTGTCTTTTTGTAATTCGATTTTTTGGAGCCATTTGGTCATGGGGTGAAGTTATATTTCTTAGAGTAACTAAACCTTGAATTAGACAAAGTAAGTACTTAATAATTCTATTCTATTTACTTAAATTGATCTTGAGCGTTTGTTCCCCCTCTCTCCCTAACCCTCACTCCCCTCGGGAGCAAGGGGATTTATTTATCTACTGACGAATTTAACTATGTGCTGTTTTTAATCAAGTTGAAATACTCCGTGTTGACCTTTTCCGATAGCTCTACATCCACATCGATGGAGTGGCCCTGGTTGGCGCGTATTCTCCGATTTTCTTCGTCTAGCTTGAATCTTTGTTTGTTATTCGTCTTTACAACTTCCCGAATCTGATCGATGTCTGTAGATCGGCCATGCGCCTTCAGCTTTTGGATCAACTCATCTAAGTCGACCCAGCCGTTTCGGTCGAGCTCTATACCAATGATATCCGGCTTGTGGCGGAGGAGAAGGGAGAGGAATCTGGAAAGGGGTTTGGGCATGGGTTTTATGAATTAACGGTGGGTTGGGGTTGATTGGTTTCAGAGAAGCCACTGAAGTTTTCAGAGCCAGCGAGCTAGTCGGACATATGCTATGCTTTACCACCTGCGGAAGTCTAAAAATAAGATGTAATAGACATTGACCGAAGTATATTTTGGAGGGTGGGTGCTGAATAAGGGATAATATTTCACCCGGCCTTTTGCCACTCTGCTGGTGTCATGCCCGTTTCTTGTTTAAATACTCGACCGAAGTAGCTGGGGTCTTTGTAACCCGTATCGAAAGCGACGGCCGTCACTGTCTGCCCTGGTTTGCGCAATAATTCTTTGGCGCGTTCCAGACGCAGGTGCCTAATGTAGCGATTGATAGATAGGCCTGTCAATGCCGACAGCTTGCGATGCAGCTGAGAATGGCTCATATTCATTTGTTTGCAAATAGCTTTTACATCCAGGTCTGTATCATCCAGATGCGCATAGATGATGGCATTGACTTGTTGAACAAATTGGTTTTCCTGGGCAAGATGCGCACCATTAAGGTCTGTATTATTTTCTAGAGATTGGTGAAGTAATTGCTGTTGAAGATGCTGTCGTAATTCTAAAAGTTTATTTACCCGCACGATTAATTCCTCTGGATTGAATGGTTTGGCCAAATAGGCATCGGCACCTTGCTTTAGACCCATCAATTTAGAGTTAGCATCAGCTTTGGCGGTGAGTAAGATGATAGGAATGTGGCTGGTTCGTTTATCAGTTTTGATTTCTCGTACTAAGGTGTAGCCGTCTTTCAGGGGCATCATAACATCGCTAATAATAAAGTCTGGCGTATACTCTATTGCCTTCTCGATGCCACGCTGTCCATTTTCGGCGGTTAGGAGGTTGAAGTTATCCGATAAACACGCACAGATATACGTTCTTACATCATAGTTATCTTCTACAATCAGAATTGTCGGCTTGTCGCTGGCCGTACCGACCAAATTAATGCGTTCTTTTTCTTGGGGTGCTACGCCTTCACGGTGAAATTGGTGCATGGCGCGATCGAAGTAAGAGAGGTCAGTACTGGACTGGCTGTTTCTGGTAATCTGCAATCTGATCGCTATTTCCGTTCCTTTGCCCAGTTCGCTTTTGGCGGAAATTTTGCCGCCCATGAGTTTTACCAATTCCGCTACTAAAGCCAACCCAATTCCGGTTCCAGCAAACTCCTTGGTGTAACTATCATCAGCCTGATAGAATCGCTTAAAAATATGGGGTAAGCGTTCGGGCTCGATACCTACTCCTGTATCTTTAATGCGAATAAGCAGCTCTTCTTGCGCTGTAGCCGGTACATCTACCGAGAGGTAAATATCGCCGCCCGAAGGTGTAAACTTAATCGCATTCGATAATACGTTGGAAATAATTTGCTGAATCTTATTTGGGTCAAAATCCATAATCTGTGTTTCCAAATCAGACAGAAAATGGATGTTCACTCGACGGGTTTCTGCATAGGAATGAAAAGATTCGACCAGGTACTTTAAGTAGATAATCAGATCGCCTTGCTGAAGCTGCACATTCATCTGTCCGGACTCCAGTTTAGACAAGTCCAACATCTGATTAACCAGATTGAGTAGGTTTTGCCCATTGCGACTGATCATCTCTACCATTAAGTTCTGGGCGTTCGGCAGTTGGCCATGCAACTGTTTGGCCATCCCTAAAATGACGGTCAGTGGCGTACGAAACTCATGCGTAATATTGGTATACAATTGGGTCTTTGCCACATCGAGCTCCTGCAAACGCTGGGTTTCGGCCTTTGTCAGCTGCCTACTTAGCTGAAAGCGGTAAACGCCGTAAATCAATGCAAAAAGTAGGCATACATATAGAGCAATAGCCCACCAGGTACGCCACCAAGGTGGTAGGATAGTAATTTGAATGGGAATGGCTTCACCGTACTCTCCTTCCGCATTATATCCTTTCACTCGCAAAAGATAGTTCCCCGACGGTACCTGCGAATAATAGGCTGTGCTTTTATCTCCGGTTTTGCGCCAGTAGGTATCGTATCCCTCCAACAGATAGTCGAAGTGATTTAAATCTGGGTGTTTGAAATCAAGAAGGGCCAACTCTACTGAAAAGTTATTATCCAGATGACTTAAGGTCACTTCATGATTAGCTAAAATATCGCCGATTGCATACGGCCCGTTGTCTATTTCCTTTCCATTAACCAGGAAATTGGTGTACAAGACTTGATCTTCTGCGAGCGTCTTGGGTTTTATGCGTTGATTGTGGTGGTTAGCAACCGTGGCCTCATTGACCATTAAGCAACCACCCCGTCCACACATCAAAAGTTCACCAGTGACCATTCTATCGACTGCACGCAATTGGAAGGGCAAAGCTGCTATCTCAAAATCAGTAGAATAGCTGTAAAATGATCCATCTGTGGGACGAAATACCGAAACACCGATACTAGTGGCTAGCCATAAATTGTCCTCGTGATCCGGTATCATAGCTACAATCCGATTATTGGCTGTTTCGGGCAAGGGGTAAATGCTTACCGACCGCTCACTATCTAGTTTGGCAATCAATTTTTCTGCTGCCAACCAAATATTACCCCCACGGTCAATCGTAAGGCCGGGGTGTAGTTGAGGAGCTGCGGTTGCCCCCAGATTAGTTAGTGGATAAGTAATTACTTTTCCGGTATTGGGGTCATAAGACGATAAATAGAGCTCACCTTCCGGGCTTATACCGCCTAGCCAAATCGTACCATCCTGCGCCAGTCGACTGATATTGACCCCTTGAGGCCAGTCAGAATAGCGGCCATCTTTAATACGATTTATTTCAAACGAATTTGCGTCCACACGATGTAGTGTACCATCAGATGTAGTGACCCAGAGTGTTTTCTCGTCTGCACTACAAACGATGTCGATCACGATATCATCTGCCAGAGAATTGGCATCATTCGGATCGTGTTTGAATTGTAATATCTGATCGTTATTGGGGTCAAAACGAAACAAGCCATTTGCCAACTGATTTTTACCAAACCACAAGGCACCATTGCGATCTTCGCACATGGTAAAAATATCATCAAAGAGCTTATTGACCTCGGTATTCTCCGCAAACGACCACGAACCTTCATATTTATCCTCAGGCGAATCAAACCAGGTTTCCGACGGTATAGGTTCTTCCCAATTCCCTCGATTGATACCGTTGGATCGTCGGCCTAACCATGTTGTGCCCGTACGCTGATTTACGTGAATAGATTGAATATAATCACCTTGATAGACGAGTTCCAGACTCGGCAGTATAGCATTCGATTTAAAGACATTGTCACCAATATCTCCGGTACAAATCCAAATCGTACCTTCTCTCGATCTGTAAATTTTCCATGCTTGATTTAGGGGATAAAAGAAGTTTCCTTCCTGGTTCTCATCATACAATTCATCTCTGAGTATTCCTTTTTTCAAATCGTAATTGCGCAGGCCACTACCATAACTGCATATCCAGATCGTGCCATCATCGTCCTCAAAAAACGATCGGACGTGGGTATAACCATCATTTCCCATGCCGAACTGCGATAAGTCTTTCAGATACTCAAATGTACCCTTGGCTCTATCCATCAGGTGGATTTTATTATACCGCGTGCCAATCCAGAAGTTATGCTCACTATCTTCGTAGATCGCCGTGATTTTGTTGTTTTGCAAACCGTCTCCACCCGATGTCTCCCCCATTTGATAGCGGGTAAAAGATTCGGTATTCGGGTGGTACTTATTCAGTCCGCCCAGTGTATTTTCTTCCCATGGATACCCCGTACCGATCCATAGGGTATTCTGCTGATCAATATATAAACTTCGAACCTCTGAATGACTCAAGCTTTTGGGATTACCCGCTTCTGGCAAGAATACTTTCATGGTCTCTGTACGCAGATCCATGCGACACAAGCCTGCGCGGGTAGCCATCCATAGCTGGCCTCGATCATCTTCTACCAGGTCGGAAACGAAATCATCGGGTAAATCACTATTGTCGGCTCTATAGCGTGTAAAATGACCGGTTTCCCGATCCATTTTATTTAATCCGCCCCCCCAGGTAGCTACCCAAAAGTCTCCATTTTTAGTTTCCAAGACCACTTCTACTGCATTGCTGGAAATAGTCAGGCTATCCGCCACATTGTGGGCATATACTTCAAAGTCGCGACCATTGTATCGCACCAGGCCGGCCTTACTCGCGAACCACATAAAACCAGCCCGATCTTGGTAAACATCCTGTACCTCGTTGCCTTCTAAACTATTCGGCAGGTCGAATAGATATACTGGAGTCCTGTACAAAAAACTATACTGCCCTTCAGCAGGCACTATACACGCAAAATGCATTGCCACCAAAAGGGTGACAATGCGACTAAAAGAGTGTATGAATAATATATTTTTACAGCTCATTATTATTCTGTTGATCAGGGTTGTTCTGCATAGGCCGTTTATCTAACTTAATAAAGCACTTTATTAAAATCTCTCATTGTACCCTTCGCCGTTCATCGGCTGAAGCACTTTGGCGATTTTCTTGTTGCTTCACTTTATTGTTCCCAAATGGGTAGGAATACGTCAAGCGAAAAATTGATCCTTCCAGTTGGTATTCCTGGCGATGCACCAGGTTCAAAACTGGCTCATTGTACTCCTGCGTCCAGAAAGAGCCTAGGTTAAAAGCGTCCTCTAGAGTCAAGGCCAGGCTACTACCACTGGCAAATTTTTTGCGCATGCCCAGATTAAAGCTAGCCCGAAATGGTAAATTGGCTAGGCCAAAAGACATGCCCGATTCCAAATAGCCGTCAACTTCCAAAGAGAAATCCTGACCTAAGCGGAAGGTCTGGGTGGAATTGAATCCTGCAAAATAGCTTTCAAAACGCAATGTCTGCCCTTCAAATATAGGGCGTTGTTGCTGCCACGCGACTCCTCCTTCGTAGCGACTTTCCCACCAGTCGGTAATTTTTACAGGAATGCTCAGCCATAGGTAGACCATTTGGGCATCAGCCATATTTTCGGGCTGCGCCACGGTTAGGTTATCTTCTGGAAAGACCTCCAACTGCCCCCAAAACATAGGGCGTTCTTCCTGACCGTACTGTACGGTCACCATCAAGGATTTATGTCGATAAGAGGCCCTGAGCTGACGCGAAAAAGAGGCTCTGACTCGTGGGTTTCCTGTAGTGAGGGTGTTGGGTGAGAAAAAGAAAAATGCGGGAGCAAGTACGTTTAAGCTAGGGCGTTGAATGCGCTCGCTATAGGACAATTGCACACTATTATCATTATCGATGGTATGGGAAAGAAATACAGTAGGAAAAAAGCGTCCATATTCTCTGCTGGTAAGCACCTCTTGTTGACTGTCCAGCTGAATGTCCGTGTATTCATAGCGCAGGCCCGCTTTAGCAGAGGTCTTTTCGCTTAATTTAAAATCGGTAGATACGTAAGTCGCATAAATATGCTCTTGCATATTTATCAAGTTGGTATAAAGCGGGATATTAATTTGCTGACCATCGATGATATCAGCTACCAGATTGTCATTAGTGAAATTGGAGAAAGAGCCCTTAATACCATATTCTAAATTCCAGCCTTCCGCGATCGTTCTGCTGACATCCGCCTTGAGAACGTGGAACTCGATCGGGTTTTCCTTGCGCGAAATAAAATCCCGAGAACGCATGACTTCTCCCGTTGCATCGGAAATGATATCCGTATAGTCCGCTGGATTTTTATTAGAATACTCCAGATAGTCGTAGTCTAATGATAGCTTCCATTTGTCATTGAAATTATGACGGAGGTTAATATTGGTCATCCAGTGTTGCCAGTCGTTTTCTTCCAAGCTCCGAAGATTCGATTCCTCTAGCAGTTCACCATTGCGTTTGACTGTTGTAAGGGTATTGGCGTCTAAATCCCAGACACTGGTAAAGGCTGATAGCAACACTCCGAGCGTCGTTTTCTCGCTTAGGCCATAGTCCATACCTATTCGGCCACTGTAAAAACCGCGAAAGGCTGGTCGGTTGCTGTACGTATCGGTTTCCAAAAAGGAGGTCCCATCCGAAATGGTTTTATTGATGGTTACATCTTCTTGCAGATAATTGTTATTTGTAGATAGGCTACCGTATATATTCACTTTGCCCTTGCGCATATTGAGATCGACCGACCCCCCAAATTTTGGACGCTCGCCATAGCCGATATTCAAGCTTAGGTTGCCATTGGTACCCTCTTCCAGATTCTTGACTAAAACGATATTGATGATACCCGCTACGCCCTCCGCATCGTAGGAAGCGGGAGGTGTGCTAATCAGTTCGATTTTTTCAATATTGCTGGCGGGCATCGATTGTAGTAGCTGGATCAAAGCATCACCGTCAATACGGGAACGCTTACCATTGATTTGTACCATTACCCCCTGCTTACCATCCAGCATAATCTGATTATTCATTCCATCGATGCGTACACCTGGCGATTTGGCCAAGACCTGTAATGCATTGCCGCCTATCGAGGTTACACTTTGCTGAACATTGACTACCAGTCGATCGATCTTCTGCTCGTACAAAGGTCGCTTGGCTTTAACCTCAAGCTCACCAAGGGTAGCTATATCGGGCGCTAGTTGTACGAGATCAGCTACCCAAAGTGGTTGATTCGCAGTGAGGCTCAGTATCTGCTTCTGGGTAGCGTAACCAATCATCGAAAAGGATAAGTGATACTGTCCAGCGTCTATACCTTTAATTACAAAGGTTCCGTCGAGTTCTGTTATTACCCCTTTTACCAGTGAGCTATCTTCGGCTTGCAGCAATAGGACATTGGCAAAAGCTAGCGGCTCCCGCTCATCATCGAGCACCTGGCCCTTTAGAGTAATGGACTGCGCCAATACTGCACAGCTAGACAAGCATGTAAAAAGGATCAATAGTCTGGATTTCATCGGAAGTCGTTTTGGTGGTTGGATAACTATTATCAACGAAACCAAAGGTGGGCGACTCCCCACAAAGTAACTCGGACTCGGACAGCTAATGGCCGGACAATTCTGTCAAACCATCGGACAAATTCAGCTTTTTTGGTAGAAATTGATCATTTGGTGAATGGAGATGCTCTTGAATCGAGGTTTGAAGACTGATGCATATTTGTTTGGTTTGTAGCTGGAATTTAAGTCTACAAAATTCCTCTTTTCTTCGTCTACGCGAACTAGTGGCAATGGTTGACTCACTATACGTGGGAGGCAGTATATCGTTTGGTAGGTTCTGGGGCGAGTGGGCTCGATTGGAACTAGCTAAGGTGGCACGGCGATTTGGAGGGATGTATATGGCTTGTGATTGTGTACACTTGGGGCCAAACTTGAGTTTGCATCCGCATGAGTATTGTATTGTGCCCAGCGGCGGACTTGGTGGCAAAGAGTGGGTCGAGCCCAAACGTGGAAAAGCTTTTCTTTTTCCGGTAATGGCCGTGAGCAAGGTTTTTCGTGGACGTTTCCTGACAGCCCTGCGCAAGGCCTGGTTGGCTGGAGAGTTAGCCGTACCGCCAGGGATGCCAATCAAGGAAAAGGCTATAAAAGAATAGTGCCGAAAACGCTGGCGACAGACTATCGCCAGAATGGAAAGCGTAAGTTAATGACTTTGACTGGTTTAGAGTTCTTGCATCGGTTCTGCCAGCATATTTTACCGTCCGGTTTTGTACGTATTCGCCACTATGGAATATTGGCAAATGTGCACAAGGAGAAAGCGTTGATGGCAGCGCGTCGATCGCTGGATGTGCCCGATCCGCCACCAAAGGAAGAACGTAAGGTGCGCGTCCAGCGATTGATCGAAAGATTGATTGATCGCGGGTTGGATGATTGTGCCGATTGCGGAGCGGTCGGCTCTCTGGTACGCATCTTAATCCCACCTGATGCCAGGGCACCACCAAAAATGAGCTTCAATCAGGCTGGTATTTAATGAGCTACCTAAAGGTGGCAGGGATCAGTAATGGGCACATCCCAATTTTGGCCCACAAATGTGTGGGTCTGGTGTTGATTTGGCTTCGATAAATGTCAAGTTAGCTCAAGTTAGCTTCACCTTTACGTTTGACTTAAGCTGAATTGAGCTCCACAGCTATAGACACTTGGATTGATTTTCCATAGCTGGGCAGCGGCTTCGTTCAACACAAAGTCAACGTCAGGCCTGCCTAAGGGCAGGCTGCCTTTGACTATTTTTTGTTGTGTGAATTTATTTCTTTATAAATGGTAATACATCACTGTAATTAGGTGAAGTCACTTTCAAAAAGTAATAACCAGAAGGTATGTTAGATAATGATATTCTCAAATTTGAATTTTGGTTAATATCGTATTTACCTAGATCTTTTTGAATACCGCTCAGGCCAACTAAAGTAACATCGACTTGTTGTAAAAAATCACCCCAATAGGAAATAGTAATCATGTTATTGACTATTGTGGGGTAAATGCTTAATACTTTATCGGATACTTCCGGAGTGCTCACGCTTGTAGGATCGTTCAGTTGGTTTTCATATAAAAAAAGACTTCCATTAGAACTTCCTACAATAAGGTCTAAGTCATTGTCATTATCTAAATCTCCAAGAACTGGTCTTGTGCTAACATAATTAACCAATAATTCTGAAAACGGATTGTCCATACCTGTCCTTAGAACGAATTCCGGAGAAGTTGGAGAACCAATATTTTCAGCAATATAAAACGCTTCGCTATTGAGACTTGAACTGAAACCTCCACATAAAATATCTAAATCACCATCCTCGTCTAAATCAACTAAATGAGGAGTAAGCTGGAAATCGTTGCCACTGTCAAATACCAAGCCATCAAAAGGATCATCTTGTAAAGGAACTACATTAAATTCTGGAATATTCGGAGTTCCTGTGTTTTCAATAAACCTTAGTGTAGGGTCCAAATCATTTATTACAATATCTAAATCATTGTCACCATCTAAATCACCTAAAGACAAAGAAAATACCGAAACAACATCATTAACTTCCCTAAATAAATCTTCATTATATTCTGTGTCAAAACTAAATTGAGGCGAACTGGCATTTCCTGTATTTTCAATTAGTCCAATTCCCCAAATCCAAGTTCCAGCGCTTATGATATCCAAATCTCCATCGTTGTCAATATCTCCTGTATCAAAGTATTCTCCTGTAAGGTATTCATCTGTAATGAAAATATCAGATATATCCTCTTCTCTGAAAACAGCATCGCCATTATTACTAACGTTTCGGTAAAATGCAAATGGAATCCCACAGTGAACATTTCCTTTACCTACCATCAAATCAAGATCACCGTCATTGTCCCAATCTGACAAATTGGGTCCTGATTCATAATTTCCTGATGGTCCACCGTACAATGGATTATTTTCATTCAGCTGTCTTTCGAATTCAGGATTTTGTTCATCTCCTGTATTTTTATAATATTGAAAAAAACCATCACTATTTGCGGCAATTATATCGAAATCTCCATCTGCATCTAAGTCTGCAACATCAATACTTGCACTAAACAAATCTGCACAGAAAAATCTACTGTCACTTTCTTCTACAATATCGTATGACGGATTTGAAGATGATCCAATATTTTCTAAAAAAACATAAGTGCCAAAATTATATAGATTACTACCTACACTTGGGGTAAACATTGCGTCTAAATCGCCATCTCCGTCTATGTCTGCAAACTTGACAATCGAACCGTCTGCATCAGAGGATGAGACTATTAAAAATGGATTCTGCGAACCAAATATCGGCTGAAATTGAGGCTCTAAGTTTGACCCTTCATTTCTGTAGTAGTTAAGTCCATTGTTACCTCCACCAACAACTAAATCAAGATCATTGTCAAAATCTAGATCAATAAGTGTGGGAGAGTGTCTGAATCCAATATCAAAATCAAAATAGGGATTGTCATCACCTTCTCTCAAGATGAAATTTGCCTGCTGAGAACCACCGGTATTCTCATATAAAACCAAATAATATATCGTTTGCCCTCCTTCAACCCTTTCTGAGTTTCCTATGATGTCAAAATCCCCGTCAGAATCAAAGTCTACAAAAGATATATTTCCGCAAAAGGGATAGTCCGAACAAAGATCATATGCTGGATTCTGCTCGTTTGATACCCTTTCAAAAATAGGACTAGAAGCCGTACCTACATTTTCAAATAAATAAATGAACGAATTGAACCTACTTCCAACGAATACATCTAAATCTCCATCCCCGTCAATATCAACTAATGAAGGAACTGGAAAATAAGAAATCAAAATATTTTCATCTTCAAAGTCAGATTCTTGACCTGAATATATATCCGACCTGATAAAATTTTCAGGTAAAGAGATTTCAAAAGGGCCGAATCTATCGAGTATTCCCTGTTGACCATAAATAGTGAAGCTAGTTAATATGGCCGGGATAATAAGTAGTAAATTATTCAGTTTCATAGTATATTTTTTAATGTGACGACAACTAAGTTACTGGTTACGGATGATATTGCAGTGCCTACCCTAGATAATTGACATTTTCAAAAGCTTTTTACTGAAAGATGGTAACCTGGGCTTTCAATTTCACATAACTCTAAGGAACTTCCGCGCCCTATAAGGCGTGGAAGTTTCAGTTGAACGAGACCCGTTGCCCCGCTCGTTTCCAGTAAAGGGAAAAGCATATCTGCATTCTTATCCTTTATAGCTGTTTACTCAGCCAAAATAGGACTTTTACCACGAACATATGGCCTCCATGGTCAAGTTTTGTAAGCGGTAGCTTGTCAATAGTCCGATCAGCTTTACATTAGCCAATAGAGCGGTAGCGTGAGCCATGCTCCTCGTCCAAATCATGCTGCTTTGATTGACTCCACTTTCACCTCTCCACTGCTTCCCTTAGGTGGTGAACGAGCAGGTTTGTGCCAGAAGCTGTCTTTGAATGTCGGGTCCGGGCCAACCAATTCTTCTATGGGTGGTGCGGTGCTTTCATTGACCGGGATCGAGTTCCTGCATAGATTTTGCTTACATACTCTCACCTCGCGTTTTAGGCGGATGAGGCACTATGGAATACTGTCTAATTTCCACAAGGCAAAAGCATTAGCAGCAGCCAGAAAGTCTTTATCTGTTCCGCAGCCGCAGGCCAGACCTGAAAAAGCCGAACTCAAAAAGCAAATTTTGGAAAATTGGCTTGGTAGACCACTCACCGATTGTCCAGATTGCGGGACCACCGGTAGCCTGATCCGGATACTGATGCCGCCGAATAGTCGGGCACCCCCGCCGGGAGAATTGATTGTGGTGGCTTAACTGGACTTGCGCTTGTGCGCAAGCTGGTATTTTAATGCCTATCAAACTCATTTTTGGCTTTTTGAACTGATTTGATGAGCTATTTGAGCTGTAATTCCAATCCTTAGCCATCGATCTTTTGCAAATTCTTGATCGATTTGCTTTTACGCCAAACACTCAAACCTATTCAATGCCCATAGCATCGTGCTAGCGCGCCTTCGTTCAACAGCGCGTCAACTACGCCTATCGCTTGCGCGATAGGGTATTTGACGCTTTAGTGTTGAACTAAGCCGCCACAGGCGGCAGACGCTACCGCCCCAACTTTAACTTTCTTGCCATATTGAGGGTGAAAATTAAATCCTTCATATTATGGCAAAAAAAAGCCAACCCGAAGCCTGGCATTCCAGGCTCATCACCCAGATTGTCAGCCGCAGATCGACCAGTTGGAGCGGCACATGCGTCTGGCCGGATACGCATCAAGTACTAGGCAAGCCTATGCCCGTGCGCTTCGCGATATTCAAGATCACTTCCATGTTGAAGCTCAATATCTTACCACCGAAGAGATCACTGCTTTTCTCGACCATCGCCGAGAACAAGTCAGTGGGTCTTGTCTCAATGCCATTTCATGTGGGTTAAGATACTATTTCGAGTGCGTTCTTGGCAAAGCCGAAGTAGTCGAGCGCGTGCCTATTCCGCGCAAGCCTCAGCAGCTTGGCGAGCTTCTTAACTCGGACGAACTTCGCAGACTTTTTGAAGCAGCTCCGAGCTACAAGTACCGATTAGTACTGGCCCTGCTCTTCGGGATGGGACTGCGCGCAGGAGAAGTCGGCAAAATTCTACTCAGCGATTTCGACAGCCAGCATAGAACCCTGACCATACGCGAGGCCAAGGGTGGTAAACACCGGGTACTGCCTTATTCTGAAGGCATTCGCCGATTACTCATCAATTATTATCGCGAAGAAAAACCTGATAAGTTTCTCTTTTCTTCGTCTACTCGAACTAGCGGCGATGGTCGACTCTCTGTGCGTGGCGTACAGTACATCGTCCGTCAGGTGCTGGAGCGAAGTGGCCTCGATAAAAGTGTCAGCCCGCATACCTTGCGCCACTGCTTTGCCATACAGTATTTGAACTTCGGTGGTAATTTGATCCGACTTAAGCAGTTGTTAGGCCATTCTCATCTCAGTACGACACTTCGATATCTGAGCTATGCCGATCCGGAGTTAAAGGATATCGCCTCGCCTTACGACTTGATCTTCGGTGTGTGAGCCGCGTAGGCGGCCTCGCTTAGAACTAGCTGAGGTAGTACGACGGTTTGGAGCAGCATATATGGATCGTGGCGGTGTGCCGGGACATCATATGCGTACGCTAGGAGCTATTAGAGATTGCAGGACAAGTAAGCTCGGCGGTCATATGCTGTGCTGTACCACCTGCGGAAGTACAAAGATCAGCTACAACTCTTGCCGCAATCGACACTGCCCAAAATGTGGTGGATTAGCTAAAGAGCTATGGATCGAGGACCGAAAGCGAGAGCTGTTGCCGGTGCGCTACCAGCATTTGGTATTCACGATTCCACATCAGATCAATGACTTGTGCCGGTATAATGCGCGATTTTGCTACCGTTTGCTTTTTCGCACAGCTTGGTCGACACTAGATGCTTTTGGCCGCGATCCAAAATGGTTAGGAGCGCGTATCGGAGCTACAATGGTACTGCACACCTGGGGGCAAAACTTGAGTTTGCATCCGCATGTGCATTGCATTGTGCCCAGTGGCGGACTTGGTGGCCAAGAGTGGGTCGAGCCTAAACGTGGAAAAGCTTTTCTTTTTCCGGTAAAGGCCATGAGCAAAGTCTTTCGTGGACGTTTCCTGACAGCCCTGCGCAAGGCATGGCTCACTAAAGAGTTAGTCGTACCGCCAGGGATGCCGACTAAGGAGAAGGCTATAAAAGAATGGTGCCGAAAACGCTGGCGACAGGATTGGGTCGTCTATGCCAAGCCTCCTTTTAAAGGACCTGATACGGTGGTGGAGTACCTGGGGCGATACACGCACAAAACGGCTATCTCCAACCATCGCTTAGTGGCTATGGATGAACAAAATGTCACCTTCCAATATAAGGATTATCGCCAGAACGGAAAGCGCAAGTTGATGACTTTGAATGGTTTAGAGTTCTTGCGTCGGTTTTGCCAGCATATTCTACCGTCCGGTTTTGTACGTATTCGTCACTATGGAATATTGGCAAATGTGCACAAGGAGAAAGCGTTGATGGCAGCGCGCCGATCGCTGGATATGCCCGATCCGCCACCAAAGGAAGAACGTAAGGTGCGCGTTAAGCGATTGATTGAAAAATTGATTGATCGCGGGTTGGATGATTGTGCCGATTGCGGAGCCGTCGACTCTCTGGTACGCATCTTAATCCCACCTGATGCCAGGGCGCCACCGAAAATGAAATTCAATCAGGCTGGTGTTTAGTGAGCTACCTCAAGGTGGCCGGGATCAGTCATGGGTATACCCCGATTTTGGCCCACAAATGTGTGGGTCTGATGCTGATTTGGCTCCGATAAATGCCGAATCGGCTTCACATTAACGTTTGACTTTCGCTAATTTGCGCTCCGCAGCTTGGGATACTTGGATTGATTTTCCATAGCCGGGCAGCGGCTTCGTTCAACACAAAGTCAACGTCAGGCCTGCCTAAGGGCAGGCTGCCTTTGACTATTTTTTGTTCTCGGCATATTAAAAGTCAATCAAATGGCTCTTTATTCCTTTACTATTATAACTATATTGTTCTAGCTTCCAAGGATAATTTTTGTTTAATTGATTAAAAGCAATACTCTTCATTATCATTGGAAACAATACGTAAAAAATAGTTATTACTTTTGCAGAATTGTATCCAATATCTAGCCCAGTAGAAGAGATTACTGTGAGAGTTGGCTCAAGGAAAAAGTTTTTTGAATCAGAATTATACAAATAAAAAAGCAAAAATATATATGTAGGTAATATTATGTAAAAGGTAACGCGAGCATTAACAAATACACTAGTCCAAAAATTAGCCCACCTTTCATCTAGTTTCTCATAATTTTTTTTAACACCCAGTAAATAAATAGTACCATTAGTGTCAGAATATGCAATCTCATGATACTTTTTAGGCCTCCAAGAAAAAGCTGGAAAAGTTGGATGAATTCCATCAATAGTCGCAATATTATTAAAGCCATCCCGATTATCAAAAACCCAGATTTTCAGCTTTTCGTCCTTGCCAGAAGTTGTAACAAAGTGCCATCCGGTTTCAAGTTTGGTAATTTCTTCTTTGTGCGCCTTGATTTCCGTTGCAAGTACTTCCCGAATTTTATCTCTAGACTTCGTTAATTTGTATCTAGTCCAATAAAAATCGCCCTTCCCTTTTGCTGTAACAAGCATCGAAATAAAAGGAAAAGGGTAACTTCTAAAGATTTTAATTCTATTAAATCGAGCATTAAAAATACGACGATCATATCTAGACCAGTGATGAAGTATATCTATGTATTCAAACTTGAAAAAGTCAGCACTTATGAGGCTTGCTGGTAAAACACTTGTAGTTTTAGCTACCAAAATAGTATCGTAGAACCGAGTCACCTTTCCATCGATATCATTACCTGCAAATATTTCTTCAATTTTACCGTGTTTTATAAGTACTATCTCGTCATTTGTCCACTCCTCCGGTACAACTGCAATAAATCCATCAAGTAAATCAATATACTTTAATTTTGACCTTCGGTAAATGCGAGATGAATATATTTTGTACTTTAGTTCTGTTTCTTTATGCCTTTCATCATATTTGGTCCAAAACATTAATTTAACATCTTCTTTGCGACCATCTTCATCATTTACAAGTACATAAGAATATTCTTTTCCATCAATGAGGACACCATAAAGCAAGTCAGATATTATTGTTTTTGTGAATCCGTTACACTTTGCTGATAATTCTAATTTCCTATGCCAAGTATAGCCTTCGCTATTAGTTGAATCATGTTTATTCCATAAAATAACTTTATTATCACCTTCAACTGCTACTATTGAATTATCATATCTATGAAACGACACATTACTAAGTGGATAGCTACCACGAATTTCTGCTGCAAGTCTATCCTTCTCAATGTTCCAAATATAAGCCCTAGGAGAATCAAAATAATGTATTAAAAGATACTTACCTTCTCTTGACCATGACAAATTTTCGACAGTGGTGGATTCATATGTTTTAAGACTAAATCTTGGTCGAAAGGCCCCCTTGAGGTCTAAAGTGTTGCTAAAATCTGGTCTAATTGTATTTTCATTTAGTTTTTGCTCTAGGCTATTTATAATATCTAATAAGTCAACATTCACCCTATTTACAACTATACTATATTCTTTTATATCAATTATTCCCTGAATTTTATGCGACTCATTATTCAAGAAGCGTATTCTCAAATTCAATAATACGTCATAGACTGACTCAAAATGCTTAGATTCAAGTGCTGAATCAATGGCATCTAATGTATTACCACTAATTATTAAGTCTCTGTAATTATTCAAACTCAAATTATTGAAATGGCATGAAAATGCCTTTATTAGTTGCCGAGAACTCTAAGGAACTTCCGCGCCCTATCAGGCGTGGAAGTTTCAGTTGAACGAGACCCGTTGGCCCGCTCGTTTCCAGTAAAGGGAAAAGCATATCTGTGTTCTTATCCTTTATTGTTGTTTACCCAGCCAAAATAGGACTTTTGCCACGAACATATAGCCTCCATGGTCCAGTTTTGTAAGCGGTAGCTGGTCAATAGTCCGATCAGCTTTACATTAGCCAATAGAACGGTAGCGTGAGCCATGCTCCTCGTCCAACTCATGCTGCCTTGATTGACTCCACTTTCACCTCCCCACTGCTTCCCCCAGGTGGTGAACGAGCAGGCTTGTGCCAGAAGCTGTTTTTGAATGTCGGGTCCGGGCCAACCAATTCTTCTATGGGTGGTGCAGTGCTGCCGCACTGATCACATACTTTCGCTAACGGCTCAAGCAGTAGTCTTTTCAGTAACATGAATAATATTCTGATCGTAGCTGGATGTCGCCGTAAACAATGCGGCAGATGTATCGACTCAGGTAAGCGTTGATCACTTGCGCATCCGCTGTCGGCGGCTGTTGATTGACCACCCAGGTCTTTGTAATCAGATCGGCGGTGAGTAGCTCATAGCTTTCATGATAAGCACAGGCCACTTTATCATCTTTCATCCAGGTCTTCAAGCGGTCCAAAAAAATCTGGCGATACCGATTGCGCAATGTCCGGTGTCTCAGCAGCTTTCGCTTACAGCTCGGCCATTTCCAGCTACTCGACTGCTCATCCAGACCGCCATAGGTAACCAGGCAGTGGACATGAACGTGCTGCTTGAGATCCGAACCCCAGGTGTGCAGAACGGCCGTCATACCGGGCAGGCCGCCCACACGATCGGGCGCTGCACACAACTCCAAAATACTTTGCCAGGCACTCCTAAAGAGCATATTGTACAACTCTTTCGGATATAAACGGCAGATACCGTTTAGCTCATGAGGTACCGTAAAAGTGATGTGGCAATAAGGAACCTGGAGTAGTTTGGCTTCAAGACGCTCGTGCCAAGCCTGTCTTTTATCACCCTGACAGATCGGACAATGACTGTGACCGCATGAAAAGTAGCGATACCATTCGTGACCGCAGTCGCTGCAAGTTAGCCGATGCCCACCCAGAGCAGCTGTTCGGCATACGCGTACGGACCGGATCAGTTTGATCTCCCGTTTAGAGGGTTTATAGCTAGTTATGTAGTCCTCTCCATATGCACGAAAAAGAGTCCCTATACCGGATCTTCCCGGCGATAAGACAGGCTCATTTCCGCTATCGGATGATGGACTCGATGTACACGTTCGGTGCATAAATGGACATATCGGGCCGTCGTCTTCAAATTCTTGTGACCCAGTTGATCCTTTAAATATACTAAACTCGTACCGCTCTCCAGATGGTGGGTCGCATAGCAGTGGCGAAGTACATGGGGCGAAACATCCCGATCGATACCTGCTTGCTTGGCCGCACGCGTGATCGCATACTGCGCGCTCCGGTTCGCCCATTTACAACCCACATGGCGACCATTGAATAAATACGTCCGTGGCAGATATCGAATATAGTATAAGCGAAGAACCTCCAAAAGCGACTCCGGAATAGCTACGTAGCGATCCTTGCGGCCTTTGCCCCGAACTACACGCAGTTGCTTGCGCGAACCGTCTATGTGCGTGATCTCTAGCTTCAAGGCCTCGCTCAAACGTAAACCGCTGCCGTACAGCAGACTCATAAAGGCCTGATCTTTTAGATTGACGCCAGAATTGATAAGCTGCTCGACCTCTTCACGGGATAGCACAGGGGGCAACTGACGCTCTTTTCGAGGACGCGGTATGTGATCCACATCCCACGGCTGGTGAAGTATATGTGTGAAAAATTGCTGGAGACTCGTGTAATCCCCATTGATCGTCTGCCAGCTC
>JBCCPC010000044.1:0-41761 GCA_039025055.1 Bacteroidota bacterium | reverse complement strand
TTAAGTCGCCGTCATTTTCTGGTCTGGCAAGGCGGCAAAACCGGAGTTTAGCCGTAGCTAAATGAGGATTTTGCCAACGAAGTTAGACCAGAAAATGACAAGGCTTGGGTGTAATAGTACTTCCTGGTTACTCCACTAGCTTCTGGCTCTTCTCCATTAAGCATGGTGAGTTTGTGACTATATAAATGCAAATTAACTTGACCTATTTGCTGTCCCAACGGATAATTGCCAAGCCGAAAATATTCTGAAAGCGTAATAGAGTCTAATGTACAATCTGATCGATTGCTTTCAAGCCCTATAAACTCTACGAATAATGTGGGTATATAACCACTACCAGGGTTAGATAAAAAATTCTCAGGATTAAAAGTCAGAGGCGCTATTTCATAACAGGACCTATCTTCTTGGTCATTCGATGAGGATAAAAATCCCAAGAAACTAACGGCACTAGCCGTCTCGTTTCTAGAAAAGCCTTTATAGCTTTGATCGCTAGTTCTACTCCACGGAATTTCGCTTTGATCACCGGATACAAATTCACTATACACCTCATTAGCAATAGTGAGCTCCATAAAAGATTCCGTTACGATCGAGTTAAAATCAGGCACATCGACGATTTCCTCTGTACAGGACATAATTGATAACAGAAGTAAAAAAATAGATAACAATCGCATGAGCTTGTATTTAAAAAGAGTAGGAAATACCAATTTCGATACCATCTGAAGTTTCTCTTTTCGGATTTTCCCAAAATTCATCAGGGCTCAGATCAATAAGCCCGTACTGGATATTTGTATAGACCCGCCATCTTGGAAAAAGGCGATAGGCAAAACCTGCAGTTAGCGCCCAATCATTTAATCGAGCTAAATCATTGTAGACAGTTGGTGAAAAAACTGCAAGTGGATCCATACTACCAGCGTTAGAACTTGTAGATGCAGACGAATTAACAAGCATACGTGCATACATCAATCCGAATCGAGCTTGGCAACGTGAAAAATTATATAGGAGCTCGGCTCCAATTCCTCTAGCATCGTAATGATTATGTTCATAGGTGAAAGCAGTAACTAAGGGTGGGAGCCCTTGTGGCCGATATCTTGTCAGCTCTTCCTCATAAACAATCCAAGGTCTGCGCGAGTCTTTCTGATGATATCTAAATCCGCCATACAGTCGGAGACCAAAGTTTTGGCCAATCGGTAATTCGTAAGACAACCTTAAAGACAAACCAGGATCTGCTGCGCTTTTGCCATCGGGGGTTTGCCGTAGATGCCAAGCACTTCCGATATCAAATGAAAACCTCCGCTTTTTAGGCTTGCGGAATTTGGAAGGTAAATTTACAGGGCTTATTTCCAGGCTATCGGTTTTCTCACTTAGCACTTCCGCAGGTGGAAATCTATTGTCCAATACCGCTAGTCCATAAGTGCTTTCAGCAGTTGGTTGATATCGCCCTTCACTATCTTCGAGACCACCTTCACTAAAACCACTACTCGCAGGTCGATCATCTGAATCTCCGCTATTTGGAAGAGGTGGCAGGCTACTCCCCACCTCATTCTGGTCAGAACTCGTATCAGTGGCCCCATCGGATGAACCGGCCTGTTGTCCGTCTGAAGAACGCGGTGTATCTGTCAGCTGATCTGCTAGAAAACCCTTTAATCGCTGATCTACAGTTTCCAGGCGGGCATTCTGATTATTTATACCGCTATCCTCATTCTGGCCTGCACCTTCTAGCCGATTAATACTGGATTCCTGGCTTGCTACACCTAACTCATTAGATACAACATCTGTAGAGCTATTGGAGGCATCTCCAATATTGAAGTCGTCAGAGCTTATGCGTTCTGAAAGGGATTCCATCGTGTTTGCATTAGATACGATAGCCCAGCTTACAGCTACTACGGCCATCAACCCAAGCCCACCGAGTATCCACTTAGACAGCCAGCCAGCAATGCTAGTCGGTGTTGAATTACCCGCGAAACCATCTTCACTCAACTGCTTTTGAATGGCCTCAAAGTGCGCTTCCCGAGGACCATCTGGCTGGTAATTGCTCAAATCTTGGCCCAGCTTATCCCATGTTTCATTTGGCTGACTCATGAGCCTATATTTTGACGGTTAATCAATACGCGCAAGCGCAGTTTGGCCTGGCGCAGGTGGTAGCGGCTATTCGTTTCTGTTATGCCTATTTGTTGAGCGATTTCGGGGTGTTTATATCCTTCCACAGTATGCATATTGAATACAATCCTAGGCATATCGGGAAGCTGGTTGATCATGCTCACCAAGTCATCCATAACTAGTTTGCTGACGGCTGCTGCGGGTAGGGCTACTTCAACTTCGCTCGACTCGATCTCCTGATATTCATACCGAGTCTGGTTTCTAATCGCGGTCAGGCAGCTCCTGACGGTCAAGGTGCGCAACCATCCGCCTAGCGAACCCTTACCGCTATACTTAGCCAGTTACTTAAAAGCATGCACAAAAGCCAGGCTCAGCAAATCGCTATCTTCAATGGTTGGCCCCGCGTATCGCTTACAAATACCGAGTACTTGCTGGTAGTACCGATCGTAAAAGCGTCGCTGCGCGCGCTGGTCACCCTCGACACAGGCACGGGCCAGTGTCATGTCGGCCGCCCAGGGATTTACATCGCCAAGAGGCGAAAGCGCATTTGCCGTGCTGTGTTTGAGATCCAAGGTCACAATCTAAGTGTGTTTACTTAATTGACGACCGCCTAAGTTGGAAGCGTGAGTCTCCGATTAATTTTTTAGAATAATGACATCAGCCTATATTGCAACTAAGTTGCATAAAGTATAGCCGATTTGACCACCCCAATCTCAAACCAGAAAGCTCAAGAACTTAAAATCTTCGGCTCGACTATTAAGCTTGCCCCAAAAGCAAGGCTATTGGTTTTCATTCTTCTCTTCACTCATCAATTTGTATTAACTGCTCAAGTAGCCGCCGATGAAGACCTTAATTTCCCACCATCCGATGACCCGCCGGTAGTCAATGTCGTCCGGTCTATTTCTAAGATCAGCATCGATGGCCAACTCAATGAAGCGGGCTGGCAAAACGCCGAACCAGTTACAGACTTCTTTAGAATAGAACCTCGCCAAGGTGGAGATATCCGTTACGAAACCTTAGTCAAGTTTATCTACGATGATAAAAATCTATACATTGGTGCCCTTTGCAAAGACACACTAGGCTTAAAGGGAATTCGAGTTCAAGACTTACGCCGGGATTTTCGCTGGGGCGAAAACGATCTATTTGGAATCGCCTTAGACCCTCAAAACCTGAAGCAATATGCGCAGGCCTTCCAAACAACCCCATATGGTAACCAACGAGACTTCCAAAACTTCAACGGCGACAACTTCGACAATGGCTGGAATACCCTCTGGAATGTCAGGACACAAAGAACAGCGCAAGGATATACGGCAGAATTCGCCATCCCATTCAAATCATTGAGATACAATCCGCCCGAAAATGGAGAGACGGTAGAATGGGGCATAACCTTGGTCAGATACGCCAGAAGAGACATAGAAGTGTCGACTTTCCCCGCCATCCCGCAATCGTTCACGCCTTACCGAATGACCTATGCCGCCAAGCTCAAAGGAATCGAGGTGCCACCGCCATCTGCGAATGTGCGCATAGAGCCCTACGCACTCTATCAATACGACCGAATCGATGATGAAAATGGAGAATTCACTGACGATGGTTTCAAAATGGGCGGAGATGTAAAGTGGGCCATCAACCCCAAGTCGGTACTCGATCTCACTTTCAATACCGACTTTGCTCAAGCCGATGTAGACCGTGCCGTCAATAACCTGGAGCGATTCAATATTTTCTTTCCTGAGCAGCGGCAATTCTTCCTGGAGAATTCAGGCATTTGGGCGGGTAGTGGCCAAACATCTATCCGCCCATTCTTCAGCCGAAGGATCGGGTTACAGGGTTCCTTCAATGCAGCGCCTGCTCCTATCGATGTAGGTGCCCGATTTACCCAACGCACAGAAAAGCAAGCGCTGGCAGCTCTACTCGTCCGCCAAAGAAAAACGGATGGCTCTGCCGCTGCCAACTTTGGGGTGGCCCGATACCTTAGAAACTACGGCCGTGAAAACAACGTCGGCCTCATGCTCACGCACCGACTAGACGAAAGCAACGACCAGTTAGGAATTACCGAAAACAACAACACTACCGTTACTATAGATGGCCAAATACGCCCAACAAGCGAGTGGACCATCAGCTACCTGGCCAGTAGCTCTATCGATCAGCAGACTGATGAGACAGGATATGCAGCCAGAGTTTTTGCCGGCAAAATCACTAATAAGTACTACTTCGGGTGGAGATCAGAGTACATAGGTGAAAACTACAATCCAGGTATGGGTTTTATCAGACAAAGTAACTTGATCAGCCACAACCCGGGGGGCTATTTTGTTTGGCGACCCAAAAATATCGATTGGATAAGGAGATGGGACCCAGGCATATTTGCCACCTACAATCACGACGCTTCTAAGCCGGAAAGCTTCCAGCAGGCGAATTTGTACATATTTCCAGTCTACTTGTGGTTCAAAGACAATAGTTTTTTGGAAGTCTCCCTTTTTCCGACCTGGCAGAACATCAATTTCGACTTTGCGCCCCTCGGATTACAAATCGAGCAAGACCGATATTTTTACACCAGATATTACATCCAGTACAATACCGATCAGTCCAAAAAATGGTCGATCAGTGCAGTGTACAATACAGGTCGCTTCTATAATGGCCGCAGAAATACTGTCCGCCTTTCCGGAAGATTGGCTCCGATACCCCACGCCACATTTACCGCAGACTACGAGTACAATGACCTCAACGGTGTAGGTATAGAAAACCGCGATCTATCGACCAATTTGATCACACTAGGTTCGAGATTTGCTTTAAATCCCAGGCTACAGCTGTCCGTTTTCTATCAATACAACAGCTTCGACGAGCAGGCCAGATGGAATTTGAGAGGCAGCTGGGAATACCTGCCGCTTTCCTTCATCTATCTCGTATTCAACGACGCGCAGATCGATAGTCTGGATACACCCTTTCAGGAGCAGCAGTTTATTTCTAAGGTTACACTGATTAGGCAGTTCTAGCATTAGATCTACGACCCGATCCAACTAGGATAATTCTCTCTGTTGATCAGCTCGAAGTCAGCATCAGGATAGGCTTTGCGCCAGGCAATGGGCGCTTTAGGCGCTTTGTTTGGGTCCACTTCAATTCGTAGCCATGCAGTTTACCTCCTCTATCTTCGACCCAGTCGATCTCTTATTGACCCAATTTAGCTAAATTGGGTCAGCGTGTTGACCTAATTTAGCTAAATTAGGTCAATAATAGTACCGATGATCGAATCTAGCCTGCAGGCCAGATTCGATTATATACCTTTGGTCCTCTCCCACAAGGCTTCAAATACCTCTCCTGCACCGCCTTCGGGTGGGCCTGTCTCTTGGGTGACCTCTAAAGGAAATTTATTGGGATCGACGACCCAATGAAAAAGGTAACTCCTCGGGTCATTGGGGTCATCGCCCCAGTAGCCGTAGCGAAGGTCATTGAGCTGGAGTCGACCATCGGGTAATGGAATAACACCGAGATAGTCATTAGTGAAATAGCGGAGTAGGCGAACGGTGCGGGTATCTTCTATATCAGCCAACAACTCCTGTCTGCCTTCGACTTGTTTGAAGGGTTGAAATTTGCGCCTGGCATCGAAGAAAGAGTAATCGCTGATCCAATAATTTTGGTCTTCCGTTTCGGCGGTGGCCTGCCAGAGAAAGTTGGTGAGTAGCGTAGGGCCATGGATGGTTCGCTGATGAGCAATGCCCTGGTCTTCGAGGCTGTGGTGCAGGATGTGATCGACCCAGAAGTAGTGAGCAGCCGTGAGTAGCAAATAAGCAGAGGAGATGATAAGGCCCAGTCGATTGAGTCTGGTACGCCCCTTTGTCGCCTTGGCTCTTCTGGCAGCCAACAACAAAAACATCGAAAATGGCAAGGTGTAAAATACATCGGCTACCGATACGGTATTCCAGGCCACTCGGATATTATCAAAAGGCTGTAGCAGTTGCGTGCCGTACATCGTACAGCAATCGAGCAATGGATGGGTGACGATGGCCGCGAAGAAAAGCCCCGTCCAGGCAGCAGGAGACACGGACTCCGCCCGAGATGGTTTCTTACGCCAGCGTTCTCGCATATAAACGATGAAGTACAAGCCGACTAACGCCGCCGTGATATAGGCTGCCACCTGCGGAAGTCTAAAAATATCCAAAGGCACCAGCTCGCTACCCAGCCATAGCAGCAGATAGAAGGCAATGACAAGTAGAGAGAACCTTCCAGCGTCCGATGCCAGAGAAGAGGGGCGAAGCCTCTTCTCGACGCGAGGTCCTGGAAGCGTTCGGGGCGATTCACCTTCGGGCTCTGAGCTACTACGTTTATACAACAAATACGTCGCCCACCCCATGATGGGCGCAGCCAAGGCCGCGAAGGCGATACTATGTGTAAACGAGCGGTGGTACACCAGCGCGCTGATGGGGTCGGTGGCCATATTGGCGAGCACGTCGAGGTCGGGCAGCGTGCCAGCAATACCGCCCCAGAGCATAGCCCGATTATCGAGTTTTCGCCCCAGCATGGCCTCGCCTACTGCCGCACCGAGTACGATTTGGGTGAGTGAATCCATCTAGAATTGTAGGCCGAAGCTCAGTGCCAGATTGTGCTCGCGATAGTCTAGCTCGACGACCTGGGGCGTGAACTGATCGGGATAAGGCTGAAAGAAATCCAGCCGGGTACGATACTGATAACCAAAGTCGATAAAGAAATCTTCGAATCGATAGCCGACGCCCGCACCAAAGCTGTAATACAGCTCGTCATCATTGACTATGGCCGACTGGCGGGCACCAGCCCCTAAGCTGATCTGGAAGGGGTCAAGATTGACAGAGCCACCCAGGCGGAGACCGATACTACCGGTTAAATTAGCGTCAATGGCAGCGTTTTCCGCCTCGGCTTCTATCGTGAAATCATCGAAGCTAAACTGATTACCCTGGAATTGCCGATAATCTAACTCTGCACCAACAAACCCTTTGCGGCCGACCACCAGTCCCAAGCCCCCGATAAATCGCCAGGGTGTGCGCAAATTGTATCGATCAACCCGAAGATCGCTCTGGGCAGTACCGCCACCCGGCTGACCGTCGAGGGTAAAGAAGTAACTGAACTCGGTTTCGTAGGTCTCATCCAAGGTCCAGAAGGTAGGCGTATGTGCCGCTAGACTAATACGCAATGCCTGGGTTGGCCTAACAATTACGCCCAATTTAAAATTGACACCGGTCCCGTCTATTTCCAACTGTTCGTCGAAAGAGAGGTCTTCGAAGGCAAAAATTTGGTTGAACTCATCGGTCTCTTCGTAGTTCCTGATTTCTTCGAAGTTAAGAAAGGGGATACCAATTCCCAAACCCCACATGACGATGTCTTTGTAACTTCCTGCCACCGTCAGGCCAAGCTCACTCATACTGCCTGAGCGCGTGACGGTACCTGCACGCAATATTTGCCCGTTGGGGTTGTCGTCGAAATCAGTAAAAAAGCCCTCGTCGTCTTCTAATATGACATCGCCTATTTCAAAAGCTAGTGCAGTTCTGAATTGATTAATATTATTAAAATTATTTCTATTGACATTTGCATCGTCGGCAAAGGTTTGTACCAGGCTGTTAGGCGATCGGCCTCTAAACTCGATCACTTCATTAAAGTCGGCCAACCGATTAAAAGTAATGCCGAAGTTGAGTGTCGGCCAGTTCAAACTGCGTGTCTCACCGGCAATTGCCAGACCGAAGGCCGGAATGTTGAATCGCGTATTCACTTCGATCTGCGGATCGTTATCGGGGTCGTTGAGTAAGGTCGACTTGAGATCGGTGGTCTGAGTACCAAGCGTGAAGTTGGCGGAGTTGCGCCTAATCCAGCCCAGACCCGCCGGGTTGATCGCTGCCGTGGTATGGTCTACGCCAAGTGGCGAAATACCCCCAGCCGAGCCCAGGTAGCGAGCCGTTCCCTCTGGGTAGGTAAAAGAGAAGCGCAAGGCATCGTCTACGGCTTGGGCAGAAAGTAGTGTGGTGGAGGCTAGTGCCAGGAAAGTGAGCACTTTTCGTAAAACCATGTTCGTTTTTTATTTAGCTAATAAAGCAAAGTGACCACACGAGGGTTCTCGTGTGGCCACCAATTTAAGTATGAATTTCTCGGACTTGCCGAAAAATCTAAGTCAATTTACAGTCCTCCGCGTCCGCGAGAAGAACCACGGCTTACGCCGCTACTTCCGCGACTCACACCGCCACGGCTGGCACCGCTAGAACGGCTAGGCGAAGAGCGGCGTATGCTACCGCCACTGCTACGGCTGGGCGAAGAGCGACGGATCGTGCTACCGCTGCTGCGACTAGGTGAGGAACGGCGTATGGTGCTACCATTGCTACGGCTAGGCGAAGAACGGCGTATGGTACTGTTACTACGGTTGGGCGATGTACGGCTAGGACTCGCAGACCTTGAGCGGCTAGGAGCCGTGCGGCTAGGCGTAGCACTGCGGCTTCGGCTGCTTGGTGCCGTTCGGCTCGGGCGAGTCGCTCTCGAGCTACCGGCAGCAGGATTGGTTTCTCTCGTATTTACACGCGTGCGGCTGCGGTCGATACGGCCGTTATTGTTCGACGAAGGAGCCGAACGAGGTACGGCACCGGTATTATTGGTCGTTCTGCCCGAGCGAGCAGAGCGTACGCGGTCGGCACCAGTGGTTGCAGTAGATCCTCTGGATGCTACCGGAGAAGCAGGGGGGGCCTGCGTTCTGCTGGTCTGGCGAGTTACGCGTGGCGCAATCGAGGTCGTACCCGTACGGGGCGCATTGGTGCGCGTTCTCGTGTTCTGGTTCTGAACGGTATTGACCACATTGACCGTATTAAAGGTGTTGCCACCTCCCCAGGCCGGTGGGCAGGCATAAGCACCGCCTACACCAGCGAAGCCAAAGCCACCGCCGCCAAAGCCGCCGAAGTTATTGAACCCGCCGACGCGGTTAAAGCCACCAAAGCGGTTGAAGCCGTTGTTTACAATGACCGTATTCCTACCGAAACCATTGTTTACAATGACGGTCGAACCGCCAAAGCCATTGCCAAAGGTATTCCAGCGGTTAAAGCGCCAGAATGGATCGTAGAAATTACCCCAGGGCTGCCAGCCGTTAAAGCGAGCCCACTGGTTGTAGCGGCGTGCCGCCCAGTAGTTGCGCGGGCCAAAGGCATTGTTGTAAATGAGCACCGTGCTCGGGCCGAAACCGTTATTGCCGAAGTAACCGGCATCTACGTAAAATGGATCGTAGAAACCAAAGCCATTCAGCGGGCGTCGGAAGCGTCGAATACGCGAGCTGTAGTAATAGTCGTAGTAATCGTCGCCAAAATTCTGAGACTGAGCAGGACCGTCGAAGTCCTCGCCATAGTACTCGTCGTCATAATTGTAATCAGAATAGTCGTTGCCCGTGTAACCATCGTATCCGCGCGAGTCGTAATCAGAACTCGGATCGAAGTACAGATCGTCGTACTGGGCTGTGACGGCTGTTGCGCTGAGCAGCAGGGCCATCAATAGGGTATACAATCGGTTCGTTTTCATCTTTATTCATTTTTGTTGTAATCAGCTCAAGTCCGTCACTGTTTACGGGCCCTAAATTATTACTTTTGCGCCGCATTTTTGCTTAAAGAAGCCTTAAAGCGGCCAAACTGTCGTGTTAAAAATCTTAACACTCGTTCTTTAGGGTTGCTTTTTTTGCACTTCCGCAGGTGGAATGCCTAGATAAAACACGAAAGGAACCCAAAAGTTAAAATGTTTGTGGCGGCCTTCTGGGCCGCCACAAACCTCATCTCTCTTTCCATGTCAAAAGTTATCACTCCTCGCACCCAAGACTATTCCCAATGGTACCTCGATGTGGTCAAGCGCGCCCAGCTGGCCGATAATAGTGCCGTTCGCGGCTGCATGGTCATTAAGCCGAGGGGGTTTGCCGTCTGGGAGCGCATGCAGCGCCAGTTAGACGACATGTTTAAAGAGACGGGGCACGTCAATGCATACTTCCCGCTATTCATACCCAAGTCTTTCCTGAGCAAAGAAGCCGAGCATGTAGACGGTTTCGCCAAAGAGTGCGCCGTAGTGACCCACCACAGGCTTATGAATGCGCCCGACGGCAGCGGTGTGGTGGTCGATCCGGCCGCCCGTTTGGAAGAGGAACTCATCGTGCGCCCCACTTCAGAGACCATCATCTGGAATACCTACCGCGACTGGATCAATAGCTACCGCGACCTGCCGCTGCTCATCAACCAATGGGCCAATGTGGTGCGATGGGAGTTACGTACGCGCTTATTTCTGCGCACCGCCGAATTCTTGTGGCAAGAAGGCCATACCGCCCACGCTACCGCCGAAGAAGCCATAGAAGAAACTAGGCGCATGCTAGACGTCTATGCCACTTTCGCCGAAGAGTATATGGCCATGCCCGTTATCAAGGGCGTTAAGACTGCCAATGAGCGTTTTGCCGGTGCGGTCGACACCTACACCATCGAAGGACTCATGCAAGACGGCAAAGCCCTTCAAGCAGGTACCAGTCACTTTTTGGGGCAAAATTTTGCCAAAGCTTTCGACGTCCAGTTCAGCAATCAGAACAATGAGCTGGAATACGTCTGGGCCACCAGCTGGGGGGTATCTACTCGTTTAATGGGTGGTCTCATCATGACCCATAGCGACGATGAAGGGCTGGTACTTCCACCCAAACTGGCCCCAACCCAAGTCGTCATCGTACCCATCCCCAAGCCCAATGCTGTCATCGGCGAAAAGGCAGCCGAGATCATGGCGGCCCTCAAAGCCAAAGGCATTCGCGTCGCTTATGACGATGACGATCAGAAGCGTCCCGGCTTCAAATTCGCCGAGAATGAGTTGGCGGGCATACCCGTCCGCCTGGGCCTTGGCCAGCGCGACCTCGACAAAGGCGTCATCGAAGTGGCCCGCCGCGACACCAAAACCAAAGAAAGCATCCCGCTGGATGGCGTGGTCGATCACGTCGTCGGACTCATGGCCGAGATACAAGACAATCTCTTCAACACGGCCCTAAAGTTCCGGGAAGACCACACCACCTCCGTCGATTCCTTCGATGATTTCAAAGCCGCCATAAAAGCAGATATCCCCGGCTTCATCCACGCCCACTGGGATGGCACCACCGAGACTGAGCTCAAGATCAAGGAGCTCACCAAGGCCACCATCCGCTGCATCCCACTAGACGACGAGATGGAGCCGGGCAAATGCATCCTCACCGGCAAAGACAGTGAACGTCGCGTGTTATTTGCGAAGGCGTACTAATACAGTTCCGCGGGCTTCAGCCCGTGCGTGTCCCCGCAAGCTTCAGCTTGCCCCTACCCGTTTATCCCAATATCAGCCCGCACACGCCCCCGCAAGCTTCAGCTTGCCTAAAAACCTACATTCCACCCCTAAAACGTTAAAATTCCCCCTTTCCCACAAAAAACTCCCCTTCCCATCGTGTAATTTCCCCCATTCCACAGACTACTACTATAAAAGCCTGTGCAAAACCGAGTCTATTACCGCCGAAAAAACCAAGTCCACATACAGCCGATCGGCGCAAAATTCAGCGTCACGATACTAGCTTTCGATGCCGTACCCAATGCCAAACTCGACCAAGTCCACAAAGAATATCGGCATCAGATCAGCCTGATCGATAGCAGCTCCTCAGAAAACAAAGCACTCGAAAAGAAGAGAGCAGCAAATGAATATCAATCCAAATTTGAAGCTCTACTCGCAGCAAAAAACAATCAGAGCCATCCATTCTCAAATCCTGAAGTAGCCGACTGCATCCTCAAGCAACTCGATCGCCATAACGGTGAATGGTATACCCTAGAGGCTGCCATCGTGATGTCGAACCACATTCACTTTCTGATAGATACCTCTGTGCAGCTTCCAGACAATACGCTTAATGGCTCTCTACCAGACAACTACATGCCGCTCAATAGAATCGTTGGTCGCATAAAAGGTGCAGCCTCTTTTGAGATCAATAAACGCCTCGACCGAACCGGCCCCCTATGGTCTTCTGGATACTACGACCGATATATTCGGTCACCGTCTCATTTTCAGCAAGCTGCATGGTACATCTTGATGAATGCCGAAAAGGCGGGCATAGTCGATGAGTGGGAGGCGTATCTTTATGTTCGTTATAGGCCGGGATTATTGGAGGAGATCGCGTGGACTGGATAGCATGCGAGGCTAAGCCTCGCATGCATGGGCAAGGCTGAAGCCTTGCTGAACGCGAACGCCCTGAAGGGCGCTGAACATACCGACTACCGATCCCTTTCAATAACCTCGATCTCCAGCTCGCGCTCAACCTGCCCCGTCAGACTCTCCACCAAAAAATCAGTCATTTTCTGGTACAAGTGCAGTCGCGTCGGCCCACCATAGATACCATGATTCCGATTGGGATAAAAATAGGTATCGAACTGCTTGTTGGCCATAATCAGCGCGTTGGCCATCTCGGCGGTATTCTGGAAGTGGACATTGTCGTCGCCCATACCGTGTACGAGCAAATAGTCACCTTTCAGCCTGTCGGCGAAGTAAATGGGCGAGTTGTCTTTATAACCCGACTCGTTTTCCTCCAGGGTGCGCATGTACCGCTCGGTGTAGATGGTGTCGTACCATTTCCAGCTGGTAACAGGTGCCACGGCTATGGCGGCCTTGAAGACGTCGTTGCCTTTCAAGATGCAGAGGCTGCTCATATAGCCGCCGTAGCTCCAGCCGAAGATGCCGATGCGCTCCTCGTCTACGAAGGGCAGGGCGCCCAGGTATTTGGCCGCTTCGATCTGGTCCATGGTCTCGTATTTGCCTAGTTCGAGGTAGGTCATTTTCTTGAACTCCTCCCCTCTTGCGCCGGTGCCTCTATTGTCCACACAGGCTACGATGAAACCCTGCTGGGCTAGCATCTGGAACCACCAGTAGTTCTGGCCGCGCCAGTTGTCGCGCACCTGCTGGCTGCCCGGACCGCCGTAGACGAACATGAGCACCGGGTGCTTGCGGCCGTCGCCCATGAGGGCTGGCTTGATCATGTAGCCGTTCAGGTCGACGCCCTCGCTGGTCGTGAAGTTGAAGAACTCGACGGGTTGCACCTCTTCAGTTTGCATCCGCTCTACGAGGGGAGCATTGTTTAGGATGGTGCGAAGGGCCTGACCTTCGCGATTGCGCACCGTTACCGATTGGGGCTGGTTGATGGTCGAGTGGCGATGTACGAAGTAATCGTAGGTATCGCTAAAGCTGGCCGAGTTGCTACCGGCTTCGCTGGCCAGAGGCTTCGGATTGTCTCTGCCACCCAGGCTCTTCGTGTAGACCTCCCGCTGCATGGGGTCGCGCATGGCCGCCTGGAAGTATATCTGCCCGTTGGCTTCGTCTACGCCGTAAAAGTCGGTCACATCCCATTCGCCATTGGTGATTTGTCGCAGGTTGCCGTCACGCATACGGCCTAGGTATACGTGGTTGTGGCCGCTTTTCTCGCTGGTCCAGATGAATCGCTTGCCGTCTTCTAGGAAGGTCAGGTTATCGTGAATGTCGACATACCACTGGCTGCTTTCTTGCAGTAGCGGGCGTGGTGCCGATACGGGGCTTTGTAGGTTGTAGAGCAGTAGCTCCAGCTCGCTCTGGTGGCGATTCATACGGAATACGACCAGCTCGTTGTCTTTGGTGGTCCACTTGATGCGGGGAATGTAATGCCACTTGTCTTCGGGCTTATCGTTGACACTGATCAGCTCGCGGCTGTTGCCCGTCTGCATATCGTATACATGTATGCTTACGCGGCTGTTGTCTTCGCCCACCTTGGGGTATTTGAAGGTCACGTAGTCGGGGTAGAGGTTATCGCGGTAGTTGGCGAAGGTAAACTCGGGCACCTCGCTCTCGTCGAAACGGTAGTAGGCGAGGTAGCGTCCATTGGGCGACCAGAAGAAACCGCGGTCATCACCGAATTCTTCCTCGTACACCCAATCGGTAGCTCCGTTGATGATGGCGTTCACCTCGCCGTCGGTGGTGACGGCCATAGCTTCGCCCCCGCTGGTAGACTGCACAAAGAGGTCATTGTTTTGCACATAGGCGACGTGCTCGGCCGTAGGGCTCAACGTGGCCAGGCGATGCTTGCCTTCGGTCTGTACGGGCATGAGCGTCTCGCTTTCAAAGTCGTAGACGAAGTAATACCCCCGGCTCGAATGCCGATAGATCGATTCGTTCTCGGTGCTGATGATGAGCTGCTTTTCATCGCCGCTAAAGCTGTAGTCTTCAATGCGGCCAGTCCAGCCGTCGGCCTTCAGAGCGTCGCCGCGCAGCAGTACGTTGGTCCGGTTGCCGGTGGTGATGTCGTACTCGACGATCTGATTTTGCTCCAGGCGGGTGTAGGTCCGCCCGTCTTGCCTGAAGTTGAACCCGGCTACCGACTCGGGCCAGAATTCGTAATTGCCCCAGATTTCTTCCAGGGTGATCTGAGCAGAGAGCGGTAGGCTGAATAAGAATGCGGTAAAGAGTAGGAGGAGTTGTTTCATTGGATCTTTTAAGATTGAGAGCTGCTCCAAAAGTCCTGCGGACTTTTGGAGCAGCTCGTTCTATTGGCTTGCAAAAATACTCATATCTTAACGATATAGGGAAAGCACTATTACAATCATATTAAAACTTTTTGTGTTATATTTGTCTCTGCAAATACTGTCACATGCCCTACCGCATCAAAGTCTTCGTTACTTACGCCTGGGACTCTGAAGAGCACAACAGCCGGGTGATCGACTTCACCAATATGTTGCGGCGCAACGTCGGGCTGGAGGCCGAACTGGATCGCAGCATTACCCAGCAGGCTACGGCCACTGACTTTGGGCAGATGATGGAAATGAAGATCACACAAGCCGACAAGGTAGTGGTCGTCCTCTCACCCACGTATAGGAAGAAGGCCGAGACTTTCGCAGGTGGAGTGGGCAAGGAATACCGGCGCATCCTGGCCGATATAGACGATAATCCAAGCAAATACGTCCTGGTCTCTTTTCTGAAGCGGCTGGATAAGGCCACCCGAAAGCGCGTAGCTCCGCTTGCCTTCCGAGAGCGGGATATCGTCAATCTGTATCAAGACCAGCAGCTAGGATTCCGCTCGCTCATCGCCAAGCTGACCGATCAGCTAGACATCGAGATGGCCACTATCAATAATGAGATGCCGCTGATAGAAGCCCGTCCTGTGGGGGTTTTCGACCTGCAACGGCCCAAAAAAAGAGAAAACGAATACGATGGGCGAGAAGACCTATTGGGCAACTTCGTGCGGGGGGTCATGCAAGACTCCTACTTTGATCGCTACGAGCGGGAAGTGGCTTGCCGATACACCATTATAGACGAGTTACTCGCCATCGAAAAGCAGGTAAAGACCCGGATTACCCTTATCAATCCACTGGAAGACTTCATCGAAGAGGCCAAATTCTTTACGCCCTACCGCTTCGGTCGCATAGCGGGTATACCCGATGAAAAGCTGCTTCGACTCAATAAATTTATCGTAAAAGTAGATGGCAAAGAGATCGATATGAAAGACACCATCGTCATCAAGGATAGCCGCGGTAGCTCTCGTGTCTACGACGATGCCGTGCAAATTCAATACCGCCAACTGATCGACAATCGCGAGAAGGACCTGGCCATCGTCTTCGACAAAAAACTGGAGATCCAGCTGGAAGAAACCCGTATCGTGCCCCGCAACGATACGGTATTCCTCAAGCGCATCAACAAGCTGACCCGAAACTTTAAAATGGAGTATAGCTTCCCCGATTTCGATGGGGAGATCACCGGCAGTTGTTTCAGTAGCACTTCTTCGCGCGAGCAGATCGTGCAGTCTATGGATGACAAGCGCAAGTCTATTTCCATACAGTCGAACGGGTGGCTACTGCCCGGCGATGGCGTTTTTATTTTAGCGAAACGCAACAATTACCTACCTTAGCCAAGTTCTTATAAGCAACCACAGCAAAACTCAACGACCATGTTTACAAGAAAAGAAGAAGAGGACTGGTAGGAATCTGCCACTTCTCAAATTCATTCAGCGAGCCGTGCCTTCGATAGGAAGCACGGCTCGTTTGTGTTTACAACTCCTATTCTGTGCAGAATTCTGTACAAAATGGACCCATTTTGTGCAACTATATGCACATATTTAGGGTTATTGGGTCGTGATATTTAATAGAGAAGCTACTCAGTTCTTAGAACAATGGGCAAATAGCCAATACCGCAAGCCGCTGGTTCTGCGGGGAGCTCGCCAAGTTGGCAAATCTACACTCGTGCGCCAGTTTAGCGAGCATTTTGATTTGTTCGTAGAGCTTAATTTAGAAAGAGAGGCAACCTTAGTCAGACTTTTTGAAACTGCAAAATCGGTCGAATCTTTGCTGGAAGTCATTAAAGTTGAACAACGGATAGCTCGTTTCCCTGGACGAACACTAATCTTTATTGATGAGATACAGAATAGCCCAAGGGCTATCTGGATGTTACGATATTTCTATGAAGAGTTCCCGGAGTTGCATATTATAGCTGCTGGCTCATTGTTGGAATTTGCTTTGGGCGAGGTAAAAAGCTTCCCCGTCGGTCGGGTGCAGTTTTATTATTTGCATCCACTAAATTTTTCTGAGTTCTTGCAATGGAAAGGAGAAGATTTACTTCTCGAATACTACCAAACCACGCCTTTACCAGTAGCTGTTAACGAGGCTCTCTTCAAAGTTTATCACGACTATTTGATCGTAGGCGGGATGCCCGAGGCCGTTCAACGGTTCGTAGAAGAAAATAGCATGGGAGGCCTCTCAGAGGTATATGACTCGATCTGGACATCGTATTTGGAAGATGCTGAAAAATATGCCCGCAACTCAGAAGAGCGGAATCTACTCCGATTCGTTTTGCAAGTCTCCCCCTTCCAATCTGGCCGAATCACCTTCAATAACTTTGGAGAATCAAGCTATAGCTCAAGAGAAGTCAGTAAAGCATTACGCTTACTTGCTCAAGCCCGTATTTTACGAATATTGTATCCAACCACTCAAGTCGAGATTCCGATTATGCCAGATATGAAGAAGAGCCCCAAGCTTCAATTCCTGGATACGGGCTTACTTATTCATACACTCGATGTCAGAGCAGAATTGATCGATGTCGGTGATTTACAGGGGTTATTTAACGGTCGCCTGGTAGAGCATCATCTCATTCAAGAGTTTGCAACCTCTTTTACCAGCAAGGACTACAGCCCACGCTTTTGGGTGCGACAAAAAGGAGGAAGCAACGCTGAAGTCGACCTGGTTTATCAGTATGGCACTCTGGTCATACCTGTAGAAATCAAATCGGGTCCTCAGGGGCGATTAAGGTCTTTACACCAGTTTGTTGAGCGAAGTCCGCATCATTACGCAGTCCGATTTTTACGGAATGAATTTTCTATTGAGCAGCACACTACACCAGGTGGTAAAGACTATATTCTAATGAACCTACCTTACTTTCTAATGGGTAGAATAGAGTCATACGTAAAGTATCTAATAGAACGGTTCCCTATTTAAGAAGTTAAGGTCATTGTGTGTCTATATACTAGACCGTATCAAGGCCACAAAGCAGTACGCACAAACTTACCCCGTATGTCGGTAGCATAATTAAAGATTACACCCCGTATTTGGTATAAGTTTGTGGATTTTATACCCCTTATCTCAGCTATTCAGCTACCGAAATATGCTAAGCGGTCGAATGATCAGCGATGTCGAATAGAAAAGCGATATCAGCCTTAGTCGAGGGTTTGAAAAACCCCGTGAAGCACTATTCGGTTTCTTGATGAGATATGCTATTTCCAGAATTGATCATCCTGTAATCAAAGCAGCATAATGTTTATTGTTGATGCACAGTTTCTCCGCATCTAGCTATTTGGATCAACATACTCAAGAATAGTAATACTCGTTTTCTAGAGTTTTGCCATTAGGAGTGCTTTAGAATAGCAAACCGCCACGGGCAAAAATCCTTCATTACAGGATCGTAATCCACAAATAACGCGTCATTTGTGGATTACAATCCTGTTTTGTATGTTTGCTTATGTCGTATTTGATTAAGCGATCCATTTCTGACCGTATCCGAAGTCGATTAGGAGATCATAAAGCTATCGTACTCCAAGGTGCCAGACAGGTGGGTAAAACAACACTAATAAGCCAGCTGCTTAATAAGAAAGATGATGTGCTATGGGTGAATGGAGATAGCCCAGGAAATCGCTTACTCTGGAACAACATGGATATTTCAGTGCTTACCCAAGTGACAAAGGGATATAGCTATCTGGTTATTGATGAAGCCCAACGAATAGAAAATATTGGATTGACTGCAAAAATGGCTGTAGACAATCGATTACCTGTAAAAGTAATCCTATCAGGAAGCTCTTCGCTTAATTTAGCTTCGTCTGTGAATGAACCTCTAACTGGGCGCAAGTGGTCATATGAACTCTATTCTCTAAGTTGGGAAGAGCTAGTTAACGCCTATCGATTACCACCCATGCTAGAGCGGCTCGAAGAAAGACTTATTTATGGCAGCTATCCAGAAGTAGTAGTCGAAGACGACAAAGAAGATCGACTAAGGGAAATTTCAGCTTCCTACCTTTATAAAGATATATTGGAGTATGGAGATATCCGGAAACCAGACTTAATCATTAAGCTATTGCAAGCACTAGCCTATCAGATTGGCTCTGAGGTAAGTTACTCAGAGTTGTCGCGTCTTTTAGGTGTAGATGTAAAGACTGTACAAAGATATATTCAGCTTTTAGAAGATTCATATGTACTTCTAAGACTTCCGGCTTTATCTACAAACCCCAGAAAGGAAATAAGCACATCTCGGAAAATCTATTTTTTGGATAATGGAATACGCAATTCAGTCATTGAAAATTTCAATCCATCCAGATTGAGAAATGACCGAGGACAACTTTGGGAAAACTATGTAATCACCGAGCTTTACAAGAAGTATCACAATAATGGCAAAGGCGGCCGATTTTACTTTTGGCGAAGTAGAAACCAGGCAGAAGTAGATTTGGTCATTTTCCGTAACGGAAGATATGAGGCTATCGAATGCAAATACAATCCCAAAAAAGTAAAAATCAAATTACCAAGTAGTTTTATTCAACGATACGACCCTGTGAAGGCAGAGGTTATCCATACCGAGAATTTTTTTAAAATTTTAGCTTAGTGTAATCTTACACCACCTCCCCCAAAAACCCAGCCGTGTGCCCATATTTCCCCTTCTTCACCACCTCCTCCGGGGTGCCGGCGGCGACTACCTCTCCACCGGCTTTGCCGCCTTCGGGGCCGAGGTCGATCACGTAATCGGCTGATTTGATGACGTCCATATTGTGCTCGACGACGAGGACGGTATGCCCCTGCTCGACTAAAGCGTTGAGTGCCTTGAGCAAGACAGCCACATCGTGAAAGTGCAGCCCGGTCGTAGGCTCGTCGAAAATGAAGAAGATCTTCTCGCTGCTGCGCTCCTTGGTTAAAAAGCTGGCCAACTTGACGCGTTGGGCCTCTCCGCCAGAGAGCGTGCTGCTCGACTGGCCCAGGGTCACGTAGCCTAGTCCGACATCGGCCAGGGGTTGCAACTTGCGCAAGATGTCTTTCTGCTCGGCGAAAAAGTCGAGGGCTTCCTCCACGCTGAGCTCCAATATCTCGGAGATATTCTTGCCGTTGTAGGTCACCTCGCGCACACTCTTTTGGAAGCGGGTGCCACCGCATTCGTCGCAGATCAAACGGACATCAGCCAGGAACTGCATCTCGACCACCTGCTCGCCTTCGCCTTTGCAAACCTCACAGCGGCCACCGTCTACATTGAAGCTGAAGTGGCCGGGGGCATAGCCTCTGATCTTGCTCAGCTGCTGGTTGGCCATCAGGTTTCTTATAGCATCATAGGCTTTGACGTAAGTGACGGGATTGGATCTAGAACTTTTGCCGATCGGGCTTTGGGAGACCAATTCCACCCGCGTAAGTGCAGATAAATCACCCCCCAATTCTTTGTGCGCACCTGGTGCTTGTGCGCTAGCCTCACCGAAGTGTCGCCGCAGGGCCGGGTACAAAATCCCCTTGACTAAACTCGTCTTGCCGCTGCCCGATACACCCGATATGACCGTCAGGCATTGCAGCGGTATTTTGATGTCGATATTTTTCAGATTGTGGTGTCTGGCCCCATTCAGCTTGAGCCAGTTGACGCCCTTGCGCCGCTGCTCGGGCAGCTCGATCTGCATGCGGCCGCTCATGTACTTGGTCGTCAGGCTTTCGGTGGCTTCGGTATGAATGTCCTCGTACGGCCCGGCGAAAACCAGCTCACCCCCGTATACGCCCGCCTTGGGGCCCATGTCGATCAGATAGTCGGCAGCGGCGATCACGCCCTCCTCGTGCTCGACCACCAGTACGGTATTGCCCAGGTCGCGCAGGCGTTGCAAGACCGAGACCAGCCGCTTGGTGTCTCGCGGGTGCAGGCCCACGCTCGGCTCGTCGAGTATGTATAGGCTGGCGGTTAGGTTACTGCCCAGAGTGCGCGTCAGGTTGATGCGCTGACTTTCGCCCCCGCTCAGGCTGTTGCTGAGTCGGTTGAGGGTGAGGTAGCCGAGGCCCAGGTCGAGCATATTTTGCAGCCGGTTGTCTATCTCCAGCAAGAGGCGGTCGGCTACTTTTTGGTCGAATTCGGGTAGGTCGAGCTGGCGCAGGGTCTCGGTCAGCTCGTCTATGGGCATCATGACCAGGTCGGTGATGCGGTGGCCGCCGACTTGTACATAGCCCGCTTCCTTGCGCAGTCGCCCACCCCTACAGCTGTGGCAGAGCGTGCGCCCGCGATAGCGCGCCAGCATGACCCGGTTTTGTATCCTATAAGACTTTCGCGAAAGGTCGTTGAAGAACTCGTAAATACCGCCGAAGTAGGCGTTGCCGTCCCAGAGCAATCGCTTTTGCTGGTCGGTCAGGTCGCCGTAGGGCGTGTGGATGGGGAAGTCGAAACGTCCTGCTACACGAATAAAATCTCGCAGCCAGCCACCGTGTACCTCGCCGCTCCAAGGCGCAATAGCCCCTTCAGCCACCGAGAGGTCAGGCAGGGGCACGACCTTGTTTTCGTCTATACCCATGGTGCGGCTAAAGCCCTCGCAGGTCGGGCAGGCACCAAATGGATTATTGAAGTTGAACAGAGCCGGGCTAGGCTCGATGAAGACCATATCATCCAACTCGAAGCGGTTGTTGAATGCCCGCCATTCCAGCTCGGGCTCGCCTTCTCTGGCCAGGGGCATGACGATGGCTTCACCCTGACACTCTTGAAAGGCAATACCCACCGAGTCGGCTATACGCTTGCGGTTTTCGTCATCATCGCTTTTCACAGCGAAGCGGTCTATGAGCAGCATGATTTCTTCATCCTGGCTGAGTTCATTCAGCTTCTTTTGCAGTATGGGGCCGTTTTCTTCCAGCAGCTCCTCGATCTCAGTCAGTACGTCTTCGTACATCACGCGGGTGTAGCCTTTTTGAAGCAGCAGTTGTAGCTCTTGCTCCAGCGTACGCTCACCGTAGACCAGCGAGAGCGGACCGAATAGCTGAACACGGGTGCCTTCTGGCAGTGATTCTATGTAGTCGACCACATCGGTCACGCGGTGGCGCTTTACCTCATCACCACTCACTGGCGAATAGGTGTGGCCCACGCGAGCGAAAAGCAACCGTAAGTAGTCATATATTTCTGTCAACGTACCCACGGTCGAGCGGGCATTGCTGGTCGTGGTGCGCTGCTCGATAGCAATGGCCGGACAGATGCCGCGGATGTAGTCGACATCGGGCTTCTTCATGCGCATCAAAAACTGGCGGGCGTAGCTGCTCAGGCTCTCCACGTAGCGGCGTTGGCCTTCGGCATAGAGCGTATCCATGGTGATCGAAGACTTGCCCGATCCACTCACCCCGGTTACCACCACAAGCTGGTTCTTGGGTATATCTATGTCCACATTCTTCAGGTTGTTGCTACGGGCTCCCTTTATGAATATAGACTTCCGCGGGTCGTGCGCCTTCCCATTGGGTAGCATAGTGACCTGTGCTGCTCCATTCTGTTTTTTGGGAGCTGCCTTTCTTGTCTTTGTACCGGTATTCTTTTTGCCTTTGGGTGCAACGCTGGTTTTGGCCATAGGTAGATGTAACAGAGCCTTAGAAAATGAGTTTGCTAAGGATGCTTTTTTTGATGGCATTCATATAGAAATCTCATGACTCCCCGTAAAGAACACAATCATTCATCATTAGGTAACCTATGCTTAATACACCAAGCGCATATTTGCATTGCAAGCAAGGTTTACGCTGGTTCGCGACTAGTCCCCATGACTGTTGTCGCAACCAGCTTTTTTGTATGTGCTTCTCGGGTAGTTCCACAATGCCTTGCAATCGCTCGAAAAACAATTCTCCAACAAGCACTTACTTGCTATCTTTGCGGCTCTCAAAAGGGTATTGTCAGCACACGGCTGTTGAGTCGGTTTGGTAGTACTGCTATATTGTTGCCATATGATAACCTATCTAAAAGGGCCTATCGCGCACAAGAATCCCAGTTTTGTAGTGATCGAAGCTGGGGGAATAGGCTATCATGTAAATATCAGCTTGTTTACTTACGCCAAGATCGAAAGTGCTGAAAAAACCAAGCTGCTCACCCACTTTCACGTCAAAGAAGATGCACAGACGCTGTATGGCTTTGCCGATGAGCGCGAGCGCAACTTGTTCCGGCTGCTGATTTCAGTAAATGGGGTTGGGCCGGCTACGGCCTTGGTCGTGCTTTCTACCCTCAATCCAGACGAGTTAAGAAGCGCCGTAATCGGCGAAGACGTAGCGAGTATCAAACGCGTAAAAGGCATCGGGCCGAAGACGGCTCAACGCATCATTTTGGACTTAAAAGACAAAATGGTAAAAGAAAGTGGCGAAGCACTAACAATGATTACCCCACAGAGCAATACCCACCGTCAAGCAGCGTTATCTGCCTTGGTAAACTTAGGTTTCCCACGACCGGCGGCACAGCGGGCACTCAATAGAGTTTTCGCTAGCCAAAAAGAAGAATTATCTGAAGAGGACTTAATCAAAATGGCCCTCAAAGAACTGTCTTCTTAAACGAAGAAAACTACAGATTAGTTCTGGCTTATTTCCTCCCTAAAGCGGCTAGCTGCCATACGTTAAAATAATACCCCCATAGCTTAAGCCTTTTGAAAACTTTCGTTTGAGCTAGCATACATACGCTCTTACCCTTTATAACTACCACCCCCGAGACACCCCAAAGCCACGATCAGCAACGGTCGACACCATGAATAAGACGTTACTACTACTCTCACTAGCCCTCTTGTCTTTCGGTTTCAGTTGGACGGAGCTATCCGATGTACTCATACTCGACGATGCGTACAGCACAGCTATCGATACGACCAAACAAACGGGCATTCCCTTCAGAATCGTTTCTGATACCCTACCCCCTATCCAGGATCGTACGGGAGATTATATCAACGACCCCAATCGCAACCCGATAGACCTGGCCGACCCACCGGTCATCCGCCAGGAAGTTGAATACGACCCGGTTTCGGGCCGCTACATCGTACGTGAGAATATGGGCAACTTCGAGTTCCGCCCGCCCACCTACCTCACCACCGAAGAGTACTTCGAATACAGACGCAAGCAAGACCAAGACAGATATTTCCGCCGCCTGGGCGGTGTAGGGCTGGAAGATCAGATCACCTTCGACGATCCGCTGGCCGATGTAGACATAGAGGAGAGCTTGATCAATCGCTTATTCGGCAGCAATGAAATAGACATCAGGCCGCAAGGTGGCGTCGACCTGACCTTCGCCTACGACCGCCAAGTCGTCGAAAACCCTTTCTTGATACAGCGGCAGCAAAGGCTAGGTCGCTTCGACTTCGATATGGATATTCAGATGAATGTGACCGGCTCCATCGGTGAGAAGCTCAATCTGACCACCAACTTCAACAACGGTGCTACCTTCAACTTCGACAACCAGATCAAGCTCGACTACAACAGCGAAGCATTTGGCGAAGACGACATCCTTAAAAAAATCGAAGCAGGTAATGTAAGCTTACCACTCGGCGGTACTTTGATCGAGGGTGCCCAGTCCTTATTCGGTTTGAAGACCGAGCTGCAATTCGGTCACCTACGGCTCACGGCCATTGCCTCACAACAGCAGTCTCAGCGCGAGAAGCTGACTATCGAAGGCGGCAGCCAACTCCAGGAGTTCGAGGTGTATGCCGACAGCTACGACGAAAACCGCCACTTCTTCCTCTCGCACTACAACCGCGATGTCTACGAAACTGCACTATCCAGAGTGCCGCAGGTGCAGACGCTCTTTGAACTCGAAAACATCGAGGTATGGATCACCAACGAGCGAAACGAAGTAACCGACACCCGCGACATCGTAGCCTTCTCGGATTTGGGCGAATCGGAGCGCATCACCAATCCCGATTTCATCAGACCCGTCTTCGATCCTGAATTTCAAGAAATCTGCGACGGGCTGCCGCTACCCGATAATCGCTCTAACAACCTGTTTAGTTCATTGGTCAACCAGGGAGAGCGCATTCGCGAAATCGATCAGACAGTTAATATACTTCAGGGGCCGGCTTTTAATTTGCAGCCTATTCGGGACTTTGAAAAAGTTCAGGCGCGTAAGCTTAATCCGAGAGAGTACACCGTACACTCCGAGCTGGGTTACATCTCACTGAATATCAACGTACAGCCAGACCAGACGGTGGGTGTGGCCTATCGCTACAGCTACAACGGGCAGATATTCAAGGTCGGTGAACTCTCCGTAAACACCGATAACGTCAGCGCCGACACCAGCAACCTCACCAACCGTGTACTCTTCGTGAAGATGCTCAAGTCATCTACGCAGCGGGTGAACGAACCCAGCTGGGACCTGATGATGAAAAACGTCTACTCCCTCGGTGCCTTCCAGGTCAACCAGGAAGACTTTCGCCTCGACATCCAGTATGAGATACCGGGCGAGGGTTTTCAGCGATTCCTGCCCAATACCAATCTGGCGGGTATACCCCTGGTCAGGGTGTTCAATCTCGACCGACTCAATACCCAGACCGACCCGGCACCCGATGGTATATTCGACTATGTGCCGGGGCTGACGATTAACCCCACAACCGGGCGTATATATTTTCCCGTTTTGGAACCTTTTGGCTCAGACCTCGCCGAGCGAATAACAGATCCTGTATTAGCCGATTTTTATAGTTATCAGCAGCTCTACGATTCTACCATTTTCCAGGCGCGAGAATTTCCGGAAAAGAATCGATTTGCCATTCGAGGTAGTTACAAATCGAGTGTACAATCTGAAATATCGCTGGGGGCCTTCAACATCCCCTTCGGATCGGAAAGAGTTACAGCGGGTGGTGCTGTTCTGGAGCGAGATCGAGACTACACCATCGATTACAATACCGGCCGAATACGCATACTCAATGACGCCATTCTCAGCTCGGGCGTACCGATCAATGTAAGCTTTGAAGACAATACCATCTTCAGTTTGCAATCGAAAACGATGATCGGCCTTCGAGCTGACTACGAAGTGAGCGACAAGCTGGCTCTGGGCGCGACTTTCTTGCAGCTCTTCGAGCGGCCCTTTACCCAAAAGGTCAACATAGGGGAAGACCCGATCAATAACCGCATTTACGGTCTAGACCTCACCTTCAATACCGAGTCGAACTGGCTAACTCGCGCTGTCGATAAGCTACCGTTCTACAGCACCAGTGTGCCGTCAAATTTCAGTTTCATAGCCGAGACGGCCGTACTCAGACCCGGCCATAGCCGGGCGATCAACCAGTCTCGTACGGAACGGGGCGGTATTGTCTACCTGGATGACTTCGAGGGTACAGCCAACCCCATCGATCTGATGACACCGGTCAATAGGTGGTTCCTGGCGTCGGTACCGCAGAACGACGCCCAAAATAACAACCCGCTATTTCCCGAATCACGAGAGCCCGGTGTCGTTAGCGGCGCTAACCGTGCCTTGCTCAACTGGTATCGCATCGACCCCCAGGCGCGCCAAGACCCGCAGGACAACTCAAACATCTATACCAACCGGGTTCCGCAGACGGAAGTATTCCCCAACCTATTTATTCCACCACAACAGCAGCAGCGGTTCCCATTCTTTACCTTCGATCTGAGCTATGACCCTAGAGCCAGAGGCCCCTACAACTATGATTTGCCCGAAAGCATACCCGGATTTACGCGCGGCGTCGACCTCGTGAATGACCCGATCAAACCAGTGGAGTTAATCGACCCCGAAACGCGCTGGGGCGGTATCATGCGCGAGATGACGACCAACGACTTTCAGAGTGCAAATATCGAGTTCGTCGAATTCTGGATGCTGAGCCCATTCCTCGACCCCGATGATGCACGAATGGCTGCCACAGATGCCGATCAGAAGGAAGGCACACTTTACCTCAACTTCGGAAACGTTTCCGAAGACATCTTGAAAGACAGCCGCTATGCCTTCGAAAACGGCCTACCAGGGCCCAGTAACCCTACCCGCCCGGTAGACGAGACCATCTGGGGCCGGGTACCAGTCACTCAACAGATCAACCGAGGCTTCGACAACACCAGCGAGACCCGAGAAAGTCAAGACGTAGGACTCGACGGCATCAATGACGAAATGGAACAAGAAAAGTTTGCAGATTACCTACAAGCGCTGGAAGATGCAAATCCTAACCTGGTCGATCTGGTACGCCAAGACCCCGCCAACGATAACTTCCGCTTTTTTAACGATCCAGACTACCCCGACGGAGTTGGTCTCCTCAATCGATATACACAGTGGAATAACACGGAAGGCAACAGTGCCAATAATCGCGATCTAAATCGCCGCCAGTCGAGTACCAACCTACCCGATGGTGAAGATTTAAACCGCGACAATACCCTAAACGAGGCTGAGTCTTACTTCCAGTACGAAATACCAATGGTACAGAGTACGACGAACCCCCGCGAATTCGACCGCACCCAAACACCCTACATCACCGACCGCATCGAAGCTGAAAATGGCCGCATCTGGTATCGATTCCGGGTGCCGCTTAACGATCCGAACCGCACATCGGTCGGAGGGATACAAGACTTTCGCTCCATTCGATTTATGCGGATGTACATGCGCGGCTTTGAGACGCAGACCGTACTTCGATTTGCACGATTCGAGCTGGTGCGCAACTCCTGGCGGAGGTACAATCGCGAATTTGTCGATGACGACCAGTTGCCCCCCTTCTCCGGTTTGGAAAACACCGAGTTTAGCGTAGACGCCGTAAATATCGAAGAGAACAGCCAGCGTCAGCCTTTTGCATATTCTCTCCCGGTGGGTATCAGACGTGAGCAAAGTCTTGGGCTGGTCAACACCTTACAGAATGAGCAGTCATTGGCCCTGCGCATAGACAATCTCTACCCCGGTCAGCGGCGCGCAGTCTTTAAATACACGGAAGCTGACATGCGCCTCTACGACGACCTCAAGATGTTTGTACACGCAGAAGGTCGAGGCGACGAGCAAGAGCAGCCCGAAGACGGCGAGCTTTCGCTATTCGTGCGTTTCGGCTCAGACTTCGAGAGCAACTACTACGAGTACGAGGTGCCGCTGGCTATCTCTGACCCCGATGCCGTAGCAGGCCTCAATGTCAATACCGACGAATATCGCGACGAGGTATGGCTGTCGGCCAATGATCTGGACTTACCCCTGCGTCTGTTGCGCGATTTGAAGCAGGAGCGCAATGATCTGGGGCTACCTTCCACCGAATCGTATTCATCGGATTATTTTCCCAACGACACGGTCAGACATACCATTAGTTTGAAGGGTAACCCAAACCTGGGCTTTGTGAAAGTATTCATGATCGGGGTGCGCGCACCCAATACCGGTAGCACCAATGGTACGTCGGTAGAGGTGTGGGTCAACGAGCTGCGACTCGAAGGACTAGACGAGCGCGGTGGTGTAGCCGCCGTAGCCCGCGCAGATGTGCAACTGGCCGACCTGGGTACCGTAACCGGAGCCGTCAACTACAACAGCATCGGCTTCGGTGCACTCGACAATAGCGTGCAAGAGCGAAGCCGGGAAAAGACTTTCGGTTACGACCTCGCCGGGCAGTTTAACCTCGACAAGTTCTTCCCGCAGAGCTGGGGACTTAGACTGCCGCTTTATGTGCAAGAGAGTAGAACGGTAAGTACCCCGGAATTCGACCCCTACGATTTCGATATCGTACTACAAGACAAACTGGATCGGGCTGACCCCGCAGATCGAGATAGCCTGCGCGAGCAAACTCAGGATATTACCAGAATCTCCGCCATCAATTTAACGGATGTGGGTATCAACCCGCAAGGTGGTAATCAGGGCAACCCGGCACCTTGGGATGTCGAGAATTTTAGCCTGAGCGTAGGCCAAACCCGAACGCAGCGCAGCGACCCCTTCATCGCCTCGGAAGATACGCGAGAAACGACTGCTGCTATCGACTACGGCTACAGTCGGGGCAGGCCCACCTACATCGAGCCATTCAAGGGTATAAAGAGCAAATTTTTGCGGCTCATCAAGGAGATCAATATCAACCCACTGCCCAATAGCTTTGCCGTGACGAACGTGCTGAACCGCTTGAATCAGACCACGCAGTATCGATTCGACGAAACGGAGAGTACCTACTTCAACAAGCGATTCACCTGGGACCGCAACTACAACCTACAGTGGGACCTGACGCGATCGCTCAAATTGAACTACAACGCCGTCATGAACGCCACCATCGACGAGCCGTTCGGCGAAGCATCCGAACCCGATACCGTGCTACAAAATCTACTCGACGGTGGGCGACCCAAGCGGTTCCAGCAGGGTATTAACGTTTCTTATAATCTGCCGATACGCTTCCTGCCGTTCATGGATTGGGTCGATGTGCGAGCGAGCTATTCTGGTAATTACGTGTGGAATGCCGCTACCCTCGACCTCGAATTTTTGGGCAATACGATCCAGAATTCGCAAACGAGGCAGCTGACAGCTAATTTGAACTTCACAGGTCTTTACGACCAGATTGGCTTTTTGCGGCAAATCAATCAGCCACAGCGGAGGGGCCGATCCCGCGGAAGTACAAATCGAAGAAGTCAGGGCCGGGAAAGACAAACGGAAGGGGAAGAAAATGGCAGAGGGCGCAGTAGAGAGAATAAGGGCCCATCGCCCGCAGCGCGCGCGCTCATCAGGCCGCTGTTGATGCTGCGACAGGCGCGCCTGACCTATAGCGAAGACCTGGAGACTGTCTTACCCGGCTTCTTGCCCAGCCCTCAGTATTTGGGTTTAAGTAGAGGGTTTGAAGATCCAGGTTGGGGCTTCGTATTCGGTCTGCAACCCAACATCAGAAACCTGCCCGAGGCCGATCAGCAAGGGCCGGATGACTGGCTATGGCAAAATCGCGATTTCTTGACGCAGTCCCCCTTCCTAAATCAGGATGTGGAGCAATTCTACACCCAAACCTGGGATGCGCAAGTGACGGTCGAGCCTTTCCGTGACTTCAGGATTGACCTGAGTATGAACCGCACTTTTACCGAAAATTATTCGGAAACCTTTAAGGTGACGGAGAAGCTGCCGGGCTCCGATTTCGAGCACGCCATCCCAGTTGAAAACGGTACGCTGAGTCTGACGACGGGTGGCTTCGGTTCGCTATTCAATCAAGACACCGCCAATCTATCCGCTCTGTTTGCGGAGTTCGAAGCCAATCGGGTTATTATCAGTCAGCGGCTCGGCAACGGGCAGCCACACGAGGATCCGGCACTAGCCATTCGAGGTTTCGAGTTCGGTTACGGCCCCAACCAAGCCGAGGTTATACTACCGGCCTTCCTGGCAGCTTACGCGGGCGAAGATGCTCGTACGACTGATCTAGATGCATTCGATAGAAATGCGGCACCCAACTGGCGACTTACTTATAATGGACTTCCGCGGGTCGGAGGCCTGGGCGAAATATTCCGGAGGGTCAACATTTCTCACGGCTTCCAGTCTACGTTCAATATCAGTTCGTTTGGTACCAGTCTCGACTTTCTCGATGCGGTGCAGCGCGGGCAAGACACCTATGATACGACTTCGCTCAATTTCTTCCCGCGCATCGAGATTCCCAACGTGTCGGAGAGTAAGGCATTCGCGCCCCTGCTGGGTATAGAGGCCGAGCTACTCAACGGTATGTCGTTCAACTTCAGCTATCAGATTTCGGCCAACCGGTCTCTTAATATCGTGAGCAAGTTAGTTACTGAAAATACGGTTACGGAGATCGTAGGCGGCTTCGGTATGGTACTCGAAGGGGTCAACATCGGTTTCCTGACCGGCAAGCGAAACCGCCGGCGAGGTCGCGACCGCCAAGAAGCCGAAGAGGAAGTCGCCCAGCAAGCCGGGGGCCGCCGAGGCGGTGGCCGGGGTCAGTCGGGCGGTCGACTGAATATAGGCGACTTAGATTTCCAGCTCAACTTCAGCTTCCGCGATAATATCACCTTCGCCAGCGTACCCGACCAGGGTGTGAGAGAAGCTACCGAAGGTAACCAAACGGTCACCTTCTCGCCATCGGCTGAATATCAGATCAATAATCAGCTCGCCCTTCGCGCCTTCTTCGATTATAGACGGACGCTGCCGTACAATACCCTGGGCTTCCCGACGACTACGGCCAGGGGTGGAGTTGTGGTGAGATTCCAGCTGCAATAAGGAAGTGATTCGCGGGCAAAGCCCGCGAATCATTTTTGGTTTTTTGATTTTAGCTTTTGTAGTTTTTTTAGCGCATATGCGTCGGCCAAGTCTTGAGGTCTTGCAGCAGCCTCTTTTGCTGTTATTAAATCAGAAATGTCTAAGAAGCTAACTTCTGTATTTTCAAAGGTTTCTATGTAGCGGTTTTCATAGGATTGTTCAAAGTCAATGTCTCCAGTAAACCTGGGGTAGCCATGCACATTGACTGCAAAGCCACCCACAACTAAATATCTAACTTGATTTACGTTTAACAAATCGATGAACTCTCTGTAGTCTTTGTTGAGTGTGATGTCCATAGTGGTATTTGGCTACTTCTAGACGAAGTTTTTCGAGCTCTATCATTCGCTCTCTAGCTGTACGCCTAGCATAATATTCAAAGTCTCTGGAATCATCTCCCTTTTTGACGATACGAACGACTTTTTCCATTCTTCAAAGGCTCTTTGTTGTTGAATTAGGCCAATGGATCGGTCAATTAGCCTTTCAAATTAAATTTAAGCAAAATTTGTCGATTTGCAGCACAAATTTGACACAACATCGAACTGTATCTGCGGTTGCTGTATTGTAACTTCGCATTCTCGAAAGGCCAGTAATGACTACCCAACCATACTCGCAAGTCTACAGGCAGTTTGCCGATATAGAGTTGACCGACTACCAGCGGGTAATCAGGACGTATGAGGAACTAGAGCGAGAGATCGGTCGGTTGGATATCGATGAGTACTTTGAGCTGACGGTTAGATATGTCGATGCGCTTTTTCATTCGGGTGCTTATCGTCGCCACTTGCTGATGGTAGATGCCGTCATAGAGACGACCATCGAGAACAATATCTTGAACTACAAGGGCCGCGATATTTTCTCGCACATGCTTTTCTGCAAGGCGGCCAGTGCTTTTCGCGTACAAGATTACGAGCAGGCCCGACACGTCACGCAAGAGCTGATCAAGATATATCCAGAGCGAAAGTTGTTTAGGCGTATGCTGCGCGCTATCGCTTTCAAAGAGCAGCAGAGTTTGCTTCAATTTGGTCGGGCGGCCTTCATTTTTTGTTTATTGGCGGCAGCTCTGGTTATTGTAGTCGACTTGCTGTTGGTCGATCCTTTTTATCCTGATGAGCACTATGCTATGGTGTGGCTGCGCAACGATCTATTCATTATCTCAGGAGTATTGCTGGCGGGCTGTTTTGGCTACGCCTGGTGGAAAGCCAACTGGGAAGCCAGTAACTTCGGGCGAACAAAGTAAGACGGTAATCGATTAGCATAAGTAAGCTAGCGCAGCGAGGGAAAGTCCCCGACCTGCGGAAGTACAATTCAATATTAAAATACACAAGGTGAAGAAACCCAGCTTAGTCATTTTAGCTGCCGGAATGGGCAGCAGATACGGCGGCCTGAAACAGATAGATGGCGTAGGCCCACACGAAGAAGGAATAATCGAATACTCGATCTACGACGCCATACATGCAGGCTTCGGCAAGGTGGTTTTCGTGATCCGAAAGGATATCGAAGTGCCTTTCCGCGAGAAGTTCGATGGTAAATTCGGCGACCAGATCGATATTGCTTACGCCTACCAGGAAATGGACAGCTATGTGCCCACCGAGGTAGACCACACCAAGCGCGAAAAGCCCTGGGGTACAGCCCACGCCATGCTGGTAGCCGAACCGGTCGTGGACGAACCGTTTGCTGTGATCAATGCCGATGATTACTACGGTCAAACGGCTTTTAAAAAGATGGCTTCCTTCCTAATGGCTGAAGCCTCACCCGAGGTTTTCAGCATGATGGGCTATGTTTTGCACAACACCCTGAGCGATCACGGTACGGTAAATCGAGGCATTGCGGTGGTGAGCGAAGACATGCTGCTGAAATCAGTAAACGAGCGACTCAAGATTCAGCGACTAGATGGCCAAGTCACCTATCTGGGCGAAGATGGCCATCGCTACGGCCTGAAGGACAAAGACGTGGTGTCGATGAATTTCTGGGGTTTCCACCCCAGCGTATTCGACCGCATCAAGACCGATTTCGAGACCTTTGCCAAAGAATCTGATGGTCAGCCTAAGGCAGAAATGCTTATCCCAAAGGTGGTCGACGATATGATCAATGAGGGCAGTGCGCGCGTAAAAGTACTGGTCAGTGAAGATCGCTGGTATGGCGTGACTTATCAGGAAGATAAGGAGCGGGTAAAAAAGGCTTTTACGCTGATGGTGGAGAAGCAGACGTATCCAACACCATTATTTAGCTGAGTGAAAGCATAATAGCAATGGACGCGCTCCCGCGCGTCTATTGCTATTTATTTTACCTGTCTTTCCACCTTTTGAGCGTGATTCGCAGCTCGCGTTCCTGGTCGCCGAGCTGGGTGCTGATTTCTTCCCACTTTGGCCTGCGCCATTTGCTGGCAGGCTCGCCCGCGAACCCATATGGCTCTTTAGGGATACCAAAAGCATTGGAGTCCAGTTTGTCGTTGCCGTTTTTATCGTAGTACACAGCTATGCCGTAAACGGCTGGAGAAAGAGCTGGTATCTCAATCGTCAATTCACTTTCACCCGCTACCTTTTGGCTCGTACCGTATAAGATCTTTTCATCCTTGAAGTCAGCTTCTGACTCATATATGGCAACGAAAACCTGACCTTTTTCTGCTTTTTCACCCAAGTCGAGTACAACTTCCGTTGTGGCATCGGCCGGTTGATGGCTCATGGACAAGCCTAATAAAGCGGAACAAAAAAGAAGGAAGAGTTTCATAATCGGGTTGCCTCGCCAAAAATCGACTTGATTTTTGGCGAGGTCTATTGTCTTAACAAAAGCGATCGAATGCCATGGCCAGATTTTGAGCAATGATGCTCGCTGAACGGCCCTCGATGTGGTGGCGCTCCAGGAAGTGGACCAGCTTTCCGTCTTTGAAGAGCGCAATACTTGGGCTACTCGGTGGATATGGCTCCAGAAATTGACGGGCACGAGCTGTGGCCTCGCGGTCTACACCAGCGAACACAGTGTATAGATTATCGGGCTTCTTGGTACCGGTTAAAGCCATTTTAGCCCCTGGACGTGCATTGGCTGCGGCGCATCCGCAAACGGAATTGACGACGAGCAATGTCGTGCCTGAGTCTTGGCCTAGAGCGTCTTCTACTTCCTGTATCGAGCTAAGTGACTCGAAACCGTGGTCGGTTAGGTCTCGGGCCATGGGGGTAGTCAGGTTAATTGGGTACATCTATTTAACTTTTTGGAGTTGAAGTTTACTGTGCAATCAACAAGCAGCTCCAAACTTTGGTTTTACATCTCTATGAGATACAAGCAACTCGGCCCCGACGGCCCAAAAGTGAGTGTAATTTGTCTGGGCACCATGACCTATGGCGAGCAAAATACGGAAGCCGAAGCCCACGAACAGCTCGATCTGGCTGTCGAAAATGGTATCAACTTCATAGATACGGCCGAGCTATACAGCACCCCGGCGCGGGCTGAGACACAGGGTTCGACCGAGCGCATAATCGGCACTTGGCTCGCCGATAGAAACGATCGCGATCAGCTGATCATAGCGACCAAGATTGCCGGAGACCGCCCCTTTGCCAACCACATCAGACAGCCGCTGGGATTTAATCGAAATCAGCTAGAAGAAGCGCTGGAAGCCAGCCTCGACCGAATGCAAACCGATTACGTCGACCTGTACCAATTGCACTGGCCCAACCGCAATACCAATTTTTTCAGCCAGCGCGGCTATGTTCACGATCCCAACGAGCAGTGGGAAGACGACTTTCTAGACATATTACAGTCTATGCAAGACATCATCGCCTCCGGTCGGGTCAGGCAGTGGGGCGTGAGCAATGAGACCCCCTGGGGGCTGATGCGCATCTTGCACCTAGCCGATCATCATGGTCTACCCCGGCCAGTGAGCATTCAAAACCCATATAGCTTGGTGAATCGCACCTTTGAAGTCGGGCTGGCCGAGATTTGTATGCGCGAGCAAGTTTCTTGTTTGCCCTACAGCCCGCTGGCCTTTGGCCGCCTGTCGGGCAAGTACGAGCGTGGTGAAGATCGACCCGAGTCACGTCTGAATAAATTCCCCAATCAGTGGCTGCGATACAATAGCGACAACACCCTGGAAGCCATCAGGCACTACATGCGCATAGCCGAAGAAAACCAGCTCAACATGGCTCAAATGGCGCTCGCTTTTGTGAACGACCGTCCGTTCGTAGCTTCCAATATCATAGGCGCAACAACCATAGATCAGCTTAAACAAAACATAGGCAGTGCAGATGTAGAACTGAGCGAAAATGTACTTTCAGCAATCGAAGAAGTACATGCTTTGTATCCTGACCCAGCGCCTTAGAGACCGACCAAGCCTTCATCTACATAAATACTGAGGGGTTGAAGCGTTGTACCGTTGAAGGTATTGAAGACTGACGCAGGTCGGCCACCACTCACGGCAAGGATGGTATACGCGCCCTCAAAACCACTGGTGACAGGATATGCACGGCCCTCACCATCTTCGAGGTAAAGTCGATTGTTACGCAGGTGTGGCGTTACCGACGCCATGTAAGCTGGGTAGTTGCGCAGCCACGGTTGTAGCGCGAGCGCACGGCTGTAGTTGTGTATTAACTCACTGTAATTGGTGTAGCCTTTCAGACCTGTGAAAGCTCTTGTAGCTGGCTTTGGCGCAGGAAAAATTCCTCGGCGCGGGTACGAGCCTGGATAGTAATGCAAATCGCCAGACCAGGCCGACGCTAATGGCCACGACCGCTCGAAAGGTCGCTCACCAAACGCATAATCGATGATGAGGGCATAGCGTTTACTCTGCTCACCGCGCAGCCAAACTCGCCGATATCTAAGTCGGTCTTCTACGCCAGAGACCGTCCCCATAACCAGCCAAAGATCGTTTTTCGGTGGCCGACTCAACACCACGTCTTTTTTTATAGATAGGCCCAACTCTCGGTAGAGCTCGAGCTTTTTTGACGTTTCCAAGCGATCGAAGTCTTGCCAGGCAGCACACATCAAATAGAGATCGCCGACCACTGTCGCGATATATTCTGGCGTACAAAGCTCTGGATTGGCCAGTCGGCGCATCCTGGCGGCTGGGCCGGAAAGTTGGGCATCTGTCAACCTGGCGGCGGCACTCAACCAATAATCAGCATCGTAAGAAGCCGCCGTAGCAAAGCCCGCCCGTACAATATCGAGTAGCCTAACCTCCAGATCGCCCATACCTTGATACATGAGCTGTCTGCGATCTTCCGACGGAGCTAAACTACCGAGGTCGAGTACCTTTGGAGGCGATTTAGCCTTGTCCTCGTTTTTGCCGTTGCCGGAAATCAACTTGCTTACCCAAATGGGTGGCTCGCTGACGGTCCATTCATCTGGTCTGCTTTTGAGTTTTAGTAGTAATGCCAGTGCGTGTGTGCAAGGCCGCCTTTTGGAGCGGCAGTCGCAGTGAAAACGACCGTTCAGTAGATCGACGGCTGCGTGGAGTGCTCTATTTCCTTTGACTTCAAACTCGCCCCAAATCCATTTGCCATCTCCGGCCAGCAACCGCCAGCGGCGGCTATAGAAGAGTCTTCTTGCCCCTTCTAGCGAACGGGCATCGGGTGCAAACCTGATCAGCTCATCGATGGTCATGAGGTCTTGGCCAATCCTAGGTTTCTGAGTGCTTTTCTAGAGGCTTGCTGCTCTGCACTTTTTTTATTGAAATCTTCGCCGGTAGCGATTTTCTCGCCATCTATCAATACCGCTACCTTGAAGCGATCGCGCTTGTCTTGCTTGAATCGCTTGAGGGTCTTGTAATTGACCTGACTCCCTTGCTTTTGGCAATGCTCCAGTAATTGGCTCTTGTAATTGTCGTCGTAGTTTTCGAGGCCTTCCACGTCTACGTAATTGCGCAGCATATTTCTGACTACAAACTGCTTGGTACGCTTATAGCCGCGCTCGATGTAGATCGCGCCGACCAGAGCTTCGACTGCATTGCCGAGCATAGATCGAGCTATTCGCGTATTGTTGCGCTCTTGCAGTATGGTATCCAGGCCCATATTGCTACCGATGGTGTTCAATGATTTCCGCTTGACGATCTTCGACCGCATTTTGGTTAGAAAGCCCTCATTGACCATTGGGTACTTACGAAAAAGATATTCGGCTACAATGGTGCCCAAAACGGCATCACCCAGGTACTCTAAGCGTTCATTATTTTGGCCGCGGTAGTTTTCTTTATCGTTGTTGTTACTCTTGTGGCTAAATGCCAGTTTAAACATAGGCATATTGGCCGGCGTAAAGCCGAGAAGCTCCCGCAACTGGGCTGCAAACTCACGTTCAGGCGAGATCCAACGATTATAGCATCTTCGAAAAAAGTAAACCACTGCGACAAAGATACAAGAGGTATTTGAAAGGTCTTATTCCTCGAATCTTTTAAAGATCGTTGCGGAGTTGTGGCCACCGAAACCGAAGGTATTACTCAGGGCCACATCAACTTTTTTCTCGATGGCTTTATTGAAGGTGAGCTTGAGCTTGGGATCGATCTCCGGGTCGTCGGTGAAGTGATTGATCGTGGGCGGTATAAACCCGTGCCTGATCGCTAAAATGCAAGCGATTGACTCGATGGCACCGGCAGCACCCAATAGGTGACCAGTCATACTTTTGGTTGAACTGATCTGAAGATCGTATACGTCTTCACCAAAGGCTAACTTAATCGCTTTCAATTCTGCTGTATCGCCAAGTGGGGTGCTCGTACCGTGGGTGTTGATGTAGTCGACGTCTTTTGCTTCCATGCCGGCGTCGCGCAAAGCATTGACCATAGCCATTTTTGCACCGGTGCCTTCCGGGTGGGGTGCAGAAATGTGGTGGGCATCGCTACTGCCTGCATAACCGGCTACCTCTGCTAGTATGTTAGCTCCTCTGGCTTTGGCATGCTCCAGCGATTCGAGGATGAGGGCCCCAGCACCTTCACCGAGTACGAAGCCATCGCGGTCGGCATCATATGGACGGGATGCCGTTTTATAGTCGTCGTTGCGTGTCGAGAGGGCTTTCATATTGTTGAAGCCACCGATTCCGGTTCGACAAACTGCGGCTTCGCTGCCACCGGTTACTACGAGATCAGCCCTTCCCAGACGAATATCGTCACAGGCAGCTGCAAGTGCATGACCAGAGCTAGCACATGCCGATACTGTCGCATAACTCGGTCCGCGCAAATTGTACTTCATGCTCACGTGACCCGCCCCCATATTGGCGATCATACGAGGAATCATGAAAGGATTGTAACGCGGCGTACCATCACCCAAGTCGAATATTTCGATTTCCTTTTCCAAGGATTGCAGGCCGCCGATTCCACTGGCGATTATAGCTCCCGAACGATCTGGATCGTAAGGTGGATTTTCTCCCGATAGCCCAGCCATGTCCATAGCTTCGGCTACGGCATAGAGCATATAAGCGACATAAGGATCGATGCGACGAGTCTCGCGTTTTTCGAGTCGAATGGTGTGGTCGAAGTTCTTGAGTTCGCAGGCAAACTGCGTTTTGAACTTTTCCGAATCGAACTGGGTGATTGGAACAGCACCACTGGCACCTGCTTTTAGTCCTTCTAGATATTCGGGCACGGAATTACCAATAGGGGTAAGCGCGCCGAGACCGGTAATAACTACTCGCTGCATAATCTATCTGATTAGAACCCAAAATACGAAAGCCGCCGTACGCCGCCTCATCCCATATTGTTCGGGGTCTAGAGACTAGCGGACGGCGGCCGATTCAACGCCTCATAGGCGTAAAGACCGTGTAAGCTTACTCGCTAGTTTCGGCATTGGCCTTCATAAACTCGATGGCCTGGCCTACGGTCTTGATTTCTTCAGCTTTTTCGTCTGGAATGCTGATGTCGAACTCCTTCTCGAATTCCATGATGAGCTCGACAGTGTCTAGTGAGTCCGCACCTAAATCGGTAGTAAAATTGGCACTTTCAGAAACCTCTGACTTGTCTACGCCCAACTTATCAACGATGATGTTAACTACTCTTTCTTCAATGTTATTTGCCATTGTACTGATCTGTTTTGATGAACAATTGCGGCGCAAAGAAAGTGCCTTTGGCCTGCAAAACCAAAAATGAGACGGTTTGAAGAAGAAAAGCGTCACACTTTTGGGGTATTCTAAGGTTGTAACTTATTGAAAAGCAGGATGTTCAGAAAATTACTTTGTGATCTTTTATTTATTCACAGGGCAAAGGTTTGCCGATTAAATCAATCTACTTTCTAGCTTTGCACTGCCCGACCTGAAAACCCCATCTAAAGACAATATGAAGATAACCGACCACCAAAATACCAAGATCGTCGCTACAGTCGGTCCTGCATGCGATAGCTATGAGCAGTTGTTAGGGCTCGTACAAGCAGGAGTCGATGTATTCAGGCTGAACTTTTCGCACGGCGAGCATGAAAGTAAGCTACAAATCATTCAAAACATTACTCGCATCAACGAGGAGCACGATGTTCACATCAGCATTTTGGCAGACCTGCAAGGGCCCAAGTTGCGCGTAGGCAAAATAGAAGGCGATTCGATAGATGTAAAGGAAGGGCAAATTCTCACCTTCACCAATACCAAGTGCGTAGGCAATGCCGATCGGATATACATGAGCTATGAGAAGTTTGCCCGAGATGTATCTGTCGGTGAGCGCGTTTTGGTAGACGATGGCAACTTAGTCTTCGAGGTAGTAGAGACAAACGGCACCGACGAAGTCAAGCTAAAGGTCATCTACGGCGGTCCGCTCAAATCAAACAAAGGCGTTAATCTGCCGAATACCGACATCAGTTTGCCTTGCCTAACGGAGAAAGACCTTATCGATCTGGAATTCATCCTCAAGCAGCCAGTCAACTGGATTGCCCTAAGCTTTGTGCGCCACCATCGCGATGTGAAGGATCTCAGACAGCGCATAGATGCTGTAAACCACCCGGCTAAGATCATTGCCAAGATCGAAAAGCCAGAAGCAGTGGAACACATCGACAAGATCATCAAGCACAGCAACGGCATCATGGTGGCTCGTGGCGACCTGGGGATCGAAATACCCATCGAGCGGGTACCGCTGGTACAAAAGGAGATCATCAAAAAGTGCATTCAACGCGCTCGCCCGGTCATCGTAGCCACTCAGATGATGGACAGTATGACCACTAAGCCCAGCCCTACGCGCGCCGAAGCCACTGACGTAGCCAATGCAGTACTAGACGGTGCCGACGCTGTCATGCTCAGTGGCGAAACCAGTGTAGGTGTGCATCCTGCTAAGGTCGTACGCGCTATGAACCGCATCATAGCCGAAGCTGAAAAATCTTACCCTAAAGACCTCTACCGCCCCAAACCCAGCCCCAAGAGTCGCACCTTTCGCAGCGATGTAGTTTGTAAGGCCGCAACGGTTACCGCCGAGGGCATGCCCGCAAAAGCCCTCGTCGGTATGACCAGCTCTGGTTATACGGGCTTTAAATTGTCGAGCTACCGGCCGGGGTCCAAAGTGTATATCTTTAGCGATAAGCCCTACATGCTCGCTACACTCAACCTCTGCTGGGGCGTGCGTTGCTACTACTACGACGGCTTTACCAGCACAGACGATACCATAGCCGATGTGAACGAAATACTAAAACAGGCCGGACGTATAGAACCCGGTGATGTAGTCGTTAACTTAGCATCTATGCCACTGACGCGCCGATTCAGAACCAATATGATGAAGGTGACGGAGGTGGAGTGATCACCTCAATGACTCATTTTGCTGGAGCAGACACCACCACCGATACTAAAACAGCAAGGCAGATCAAGCGGATGCCTGCCCGCAATCCTGTTTTCGCAATCGGCCCTACTTACCATTTGCGCTATTTTCTACTTCATTGGAGCCGAATACCAGGATACATTCCTTTTGGCTGCTATTTTTGCTTTTTTATTCGGTGTTTTTCAATTTGTTTTAGGCCTGGTACAATTCGTCAGGTTCCAGCGGTTTATATTAGGTCTTTACATTTTCTTAGCGAGTAGCTATGTAGCTAGCTTTTGGTTTGGTATTCTAGATGCGATAGAATCAGATTTAGGTAGCTATGTATTTGTTATTCCGCCAATTGGACTCAGCTGGTTATTGACGTATATCAATTTCTACGAAACTCCAAAGGGCGTGAAAGTTACCAATGAGCAGCTTGAAGATATATTGGATGCTTGAGGAAAACTTGAAAAGATTAAATAGTAGGTTATGCTAGAGAATAGTACCAGCCAAAAAGCAGATTCAAGAAAACAAGGTATTAACGACTCTATCGATACGGTTTACATAATCGAATCGTTACTTATCACATTTTTAGGCATCTATTTTATTCTTAATGAATACAGCAGTGTACATCTGCCCAGGTTTGGTCTTCGATATTTTTATATATTTATCTGGATAGCTATCTTATGTGGACTTTTTGGCATTCATCAATTCGTGGTTTCTATCGTTCAGCTGTTTGGGAAACCTAGTAGAACAATAAAAGGTTATTTCTGCTGTTCCGCAGTCTACCTTCTCTTCTTTCTAGCGATTATATTTACCGATGGATATATTTTGGAATATATTAATATAGATGTTTCCCTGATTTTAGTCTCCATTATTCCGGTTTTGCTCACTTGGTGGTTTACGATGTATCAAATTAGGAGTAGAAAAAGGCAATCTGTCGTAGCTGAGGTCGATCGAGAAGATATACTCGATTTTTTCGAGTAGTCTGTTTTTAGTAATTTAGTATACTGAATATTGGAAATATGCTTGAAAAGCAATCAGAGCCAAGGGTGGTCATAAATGAGTCAAAGGGCTGTATGGGGGCGGCTTTGAATATACAGTCTGCACTATTCACCATCTGTTTGATTGTTTTCCTAACAGATATCAATGGCTTTTTCAGTAACCGAAACCCACTGCCGGGCATTGTGTTTTTTATTGCGCCAGTCTTTGGCCTTTGGCAGATCATCTGGGTGCATTTCACGCTTTCGCGGCTAGGCCGCTTTTTTGATAATGTTTCTAACCATTTGCCATCGGCCACTTTTTCGTGCGCAGCGTAGGTTCAAAATTGGCGTTGCTCCATCATCCGACCATCTTTGTCCTGATAGC
>JBCCPC010000043.1:0-43078 GCA_039025055.1 Bacteroidota bacterium | reverse complement strand
TAATTGAGTACGTTGAGTATTACAATGAAAAATGGGCAAAAACGATCAACTGGAGTAAAGTCACAAAAGCAGATATTGACACACTCGTCAAGAAAACCAAATCACTTGTAATGAAACTTAGTGGCTAGACCACTAGCCATACCAGTCTGGTAGAGTCCGGCCCACCCTGATTCTCTTCTGCTATGGCTAGTACGATAGTGGAATCGTTGGCATCCCAAAGTGAGTTGGCTTCGTGTGTAGACCAATTCAACGGAGAATAAAAGCTTTTGAGTATTTCCCCTTCATTTGAGATTTTATGTACGCCCACTCCACTTACATCAAAGTCAATAAATGAGTACTCCTCATGAATCGACCAGTATTTTTGACCTGTCCCCGAAATGCCATAAAGAAGGACTGTATCAATTACTTCTAAATTTTCTTTATCGATATAAGCTAAATAATAACAACCACCACATAGTGTTAACTTACCACTTATTACATAGCAATCGTCTAGCTCTTCAAATGCTATTGGGTTTTCACTATGAACTGGATCAACCTCAACTACCTTAGAATAATAATCCTGACAAAAGATATTATCATTAACTAAAAGAAACAAATAAGAAAGTATAAATATTCTCAACATTGACATAACATTATTATCATGCATATAGAGAGATACTTCTCTCTATATGCATGAATGAACATTCAAATAAAGTTATAATTAAAATAACAGCTTCGCTGTTCTTATCTGACCGTCTTCAGCAACTACTTTTACAATAAGAATCTGGCCTTTATGTAAAGCTGTATTCTGATTCTGGATACTTTCCCTTAGTATACTTGCGCTGCCAATGAACTCTGAGACATGTAGTCTTTCTCCATTCAAGTTAAATAATTGCACTTGACAAGCAACACCAGGTTTATAGCTCAAAGACAGTCTATCATTGACCGGATTCGGAAATATTTCGATATCGGACACATCATTTAGAAAATTACTAGACAATTCTAATTCCTCGTTTAAATCAGATCTCAGACCAGTTGGGTTAGGCAATTCGAAGGGATATTCCATACCTGTAGCTAAGTAAATGAGCGCACGCGCGTAGCCTCTATCTGGGTGATAGCTTAAACTCGCATTATGTAAAATAGAGCTGTCTTGCGAGCTTAGCCCTATCTTTCCCTGATAAGGATTATGAGAGAGGTTAATTTTCTGTATTCTAGGGAACGGAAAAGGTTTTCATGGATAAGTGGTTTTAGTTAGTAAATATTTCATGTGCAAACTAGGGCTAAAAATTTAATTTTGCAAATGTTTTGTTATAAATAATAATGTCGTATGACTGAAATATGACTAAATCGGCCGATTGTGATATAATATTAAGCAAATAAATATTTATTCAGTGTATAGCTTTAAGTACGGCATCATACCTGTCATCCGCCGAGCTATGCTCGTCAGCTGACGCGATTTTGCACGGTATAAAGCTTTTAGCAGGGTGCTTATTCATAGCCTTTTTTTGGTGTTTTGCTCTTAGCATGGTGCAAATACATCTCGTCGGACGAGCTATGCTCGGCCGACGAGATGCTTGGTATATTTCTCCAAATATGGTATTGTTCAAATACGAATCCGTGTTTATCCGCGCAAATCCGCGTCCAATTTCAAATGCGGCCGGAGGGCGCATTCCCGTACCAGCTATAGGGCGAGCACAGCTCGGCCGACGACAACTGTACTATCCGCCAAATCCGCTCTATCAGCGTTTATTCGCGGCGAGTTTTTACTAAGATGCGACCGGAGGGTGCATCCCCGTACCAACCCGCTACCCAAAAATCTCTCCCTATCTTTACCGCATACCATCATTCATGCCCGCCACCATACAACTTATAGACTGCCCGAGAGATGCCATGCAAGGCATCAAGCCGTTTATACCGACGCAGACGAAGATCAATTTTATTCAGCGGCTGCTTGCTTGTGGGTTTCATTCGCTGGATTTCGGGAGCTTCGTAAGTCCGAAGGCTATACCGCAGATGCGCGATACGGCAGAAGTGCTGGCGGGACTCGATTTGAGCAAAACAGATACGCAGCTATTGGCGATTGTGGCCAACCGGAGGGGAGCAGAAGCGGCGCTTAGCCACCCAGAGATCGAATATCTAGGGTATCCGTTTAGTATCAGTGAAACTTTTCAGCTTAGGAATACCAATGCGACTATAGAGGAAAGTCTGGAACGGGTGATTCAGATACAGGAAATGGTCGTAGCCAAAAATAAACAGTTGGTGGTCTACATCAGCATGGGTTTCGGCAACCCGTATGGTGATCCCTGGAATACGGAAGTGGTAGAGACCTGGGTGGACAAGCTGAAGGACATGGGGATCGGTATTTTCCAATTGAGCGATACTATAGGTGTAGCGAGTCCGGAGAGCATCACTTATTTATTTAGCAGCTTGATACCCAGGTATCCGATGCTGACTATCGGGGCGCATCTGCATACTACACCCGATACCTGGCGCGAAAAGGTAGAGGCAGCAGCTGAGGCGGGCTGCACCCGCTTCGACGGTGCACTACGCGGATATGGCGGCTGCCCCATGGCCAAAGACGATCTGACGGGCAATATGCCGACAGAGAAAGTAATCGACTATTTCGGTTATGAAGCATGCGGCATAAAGGAAGACGCTCTACTAGCCGCTATGGCAGAAAGCAATAACGTCTATTTGTAGCATGTCTCGTACCTTCGCGGCATGGCCAAAAGACTCAACAAAAAGAAACCCTCTAAAGGAGAATTGGGCAAGGGCTTGGACGCCCTACTCAGTGGTAGAAAGCCTAGTAAAGACACCGTTAGCGAGCTGAGCCGCCGCTTCGCTATGCTGGAGATCGACAAGATTCACCCCAATCCTGATCAGCCGAGGAAGGAATTCGAGCCGGAAGCATTGGCCGAGTTGGCTGTAAGTATTAAAATACATGGCATCATTCAGCCATTGACCGTACGGCATATGGGCGATGGTACTTTCCAAATCATTAGTGGAGAGCGCAGATACCGGGCGAGTCAGGAAGCGGGCTTAAAGGAAGTACCGGCCTTCATACGTACGGCCAACGATCAGACGCTACTCGAAATGGCCCTGATCGAAAACATACAGCGACAAGACCTGAATCCGATGGAAGTAGCTTATAGCTATTTGCGGCTGCGTGACGAATTCGGCTTGACTCAGGGGCAGCTGGCTGACCGAGTCGGCAAAAAGCGCACGACGGTGACCAATTATTTAGGTATTCTCAAAGCTTCTCCTGCTGTGCACGATGCCATTAAAGAGCGAAAGATCAGTATTGGTGCCGCTAAGGCCATCGGCGGCGTAAAAGACTTACTTTTACAGGAGGCTTTTCTTAAAGAGGTGATTGCTCACCCGAACTGGAGTGTTCGACAAATCGAAGACAAGGCCAAGGCGTATAAAGCCGCTGCCAAGCCCAAGGATAAAACGGTGATCAATCCGGAGAAGGAAGAGCTGAAGAAAGTGGAACAGGCGTTTAAAGAGTTTTTTGGTTTTCCGGCCAAGGTGGTGATCGAAAAGAAGGGGGAAGGCAGTGGGTATGTGAAGGTGAGCTTTCCGGATAAGCAGGCCTTGCATCACTTGTATAAAGCCGTGGAAACGATGTAAGTAGTATGTTTTTCTTTTTTGTCCTGCGGACAAAAAAGAAAAACATCAATATTGTGCCTATGACCTACAAAGACGCCATGCACGAATTGCAAGAACTATTGCAAGAGCTGGAACAAGCACCCGCTGACATCGACAGCCTGGGCGAGCGGGTGAAGCGGGCGAAGACACTGATCGAGTTTTGCCGAAATAGGCTTCGTGATGTAGAGGCAGAGATCGATGAGCTAGACGCTGAAAAAGAGGCATAATAGATATGAGCGACCAACTACAGAAAATCTCGCTAGTGACGGGCGGAACTAGTGGCATCGGATTTGCGACGGCTGAGGAACTGACCAGACGCGGACATTTAGTACTCCTTCACGGGCGGACGAAAGCTAAAGCAGAAGAAGCTAAAAAGCGGATACTAGAGGAGCACCTACCTGCGCCTGCCGGCCATGCGTCAGCAGGCGGGGAAGTCCAAATTATCCATGCCGAACTGGGGCAACCCAAACAGATCGAAGCCATGGCCAAGGCCGTACTGGCCGATTACCCCAGAATCGATAATCTGATCAATAATGCCGGGATTTGGAATAGTACCTTAGAGCTGGATGAGCGCGGGGTAGAAAAAGTATTGGCGGTGAATCATCTGGCTTATGCCCAACTGACGTACTTGCTGATGCCCGCTTTAAAAGCTGCCCCTGATGGGCGTATCATCAATGTGGCCAGCGATTCGCACCGGCAGATCAAGGGGATGTTTTGGGACGATCTGAACCTGACGAATAATTACCACGGCCTGAAGTCATATGCGCAAAGCAAGCTGGCCAATGTGTTGTTCACCTACGAATATGAACGCCGCCGATCTGAGGGCGACCCGCTGATTTTTGCGGTACAACCGGGTCTGGTGCGCACCGATATCGGATTGAAAGGGAATAAGTGGCTGCATCGTTTTGCCTGGCGGGTGCGCAGGCGTATGAGTGGCAATAAGACGCCACTAGAGGGTGCTTCGAGCAATATTTTTTTGGCTACGGAGGCTGATATCGATGCACATAGCGGGAAGTATTTCGACGATTGCAAGCCGAAGAAGAGCTTTTCTAGTTCTTACGATGAGGAGGAAGCTAGAAAGTTGTGGGAATGGACTTTGAGCCAATTAGGAATTAATAATTTTTTTGTGGCTTGAGCCACAAAAAAATTATGTTCCATAAAACAGACCTGCTATGGTGCCAGTCATGAGGCAGGCTATGGTGCCACCGATGAGTGCCATGATGCCTAAGCGCGTGAGATTGGTGCGTTGAGCGGGTGCGATGGCACTGATGCCACCGATCTGTATGCCTATGCTCGCAAAGTTGGCGAAGCCGCAGAGTGCGTAAGCGACTATAAGTGTGCTCTTGGGCGATAGGATGGCTCCGCTAGCGGCATTTCGGATGTCTTGGAACTCGGCATAAGCTACGAATTCGTTGACGACCGTTTTAAGACCGAGCAGCTGACCGACGAGGGTGATGTCTTTAGCTTCTACGCCAATGATCCAGGCAATAGGTGCAAAGATCAGAGCGAGGAAATAAGTAAAGCTAAAGCCTTCGAAGCGACCGCCGGTGGCTGTGGATATTTGCTGGTTCCAGGTCTGGTTGCTTTCGGTAAGGGCCGTCCAGCTTTCCTGGTCGAAGCCGTTGACCATCCAGTTGAGGATGTTGGTGCCTTCGAGGAAGAAGGTGTTGAGCATAAATACTAAGGCTGTGAAGACGAGCAGCATGGCACCTACGTTTACGGCCAGTTTCAGCCCATCGGTCGTGCCTTTGCTGATGGCATCGAGAAGATTGTCGCTATCATCGGCGGCCATTTCGAGGCGCTTGTCTTTGGTGGGGCTGCTGAGCTCGTCTTCCGATAGGGTGTGTCCATCACCTATAGCCTCGGGGTGGCCAGTCTTGGCGGCGAGCTCGGTCTTGGATTCTGGATATAGCATCTTGGCGCAAACGATGGCCGCCGGTGCCGAGATCATGCTAGCCGTGAGGAGGTGAACGGCAAAAAACTGACGAGCTTCGTCTCTTAATAGGCCAGCTGCTTCGGGATCGAGACCTGCGGGAATGGGGATGCTGTCGCCCAACATACCGATGTAGGCTACATAGACCGAGCCAGCGATGGTAGCCATACCACCAACCATGAGGCAGAGTAGCTCTGACTTGGTCATCTTTTCGAGATAAGGCTTGACCACCAGCGGTGCCTCTGTTTGACCGATGAAGACATTCGCTGCTGCCGCCAGACTTTCGGGGCCGCTTAATCCCAGCGTTTTGCTGAGTAGCCAAGCCATGCCGTAGACGACCTTCTGTAAGATGCCCAGGTAGTATAGAATGGCTGTCAGCGCACTAAAAAAAACAATGGTCGGCAGCACCTGAAAGGCAAAGATGTATCCGAAGGTGTCGAATTTAGACGGGTCGACCAGGTTGCTGAATAAAAACTCCGACCCAGCTGCTGTAAATTCTAAGGTTTTGCGAAAGCCGGTAGCTATGGCATCTACGCCTGTTTTGACGAATGGTGCTTTGAGCATCAAGATGGCTATCACCACCTGACTCAGCACGCCTATGCCTACCAATCTCCAGTCGATAGCTTTCCGATCTCGGCTGAGCAAATAACAAATACCTAATAAAAAAACCATGCCGAAACCGGCTCGCAGCAGATCCTGGAGAAAACTCATGGTGGGCAAGTTAGTACATCTCCTTATTTTTCGCCCCCGTATGGAAAAACCTTACTTCATCGGCATTACGGGTGGCAGTGGCTCGGGCAAGACTTCTTTTATCAACCAACTCAAAGAGGGATTTACGGAAGACCAGGTCTGCGTCATCAGTCAAGACAATTACTACCTACCGAGAGATCAGCAAAAGACTGACGAAAAAGGTTATCAGAACTTCGACCGACCCAAATCGATCAACAAGAAGGAATTCGTTCGCGATTTGCGACGGTTGGCCAAAGGAGAGACTGTCGAAAGAGAAGAGTATGTCTTTAATAATGAGTTGGCCAAACCTAAAACGCTGACCTTCCGACCTGCGAAAGTCTTAATTATAGAAGGGCTTTTTGTGCTTCACTTTAAGAAAGTCAGGCAAATGCTCGATCTAAAGCTATTCCTGCATGCCAAAGACAATCTCAAGGTAATTCGAAGGATCAAGCGCGATCAGATCGAACGCAATTATCCGCCGGAAGATGTACTACATCGCTACGAGCATCATGTGCTTCCGGCCTATGAAAAATACGTTGCACCCTACCGGGAAATTGCAGATTTGATCATAAACAACAACAGCGATTTTAATGAAGGGCTGCGTGTGGTGAGAGGATTTTTGGAAAGAATGTTGGATGTGCAATAGCTTATGTGTAATGTTCGATTTAGCTAGCCACATCAAACATCACACATTCTAAATGGAGCATTACACATTACCAAGCTATTCGCTAAGCTCTGAGGCCAAGTGATCTAAATACAGAATTCCATTCAAGTGGTCGATCTCATGCTGAAAGATCACGGCGGTAAAATCTTCGACCATTTCTATATGGTGACTGCCATCGGGCCGGTCGTATTCGATGAGGATGGCGTAAGCCCGTTGGCACTCTTCTCTTCGGTCGGGTATCGATAAGCAGCCTTCCATACCATTGCGGGTCAGCTCAGAATACTGCTTGATCTGGGGATTGATGAAGACTTCCCAGGGTTGCTCTTCTTTATCGAATCGCTGCACCCAAATGATCTTCTTCAAAATGCCGACCTGTGGTGCAGCAATGCCTACGCCCAGCGACATGCTGTCTTGTACCGTAGTGAGGAGTCGGTCTATGAATAGCTGAAGGGTTTGGTCGTTAGGATCCACCTCTACATCTTGACTACTGGTGCGCAGCAAAATGGAATCTTGGTAGTTGTTGATTTTCCAGACGCGCATGGGTTCGCTCGCCGTTCCGGCTGTAATGAGGGTATTCTGCTCGGCGGTGAACTGGCCAGTGGCGGCTGTTGCTACTTGGCGAGTGGTCGAGCAGGCATAGCTTGTGAGAAGGTAGGCAGCTAGAAGAAGTAGGTATAAATTGGGTTGCATGAGACACAAGGTAGGGCTGATTTGTGTTTGTTTGTACTTACTATTTGTTGTAGTTTAGAGGCGGTGTACGATGGGAGAATAGCTATGAAACCATAGAATCGAAAAAAGAGTTATTAAAGACAACAAATGAAACATGACCATACAAGCGATTGACATTGATCTCCCAGCCGACATTCTGTTGACCCTCAACGAATCGGAAAGGGAATTGAAGAGGCTCATAAAAGTATCACTTGCTACCCAGTTGTATGTTCAAAAAAAAGTCACAATTGGCAAAGCTGCCCAAATTGCAAATCTGTCTCGCTTTGAGTTCGAAACTTTACTGTCTGAATACAACATCCCAATTTCAAACTTGGATGAAGAAGACGTTCTCAATGATATTAAGAAACTGAAGTGAAATGAAAAACGGATTGGTAATATCTGATTCAGGGCCAATTTTTTCTTTAGCAATCATTGACAAACTTGAAATTTTAGAAAAATTATTTGATAAAGTTAATATTCCTAAAGCTGTTTGGAAGGAAATTACTCTAAATGAAAGCATAATTACTGAACTCAAGTAATAATCTTCAAGAAAATTGCAAGACCCAAATACCAAAAATTTGTTGCATATTTGCTTTTGTGGAACAAATTACAATATCCGATCTTTGGCTAACTGTGGCATTCGGTCTGATCTTGGGCGCATTGCTCGCTTGGTTGGTTGTATGGCTCAGGCTAAAAGACCAGTACTTACCCCGCGAGCAGCTGGCCAGAGAATATATCCACTTGACTCGGTATGAGGACTTACAGCGACAATCCGATCTGCACTACGAGAATCTACAGGAGGCCGCCCAAAAAGTCCAAGAACTTAATCAGGAGTTGGCGAGGATACAAACTGAGCACCGGCACGTGCAACTCAGGGTCGAGGCCCAAACAGAAGAAATGACCCGCCTACAAGCAGAAAGCAGAGCCCATTTCGAGCGTGTAGCCGATAAGCTATTAGAGGAGAAAAGTCAGCGCTTCAGCAGGCAGAATTCCGAGCAGATGCAGCAGGTACTTGAGCCTCTGCGCGAGCGCATCAAGGCATTTGAGGAGCAAGTAGAGCGGCGATTCGTAGAAGAAACGCGTGATCGCGTAAGTCTGCGCGAAGAAATCGGCCACTTGCGAACGCTGAATACTCAGCTTAGTACCGATGCTAACAATCTGGCCGGTGCCCTTCGCGGAGACAGCAAAACGCAGGGCGACTGGGGCGAGTGGCAGCTGGAGGGTCTGCTCAGGGCCAGCGGGCTAGAACCCGGTATTCACTACCGCGCGCAGCCGAGCTTTTCTGATGAAAACGGTAAGCAAAAACGCCCGGATTTTATCGTTAACCTTCCCGATGACAAACAACTCATCATCGACAGCAAAGTGAGCCTGACAGCATATGAACGTTACCATACGGCTCCTGCCGACTCTCCGGAGCGGGCAGCTCATCTACGCAATCATTTACAGAGCATCAGGCGTCATTGCAGAGATCTGAGTCGAAAGAATTATACCGATCTCTACCAGATCAATTGTCCCGATTATTTGGTCTTGTTCGTACCGGTGGAGCCGGCTTTCAGTCTAGCCATTCAGCAAGACCGATCTTTGTTTTTAGATGCGCTAGACCTTAAAGTCGTTCTGGTGACCAGCTCTACCCTACTCGCCACGCTCAGGACCGTCAGCTACCTCTGGAAGCAGGAAAAGCAGAAGCAGCACGTCATAGAAATAGCCAAACAAAGTGGCATGCTCTATGATAAGTTCGTCAACTTCGTAGACGATTTGCGCGAAGTCGGCAAGCGGCTCGATCAGACGCAACGAAGCTATCAGGCCGCTATGCACAAGCTAACTGATGGTACAGCCAAAGGTCAAACTCTGATCGGAAGAGCAGAGCGACTACGGCAGCTAGGTGCCAAAACCAAAAAGAAGCTACCTAAAGAACTGCTGCTAGAAGAAGAGTAGGTGTCGTATCTTGCCACCGACAGATATTTTAATAGATTGAGAAAAACCGATGCTCTTTTTCAGCTCGTCAGGTCTTTGACGAAGGCGGAGAAGCGCTACCTAACGCTAGAATCCCGCAAATCCGGTTGGGAAAAGAGTAGGTATTGGCGCTTGTATAAGATTCTTAACGAGCAGGAAGTCTACGACGAGGAAGCCATCAGCCGAAAGCTGAAAGGGACGCTGGCACATGACAAGCACCGACTCTACGAAGTCATTTTGCGGGCCATGCGCAATTACCGATCGCAAAACTCGCTGGCTGCAAGGATCAAAGAACATCTGCTCGACGCCAATTTTCTCTACGATCGTGGCCTGTATCAGCAAGCCTACGAACGCCTTCGCGACGCTCGGAATCTTGCGCTGAAGCTAGACGATCAGCTCGCCGGCCTAGAGGTCAACAAGGAAATCAGGCGCGTGGCCAATACTTTACTCGCCCGCCAGCAAACCGAAGAACTCTCGACCCTGGTGGCTGAAAAGCAACAACTTATCAAAAAGCTCAATACCGAGCTGGAATTACTCGACCAACATGACGAGATCATCCGCGCTGTACAAGCCAAACGTACCCGCACAGATGCAGCCGACCAAGCCACGCTTCTAGCCGAATACAAATCGCTATTGGAAAGCCAATCTCCCCCCGATTCTACTCAAGGAAAACTTAGATATTATCAGTCTCGTGGGTTGATCGGCACCTTGCTCGGCGATGCGGGTATGAGCGTGGAGAATTATCAAAAAGTGCTAGAGGTGTGGAGCGAAAATGTCGATTACAAAAATGAAGAATTCAACCGCTATCTCGACGACGCTTTCAATTTGCTTTCCGCCAGCTTCAGACACCTACCTGCGCGCCAGTCGGCCCCAGAACTATTGCAAAAGCTTGAAGCTGAAGAGCCTGCCAGTGCGCACGATCGCCGTGTACTTTTTCAACGTACAGCCACCTATCGCCTGGTCTACTACATCAATTACGACAATAAAATACCGGCAGCTGAGGTGCTCGCACCCATCGAAGCAGGTCTCGATCAGTATCAACTAAATGCTGTTTCAGAGCTGACTATCCGCTTCAATGCGGCTGTTCTACACTTCATTCAAGACAACCCCAATGACTGTGAAAGCTGGCTCATGCCCATCATCGAATCACGACGTGGCGATTTGCGCCCCGACATTGTAATAGCCAGTCGAATATTGCGCATCACTACTCTGTTCGATCAAAAAGTGCCCTTCGATTTTCTGGAAAGCCAATTGCGTGCAGCCGATCGATATCTTCAACAACAAGACGATCAAAAACTCAAAGAATTCGGCCGCCACTGGATGCGCACCATCCGACAGTTGGGCCAAGCGATCTCAAAAACAGATCGCACTACCCTACTCCAAAAAACACTAGCAGAGCTACAAAACACCTGGTCAAGTCTACCGCTGGGTTTAGATCAGCTTCTCGGTGCGTGGGTTAAGGCCAGGACTTCCGCAGGTAGTCTCCTCGATTATTTAGGCTAGGGAACTCGTCCTATTCAAAGTGGTGTTGTACATTTGCGACGCTATCAAGCAAAACCCGCCCGGGTGGTGGAATTGGTAGACACGCTGGACTCAACGGAGTTTTTCGTTTGCTTTTTATCAATCGGCGCGTTACATTTATATCCATGAGGTATAGATATAGCCCTGATGAACTACGAAAAGCTGTTCTTGACTCTTACAGTATTGCCGAAGTTTGCAGAAAACTTGGCATAAAAGCTGCAGGTGGAAACTATTCTACTCTAAAGCAACGCTTTCAGGACTGGAAAATCGATACCTCACACTTTCGTGGACAAGGCTGGAATATTGGTTTAAAATTTAAGCCAAATCCCAAAAAGCCCTTATCAGAAATATTAGTAGAAGAATCGTCTTACCAGGCTTACAAGCTCAAAAAAAGATTATTGGGTGAAGGCGTTAAAAGCCACATATGCGAAAGTTGCAATTTGACCATGTGGCAGCAGGTAGAAATACCACTTGAGTTACATCATATAAATGGAGTTCGAACCGACAATCGATTAGAAAATATTCGCTTATTGTGTCCGAATTGCCACGCACTGACAAGTAATTATAGAGGCAAAAACATTAGGGTTGCCCGTAGAGAAATCACGGAGTAGAACTCGTCAAATTCGGTGAACGCTTTTGCGGTGACGCATTTGCCAACCCCGAGCCAAGCCCTTTCGATATAATTGAGAGGGAAGGTGTAGAGACTTGACGGCGAGCACCTGACCGTCCTGACCGAGTCGGGATAGAAGGTGAAGGTAAAGTCCAGACCACAAACGCCAAGAAGCATAGGCGGCGGCGCAAGCCGTAGTTGGTACGTAAAATCCAGTGGCCATTATGGCCGTACGGGTTCAAGTCCCGTCCCGGGTACACATTTTAAAAAAGCCGAACTGCACAGCAGTTTGGCTTTTTTTGTTACACAAACTCACCCAACCAAACCACGCCTCACCCGTTCTAAACACTCAACTACAAATTAAAAAGATTCCATGCCCCAAGCCAAAACGCTAGGCGAACTAAAAGCAACCGGATACCAACCCCGCCCGATCAAAGAAGAACTGCGCAGCAACCTCATAGAAAAACTGCGCTCGGGTGAACAAATTTTTGAAGGTATCATCGGTTTCGACGACACCGTTCTACCCGATGTACAAAGAGCTATACTTTCACGCCACAATGTGCTACTGTTGGGCCTTCGTGGCCAAGCCAAGACGCGTATTGCCCGGCTACTCGTAAGCTTGCTCGACGAGTACATACCTGTCGTAGCTGGCAGCGAGCTCAACGACGACCCCTTGCAACCACTGAGCCGCACCGCCCGCGACATCGTCGCCGAAAAAGGAGACGACACCCCCATCGAATGGATGCACCGCGATCAGCGCTACATCGAAAAACTAGCCACACCAGATGTGAGCGTAGCTGACCTAATCGGTGATGTCGATCCCATCAAAGCAGCCAGTTTGAAACTGCCGTATAGCGACGAACGAGTCATACACTTCGGATTGGTACCCAGAGCGCACAGGTCTTTGTTTGTGATCAACGAGTTACCTGACTTGCAGGCGCGTATTCAGGTTTCGCTCTTCAACATCTTGCAAGAAGGCGATATTCAGATCAGGGGATTTAAGTTGAGGTTGCCTCTGGATATTCAGTTTGTCTTCACGGCTAATCCGGAAGACTACACCAATCGGGGCAGCATTATTACGCCCCTCAAGGACCGCATCGAAAGCCAAATACTTACCCACTACCCGAAAACTATCGAAATTGCTCGTGCCATTACCAAGCAGGAAGCCCGCCTCAAAGACGAGCAACGCGAGCTAGTGGAAGTACCCGATATGCTCGAAATACTACTGGAACAGCTCTCGTTTGCCGCCAGAGATAGCGAGTACATCGATGAAAAAAGTGGTGTCAGTGCAAGATTGGGTATATCGGCTTATGAAAATCTAGTCTCCACAGCCGAGCGCCGAGCACTACTCAACAACGAAAGTTCAACTACGGCAAGGATCACCGACTTCTGGGGAGTCGTACCCGCCATTACTGGCAAAGTTGAACTGGTCTACGAGGGCGAACAGGAAGGAGCCTACGGTGTAGCGATCAACCTACTTGGTAAAGCAATACAAGAGAGTTTTCTCGCGCACTTCCCTGATCCCAGACAGTTGGAGCAAGGAGTAGACCGCGATCCCTACGGTACGGTTCGCACCTTCTTCGGCTCGGGAAAGGTCGTCGACATTCTCAATGACGATTCGACGGAAGACTATCGTAAAAAGCTAGACGGCGTAGCTGGTCTCCGCAAACTCGTAGACCAACAAATAGATGCCAAACTCACAGAAGGCGAACGCTACCTCTACATGGAGCTAGCTCTTCAAGGGCTTACCGAGCTGGGTATTTTGCACAAAGACGTACTGGAAAACAGCTTGAGCTTCAGAGACCTGCTGGCGGATATGCTGGGAGATGATGACTTTTAATGGGTTCCGCGCCATTTATGGCGTGCACGTTCCTAAGCCCTTCAGGGCTGGCTTCGCTGTATATGCGCCTTTAGCGCATGTACAGCACTCGACCAAGCTAAAGCTTGCCAATACCTACACGGGCTGAAGCTCGCGGAACCTAAAATCCCCCCTTCGCCGCCTTCAAAGTATTCATCAAAAGACTGACCACTGTCATCGGCCCCACACCGCCGGGCACCGGTGTCATGGCCGACACCTTGGATTCCAGAGCAGCATAATCGACATCTCCACAAAGCCGATAACCCTTCTTTTTACTCGGGTCATTGACGCGATTGATGCCCACATCGATGATTACTGCCCCTTCCTTGACCATCTCGGGGCCGACCATCTCTGGACGCCCTATGGCGGCAATCAAAATATCGGCACGCCGGGTATGGCCTGGTAAGTTTTGTGTACGACTATGACACATGGTGACTGTCGCATTACCAGGATCACCTTTGCGGCCGAGTAGGATGCTCATGGGCGTACCCACTATATGCGAACGCCCCAATACAACGACTTCTTTACCGCTGGTTTCTATGCCGTAACGATCTAGAATTTCCAAAATACCATTTGGAGTAGCGGGCAGATAGCCTGGTAACCCAAGCGTCATACGACCGATATTGATGGGGTGAAAACCATCTACATCTTTAGTCGGGTCAATGGCTAAAGTGACTTTTTGGTCGTCGATATGATTTGGTAGCGGAAGCTGCACAATAAAACCATCGATCTCGCGGTCTTTATTGAGTTGATCGACGATCTGGAGTACCTCTTCCTCTGATACCGTGGCTTCACGGCGTATTAGTGTAGATTGAAAACCTACTTGTTCGCAGCTGCGCACCTTATTGCGAACGTAGACCTGTGAAGCTGGATCTTCCCCGATCAACACTGCTGCCAAATGTGGTGGCCGACCGCCTCCAGCTACGATTTGATCGACCTCGGTCTTTATTTCCGATTTGATCTCATTGGCCAATGCCTTACCGTCTAAAACCTGCATATTTTCTATTTTGACGGCAAATATACAGGGGGAGTTCTTTGTTGGAAAGTCGAGCTGCGTAGCCATTTTGCTTTGTTTATATTTGTAGTGGTTATTGACCACACACTCACTTCTATTTCGCCGCCGCCCAAAAAGCCGCATTTATGACTAATACGTTTACGCGATTTCTATTTATAACTTGTTTATTTTTTACTGTTGCTTTTTTGCAAGGGCAGACGGTTTACGAGATCGATGAGGAATTCACCATAGCAGACTGCCAGGGTGTATTTGTCGACGATGGAGGTACAGTTGGGCCTCACGGTGCCTCAGGTGTACAAGAAATCACAATCTGTAGCAATAGTACCGACCCAAACTCTACGCATATAAGCCTGAATTTTTCTCAAGTCTTTATCTCAGGTACGCTAGAGTTCTTCGACGATGCTTTTGTCAACCCAGCTGCGCTGATCACTACATTAACCGACGATGATAACGGCTCAAATCCCGTTGTGAGTGCTTCTATTGCTAATCCTACAGGTTGCTTAACTGTTAGATTTACGCCAAATGGAAGCAATGTAGGCTGGAGTGCTTTCATAAGCTGCATCAAAGCATGCCAAAGCGTAGTAGCTGCTCTTATAGACTCCGATCCGGAAGTTATGCCTGCCGATACTGGCACCATAGATCTTTGCCCAGGCGATCGTGTTTTTCTGACCGGAGCTGGTATCTATGCGCAAGACGGGTTGGTCTATGATCAAGACGATGCCACTTCTACCTTCGAGTGGAGCTTTAACGATGGTACAAGTGCCCTGGGCAATGAAGTAAGTAAAGTATTCAATGAACCCGGTGGCTATACGGTACAACTCACCGTGACTGATGCCGAGGGCTGCCCTAGCCTCAATCAAATCAATCAGCGCATTCGCGTATCTCCAGGTCCGATTGTGACTTTTCAGCAAAATCTGGAAGACAGCTACTGCGTGGGCGAGACCATAGATCTCACACAGAGCACCGAGTTTAACCCCGACGCATCGACTAACCTCTTTATCGAGACACAACCCGCTTTCAACCCCGTTAGCCTCACTTTCGCAGACTCTATACCCCTACCTGACGGTGATGGTGGTTCTTTCCTTTCTCCACTAGAATTTACAGGGTTCAACCCGGGTCAGACTGTTACAAGTGCTGACGATATACCGTCAGTATGTCTGAATATGGAGCACAGCTACGGCGGTGACCTCCAAATCGAGCTCATCTGTGGAGACCCTAATGGCTCAAACCAAACCATAATCATGCTTCCCTATCCAAATCAGCTTGGAGGGACTTTCCTCGGAGATCCTATTGACGACGAGAGTCAACCTCTCGTGCCTGGTGAAGGATTCGAATATTGCTTTACATCCGATGCCGGACTCAACATGAATGCGGCTTCGGACACATTAGATTTTTTCAATAACACCCTGGAAGCAGGTAATTATCTACCCGTTGAATCTTTTGATGGTTTAATTGGGTGTCCACTCAATGGAGAATGGTACATCAGAGTACGAGACAACCTCAATATAGACGACGGCTGGCTATTCAGCTGGAGTTTGGAATTCGAGGAATCACTCTACCCTGACCGCGATAGTTTCGTAGTAGGTATTGATTCGGTATACTGGGAAGACAGACCCGATCTGATTTTCTACAGTCAAGATAGTATCGTTTCCACACCCAGTGCCGCCGGAGCCAATACCAATATACTTACTGTGGTAGACTCTTTTGGATGCGTTTGGGATACCACCGTAACCGCTAACATTCTACCATTCAGCCACCCTGACTGTTATGAGTGTCTGCCTATACTCGATCAGACTTTACAACAAGATACCATCTGCGGGCAGGAAGACATACAAACCACGCTGGCTACATTAGAGCAAATAGATACAGCCATCGTTTGGGAATCTTATGAAGGTGTAGATTTTGGTCAGCTTCAATTTCCAAGTCTCGCAGACCCACTGCGGTCGAGCATCGATGTCAACTCCATAAATCCGCAATTGCTGACCAACATCAACCAGATCGAGTCTGTATGTGTGAATCTGGAGACTGACTTTGCTGGTGATATCGGTCTTTTCTTAAGGGCACCCAACGGCAGCACGCTAGAATTATCGACTAATAACGGCATAGGTGGCAATAACTACACCAATACCTGCTTCAGCCCGGCGGCTACCGATCCGATCACGGCAGGTGCCCCTCCGTTTACAGGCACCTTCCAACCTGAAGGCAACTGGAATAGCCTACTCAACACACCGATAAATGGTCAATGGTCACTCCTCGCCTACGATGAAAACGGCGTTCAAGTGGGTAGATTTATCGATTGGACAATCACCTTCGTGCACACCATCGATTTAGATTACAGCTGGACACCCGACGACGGCAACCTGAGTTGCACCGACTGTCCGAACCCGATCATTGCCAGCGATCAAACTCAGACCTACCAACTAGAAGTCGTTGATGACTACGACTGCACAGAAACGGGCGAGGTCCAAATTACGGTAGTCGATCAGTTGCCTCCCCTCATGCCCAATTGCGACACACCAGGTGGGCCAGGTGAATTGATCTTTAGCTGGAACAGTAGCTCTCCCTCAGGGCAGTACGAATATTTCTTCGATGCTGGCAGTGGACCCACCGCACCTATTGTAGTTGGCGACACTTTTGTTATCGTAAGTGGCCTGGCCCAATTCCAAGATGTAACACTGAGTGTGCGGCCATTTGCAACCGATGTTTCTCAACTCAACTGCATCAGTTCGGAATACGTGAGCATTACCTGTACATACCAGTGCCTATTTGGGGCCAACATCCAGAATGTAGAAGATGTCAGCTGCTTTGGTTTCGGCGATGGACGAGTAACACTACAGCTTACCAATAGCGATGGTTTGGTCAATTTCACCCTAAACGGTATACCCGTCAATATCACGAACGACACCCTCGGTGGGCTATTGGCAGATACTTACCAACTCATAGCTACAGACCCCACGGCCTGCGCAGATACGCTCAACTTTATCATCAATGAGCCAGACATGATCATGGCCGATATTCAGGAGACTGATATCCTCTGCAATGGAGACTTGAGCGGCCAGATCACCATCAATGCAAATGGTGGTACAGGGTCGTTACAGTACGCACTCGATGGGGATAGCTTTCAGGATAATGAGACTTACGCAGGTCTCGGTGCCGACACATATGCTGTCAGGGTTCAAGATGAAAACGAGTGCTTCCTCGAAACAGTCGTAACACTTACCGAGCCACCCGCCATCGAAGTCCTCGCTACATCACAAGATACCCGATGCGACGATACCGAAGACGGTAGCATACAAGTAGAGGTAAGTGGTGGCCAGCCCGGCTACACCTACGACTGGGCCGACCTGCCCGGTACAAACGATGGCGAAGATCGCGCTCTACTACCCGCTGGCATCTACGAGCTAACTATCACAGATGATAATGATTGTGAATTCATCTTGCAAGACACCGTTGTTGCACCCGATGCCATCGTGCTAGACCTGATTAGTGTAGATTCTGTAGATTGCTTTGGCGGTGGTGACGGAGCGATCAACCTCTCCCCTTCTGGCGGTACTGGAGATCTCACTTTCCTCTGGGACGACCCGAATGCACAATTCGAGCCTTCGGCGGTATTTCTGACTGCGGGCACTTATAACGTGGTCGCTACAGACGAGAACAACTGCACGACCACCGAACAATATATCGTAGAAGAACCCGACGAGATTACCCTCGATTTTAACCGGACAGATGTGGCTTGCCGAGGGGAGTCTACCGGTAGTGCCATAGCTGTACCATCAGGTGGAAATAGCGGCTACAATTACCAATGGGATACCAACTTGGAAGAAGCTGAACTGACAGCTGTTCCCGCAGGCGTATACACCCTTACTGTAACCGATGTAAAAGGCTGCATCGGTATCGACAGCGTACAACTCGAACAGCCGGCAACTTCAGTGAGTGCTAGTGTGGTACAAGACCTGCAAGGCTGCTTCGGCGAGTCACTTAACGAGGCTACGGTCACCGCCGATGGTGGAGCCGGCAACTACACTTTCGAGTGGTCCAATGGCAATACGACAGCCACGGCAACCAATCTGCCCGATGGCGTATCTTCTGTGATAGTAACCGATGAATCGGGTTGCACCTTCGAGGTTGACATCGATCTGGAAGACCTGGAAGAGATTACCTTCAATTTGATAACGACACTGCCCACCTGCAATGGATTTGCCGATGGCGCGATGGGTATCAATCAGCTTACCGGTGGTGCAGGTCTAACGGATGCCGACTATACCTTCGAGTGGTCCAATAATACCACTCAGATTGTCGCTCAAAACCTCCTTGGTGGGGAGACATACAGTGTGGTCGTAACTGACGAACAGGGTTGTACAGGTACGCGCGAGTTACTCCTGGCCGACCCGCCGCCTATTACCTTCGAGCAGGCAACCGTCGACGCGAGTTGCTTCGGCTTTAGTGACGGAGAGGCAAGTATTACTAATATAACTGGGCCCAATACGGGCGACTTTTCGATCATGTGGAGCGATAATACTGGCGGAAGTACAAATCCTACAGTAAACGATCTTCCTGCGGGAGCATACAGCGTGCTCGTCACTGATGTACTCGGCTGTACGCAAAACGCCGATCTGATCGTGCGCCAACCTACGGCCATCGCTGGTGAATTGACCATTCGCGATGCGACTTGCTTTGGCGATGCCGATGGGCGTATCGCGGCTGATATTTCCGGAGGAACGCCTGGTTATAGCTATGACTGGTCGGTAAACAGCACAACACCCACCGTCGAAAATCTTCCTGCCGGCGATTATCAACTGATCGTGACCGATGCCAATGACTGCGAGTTTACGGTAAACGCAACGGTCGAAGAACCTGCCGAAGTGACGGCCGAAGCACAGCCCCAAGATGTCATTTGCGAGGGCGACTTTACTGGCCGAATACTAGCCATAGGCGGCGGCGGAAGACCCCCCTTCGAATATAGCCTAGACGGGCAGTTTTACTCTCGATCCGACCAGTTTTTGGGACTTGAAGCTGGTGATTACACCGTCTATGTTAGAGATCAGGGGGGCTGTGTACGCACCACTACGACATCGGTCGATGATGGTCCTGAATTTGAGATCGATCTGGGGGTAGATCAAAATATCGTATTTGGCGATAGCATTTTATTGGAAGCCAACGTAAATGGTGGTGTTGGTATGCTGGATTACTTCTGGCAAGGCTCTTACGACGGCACTCTAACATGTGATACTTGCCTTTCCGTGCTTGTGAGTCCGGAATTCGAGATCGACTACGAGCTTCTTGTCATAGATGAAAATGGCTGTGAGGCCGAAGATCGCGTACGTGTACGCGTGCAGAAGATCCGCATAGTCGAGGTCCCGACTGGCTTTACGCCCAACGGAGATACGCGCAACGATCTGCTGCTGGTACACGGCCGCCCCGGTACGACGGTCAGTATGTTCCGCATATTCGACCGCTGGGGGCAAGTCGTCTTCGAAGATGGAGACTTTGAAGTCAACGACCCCGCCCGAGGCTGGGATGGCTCATACAAAGGCGACAACCTGAACGCCGGTGTGTTCATCTGGCAACTCGAAGTGATCTACGAAGACAATACTACAGAACTACTCGAAGGACAAACTACCCTCATTAGATAATATTCCGATGGTTTTTCCTACCTTAGGTCCTTCAAGGCGGCCTAGTCGGGAAATTAGCCAGCGTAAATACCGTACTATGCCAAAATTCTACTTACTATTTATTTTTCTGGCCTTTGGGCTGGGTAGTGTTCAATCACAAGATGCGCGCTTCGCGCAGTTTTATGCGAATCCTTTATATGTAAATCCTGCTTTGACGGGTGTTTTCGAGGGTCAGCTTCGATTTACCGCTAACTATCGCGTGCTCTATTCGAGTATATTGGGTACCGATGCTTTTCGCACGGTCAGTGCCGGATTAGATGTTCGTCGCCCTGCTGGTAAAGGCAATTTCGTGGGCCTGGGGGCACAAATACTTCAAGATGTAGCTGGGGAAACCAGCTTTAGTCGTACGCAGGGACAGATCAGTGCTTCTTTCCAAAAAATACTGGGCAGCAGCGGTCGTGGCCGAAATGCAATGTCCCATTATTTAGTTGGTGGCGGCTCCCTGGGCTTTGGTCAACGCGGTTTCGATATCGAAAAGGCGTGGTTCAGTACGCAGTGGTTCAATGATCCTGTATCTGGAGACTCCTACATAGATCGCGGTCTGGATGGCGAGCCTGGTTTTGTAGGTGGCAATAGCGAATTATACCTGGATTTCAGCGCAGGCCTACTCTGGTACGGCGTATTCGGCGAAAATCGAAGTATGTATGCAGGTGCGGCCATTCACCATTTAAACGAGCCTAACATAAGCGTGATCGACGGTGGCACAGACCAGCTTTATCGGAAAATCGTAGGTCATATCGGCGGCGAGCTACCCTTCGGTCGTACGGGCTTTAGCATCCTTCCCGCCGCTCAGGTCATGAGCCAGGGTCCTGCCTTTAGTGCTATGGGCGGTGCCAATCTGCGCTACACCCAGCGCGAGTGGCGCGAAGTCGCCCTTCGCATAGGTGCCTGGGCCCACTTCTCCAACCGCCTCGACGATACCGCTGCCGATGCCGTGATCATCTCTGCCGTATTAGAAATGGAATCACTACAATTCGGCGTCAGTTATGACCTCACCCTCAACGACTTAAATATCAGCAATGACGGTCGCGGTGCCTTTGAATTGAGTGTGATCTATGTAAAGGCAGCTAACTTCAGAGGAAGAGTAGATTGTCCTAAGTTTTGACTTTTTTAGCCATTGATTTCTAAGAAATCAATGGCTAAAAAAACTCCCTTATAAAAACGCCTATCTTTGCAGTAGCAAGTCCCCCTCACGACTTCTGCCATGAACAACCGCCTCCTGATTATAACCTGGTTCCTACTGGGCTACTTTGCTAGTATTGTTGCACAAAAGATCGACTTGATCGTAGATGAACCCATCGAGCGATACGAGGTGTCGGTAGAGGAATATGGCACTTTACCTTCCATAATAACTTTTGGCCCTTTGATAAAGGGACATGAGTACAGCATACAGAGCACAAGCGTAAATGAGACCTTCTTCCTGATGTCTCCAACGGCCTATCCTACTTTCGATCGGGCAGTCAATCGATTTGTAGCGAAATCTACTACCCAGACCATTCATTTGTGGAGACCCTATGGTGAGGTCAATGAACCTATACGCATTTCCCTGGCAGATCTTACTCATCTACAGACACCCACCGTAGACGGTCTTACAAAAATGATGGAAGGCGTAAGGATCCAAAAAGATACCAATACCTCGCGCCTCGTCAATGAGGTTTTCAGCAATCAGCCGTGTTTTGAGACATTTAATGCTAGTTTTGAAGGGGAATACTTTACGCGCACGCTTTCAGACGGTAGCTTAGATACCGTTTCTCAGCTTGGAACATTCTCTGGTGGCAATACATCAGTCGGTTTCGAGGAAGGAATCATACTGACCACCGGACGAGTTGCCAACGCTGAAGGACCCAACAACACCAGTTTCAGCACTTTTGATTTCGATACCGTACACATGCAAGCCGACCTGGAAGTTCTCTCCGGAGGTACGCCTATTCACGATATGGCCGTACTCGAATTTCAATTCAGGCCCAATACCGACACGATCAACTTCGACTACATCTTCGCCAGTGAGGAATATTGCGAAGCCGTAAATAATACGAATACCGATGTATTCGCTTTTTTCATAAGCGGTCCTGGCATAAATGGTCCTTTTTCTAATAATGCAGAAAACATAGCTGTCTTGCCAGACGGGGTGACTACCATCGAGACCAATACGGTTAGCCACCTAACAAATACACAGTACTACAGAAACAATGTGAACCCAGCCTTTTTCGAAGACTGTGGCCTCGATAACCCAGTTGCTTTGGATGAGATTGAATACGATGGCTTTACAACTGTGCTCACGGCATCGGCAGAGGTGATTCCCTGTGAGGTCTACACCCTGCGCATGGTTGTAGCTGACGTCGGTGACGGCTTTTTCGATTCTGCCATCATGTTGGTCAGTGGGTCTTTCATAGCAGGCTTAGTTAGTCCAGAGCCATTGGATTTCACAGGAGATACCAGTCAAACGACATTTTTGCGAGCAGAAGGCTGTAACCCGTTTGGTTTGGTGCTCAATAGGCTCGACACCAGCTTGATCGGCGATACGGTTACCGTCGGATACACCATCGATAATGCCAGTACGGCTATACTCAACTCCGACTACACGGTCAATCAAGACAGCATTGTGATCTTACCCGGCCAGCTCACAGACACTTTATTTTTTGATTTCATAAACGATGGCCTGGCAGAGGGAATCGAAGAGGTGATCATCAATATTCAGAATACTTGTAATTGTGGTCAAAATGAGTTTGTGATACAGGTCGAAGATTCGGAGCAGCTGAGCCTCGGACTAAATGCACCCACCCTCACCTGTGCCGATAGTGTCTTTACGCTTTCCCCTGAAGTGAGCGGGGGTGAACCCGGGTACACCTATCTTTGGGAAGACGGAAATACCGATAGCCTGCGTACAATCAGTTCAATAATCGATACCGCCACTTATTGTGTCACCATTACTGATGCTTGTGGTGCGCAAGATTCCCTGTGTGTGGAGGTCTTTCGACCTGCCGTTCTGGCCCAAATAAATAGCACATCTTCTGTTTTAAACTGTCAGGATGAAAGTATAGAATTGTCTGCCTTAGAAAATATCGGGCTGAATGTGATTTATGAATGGACGAATGAGGACGGAACAGTGATCGGCGACCAACAAACACAGCTGGTCGATCAGCCTGGGGTTTATACGCTGGTTGTGACTGACCCGGATACAGACTGCTCATCGACCGATCAAATTGCGATAGCGGCAGACGGAGATTTGCCTCAGATTTTTCTCGTCAGTAACGACACCCTAAGTTGTGCGAATACAGCTATCGAAATCGAGGTTGGAGCAAATACAAACGATGCCATCAATTATGCCTGGTCTGGGCCTGCGGGCCCAATGGGAACCAATAGTCCCACATTGGCCGGTATCACTGAGTCGGGTGTGTACACCGTGCAGGCTACCCGAATCAGCAACCAGTGCTCGGCCAATTTTGAAGTGATCGTAGAGCAAGATACTGTGCCACCCAGCATAAATTTAGATGTAGATGGGCTGATTAACTGCCGCGATAGCTCCACGAATATCCGGGCAACTGAAAGTGAAAATTACAGCTATTTCTGGCGTACCATAAACGGAACGATCTTCGACGGAGTAGTTACTCCGGTACTCGTGGCAGGTGTCGGCAATTACGAGCTCGTAGTCAGAGATGAGACGAATGGATGCACCAGCATTGTCTCTACAACTGTCGATTCTGATTTCAGAGAGTTGTCCGCATTAGCTGGCCCGGATCAGATACTGCCTTGCGAAGATCCCATATTTACCGTAGCTGGCAGCGCATTACCCGTTCTCGGCGGAACGGCTTTCTCGTGGCTAGACGCCGAGAGTAATGTGGTATCGACGAACGCTGAACTACTGCCTCCAAGATCGGGGATATACACCCTTGAAGTAATTCATCCAGCGTCATTTTGCCCGAGCACCGACCAACTAGAAATCATAAGTGAAGGTCCGGAATCGACGACTATCGACATCATCGAACCGCCCTGCGAAGAGGTTGGCGGCCAGGTCGAGTTCACACAAGTCGAGGGCGGGACCGGGCCGTATATCTTCGAGTTGTCAGGGGGTACGATCGACTCCATGTCTGCCAATACTTTTTTCGATCTTCAACCCGGTACTTATAATTACACGATTACTGATCAAAACGGATGCGAGCTAAGCGAAGAGTTGGAAATACTGCCAGGCAGCGGCTTTTCAGGCAGTGCGGAAACTCTAGAAATTTCGGTAGGGGAAGATGCTCAACTAGGCGTTGACCTGAATCGTACCCTGGCCGAAATAAGAAACTACTCATGGATGGTGGGTCCACAGGTTGAATTGAGCTGCACCGATTGTCCAGAGCCGGTTGCTACCGCTCTTGAAAGCTTTATCGCTTCTGTTAATATCACAGATATTTTCGGTTGCATACTCGGTTTGCGCCAGCAGGTTATTGTAGACGAAACATCTCTGGTGTTTGCTCCGAATGCGTTTAGCCCCGGCGACCAGAATGGCATCAATGATCGATTCACACTCTTTGGTTCTGAGACATTGATAGAAGAAATCGAATCTCTGGTTATCTACGACCGATGGGGGAACCAGCTGTGGACGTCTGAAGGTCTGGAGATCAATAATGAGGCCCAAGGTTGGGATGGCAATTTCAACAATCAGCCTGTCAATTCGCAAGTTTTGATTTACGCAGCCCGCGTCCGGCTATTCGACAATAGTCTACGGCTTGTGAGTGGAGACTTCACCTTGCTGAGATAAGTCGTACCTTCAATTTTGTCACAACTGACAAAAGTTGAAATTTTATTTATGACCAGAGCACAATTATTCTCGCTCATCAAGAAGCGCAAGAGCTTCCTATGCGTGGGTCTCGATCCCGTTCCAGAGCGACTGCCAGCCACTGTGCGTGGCGATGTGCTCACCTTCAACCGCGCCATCATCGACGCTACACGCGACTATTGCGTGGCCTACAAGCCGAACTCCGCTTTTTATGAGGCACTCGGCACCGAAGGCCTGGAAATACTGGCCGAAACCATAGAGTACATCGGCCCAGACCACTTCATCATAAACGATGCCAAACGGGGCGACATCGGCAACACCTCCCGCCAATATGCCCGTGCCAGCTTCGAGATTCTCGGCGCCGATGCGGTAACCGTCGCGCCTTACATGGGCAAAGACTCGGTGCAGCCCTTCCTCGATTTTCCCGGCAAATGGGTTATCCTTCTGGCCTTGACTAGTAACGCGGGCAGCTCTGATTTTCAGCTTTTAAATTTTCAGACTTCCGCAGGTGGAAATCCGAACTCGCCGTCCAATGCTCCTGCTGCTGGATCAGACAATCATAAACTATACGAGCGCGTCATGGCCACAGCCGCCAGCTGGGGCACGCCCGATCAGCTCATGTTCGTTTGTGGTGCTACCCACCCCGAAGCCTTCGCTGATCTGCGCCGCGCCTGCCCCGATCATTTCTTTCTGGTACCCGGCGTAGGTGCCCAAGGCGGCGACCTCAAATCTGTCTGTCGCTTCGGCATGAACGACCATTGTGGCCTGCTGGTCAATAGTAGTCGGGGCATTATTTACGCCAGCGAAGAGAGTGACTTCGCGCCAGCGGCCAGAGAGGCGGCAAAAAAGATTCAACGTGAGATGGAAGGGGCATTGGCGACCTACCTGCCATAAACGAGAAGGGCCCGCGAGATTTTCAATCTCGCGGGCCCGTTTCCTGGGGTCCACCACAGGACACTAATAGAATCCTTATTCAAGATGTAAGGGCTTTTTCATTATTACTGGATAAATTAAAGATTGCTTAATGAAAAGCAACGAAAGCGGATATACTAATAATGATATACCAAGTGAGGAAAATGGTTTATTGAGTGATACTCAGTGTCGTGAATGCGGAGGAGAAGCTGCTAGATCAAAGGGCTATTCTAATGCCTATTCAGTTGATGAATATGGAGTGAAAACTATACACGAAGGAATGGGTAAAATAGTCGAATGTAACAAATGCAAGGAATGTGGTCACAGTTGGATTCCTTAGCATCACTCTCAATGGACACTGCGCCAACGATGGTGCTATTTAATCACTATGCGGTGGCGCGTAATTGGTGGCAGTTTAATATCTAAAATAAAATGAAAGACTTTTTAGCAACTTCTGTTGGAAATGCAATCGCAAGGCATAGAAAAAAGAATAAGATTGACCAACAAGAACTGGCCGAAAGGATAGGTTCAACTCAAGGATCAATAGCAAATATTGAAGCAGGAAGACAAATGATTCCACTGCCTAAAATATATGCTGTAGCGACTGTTCTGGGAATAGAGATAGAGCAACTAATTCCTAAGAAGGGAGAGTTTATAGTAGCTCTTTATGACGCTATGAAAGACCACTTAAACTTTGATGATTAATTGCCACCAATGAACAAGTGCCAACGTCAGCCCGCCTTAGCGGGTTGTCGGTGGCACGTAATTGGGTGCAGTCATTTTAATTTTAAAACTATGGTAAATATGATTTCAGTATCACTTGCGAACCTAAATAACGTAGCCCGTGAGGTTCAAAGGCGCAACGTAGAAAAAGGATTCTACGAGAAAGAAAAGAACATCGGCGAAATGATTGCCTTGATGCACTCTGAGTTGTCGGAGGCGTTGGAGGCCGATCGAAAAAACCGATATGCAAAAGCGGATAACGAAACTTGGGATATGCTCGATGAAAGTCCTAGCGAAGCCGACTTTATGGACCTTTTCCGTGAAACTGTAAAAGACACTTTTGAGGATGAACTAGCCGACGCATTTATCAGAATACTTGATATGGCTGGCTATCTAAAAATTGATCTGGAGCGCCACGTTGAGTATAAAATGCGATACAATCAAGGTCGCCAGAAATATCACGGGAAGCGTTATTGATTGCACCCAATAACTGTAACAACGCCATATGGCGTTGTTACCAGCTACCTACGCATTGCGCATATAACCCAAATACAAGCGTAATAACGCAACTCATGCCCAATCTTCCACGCAAAAATCGTCATCAGGATGACCCAGAGCAGCGGACAAGGGAGCGCAAGCCATCTGGCAACCAGAGGTTTTATAACCGCAAGGCGTGGAGAGCAACGCGTAAAGCGTATATACAGTCTAACCCACTGTGTGAGGTTTGTTCGTATATTGGGCGCACAGAGGCGGCTGACGTGGTAGACCACTTGATAGCTATAAGCCAAGGTGGTTCAGAATACGATTCTGCCAACTTGATGGCCATGTGTCATAGGCACCACAATCAAAAGTCAGCACTAGAACTAAGGGGCCAACTGTTGGTTTCCATAGATACTGAGGCTGGTAAGATTCCGAAGGATAGAAGTGATGTATATGCCGTGCTGTGCGCAGGGGCAGAGGGTGATGAATAACCATCACCCGGGGGTAGTATGAAACTAAACAACAAGTACCCGCATATCCCTAGCCAAACCTCCCTCTTTTACAGGCGGCTTTTTTAGTAAAAAGTTCCGGGGCTGTTTGTACAGATTCGGAATAAACTTCGGATGTATGAAAAGCCCTGAGTGGATCAGAGAGAATGATCGCGCAATAACTATATACAGAGCAGTAACCAGGCACCTTAGAAATACGGGTGGAGGCGATCGAGTGGATGCAGAACAGGTTGCAGTTTACGCTCACGCCATGGCTGAATATGAATCAATATCTGCCGATCTTTCTAGGGTTGGATATATGATTATTGACAGCAAAGGTGATTCACGTCGCAATCCAATGGTCATGATTGCAAACAAGTTTCATCAAACAGCCAAAGACCAATCCAAGTTATTAGGCATAGATAGATCTTTCAGGCTGAAGGGTAAAGAAAAGCAAACAGGGCTTGGAAAAACTACTGATCGAGCAGGCCGACTTAGGAAAATAGCTGGCTAGGTTTTTGGGCGTGTCGGTTCCACTATATCAGCAATATATTGACCGTGTTTCTAGCGGTGAGCGTATTTCCAGCAAGTACGAACGTCTAGCTGTTAAGCGATCTGTACAGCACATGAAAGATGATCGATATTTTTTTGATATGGAAGCTGTAAATCGCGTTTTGGAAGTTTTCAGTCTGTTCAGGCACACCAAAGGAAAGTATGCAGGTAAGCCATTTGACTTGATGGACTGGCAAGCCTTCGTACTGGCCATGATATTCGGGATCAAAGTAAAGTCGACCGGGCTGCGATTGTATCGAAAATTACTGCTTTGCGTACCTAAAAAGAACGGAAAAAGTGAGTTTGCGGGTGCTCTAGGCGTATTTATGACCTACTTTGATCATGAATTCGGCGCAGAAGTATACTCAGCGGCCAACAAGTATGATCAGGCACTTTTCAGCTGGAATGCGGGCAAAGTCATTATCAAAACCATGTCTCGGGAGTACGAGTCGATGAACGCTATTCTGAAGGTCATGGATAGCATCACCAATCGCCAGCTTATCAACACCGAGGACGGCAGTTTTTTCAAGCCTCTGGCCAGTGATGCAAAAACGATCGACGGTGTAAACCCACACTGCGGTATAGTCGACGAGTACCACGAAGCCAAATCCACAGCCATACCAGACAACCTGGAATCAGGAATGGTAGCCCGAGAGCAGCCACTGTTGTGCATCATTACTACCCGTGGGTTCAATATCAAAGGGCCGCTGTGGAAGCTGGAGCAATCCTACAAACAAATTTTAGAAGGAGTTGCCGAGAACGACGAGGTACTGCCAATGATGTATGGTCCCGACGAGGGCGATGATTGGCATGATCCTAAAACCTGGGAAAAAGCAAATCCAGGGTTAGGCCGGACTCCAACTATTGAAGGGCTACAATCAGAATATCAAAAAGCAGTTACCGAGGGTCGATCGCGTGAGATCAATTTCCGAACCAAAAATCTCAACGAGTGGACTACCGTAGGTAAACGCTGGCTCAAAGATTCTCATGTCATGTCGGGCAGCTCTTCAATAGACCACAATCAGCTTGTCGGTCGACGCTGCTATGCCGGTCTTGACTTGGCAAAGACCCGAGACATAACTGCTGTGGCTCTACTCTTCCCTCCAGATGAAAGCTGCAAACAATTCCGAACAATCATGTACTACTATTGCCCAGAAGAAAATGCCGATGAGCGATCAAAACAAGACAAGGTGCCATACGTCGAGTGGGGTAAAAAAGAATGGCTCACCCTAACGCCAGGTAACGTAACCGATTACGAATTCATACGGACTGATCTACTAGAGCTAGGAACTAAATACGACATAGCCGGCATATCATACGACCCTTGGAATGCCAGCCACTTGGCCAGCCAGCTGTACGAGGAGGGCATAGACGTAAACGAATTCCGACAGACCGCTAGCAAATTCAATGAGCCTATCAGGTTTATGGAGGCGACTATACTAAAGGGCCTGCTCAACCACGGAGATGATCAGATTCTAAGGTGGATGTTTGGCAACGTCCAGCTATTGATAGACAGCAATGGCAACTGCAAAATCGACAAAAGAAAATCCAGAGAAAAAGTAGATGGTGTTGTGGCTCTGGCCATGGCGTTCGGGGAGTACCTCGATCAGAAAGAGACACCACTTCCTAAATTTAACGTGGTGTGGAGATGAAAAGCAAAATCACTTACAAGTCTAGTCCAAAACTGAGGGCAGCCATTCATTTAGCATTTGATTTACTCAAGACAGATGAGTACTTCAGAGAATACTATCGAATTCTGCAAAATATAGATTCTGATTCTATAAGAAACAGACCTGTAGACGCATGGAAGGAGTTAGAAAACGATCTATTTGAGCTGTGCGGTCAAAACAGATATGATGACTATGATACTTTTCGGAACAAAAGGTACTTGTATTGTAAGAGGGTAATGCGTTACCGTAAGTAACGCGAAAAAATAGCGCAGAGATATTCTTTTGCTGCCATGACCGCGCAAGCAGAAGGCAGTCGTATTAAGCGTTTCGTATCTAGGGTTAAGTCCTGGACGGGATTTTCTAACGCTTCAGAAAAAAGGAGTGGCCTTTCTCCATCTGACCCTTATGAAAAGTGGGTCCAGCTATTTGGTAGTCTTGATGAGTCATCGCTAACTGTTACACCGACTCGTATGCAGGGCATACCTGCCTACGGCCGTGCTGTCGATCTGATTAGTCGCCAGTTGGCCAGTTTGCCAATAGGTGTTCACAGAAAAAAAGAGGGTGGCACAGAGCTAGCGGAGGACCACCCGCTACATAAAGTCCTAAAGCAAAGGCCCCACCCGCTATACTCTTCCTACGATTTCAGAGCTACCCTTTTCCGTAGACTCATTACTCGTGGTAACTGCTATGTCTACCCTTACTATGTCAGGGGCAACTTGCGTGAGCTACGCTTTCTTGGAGAGCTATCAGAAATATTTGAGCGTAGAGGTCGATACTACTACCGCTTTCATAGCGACGAAAAAGTATATCGATCTGAAGAGATCCTGCATTTCAAGCAGAATAGCCAAGACGGCATCTGCGGGATGCGTCCTTACCAAGTGTACAAAGATACCCTACAGCGGGCCCTTGCCGAGATTCATGTAGGTACACAGTTCTATAAAAAAGGTGCACAAGTGTCTGGTCTGCTAGTTCCTGATGTGGCTTTGAAGCCCGAGCAGGCTCAGCAAGCTATGGACACCTGGAATAAGCAAAATTCGGGCATTGACAAAATCGGCCAGGTGGGTATGGTGCCCTTTGCTTTCAAATATGTCAAACTGGGCGAAGGTCTGGACGATAGCCGATACATCGAAGCTAGAAACCTCACGGTACAAGACATCAGCAATATGACCGGCGTACCGGCTGTATTGCTTGCTCAAATGGATAAGGCCACGCTCAACAATGTAGAGCAGTTGCTTACTGAATTTGTGCAGTTCACGCTGCGAGATTATGCCAAAATATTTGAAGGAGAATGTGACTACAAGCTCTTTACCGCTGAAGAGCGAGGCACCTACTTTATCAAATTGAATTTCGAGGGACTTCTGCGCGGTGATACTAAGACACGTGCTCAGTACTACCAGACCATGCGCAACATAGCCGCCATGAGTCCTAATGAGATACGCGGCCTGGAGGGCATGAATGCCTATGAAGGTGGCGACGATTATGACAAACCACTGGCCAGCAATGCTAAGCCAGCTAAAACCAAAACCGATGAGCCCGCAGAAGCTGCATAAAGACCAAGAGCTAAGATCGTACAGCCTAGATGTAGAGCTCAGGGCGGCCCAAGATAGCCGCACTATTGAAGGGTATGCTGCTATCTACGAAAGCCCAACTGATATTGGTCCTTTCGATGAGGTCATTGCAAAAGGTGCGTTTGCGAATGCAGATATCTCTGATGTACGCGCGCTTTTTAACCACGACCCTAGTGCCATTCTGGCCAGAACAAAAAGCGGCACTCTTAGCCTGACCAAAGATGAAAAAGGGCTGCACTTCCGATTTGATGCGCCTAATACGACGGCTGGAAATGACTTGATTGAAAGCGTTCGACGCGGCGATGTCAATCAGGCATCATTTGCCTTTGTGATTGATAAAGACACCTGGGCGAAAAGAGACGGTGGGCGCGAGCTGCGCATCATTCAAAAAATCAAAACGGTCTACGACATCTCTGCGGTAACCTATCCGGCTTACGAGGATACTGATGTAGCGCTGCGCAGCAAGGCTGCACACGATGAGATAGTCGTAGAAGACCAAGTCTTACTAGACAAGGACAAAAATCAATGGCTGAGCGAACTCCGCGATGGCCTCAATTTCCTTAATCGCGGCGCTGCCGCAAAATAAACCAATACCGATGACACCATCGCAGGAAACGCGGCGCAAAGTCGCAAAACTAGATAAAGAGCTTCGCGACTTGCTCAATGCAGTCGCCGAAAGCGGCAAGCCCATGACTGATGATCAGTCTAATCGTTCCGCTGAGATTCGCTTAGAAATCGAAAAGCTAGAGGCTCTGGCTGAGAACCAAGAGTTCACCGAAAAGCGTGACACCCAGCAGGCAAAAGCTGAGAGCGACGCGGGCAAAGTAGCCACCATGGCCAGCGGCCAGCCAGCAGACCAAGGCGAGGCCCGGGAAAAACGCAAGATGCTACACGAGTTTCGTTTGAGTCGTGCTCTAAAAGCGCAATACAACAACCGTCAGTATGATGGCGTAGAACGAGAGCTGCATAAAGAGGCTATCAAAGAATCTCGCCAGTTCGGAGGCTCTATCGAAGGTTTTGGTATTCCGGCTTGGGCAATCTACGGTGAAAAGCGTGATCAAACAGCTGGAAACGCGGCATCAGCAGGTAACACAATTGCCACGGAAATGCGCGATTTTATCCCGGCTCTACGTCCTACTCCTATGGTGCAAACTATGGGCGCTGTAGACATGGATGGCCTACAAGGGAACATTGATATCCCAAAGGCAAACGATACTGCACAAGCGCAATGGGAAGGAGAAAACGAAGAGGCTCAGGAAACCAACCCGACATTTGAAAAACTGCCTGGCAGACCGCACAGACTTTCGGCTGTAATCAATGTGAGCCGTCAACTGATGTTGCAATCAGTTATTCCGCCTAGTGTGGAGGCATATATGCGCGACGATCTGCGTATAGCTCAGGAACTAGCTCTTGACGCTGCCGCAATTAACGGTAGTGGTACAGGAAATGTGCCCGAAGGGCTTTTGACCAACAGCGATGTAAACCAGGTAGAGCTCGGCACCAATGGTGCTGTTCTTGACCGCACATCTTTAATCAAACTGATCAAAGAGCCTGCGGTCAAAAATGCCGTGATGGCCAACATGGGCTTTTTATCGAATCCGGACGTGATGGCCAAGCTGATGGCGACCAAAACCGACGCTGGATCGGGCATTTTCGTACTGCCAGACGCTACCTCCAATCTACTCGGTTACCGCGCTGGATTCAGCACTCAAGTGCCTAATAACCTTACCAAAGGTACAGGTACTGAGCTGAGCGCTGTAATCTTCGGGAACTTTCGCCAGCTCATGATGATGCGGTGGGGCGGTATAGACCTCCTCGTTGATCCATACACCAGGGGTACAGAAGCACTGGTCAGAATTATACTGAACAGCTATCACGACATCCTGAATCGCCAGCCAAAGGCTTTTGCCGTCATCAAAGACGCAATCACCACGCTGTAACGAAATATCGTCTTTTCAATCCATTGCAACCGGTGGCCGGAAACGGTCACCGGTATGCTGTGGTAGTAAAAACATCAATTATGCAAATCATTCTGCAAAAAGGAGCTAGCCACAAGCCATACAATCTGGGCCATATCGTCAACGGCGATATCATCGAGGTGAAAGAAGATGTAGCCAAGAAACTCATCGAGGAAGGCATCGCCATCGACGCCAAAGACGCTACCGGTGAATCTGACGCAAGCACCAAGGGTAAGGGCAAAGCGACCACAGCTGAAACAACCACCAGCAAGAAAACAGCCAAGGCCGAAAAAGCCGCAAAAACCACTAAGTAAGTGTACGAACTAACTGTACATACGCCACCAGCTATAGAGCCGATCAGTCTTGCTGAAGCTAAAAATTGGCTTCGGGTAGACAATGACGCAGATGATAGTCTCATTGAGACCATGATCACGTCTGCGCGTATGGCAGCAGAAAACTACACCAACCGCAAATTCATCACACAGACACTGAAACAAGATTTTCAGGCAGGCGCGGTGATTGTGCCGCTGAATGCAGGACCCGTACAGGGCGACCCGATTTTAGTTATTGGCAGCACGGATCTCGAAGTAGATGTAGACTACACCTTTAATGAGAGTACCTATGCTTTCCAGCTTAACCAAATGACCACCGCTAAGCTGTCGCTGACCTACGTGGTGGGCTACGGAGATAGTGCAGACGATGTACCTGCGCCTATCAAACAGGCCATACTGCTGACGATGGGCAAATTTTATGAGAACAGGAGTGACCAGGTGCATCGCCTGCCCACAGCTGCACAGCACCTACTAAACGGATACCGGCTATGGATAACATAGGTGCCATGCGCGAACGAATCCGACTGGCCACCAGGCAAGTGACCAGAGATAGCCTGGGTGGAGAAGAGGAAACCTGGTCACTGAGCAATTCGATATGGGCCAAGGTGGAGTATCTCACCACCGGCTCTGATGAGCGATTTAGCAGCGACCGCAAAGTGAGCCTAACCGCTGCCAACTTCACCATACGAAACCGATCGGTGAGCATTGGACAGCAGATAGAATACCGTGGCGATCGATATAATATCGAAAGCATTCTACCCCAACACGCTAACGCTTACCTACTCATTGAAACCCGAAAAGTCGAGCCGCAATGAGTGTAACTATAGACAGAAAAAGCCTGGAACGCGACGTGCGTAGTTTCAGCAAGCGCACCAAAGAAATTGTCAAGGATTTTGACAAAGGGCCTCGTAAGCGCGTGTTGCGAAAAGGCGTGACACCTATTAGGAAAGCAGCACGTAGCCTGACACCGGTGGGTACTAAAGTGCATTTCTACAGGCGGGGCAATAAAGAAACCAAAATCAACCCAGGCAACCTGCGGCGATCGATAGACCGCATACTTGGTCTACGTAAAAGTAGAGATGAATTCATAGGCCCACGTCTGGGCGCAGCCGGCAAAGAAAGTGAAATAGGAAAACCCGGACAGAAAGCTGACGGCTACTACGCTGCCATGGTATTCGGTAGTCAAAAACGATTTCAAAGCCGAGTGCTATTTGCCGCCGTGCGCCTGGCCAGAAGCACGGCCATACAGCGTATGAAGCTAGCGGCCAGGAAGGAAATACAGCGCATAGCCGCACAAAAAAGACTGAGATAATGGAAGACCACGTACCACACGAAGCCATATACCAACTACTCACTGCCCCAACGGTACCCGTGGGCCTGAGTGCACTAGTGGGCGACCGCATTTATCCGGTGGGTGTAGAGGAAGACGTACAGGCCCCATACATCACCTACTCGCAGGTGAATGAAGACTTCACCAGTACCAAAGACGGGCTGGTATCTAATGGCTATGTGTTCGAGGTAGCCATCTATGGCAATCGCCCATCTGAATGTGTGCGTGGTGCCAAAAACATCAGGAAAGCCCTGAATCTAAAAACACACGAGGTGCCAGACCTTGGCACCCTCCGACTAAAGGTTTTCGATCAGGCCGACGAGCCGTATGATGACGAAGCCGATTTATTCTCAACCGTGGTTCAGTTTCGAGCCCGCAAAATTTCATAACCAATGACCGCAGGAATTATAGACGGTTCGCTCATGCGACTGGAGCTCGAAGACGAGAAACTGATTCACGCTACCAGTTGCAGCCTAAGCCTCAGCGCAGAAACGCGAGAGACCTCTTCAAAAGACATACAGGGCAATTACACGGCTGCCGAAGTGGGTAAGCTGAGCTGGACGGCCAGCTGTGAAGGACTCTATTCGCAAGATGACGAAATAGACAGTGTAGCCCGCGCCGATGTGGAGCAGTTATTCGACTACTTTGCCGCGCGCCAAAAGATCACTATGAAGATGACCACCGGTGTGACCGGTGATATCGAGTACAGCGGTGAGGTGATCATTACTTCAGTAGAATTTAGCCACCCCGATGGCGAGAACGGCACCTACAGCATACAGCTGCAAGGATCCGGGCCCATCACAAAGACTGCTGTAGCGTAACCACAATCATTTGGGCGACCTGGCTTTAGGTCGCCCAAATTCATAAAACCTATGCCATGAACTTTACCATCGATGACAAACAATACAATCTGCGTTTCAGCTTTTTGTCGCTCAAAAAAATCACCGCACAGCTCGGGGAAGACCAGCTGGCTAAGATTGAAGAGATCGCTACACGAATAAGCTTTGCCAATGTAGCGACCCTCATACAGATATGTATAGCTGCCGACCTGCGGAAGTCTAAATCAAAGCAAAAACCACCCAGTACAGAGGCCATCGAAGAGGCTTTTGATCTGGAGGAAAACGAGGGTGCCTTAGCGCAGTTTGTGAACGCACTGATGACTGCATTTGGTCGCCATCTGGGCGTAGCTGATGAAGCCGAAGACCTGCAAAAAGCCGTAGACGAGGGAAACTAGACTCGGTGGGTGCAGCTCTGGCTATAGGCATAGGTGTTTTGGGGCTGTCACCTGCCACCCTAGCCGATATGGAGCCCTGGGAAGTAGGTAAAGCTTATCTCGCTAAGATGTACTATGACCACCACAGAGACCGGGCAGTCTTGGAAGCTGCCAGGTTGAGCGGATACCTGGCCGTAGCGCCTCACCTGAAAAAAGGCAGCGTAAGAAGCCCGCAAGACTTGATGTCATTTCCGTGGGAGGAAAAAGCCAAGCCCGCCAAAGACCTGCGTATGACCGATGCGCAAAAACGAATAGCCCAGAGATGGGACGAACAATCCAAAATCAAAAACCAAGCAGAGCATGGCCAGTGATCTAGTAGTAAGAGTAGGCGCAGACCTGAAAAACTTCTCCGCATCAATGCGGCAGGCCGAAAAGCAGCTGCGCCAGTTTTCGTTTAAGGCCGAGCGACTCGGGCGCGACTTAACCACTAGGCTGACGCTGCCAATTGTAGCAGTGGGCGGTGCTGCGGTAGGTACCTTTGCTAAGTTTGATCGTCTTGAAAAAGGATTAGCTGCTATTAGTGGCAGCTCTGAAGAGGGAAAACGCCAGCTAGATAGCTTACTGGGCGTAGTTAAGGATACTCGAACTACACTAGATTTGCAAACAGCATCGAGGGCTAGTCTGCAGTTACAAGCTGTAGGATTAGGGGCTAATCAGGCAGAAAACGCCCTAAGACAGTTGGCCATTGCTGCAACTGTTGGAGGATCAGCAGCGGAAGATGTAGGTGAAGTAGGCAGACAGCTGGCACAGGCGGCCGCAAAAGGCAGCATTCTACAGCAAGAGCTTAGAATCATTCTAGAGCGTATTCCTTCACTTGCTGGTGTCATATCTCAAGAGTTTGGTACGGTCACAGCTGAGGGCTTGAGAGAGGCGGGTGTGTCTGCTGATGAATTTATTCAGCGTCTGACCGGTGCAATTGAGGGAAATGAACGTTTTCAAAACGTACAAGGCGGTCTAGCTAAAGCCATAGAGACCTTTGGTATAGAGCTGCAAATCGCTGGCAAAGAGCTGGGCGAGACCGTAGCTAAAACCTTAAACCTAGAGCAGAATTTAGGCAAACTGAGTAACTTTATCAGTAGGGCCATACAGGGCTTCAAAAACCTCAATCCCGGCATACAACAAGCCATAGTTTATTCTGCTGGCCTAGCTGCTGCTATTGGACCACTGGCTTTGGGATTAGGTGCAGCTGCCAGGGTAATAGGTACATTTCGATCTGGTATAAGTTTGCTCACTAACCCAATAGCAAATTTGGCTAGAACAGGATTCGGCATTTTAGCCAAACGTATGGTCGTGTACACAGCTGCCGCAAACACAGGTGCATTGGCAACAGGGATATTTACGGGAGCTGTCAACTTACTAAAAGTGGGTGTGAGAACGCTCTTTAGGCCGGTTAATCTAGTCATAGGAGCTGGCCTATTACTGAAAACAGTCTTTGACGATTTGTATCAAAACAGTGAAGCTTTTAGGCAAGGTGTTGCAACTTTAAGAGAATGGATGGCAAGTTTGTACGACATCGTAAAGCAGATAATAAATGGTGCCTTTAACATATTGCTGAATGTGATAGAAAAAGCGGTCATTTTCTTTGATACGCTTCGAGCTGGCATTGTAGGTGTATCAAGGGTTATTTTTAATCTGGCAAAGCGTATTTACAATTTCGGAGCAGGAGTAGCCAATTTCTTTGGATTCCAAGTAGAATATTTTGAAAACATTGAAAGTGTATCAGAGTCTTGGGAAAACGGATTTGAAGCCACTTTAAAAAGGCTTAGAGACGCGCGCAAAGAGACAGCTCAGGCAAATGAAGAAGCTAAAGATCTTGCACAGCAGCCAATACCTACAAATTCAACTACTTCTACTACACAGCCCACCGGCCCTACACGCCCCGCCATCTTCGTCCCTGTCCGCATTGCAGCTGGTTTCGAGACGGATCAAGCAAGTTTTGCGCAAGCCACTCAGGTCGTCAGCCAGAGTGTCAATACCATAAGAGATCGATTTGAGGAACTGAAGGTAGTCATACCGGGCACGGAGATATTTGAAAACTATACACGTGGCCTGGGCATCATTGAAAACAAGCAGACGGTATTCGGGCAGTCCTTTGATGGACTGAGTGAAAAAATACGCCTGGCGCAGGCCGCGCTCAACGAAGCCCTGGAGCTGGGCTTTCAGCCGTACTCGGCTCAGGTCACGGCGCTCAGCAGTGAGCTATCGGTGCTGACTGAGCAACAAAACGCCTATCAGGAGGCGACGGCTAAGGCTGCCGCTCAGCAGGAAGTACTGAGTAGCACTTTCGGCGCGGTTTTCAGCAAAGTCACGAGCCTCTTTGATCAGATGGCTAAAGGATCGCTCAGCTTTGCAGCTGTGGCTGTAAAAGCCATACGCGATGTGATCGGAGCCCTTATCAAGCAAGGGGTTACCGCTCTGGTAGCTAATACCCTAAAAGGCAAGACCGGCCTGCTCGGCCCATTGGCTTTACCTATAGCGGCCGCCGCTGGAGCTGGGGCAAACGCCTTGTTCCAAGGCTTGCTCACGGCTATAAAAGTTCCAGCCTTGGCTGATGGTGGTGTAGCCTTAGGCCCTACCCTTGCGCTAGTCGGTGAAGGTCGAGGCCCGGAGGCCATCATACCCCTCGATAAGCTGCAAAATATGATGAACCCCATGAGCCAACGAATACAAGTCACTGGCCGACTGGTCGGCACCGCCGACGAGCTGTATGCAGTAGTAGAAAACGGCGCTATGCGCAGAGACCGCTTTGCCTAATGCCAACACTACTGGGCGGCACGAGCATTGCCGAAAACGGCGATGAGTACAAGGTCTTACTAGACCGTGGCCAGCCTAATCCGGGCACTGGTGCTTTTCGCGATATACAGATGGTCAGCATCAGCGAAAAGATAACGCCCATCAGTAGAGACGTAGACGCCCAGATCAGCACGACCCGCTACGATGTCACTTACCTGGTCGAAAATCAAGAGCAAGAGAGTATACTGCTGGCTATGGTCGGGCAGCCAGAGCTGCTATACCGATTGCGCATCGTCAAAAATGACAATCTGGATTGGGTAGGCTTTGTGCTCATGGAGCTGGGTGCCTTTGAAGATGAGCGCTTTCCCTATGAATACAAGATATCGGCCACAGATGGCATCAGCCGCCTAAAAAAGATAGACTATGCCACTGATCTAAATCTCGAATACGCCACCTTCAAAGAGCATTTGTTCAGTGTCCTTTCTCGCATTCCGCTCGATGACTACTACCAAGCCGGTGACGAGTATCTGGCCATGCACTTTACTTTTTTGCCTGAAGGATTGTCGCCATCGTCTACCTCTACTTTCGACTTACTCCGCGTAGGCTACAAAAGCCTACGTACGGTAGACAGAAAGGGCGAGCTAAAATACCTGAGTGCGTACAAGGTGCTGGTTGAGATTCTCCAGGCGTTCAACTTGCGGCTTATTTATACCCGGGGCCGCTACTTTATAGTGGAGCTTGGGGATTATTTGCGAGACGATGGCCAGGTACAGTTTTTTAGGTACGACATAGACGGGCAGCAGCTCAGCACCACTACCCTACCCGACTGGTCTTCTTACACAGACATTGTTGGCGACAACCAAGCCCTGGCCAACAACACCGCCCAGGCCATCATACTGGCTGGCGCGCGCAATACATACGTGCCGCCCTTGCTGAAAGTAGATTTACTTTACAAGCATTTCAGTCGCCAAAACCTGTTTACACAGACACTGCCGGGCGGCATTGCGCCTAGCATCGCTGAAATACCAAATTTTCGCACTGAAGAGGGAGCCGGGCGGCTGCGCATCACCGCACGGCTGCGCGGCACTTTTCAGGGTACCTCTAGCCAAGCACCACCTTCGGGCGGCTACATCTACTCCTATCGCGCCAGAGTGGCTATAGTAGACCCAGATGATATTTTGAATGGTGACGCCCTCAGCCGGTCGGTCACCGTATCGAGTTCTGGTTTCACCTATGGGAATCCCGTCTGGGAAGACGGCAACCTGTTTGATTCGGCCTACGAGTTCCGGTCGTATATACCGGCTCCTACCGATGAGCTTACATTCACGCTACCCATAGAGGTACTTACCCCACCTGTGCCAAGCTCTGGCTTGCTACAAGTCAGCTTTGCCGCCCAGTCCATCATGCAGCTGGTGCCCATCAGTTGGGTCGTTGTAGATCTATTCGTCGAGTCGCTGCTAGACGGCACTATCGAGGGTCAGTATGACACCACCAGCTACATCGCCAACAACAACACGGCCTTGCAAAACAGTGTCGTGCTAGAGCCAAAGGTCATATTCGGCGACGGGCCGGGGCGAAACACTTTCGGTCATATCGAGTATTTCGACGGCACCGAATGGCAAGTCACAGACGGCTGGCGCCGCCACGACGGAAACGACTACCTCGACGAAGACCAGCTACAACACGGCCAGTTGCTGGCCCAGCGCATACTCGCCATTCAGGCCAAAACACGCCCCATACTAAACGCCTCGATGATAGCTAGATCATACAGCCCAGATATGATCATGCTGCGCGGAACGGGCATCTACATACCACAAGACATCACCAACGATAAGCTGGCGGGCATATGGTCGGGCAAATGGATTCAGCTAGACACCATACCGGTTGAGCTAGAAGACCCCACCATAGTCATCACCGAAAACACCACCATCAACCCTTCGCCCAGCGACTTCGCCCCGCTTGCCGACCCCAATGGTGGCAGGCCGGGACCTCCTCCGGGTATTGATCAGGCCGGGCTCAACACCATACCAACAGTTCTCAATACCGACATACCGGCAGGCCAGCCTATCGATGTGATCAACTTACAGGAAGGTCCCGAAGATGTCTCTATCAGCGCAGGCGACGTACTCATCATAACCGACCCCATCACCGGCCTAACGCAAGAGGTCACCGTAGCCATAGACTACGAGCTGGGCAATCCGGAAACCTGGACAGACCCCAACGGGCTCGACTGGACTACGCCCGACGGGCAGACTTGGATCGTCAATCCGGGTACCGGCCTTTCTGTAGAACAATTCACGCCTGCATTCGACATTCCCTCCGGTTCCTACGTACAAATTGAGCCCAGCTATCAGACCCAACTCAATGCACTGCTGCGCACCGACTACGTTGAGTTCGATCTATTCCCAAGCGACCAGCCTATCACCAATGGCACCACTACCCTATTCTGGCGACCGTTTCGCCGCATCGGCTACAAAATCAAAGGCGTCATTTTCGGATTTGCATCAGACAGTGGCGGTGGCTGCACCATATCCGTTACCCAAAGTAACGTCAACAACACCGTAAGCATCGCAACTTTCGAGCTCCAAAGCGGAGGCAGTGAAAACCGTTTAGGCGGTTTTGTCGCTGCACAGGCACTTGTTAGCCAGGGCATTTACCAAATCGAGATCAGCAATATCTCGGGTACGCCACATCAGGGCTTGCAAGTCACGCTAGAGCTCGAAAAACGGATAGTCTGATGCGTCTTATCATATTGTTGTTTGCCTTTTTTGTACTTCCGCAGGTGGTCACCTCCCAGGTACGCCCCGACCAAGCCCCCGAAATCACCAACCCCACTGACGATGTAGCTTTCTACACCCAAGAGTTCGGCTATTTAGCCAAAATCAGGCTAGACAGTCTACGCCGGTACTTTTCCACGCTCATAGATCCTATCCAGCGCATATACACGCCAGGCGTAAACCCCATCCCCACCACCGATCGCTACAAGTTCATCTATGCCGCCGACAGCAATTGGTACTACATTGATCGAGAATTTAACTACATCCAAATATCTGGCGATGTCACACAAGGCCCGCAAGGCCCACAGGGTCCTGCCGGTCCTCAAGGTATTTCAGGTGTAGCTGGCCCTGCCGGTCCACAAGGTGATCCGGGCGTTGCTGGTCCTACTGGCCCCGCCGGTCCACAAGGCGATCCGGGCGTTGCTGGTCCTACTGGTCCCGCCGGTCCACAAGGCGATCCGGGTGTAGCTGGTCCTACCGGCCCCGAAGGTCCCGCTGGTCCGCAAGGTGATCCCGGTGTGGCTGGCCCTACCGGTCCTGAAGGCCCTACCGGTCCTCAAGGTGATCCAGGCGTGGCTGGTCCTACCGGCCCCGAAGGTCCTACTGGTCCGCAGGGTGATCCGGGTGTTGCTGGTCCCGTTGGTCCGCAAGGTGATCCAGGTACAGGAATTACATTACTTGGCACTGTAGCAACTGTAGGAGATTTACCTCCCGGTGGCAATACACAAGGAGATTTATACATCGTCGCTGCCAGCGGCGACGGCTACGCATGGGATGGCTCCGTATGGAATAATGTAGGCCCGATCAGAGGCCCCGAAGGCCCCGCTGGTCTTCAGGGTGATCCTGGTATTGCTGGTCCCGTTGGTCCGCAAGGTGATCCAGGTGTGGCTGGTCCTACCGGTCCTGAAGGCCCTACCGGCCCCGAAGGTCCTACTGGTCCGCAGGGTGATCCGGGTGTTGCTGGTTCTACCGGTCCCGAAGGTCCTACCGGTCCTCAGGGTATTCCGGGTGTGGCGGGCCCTACTGGCCCTGAAGGTCCTGCTGGTCCGCAAGGTGATCCCGGTGTGGCGGGCCCTACCGGTCCTGAAGGCCCTACCGGTCCTCAAGGTGATCCAGGTACAGGAATTACATTACTTGGCACTGTAGCAACTGTAGGAGATTTACCTCCCGGTGGCAATACACAAGGAGATTTATACATCGTCGCTGCCAGCGGCGACGGCTACGCATGGG
>JBCCPC010000042.1:0-44093 GCA_039025055.1 Bacteroidota bacterium | reverse complement strand
TTTCAATAGAGCCGTGTATAAAATATCTTTCTGATGCATTAGATATGAAAATAATAAACAAACATATTGATCAATATTATCTTTCAGGTAGAAAAAATTTGGCAAATTGTAATATCAAAGAAAGGATAATAACTATAGATCTATCTGTGGTAAACACGATTAGATACTTGTTTACTCTGTGTCATGAATTTTCGCATTTCTTGCTTCATAAGAATGTAGTAATTAAACAATCAGAATATGAAACAGTTTCTGATGATTTTTTTAAATATAAAAGTAAAAAAGATAATCTCATAACTGATCGAGACTGGGTTGAATGGCAGGCAAATGAGTTGGCAGTAAACCTGATTCTCCCCGAAGTTCCTTTTAAAGCTAAGGTTTCTCAATTGTTGGGTGAAATGGGAAGAACTATAGATCTACCATTCTATCTAGGTCATCATTATTCAAATTATAAGGAATACAATAGACTTCTAGATAACCTTAGCAAGCATTACCATGTTTCAAGGACTATGATTTCTATTAGGCTGAACTATTTTGGCTTAGTACATGATCAAAAGAATACTAAAGGATTGTCAAATTGGGGCGATTCTTTTGATAAAGTGTCCTAAAATATCAATTTAAATGTCTATTCACATATAATAACTAAGAAGCTTTATATGCTGTTTTCTGTCACTTAGAATATGTCATACACAATCGATAGAACCGAATATGAAATTTTAATTTGTCTGCCCATTGACTCGACACCGAAAATCGTTCAAAACGCACTTAATTTTCTGAAATATCTGGAGATTGGAAAGAATAGTCAAATCACTCCAGAAGATGTCGAAGAACTTGTCAAAGAAACTAAAGACCGCTAGTGGGAAGAAAATAAAGAGAGATTCCTTGGGGTAGAAGGATTTGAAAAGCTATTTAAGTGGAAAAGTATGTTGGAGCATGTTGTAACGTTTGAAGACATTGTTGACAATAATTAGAAATGCCAGATCAACCTAGAACCTTCGATTGGTACAACATGTACAAAGAGGATCAAGCTGAGTTTATACCAGGATTTAGTATTAGGACTTGCCTGCGTGCCAATGGCAGGCATGCATCCGCAGGTGGAATCATTTCTCTAAAGCGAGTGTTCACCGATAAACATTCACCAACCCCTTAGGCATGCGTTACGCCATCTCTGACATCCACGGCAATGCAAAAACCTTTCGTGCGCTGCTCTATGAAATAGAACTCAACCAGACCGATGAGCTCTATCTCCTTGGTGATTATATAGATCGCGGTCCAGATAGTCGTGGCGTAATCGATCAAGTGATCAAGCTACAGGAAGAAGGCTACCAAGTACACTGCCTGCGCGGCAATCACGAAGCAGAGTGCTTGCGCTTACACACCAAACGAAAAAATAATCTTCATCAAACTGATTGGGCGCGTTTTTGGGGTGGAAGCGAAACGCTAGCTAGTTATGGTCAAGATCGCATCTCCAACAGGCACCTCGCCTGGATGCACGACTTGGCATACTACTATCTGCTGGATGATTATATCTTGGTTCATGCGGGTTTGAACTTCCGCAGGTCGGAACCTTTGCGCGATACAGATGCCATGCTTTGGTCCAGATATTGGTACGACGACCTACAAGACGTAGACACCAGCTGGTTAGCCGGTCGTACCGTCATTCATGGCCATACCCCCATAGATAAATCAGAAATCGAGTACTCGGTCAGTTCCGCCTGGAAGCTGCCGGTTATAAATATCGATGCCGGTTGCTACAAAAGCGATAGAGGTAAGGGAAGGTTATGCGCACTGAATTTGGATAATAGGGAGCTAACTTTTGTGAAGAGGTTGGACTAACCATTACCTTTGCGCCCTTCATGATCACCGCATCAGACATATACGTCCAATACGGAGAGCGAATCCTGCTCAACCACGTGGGTTTTACCATCGGCAATCGAGACAAAGTCGGGTTGGTCGGCCGAAATGGTGCTGGCAAATCGACCCTACTCAAACTGATCGCCGGAGAAATCTCTGCCGATAAGGGGCATTTCGTGCGACCACCCGGTGCGACCATCGGTTTCTTGCATCAAGACATGGACTTGCCCACCGGCAAAACTGTTATGGAAGAGTGTCTGACCGCTTTTGCCGAAATGAAGCGGGTAGAAGCTCGTCTGGATGAAATCAATGTAGAGCTGGGCGAACGTACCGATTATGAAAGCGATAGTTATTCTCAACTACTGGAAGAACTGGCCAACCTCAACGAACGATTTGCCACATTTGGCGGTGTAACCATGGAAGCACAAGCCGGTAAAGTACTTATGGGCCTGGGCTTCGAAGCGACCGATTTCAATCGCCTGACGACTGAATTTTCTGGCGGCTGGCAAATGCGCATCGAGTTGGCCAAGATGCTCCTCCAGCGACCCGATTACCTGCTACTAGACGAGCCAACCAACCACCTCGACATCGAGTCCATCCTTTGGCTGGAGAGTTGGCTGAGCACTTATCCGGGAGCTGTGGTGACCATCAGCCACGATCGCACCTTCCTAGATCATGTAACCAAGCGCACCCTAGAGGTTGAACTCGGCAAAGTCTACGACTACAAAGCCAGCTACAGCAAGTACGTCGTGCTGCAAGCTGAGCGCCGCGAAAAGATGGAAGCCGCCTATGTCAATCAGCAACGCGTGCTGGCCGACAAGCAGCGGACCATCAACCGATTCATGGCCAAGGCCACCAAGACCAAGATGGCCCAGTCCATGCAAAAGCAACTCGACAAGATCGAGCGCATAGAGCTGGACGAAAGCGATGAAGCCGTTATGAATTTGCGCTTTCCACCTGCCCCCAGATCAGGAGCCGTGGTCCTAAAAGGCGAAGAGGTCACCAAGTCCTACGGCGAGCTCGACGTACTGCTCGGCGTAGACCTCAAAGTAGACCGACAAGATCGAGTAGCTTTTGTCGGTCAAAACGGCCAGGGGAAAACTACTCTCGCCAAAATATTGATCGGCAAACTTCCCGCTACTGATGGCGATGTAGAACTCGGCCACAATGTGAGTATCGGCTACTACGCCCAAAACCAGAGCGATTCACTAGACGGCAAGCTGACCCTCCACGAAACAATGGAAAACCACTCGCCGCCGGAAATGCGAACCCGACTGCGCAAGATTTTGGGTGCCTTCCTATTCAGTGGCGAAGACCAAGATAAGAAGGTCTCTGTGCTGAGTGGGGGAGAGCGCGCCCGCTTAGCTTTGGCCTGTATGCTGCTGCGCCCGTTCAACCTGCTGGTCCTCGATGAGCCGACCAACCACCTCGATATGGCCAGCAAAGACATTCTCAAGCAGGCTTTGCTCGAATATGATGGTACATTACTGGTCGTCAGCCACGACCGAGAGTTCCTCAGCGGCCTCACCAATCGGACTATAGAATTCAGAGACCACCAGCTCTACGAGCACTTGGGCGATGTGAATGTCTTCCTGGAAAAGCGGAAAATGGACGATATGCGGGAGGTGGAGTTGTCCCTCCTCTCATCCCCCCGAGGGGGGGAGGCCTCCGGTTCTCCCCCGTCGGGCAACAACCCTGGTTCTCCCCCGTCGGGGGAGTTAGAGGGGGACAAAACGCAACTTTCCGATCACGAAAAGCATCAACTCAAGCGCCAAATCCACAAATCCGAGCAGCGGATCGATAAGCTGGAAAAAGAGATCAAAAAGCTACTCGAAAAGATGGGTGAACCGGGATTCTACGAGTCGGGCAATGCTCAGAAGACTATAGATCGCCACCAAACCAAAGAATCGGAACTTGCCGAGGAAATGGAGCGTTGGGAGGAAATCACCGAAAAGCTAGAAAGTTAGACCATGAGCCGTACCCTAGTCACATCTGCCCTTCCGTATGCGAATGGCCCACTCCATCTGGGCCACTTGGCGGGTGCCTATCTGCCCGCGGATATATTCGTGCGTTACCTGCGCTTAAAAGGGGAAGACGTACTTTGGGTGTGTGGTAGCGACGAGCATGGAGCGGCCATTACGCTCAGGGCCAAGAAAGAAGGAATTAGTCCACGCGACATCATCGATAAATATCATGAATTAAATAAAGGCAGCTTTGAGCAGTTGGGCATCAGCTTTGATTTTTATCATAGAACCAGCGAGGTCGTTCACCATCAAACCAGTCAGGAATTCTTCCTCAATTTGCACAAGCAAGGCGACCAATTCGAGACCCAAACCCAAGAGCAATACTACGATGCGGACTACGACCAGTTTTTGGCCGATCGATATATAAAAGGTACTTGTCCGAAATGTAATTACGACTCTGCATATGGCGATCAGTGCGAAAATTGCGGCAGTGATCTTTCGCCCACCGAGCTAATCGATCCGGTGTCTACCCTGAGTGGTAAAACCCCAGAGCTGCGTGAGACGACCCACTGGTATTTCAAGCTCGATAAGCACCAAGATTGGTTAAAGGAGTGGATCGAAAACGGACAGCTGGATGGGGAAAAACACCATGAGGCAAAAGCCTGGAAGAACCACGTGCTCGGTCAGTGTATGAGCTGGCTTAATGAAGGTCTTACGCCCAGGGCCATCACCCGTGATCTGGATTGGGGCATTCAAGTGCCACTGCCTTCAGCCGAGGGAAAAGTGCTCTACGTCTGGTTCGATGCGCCCATCGGTTATATTTCGAGTACGAAAGCTTTCTGCGAAGCTTACAATCGGGGTGAATTGGACTTCCGCGGGTCGGGTGCCTTAAAATCCCCCTCTGACTCCCCCGACGGGGGAGAACTCTCGGCCTCCCCCTATCGGGGGGATAAGAGGGGGGAGCATTTCGAGCGATGGTGGCAAGATACAGAGACCCAACTCTACCACTTCATCGGTAAAGACAATATCGTATTCCACTGTATCATCTTTCCGGCTATGTTGAAGGCACATGGAGATTTCATTTTGCCCACCAATGTGCCGGCCAACCAGTTCCTGAACTTCGAGGGCGACAAATTCAGCAAGTCGAGAGGGTGGGGGATAGAGCAGCACCAATACCTGGAAGAATTCAAAGATTTCCCCAATAAAGAAGACGCCCTTCGTTGGGCCTTGATCAGAAACTTACCTGAGCAAAAAGATGCCGACTTCAAGTGGGACGAGTTCGTCGATTTCCACGACAAAGATCTGGCAGACAAGTTGGGCAACTTCGTGAATCGGGTGCTGGTGCTGAGCAAGAAATATTTGGGGTCTGTGGTGCCTGAATTAAACCTCTCCCCTAGCCCCTCTCCGAGGGAGAGGGGAAGAGTGGAAGCTCTGGCTGAAGTGTCGAAAATTGTATCAGATATTCAATCGAATATCGAGTTATTTAGATTCAAGGATGCCGCTACTTCGTTCGTAGAATTGGCCACATGGGGCAATGTTTACTTCCAAGAATCAGCACCTTGGGCACTTGCTAAAGAAAACCCGGAAGATCCTAAAATTACAGAGATACTCGAAGTCTGCATCCAAACTACGGCTGCACTATCTATCACGGCATCGCCTTTTATCCCGTTCACAGCAGATCGCTTGCGCCATATCTTGAACTTGCCTGGTTTGAAGCGCGGTGACTGGCAGGAGCTGACGGACAAGCTAGCAGCTGGTGAGCAGTTGGTTCCGGCCGGGCATACTGTTGGTGAGCCAGTTGTCCTCTTCCCGAAGATTGCCGACCGAAAAGACGACAGCCGCATGAAGATCATTCAGGCCCAAAAAGATAAATTAGACAGCATTCCCCCTCTAGCTCCCCCGATGGAGGAGAATGAAACTGTTTCTCCCCCATCGGGGGAGTCAGAGGGGGATTTAAAACCGACCATCGAGTTTGCCGACTTTTCAAAATTGGACCTTCGTACGGCTACCGTCACCGAAGCCGAAAAGCTCCCCAAAGCCGATAAGCTGCTCAAGCTGACCCTCGATCTCGGTTTTGAGACGCGAACCGTACTTAGCGGCATTGCTCAACAATATAAGCCGGAAGAGCTCATAGGTCAACAGGTGGTGTTAGTTGCTAATCTGGCTCCACGTAAAATGCGCGGTGTGGAGAGCCAGGGTATGATCCTTATGGCCGAAGGGTCCGACGGTCAGCTCAGACTGGTGCAGCCAGCAACAGGGGCTGGAAATGGCGAGCCGATCAGTTGATGCTCAACACGGGCTCAGACCAACCCTATTCATTCGTTGTACAATCAGTATATTCACAATCGAAAACTAAACCAAAACCAATAATCATGGTAAAACACTTATTTTCCTTTATTCTAGTATTAGTCTTTCTGGTGCCTACTGTTCATGCACAAATATTGAAGGGTGATTTGTTCTTCAATACGGGGGCTAGTCCAAGAAATAGCCAATTGGCTAGTCCAACCAGCATCACTAGTGGAGTAGCTTCGATATCGGCATTTACAGAGTCGGATTTTACACTTTTGCTTGCCGCACCAACGCTAGGATATGTACCGATAGATGGATTACTGCTAGGCGGACAAATTTTTGTTATAGCAGACTTGAGCGATGGGGGTGAATCCGAGGTGCTTTTTACACCCTTTGCTCGATACTACGTGCTTAACAATGAAGACATCATGGCATATGGTGCACTTTCTTATCAGCTAGGTTCGGAAGATTTTTCCCCTGCCTTTGGCAACAACGATCTTCGCCTCGCAGGGGGAGTTAGTCTGCCGCTAGGCAGTAATGTCCTTTTTTCTCCCGAACTCGGTTACCAAATTGGCGAGTTTAAAAATTCGTTTGATCTGAATTTTCAGCTGGAATTTCTCCTCGGGTCTAATCGCAGTGACGGCTCCAAAGCAGTTGGATATAGGGGCAAAGGGGTATGGATGTTTGGCACACAATTGGGCGGTGCCTTATTCGGAACCGACGAGACTAACGGCATCGCTCAGATTAGTCCTGATGCTTACTATTTCCTGAATCAAAATTTTGCAGTCGGTGCAAATGTGACTTATACGAGCGTCTCTCAGAGAACCTTTTTTGGAGAAATCAGCGAATCACAAATAAATTTTGGTGTAGCGGGCCGGTATTATTTTACTGCCCCGAAACACACCGATTTCTTTGTCGATCTAGGCTTAAATCTGGCTGGTCCAAATGCCGAGTTGTTTGGAGTCGGGGATGAGCTTTTCTTTGCAACTGACCTCGCAGTAGGTGCTGATATCTGGCTGCGCGATCGAGTCGCTTTAGAACTAGGACTCAACTGGCGATCTATATTCGAAGAAGATGGATTCAATGAAATCGGTCTTCTCGTTGGCGGTCGGTTTTCCCTTGGCGGAGGAATAGAATAAAAAGTTCTGATTTCGACTCGTTGTTCGGGACTCAAATCCATTGGTTTTGAGCCCCGAACCTATTCCTATTTACCCTATTTTTGCGCCTCAATTTTGCAAGCATGAGCAGCCCTAAAGCATACAACAGCAAGGACGTAGAACAGCGTTGGTATCAGCATTGGCTCGACCACGATTACTTCCGCTCCGCACCCGACGAGCGTGAGCCGTTTACTATCTGTATGCCGCCACCCAATGTGACGGGTGTGCTACACATGGGGCACATGCTGCAATATACAGCTCAAGATGCCCTCATGCGCAAGGCGCGTATGGAAGGCAAAAATGCCTGCTGGGTGCCGGGTACCGACCATGCCAGTATTGCTACAGAGGCCAAGGTGGTCAAGAAACTCCGAGCAAAGGGCATCAAAAAATCTGACCTAACGCGAGAGGAATTCCTGAAAGAAGCCTTCGCCTGGAAAGACGAATACGGCGGTATCATTTTAGAACAACTCAAACTGCTTGGTGCTGGTGCCGACTGGTCACGCACCCGCTTCACGATGGAGCCTAAGCTGAGTAAGCAAGTCCTCAAAGCCTTCGTCAAGCTCTACGAAAGCGGTCAGCTATACCGCGGTAAGCGCATGACCAACTGGGACCCAGAAGCCCAGACGGTCCTCAGCAACGAAGAGGTCATCTATACCGACGAAAACAAAAACCTTTACCACGTCCGCTACCAGGTGGAAGGTACGGAAGACTACATCGTCATAGCCACCAGCCGCCCGGAGACTATCATGGCAGATACTGGGCTGGCCGTTCATCCCAGCGATGAGCGATACACCAAGTACCACAGTAAGAATGTGATCGTACCCTTGGTGAATCGCTCAGTACCCATTGTGACAGATGACTATGTCGAAATAGAGTTTGGTACGGGTGCGCTCAAGATCACGCCCGCCCACGACCAAAATGACTATGAGGTCGGTCAACGCCATGGCCTGGAGGTCATCGATATCCTGAACGCAGATGGCAGCCTGAATGAACTGGCCCAATTTTTCGTCGGCCAGGACCGGGAAGAAGCGCGTGTCAGTGCCGTAAAGAAGCTTAAAGAAACAGGCGATCTCATAGAAACCAAGCAGTATCGCACCAGCGTGGGTCGATCCGAGCGTACCGATGCTGTAGTCGAGCCCAGGCTCACGCTGCAGTGGTTCCTCAATATGGAAAAACTCGCCGCCACCGCCCTGGCTGCGGTCAAAGATGGAGATATTGACTTTCACCCAGCTGGCATGTTCAACATGTACAATAGCTGGCTGAGGCCCGAAAATGTGCGCGACTGGTGTGTCAGCCGTCAACTGTGGTGGGGGCAGCAGATACCCGCCTGGTATTATGAAGGGGAAACTTACGTAGCCGAAACGGCTGAGCAAGCCCTGGAAAAAGCTCGGAAAAAGACTGGAAATAGTGATCTGCAAATCACTGATTTTCAGCAAGATGAAGATGTACTGGATACCTGGTTTAGTTCGGCCTTGTGGCCCATCAGCGTATTCGACGGTATGCTGGGTGACACCACTGATTTAGAGTACTATTATCCAACTACGCTCATGGTCACCGGCTGGGATATCATGTTCTTCTGGGTGGCGCGCATGGTTATGTTCGGCTATGAATTCAGCGAAGGTGAGCTGGGTGTTGACTTCGTCGCCGAACATGGCAAAATGCCATTCAAGGACGTCTTCTACACGGGTATGGTACGAGACGAAAAGCGCCGCAAGATGACCAAGTCGCTGGGCAATAGTCCCGATGCGATGGCACTCTTAGAGCGTTATGGTGCCGATGGCGTTCGCTTCGGCATGATGTCTTCGGCCGCCGCCGGCAACGACATCATCTTCGATGCGCCCCTCGATCCGAAAACGGGCAAGGCCAAGAACGAAAGCAAACTCTGTGACCAGGGTCGTCGCTTTTGCAACAAGCTCTTCAATGCTAATCGTCTACTACAAGGTTGGGAGCAAGTAGAACGTTCACCGACCGAAGCCGAACAAGTAGCAGCCGACTGGCTCGAAGCCAGACTCAGCCAGACCATAGGCGAGGTCAACTCCGCTTTTGCCGACTACCGCCTGAGTGACGCGCTCATGAGTCTCTACAAGTTCATCTGGGGCGATTTCTGCTCCTGGTACCTGGAGTTGATCAAGCCAGAAGACGGCCAGATAAGCCGCTCTACATATGATCGCACCACCGCCGCTTTCGAGCAAATGATGACCCTACTTCACCCGTTCATGCCCTTCATCACCGAAGAGATTTGGCATCAGTTGCGCAGTCGCATCGAAGGCGAAGATTGCGTCGTCAGCACCTGGCCTAAAGCCAATGTATACGATGCGGACTTATTGAACAGATTCGAGCTACTACAAACTCTAGTGAGTGGCGTACGCGAAGCGCGCAAGAGTCGGAATCTACCCGAGCGAGAGGCTTTGAATTTGTACTTCCGCAGGTCGGCTACCTCCGAAGCTTTGCTGTCTGCTCCCGCATTCTCTGCTATGGCGTCTAAGCTGGCCTACCTCGGTAGTCTGGAGCTCTCTGATGCTCAACCCAACAATAGCCTCGCCTTCCTAGTTAAGACAGAAGCCGCCTACCTCATCCTCAACGAAACCATAGACGTCGCTGCCGAGCGCGAAAAGATGGAGACCGAGCTCAAGCGTCTACGCGGCTTCCTTATTGGCATCGAGAAAAAACTCGGCAACGAGCGCTTCGTCTCCGGTGCCCCCGAAGAGGTCGTCGCCCGCGAACGCAAGAAACAGGCCGATACCCAAGAAAAGATCGGACAGTTGGAGATGATGTTGGGGTAGAATTGGTTGTTTCCGCGGGCTTTAGACCATGCCCACTCAAAGACGCTTCAGCGTCTAAAAACTAATTGACAGTATAAATTATTACTCATTCAATATTTTCTTATAATTTTTTCTTTAAAATATAACTAAGAAGACAGTGACCCAAATAACCCGAACCACTCCCACTAATACCGACTTTAGAACGCTAGTAGAAAAACTGGATGCCTACCTCGCCATCACGGACGGTGGCGAGCACGACTTTTATGACCAATACAATCAACTGGATGACATAGAGCATGTCATCGTGGCCTTTGATGGAAATAGAGCAGTAGGTTGTGGAGCCATCAAAGTATACGGAGACCACAGAATAGAAGTGAAGCGCATGTGGGTCAATGAAGACCAGCGGGGTAGGGGAGTAGCAATGACCATCTTGAAAGAACTAGAACTGTGGGCTGCCGAGCTAGGCGCAACCTCGTGCATACTAGAAACGGGGAAAAGGCAAAAAGAAGCTGTTTGCTTTTACAAGAAAGCAGGCTACCGTGAAATAGCGAAATATGGTCAATATGCTGAAATGGACAACAGCATTTGCTTCATGAAAGAGTTGTACTAACTGGGATCAATTCCTATAGCATGGATGAGTCTACGATTTTGCGGGAGTGCCCCACCTGCGAAAGTCTAATGATATACAAGCTGGAGAATAGATACCATTCAAATTTAACCCTGATTTAGCATGGTGCTTATTTAGAGAATGTACATTGTAGCAAATTAAGGTGATGCGATTTTTACTCTTACTGCTTTTTATAACATCATATGTTTATGCTTCCTCGCAATCTATAAATCCAAAAAGTGATCAACCAACTTCGGGACCAACACCATGGACTGGATTGGAGGTTGACGTACCGGATGGCCAGTTCCAATTTGTGATTGTTTCGGATCGTACTGGCGGGCTGCGCCCAGGTGTGTTTTCTAAAGCAGTAGACAAGATCAATCTACTACAGCCGCAATTTGTGATGAGTGTTGGAGATCTGATAACCGGTTACACAGAAGATCAGGTAGAGCTTAACCGGCAGTGGAATGAGTTTGACGCCATGGTAGAGAGGTTGAATGCTCCTTTTTTCTACGTTCCTGGCAATCACGACATTACAAATCAAGTCATGGAAGACTTGTACAAAAAGCGTTATGGTCCTACTTACTACTCTTTTGTGTATAAGGATATACTTTTCTTGTGCTTGAATAGTGAGGATCAACGGCTTGGAGCTGGTCGTGGTACCATTTCAGATGTGCAGTATGCATGGATAGCTGAAACCTTGAGCAGTCATAAAGATGTAAAGTGGACGATGGTCTTTCTTCATCAGCCGCTGTGGGATCAGGATAATCCTGAACGATGGCCTGACGTAGAGAAACTGCTCAACGAACGAAATCACACCGTGTATGCGGGCCATGTGCATCATTATCAGCAGTTTAGCCGCAATAATGGTAAGTACTACACCTTAGCTACAACAGGTGGAGGGTCACGACTTCGAGGACCCAAGCTAGGAGAGTTTGACCAAATTTGCTGGATCACTATGACCGATGAAGGTCCCATTATGGCCAATATCGCTCTGGATGCTATATATGCAGATGGTGTAACTACAAAGTCTGATTACGATTTCATTAGGTCCTTGTACGCCAATCAGCCTATCCGATTCGATCCCATTTTTGCCGATAAGATATCTGAAGATGGCTTAGTTAATGTAGCGTTGCAATTACACAATCCGACAGACGTACAAATGAAGGCAAACATCAAACCCAAGTTTAGTTTTGACTATCTAGCTGAGTTGCCGATAGATACCGTAACCGTGCCTCCAAATTCGGTTATGCCGTACAGCTTTCAGATCCATTCCAGGCAAAAGATAGCGCCAGCCAATGCCATCTTGCCATTGCATATCGATTTGAGCTTTGAAGATCGTGGAGAAGTGCTGACTTTACCATTAAAATACAATCTGGCTCCCGTAGAGAGATACCTGTTAAGTTCTGATGACAACCTCAGCATGAGCCAGGTGAACTGGAGTTATTTACCTTTCACTTTCGGTCAAACTTCTGATTCTACTAGCGATGATTGTCAGGTGGCCTGGAATATAAGTCGTACAGAAGAAAGCTTATTCGTCTGGGCCGAAGTAAGAGATGAGGCCATCGTTACACGGCCTGGGGAGGCAGGATTTCGACAGGATTATATAGCAGTAGTGGTAAATGCCGATCCTCTGGAGATATCTATGCTCGACTCCGGAAATGGATGGTATGAAAGCTCACTAGTTTTTCTAGCATCACCCGCACCAAAAGGGGAGAAGCCAACTACTTTTTATACCGACCGCTACGAGTTTGATATACCCCATGAATGTTACCCCATTGATGGCGGATATCGATTTGTAGCAAAGTTGCCTCTCGATTACGTTCGTGAACGTCTAGGAGAAAATTGGCAGCATATACGCGTAAACGTATCTGTGCAAGATGAAGATCCCGGCCAAGACAAAAAGCCCAGATACTACTGGCAGCCCAATTGGAGAGATGATGATAATTTGATGGGAAGTGGGCTGTTTTTTAATGAGTAAACAAGTTTTCATACATTTACCCCTAACCAAAGGAATGTCCCATTCCCACCTACACTGAGCTACCCATAGTTTTCGCCCTTTACGATCCGGGTGAATTGTACGGCGACACTTGCTTTTTTGTCTTAAAAGCAGGTGAGTACGCCTTTCCGAGCCCATGGTATGCAAATAGAGAGACCGCCCTCAAAGCGATGCGTGAAGCCGTTTTGTATCTGCGCACCAATAGATTGCTGGCCGAAAACTATTTGAGCGAGAGAGGCGAGGAAATTACCCTAGACATCTTTGTCGGTCAAGATTGTATTTTCGACGAGTCTCCGGGCTTTCAGACACGCGACAAAGCCCGTGAAGTATTAACAGCCCTTCGCTTATCGGCACAAGAGACGAAATTTAAGCTGGAGGAGTGTAAACTCGATGCCGAAGACCAAAATAAAATAAACGAGTATCCACTTACCTCGACCGATCAGCAGTGGTCGAAAAGAATCTGGCTGCTACAAAAGAGCGGTACAGTCAAAGTACCACTTGCAGAGGCTAAGCGATTCGTGATTCCACCCAGCTTTAGCTTAGTCACCGGGGTAGGGCAGGGGCCATGTGATCCATTATTTAATGTGTTGCAGCCTTGCTTATCGACTGATCTCCCGTTTTTCAAAGGTCGGGATAAGGAAGTCGAAGAGTTCCACCAGTTGACCAAGGCGCAGCGTCTGGTTTTGCTATTCGGTAAAAAGCGGATCGGTAAAAGTAGTCTACTACTTTGCGGATTAGCCAATAAACTGGAGGCCGGTCCTGGTGAAATGCTATCCGTGCGCTACCGCGGTCAGGATATGATGGCCGACTTGGACAACAAGCTGCGCAGCGAACTTAAACGATTCAAGATAAGGGCTAAAAAGGAGGATAGCCTACGCAGTCTCCTGGAAAAGTGGTTCGATTATACCGACCAAGATATGTTCTTGGTTTTCGACGAGCTCGATGGGCTTTTCGTAAAAACCACGCCCGAATGGGAACGCGCTGGCTTTTTCAATGCACTGCAAGGACTGTACTCGGCCGATCTACCGCACCTGCGGATCATATTGAGCGTTAGAGAAGAGTTTCTGGGAGCCATGAGCGATTACGATACTATTGTTCCCGACCTACTCACGCATCGCTATCACATACACCCGCTGACCCAAGCGGCCATGTTCAATGTTACTTTCGACATCCTAAGTGCCTTCACTCGTGAGGGTAAAATGGAGGTGGAAGAGCCGGTCGAAGTCGCCAAACTGCTTGGCGATGCTGTAGTCGATGAGGACGGTAATGTGCCTTTTCACTGTGTGGAAACTTACTTGAATCAAGTACATCAGCAGGCGTGCGCCAGATCGGGTGGTAAAACGCCTTTAATCAATGCTGGTCTACTCGGCGAATTGGGCTCTGCACAGTCTCTGGTAGGCGATGCGATTCAAGAACAAGACGACGCACTAGTCAAGCAGATTGAAGATCTGCCCGAAGGCCAGGCGGGTCATCTAGAGCTGATGCGTGAAGACCTGGCCGAGGCTGCTCAGGATTGTGGATGTACGACGAATAATGTTACTGTAATTCCTGCCGCGGCAGCATCTGCGGCTGTGGTGCCTGTACCCACTGACAATCCTACATACACCCGCATGCGCTGGATGCTACTGGCCGCTATCGGCGCATTGCTGCTGAGTAGCTATGCTTTTTGTTTGCTTGGAAATCCAGCGGCAGGAACTGAAGATGCCTGTTTGCTTGCTGAAGAAGCCGACGATTGTCACGCTTTCCTAAACTACTTGTGTACCGAAGGAGGTGAGGCCGATTGCAGCGATCAATTTCGCGACAAACTAGACGAGCGTGACTGTGAGGTCTGGCAAGACTATCAAGCCATGCTGCGCATGGCCAATTGCGAGGCATATCAGACATTCTACCGCAAATACACCGGGCAGAGTCTGTGCGTAGAATCTGTCTTGCAACGCATCACAGCGCTAGGCTGCCCGCTACCCACTGATACCGTAGAGCGCGTCATCGAAGTAAGAGATACCATAGTTCGCCGTGTGGCTGTGCCGACTATATCGGGCCGAATTCCTAACGCGATAGATGTTGGTTTTGGTTGCGAGCTGATTGACGAAATCGTATTCAAGCAGGTCGGTCCACTGTTGTTTACCACACAGCCGCTAGCAGGCAGCCCGTATCGATGGGAAGACGCACTCCAGTCTTGCCAGGCGGCGGGCTACAGATTGCCATGCGTGGGCGAGATCGACTTTCTCGTCAATGAATTTTACAGAGGCGATGGCGGCCGTGCCTTCGACAACTTATTCGGTACTGACAATTGTAAGCTGGCCGGTCCTAAGGACGCGCCCAATGGCCGTATCAGTTTCTGGACAGGTACGGAAGCCGACGACGCTTTTGGCTGGACCTTCTTTTTTGATGCTGGCCAGCAGACCTTCGGGGTAGAGGCGGGCTTTCCCAAATCTGCCCGCTTGCCGTGTTTATGCGTTAAACGTGATCCAGATGTAACGAATTCTGGGATTCCACCTTGCTACAATAAGCTGATCGACAGGCTACCGGCGCAGTAGAATTTGAGTACGAAATATTTCGTATTAAATTTTGTTTTGTAAGCTCGCAAAGGGTAGGGGGCATGGAATAGACTTTCGCAGGTGGAGTGCGCTCTTATGCTCGTTAGCTTACTGTTGCTTATATCATTGGGTTTTGTCTTAAAAGATATCATGCTGCTTGACGGAGAGTATGTTAAACGCTGAAGCGTTTTGGGAACATGCACGAGCTGAAGCTCGCGGAACATACTGGTGGGCGGCCACATCGCTGAATTGCTGATACGGAGATGGCAGTTATTGTTTTGCCTATAATTTATATTATGTTAAATAAAGCTTTTCGACTCTATCCTTCGCTTTTCCAGTAGCGAAATTTATAGCCTTATCGCTCTTGATGCACGTCAGTCTGTGGGCACTAAGTCTCATCTATCAAATTATCACCCCACAAACCGAGCACTTAATAATTTTGGTTTAATCCTCCCCTACTCTACCTATTAACTTATTTTTGACTGCATGAAAACCCTGAGACTCATCTCTACTTTTTACCAAAGCTCGGTCGTTTTTGGACTGGTCATCTCTTTAACGGCTTGCAGTTATGAGCTAATCTGCAATAGCAAAAACTTTCAATTACGATTATACTAACTGAACGAATGAATTTCACCCGAAAGCGAGAAAATCAGCAAAAACATTTGAAAATTACTTAATTCGGCATAACTTGAAGAAGTTTTATAACCACCTCACACTAGTTTGCGACTTAAGCTCAAATACCTAAGTATAGAAGGGAGCTTGATTCTCTTCGCTATAATAGCTCATATGGCTATAGCCTTACGAGTTAGCCTTTATGAGGTGTCTCACACTTTAGTACATAGGCTCGAAGGGGATAGTTACGATCACTTTCACCGCTTCCCCGGAGACGCTGATCATGAGCATACAGGAATCGGAATATTAAAAGTTTGTTTTGAAGATTTATGTGATTTACACATACCAAGAGGCGATAGTCCCACAAAACCAATCCCTAAAATTGCACATGAAAATGCTCGATTACCATTATTGACGGAGTCGATGGCTTTAAATGAGATAAAGATTTACTCATTCGATGAGCAACTACCTGCCGCTCCGTTTTTAAAGCAGCCTACCCCACCCCCTGACTTTCGCTCGTCAATATAGACCTTTTAGCTACGACTTTATAGATACCTATTGCTTTGTGAAAGATCAAAGCCCTTCATTCTTATGCCTGATATTCAACGTTTAAAGCTTGAATTATATCGGATAAAAATAAATGACTAAGACGCTATCTATACAGGTCGGCTAGTGCTATATGATGCTGATTAGGATTACAAGATCCTAATACAAAATCCATTTTTAAAACTTAAATACACTATTAAGTCAACGTGAATTAACGTGGCTTATCCAGGTATTTATTCTTGGGAATTCTGATTCGACACACGAACGGATACAAGCTATTTTATGCTCATCCTGTAGAGTCCAAGTTCGGTTTCCCAGAAACATGGACAAACCATGTCTAAACTATTTATGATGAAAAACAAGCCAATACTTACTATAGTATTCCTTTTATTATTTTTTTCTACCTCTGTGCAAATATTCGCACAAGGCAATGGCTCGATCAGCGGTACGGTGCTGACAGAAGCCGGTATCCCACTTGAAGGGGCCAGCGTTGCCATTATGGATACGGACCGCGGTTCCATTACCAATCGAGATGGTCAGTTCGAGATAGGTAATCTCGCAGCTGGCAGCTATACCCTCGTGGTAACCTCTATCGGTTACGAAAAGTCGACTAGGACTTTCTCTCTGGAATCCAACGAGAGTAAGCGCTTCATTGTCGGGTTGAATAGTGCCATGGCCATGCTTAGCGAGATCACTATACGAGGTGAAGCGCTGGACCCGAGAAACCAAACGATAACGGTCAATGAAGTCGGTATCGAGCAGATTAAGACGCTCAATATCGACTTGCCGATACGTATTATCGAGCAGATTCCCGGAGTCGATTTGCTTTCCTACAACCAGGGCGGTGTAGCTGATCAGTTTTCTATCCGTGGTTTCGGTGGTGGCGGCCACGAAGGCCAGGCTGGTGCTCAGATCGATGGGGTGTCTCTCAACGAAGCCGAAGGGCATGCAGACGGTTATGCGGATCTCAATATCCTTATTCCGCTTAACCTCGAAAAGGTCAAAGTGTACAAAGGACCGTCTTCTGTGCTATATGGTCGCTTCGCCGAAGGTGGCACTTTGGCGATAGAAACTCGGAAAGGCGGAGAATATCAAGATATTAGTATCAGTGGAGGTGCCTTCAATACGCTCAACGTTCAGTATGCGCTGGGAAGAGGTATCGCTTTAGGTGGCAGTAAAGGACGTGAGCTGGAGACGAATCTGGCTTTTCAATTCTTTCAGTCTGATGGCTATCAGGCGAACTCCGACAATATTCGCGGTAACCTAACTGGACGTGTCGCTTATCAATTGACCGACAAAACAGACGTGGCCCTATACCTGCGCGGCCACCGGAGCGAATGGGAGGCCGCAGGCTATATTTCTGAAAGTCGATTGAATGACCTCGACCTGCGCCGAGAACAAGGAATTAATGCCGAGAACGACGGTGGAGAAAAACAGTTTTATTCCCAGAAGCTCGACATCAATCATACGTTCAATGATAATTTACGACTACTTGTCTTTGGCTATGCTGTGCAGCAGGAATTCAGGCGCTTTGCCAAGTTCGGTGAAGGTGTCGGCGGGCAAACGGAAAGATTCAATACCCGTGATGTTTATGCCGCTGGAGCTACACTGAATGGAAGTAACAGTCTTGGATCTATAGACGTAAATTGGGTAGCCGGTGCCGAATACTACACAGAGGCAACAGAGAGAATGCGGTGGAACACCAGAGAACGTGTGAGAGATGATCAAATTCTCGATCGCAATTTTGATGTTCAGACGCTTTCAGCTTACGCTCAGGGAGAGTTCGCGATCAGTCGCTATTTCAGACCGTCTATCGGTTTGAGGTACGATAAGTTCTACGGCTCTTTCGATAGCAACGATCCAGGGCAAGTCAGCTTCAGTAATGAAATCGGAGACCTATCTAATGTCACGCCCAAACTCGGTATACGGTCTACGATACTGGAAGGCCTGGACCTGAGAGTAAGTGCCTCGAACGGATTTACCTTACCAAACAGTGCCCTGAAATATGAGCAAGAACTCGATCTGGATCCTGTCGATCTATGGCAATACGAGCTCGGTGCGAGGTATACGGGTCTCGGCTGGCTGGAAGTGGATGTAGTCGGATTTATCCTGAATACGTCCAACGAAATCCTGGAAAGCCCGCCTGGATCAGGAGATATCATAAATGTCGGTGAGACCATGCGCTCTGGTATCGAGAGCGAAGTGATCATTACACCTTTACCTGGCATGAGGGTTAGAGGAACCTATTCCATTACCGAAACCGAGGTGGAGACCAATCCAGACGAAAGTTTAATCGGTAACGAGTTGGTCAATATTCCACAAAGTATCGGCACGTTCGACATCTCCTATGCGATGAAAAGTGGATTAGGTGCAAGATATATGTTCAGAGATGTGGGATCATATTTCACCAATTCAGCGAATACGGCTGGCTACCCAGGGTACTCTGTCTCCAATCTGATGTTGTTCTACAATTTCGACCGATTCTCAGCCAATGGTGGACGAATCTTCGTTGAAGTACGAAACCTATTCGATGCCCAATACTCGGAAACGGTATTTGGTGGTCCTGGTGCTCAAATTTTCACCCCTGCCCCAACCAGAAATCTAATGGCAGGCATCAATTATACCTTTTAAAGTAATCCTATAGAAGATTCCCTGAATGAACTCATCTGAATTCAATACCAATGTGCGAATTCAGGGAATCTTCTTGAAGCTTATCAAAAATTAAAACTATGAAAACTTCAATTATAGATCTTGTCTTTCTTTTGACAGCTGCTGCAATGGCTACATTCTTCTTTAGCTGCGGTAGTGAACAGGAAGCCGAGCAAGACACCGAACAAGTGGCGAGCAGTGAAAATGCTGATACAGATGCGCATACGCATTCTCACGACGATGGAACGGCACACTCGCATAGCCACGGAGAAAGGGGTGACGGACATAGTCATTATCACGTTGGTGGTGAAAGGCCTCCCTTTACCTACTTGAGTATGAATGGTGAGTTTCACCTCAATCCAGGCGACTCGCTTACTCAAAATGATCCTAGAAATCCAAGTCGACTGGCTATGACAACGAGTGACGAAGCCGGATCGATGACAACGATGTCATTCTATGCCCACAATAATATGAATGAGCGATTAGCGGAATGTGGCTACGAGTTCATCGGCAGTCGGCCCGATCCGCATTATTATCCCGAACAATCGAAGACCTCGATTTGGGATGTCTTCAAAAAGGTGAAGGACTTCTCGGGCGATTGTATGAATTACCAATATGTAATTTCTCGTTCCCCACATGGTGATCCTATCCACATGCATTTGCGCTATGGAGAAGATGTCGAAGCACTACTCGCTATGAGCAATGACGAGGAAGACGATAAGTATAATCCTTGGTGGGCGACTTATTGCGATATCGACCGAACAACTGCTTGTGATTAAATGGTTTTTTATTTGATTCTACCGTGTCTAGCCGTAGTTGGACTACGGCTAGACACGGTAGAATCAAATACTTTCGAGGAATAGTTCTTCTAATTGTCGAGTCCAAGATAGCAGATCACCGCAAAGTGATCGCTCGCATATCTTCCATCGACAAAATCGGTTAAGGTCGCCATCCTATCTACATAAAAGTCTTCGCTGACGAAGATATAGTCTATACGTCTACAGGGAATATGTTGGGTATTGAAACCCGTGAACGTAGCAGCAGGTCCTAGCTTAATGGGAGCGGCATCGTAAACATCGATAAGCTGGTCTTTAAATTGCTGTATGGGTTCTGTCTCGGGTGTAAGATTGAGGTCGCCCATAACGATACTTGGCAAGCTGTTCGGATTCAGGGTCTTGAGATTCTTTAGTATTAGGTCAGCTGATTGCTTTCTGGCTTCGGCCCCGACGTGATCGAAGTGGGTATTGAAGGCCATGAATTTAACTCCAACTTTTGTCTCAAACGCTGCCCAGGTACAAATACGGGGCAAGGCGGCATCCCAGCCCGTGCTTACGGTGTCTGGCGTTTCGGAAAGCCAATAGGTACCGCTGCGCAGTACTTTCAGCTCTTCAGATCGATAAAATATAGCACTGTACTCACCTGCGTGACCGCCCTGTCTGCCTTCGCCTACATAATCGTAATCTTCTAGGTTTTCGGAAAGCCAGTCGACTTGATCGGGCAAGCCTTCCTGTATACCGAGCACATCCGGCTGATGAAACTCGATTTGGCTGGCTAAAAATGCCCTGCGTTTTGGCCAGGCATTTTCACCATCGCTCGGTGTATTGAGGCGTATGTTGTAGGTCATGGCAGAAATTTCGCTTACTTCTTTTACAGGCCCAAGAGGCTCTGTGATGTTTCTAATCGATGCGCAACCAAGCAAGATCAAAAATAGAGGGATATAACGACTAATCATGGGAATAAAGATAGTAGTTCGATCTTATCTTTGCACCTTCATGGCCTACCGCTACGTAGATAAAGTGTACCCTTTTAACCTAAGTCCAGAAGCTCTGGACTGGTACCTGGCACGCGGGTGGTACCGGATGGGGGCTAATATCTTCACTACCCATTATTTGTGTTTTCAGCAGCAGCTCTATTCGGCTATCTGGATACGTCTCGACCTGCGGAAGTCTGAACAAAGAGAATCACTGCCTAAAGAGGAATCAAATTTTCAATTTTCAAAAAGTCAACGGAGGCTACTGCGCAAGAATGCAAAGCTATTTACGTACACAGTTGGTCGAAGGAAATTTACGCTGGAAAAGGAACTACTGTACAACCGATATGCCCAGCAATTCAACGGCCGCCTCTCCCCTAGCCTACGCGACAATCTGGAAGATTACGACGACGAAAGTATTTTTAGGACTTACGAAGTATGCATCCGTGAAAAGGAAACGAATCGCCTGGTTGCAGCGAGTTACTTTGATCTAGGCAGAAAGTCAGCAGCCTCTATTTTAGGTATCTACGAGCCTGATTTCGATCAGTACAGTTTAGGGTATTACAGTATGCTGATCGAGATGGAATATTGCTATCAGCAAGGGTTGGAATATTACTATCCGGGTTATATTGTTCCTGGTTACAAGCGTTTTGATTACAAAATGCGTATCGGTAAAACAGACTATTTCGATGTTAAGACGGGCAAATGGCTTTCTCTCGAAAACTTCGAGCGCAATATGGGACCAGCCGAACGGCAACTCGATGCTTTGGGCGATTTACAACGTTCCATAGATGGCATTGTCAGCTTATCGGAAACACTGATTTATCCACTATTTGAAGCCAGGCTATACCACGCTTGGCCAGACAGTTTCTTGGAACAACCCTGCTTACTACTGCTGGGTAATCGCCCCAGCAGGCAAGGACAATGCGTATGCGTCATATTCGACCCCGTATCGGATGAATATATTTTGCTACTTTGCCAGTCGATGGGCGATATTCGATATTATTTTTCCGAAAAATATTTGAAGAGCTTTCCGCCCGAGAGTTTTCTCGTCGCCCTATTGGATAGATCGGCTGTATTACAGCGGACCAGCAATAAAGAAAAACTAACTGAGTATTTAATTAAATCCCTTCAATAATGATGCGTGTCCTGCTAATTTCGCCAATTCTATTTTTATTTGCTTGTGGCTCTCCAGACAAAGAGCTGAAGGCCGACTATGAAAATCTAACAGATGAAACTACTGGCTTGCTCAATCCTGACCGGAGCAGAGCTTTCTTAGCCAAAGTGGATGAATTTGCCAAAGCCTACTCAAATAATGAAGAGCTGGCCTCTGAATGGCTCTTTAAATCAGGCGAGGTAGCCCAAGGTATTCAAGATCACGAAAAGTCTCTGGAAATCTATCAGCAAATATTAAAGGACTTCCCCAATGGGGACCGAGCTGCCGACGCGACTTTTATGATCGCCTTCACCTACGACGAGAATTTCAATAACAAGGAAAAGGCCAGAGAATATTATGAATTATTCCTAACTAATTATCCTGAGGATGATTTTGCCGATGATGCGTCGATATTGTTAGAGATGTTAAATAATTAATTGGGCGTAAACGTACCCAAGTAGTTATTAATTATTTTTCCAGCTTTGGCCACTCCATTTTCATATCTTCCATCGCCTTTACCACAATATCCGTCATTAAATAATCGCGATACCAGCGTTGATCAACAGGAATGACATGCCAGGGTATCTCACTCCAGTTGAGTATATCTTCATAGGCATTCATATACTTATCCCAATGCCTGCGCTCTTCCCAATCGCCGGGGTTGTGCTTGTAGAATTTATCAGGCTCATGTAAGCGCTCGTTGAGCTCTACTTCTTGCTGGCTGTGGCTGATGTTTAGGAAAAATTTGAGGATGGTCGTGTTATTATCTTCTACGAGTAGCCGCTCGAACATATTAATGGCCTCCATACGCATCTTGACGCGGTCTTCATCTATCCACCCGTGCACCCGCTGAATAAGAATATCTTCGTAATGCGAGCGATTGAAGATAACTAGCTCGCCCTTAGCGGGCACCTCTTTGTGGATGCGCCAAAGAAAGTCGTGGCGAAATTCCAGCTCTGTAGGTTTTTTCCAGCCTACTGTGCGCACACCGAATGGCGCACAGGCACCGAATACATTGCGCATGGCCCCGTCTTTGCCGCTGGCATCCATGCCCTGTAAGATGACGAGGAGGCTATGCTTGCCCTCGGCTACCATCTGCTGTTGCAGCTCAGCGATTTGCTTAGCGCGGTCTTTGCTGATGTCGCGGGCTTCATCTTTATCGAGATGATCTGGTGCGTCAGATTGGAGGGTGGAGATTTTTATTTTTGGCATAGTGAGTTTGTAAAACTTGCGCTAAGGTAAATAACTGTGCCCTACCCTACTGTTTAACCCACCTGAGGGTCTTGAGAGACTTGCCCTTATCCCGAAACTGCACCAGATATACGCCTGTCTGTAAGTGGTTCAAGTCCAGTATGGCACTTGAATTAGATATTGACAATTCCTCGGTATACAGCACCTTGCCATGTAAATCGCTTACCTGTATGGAAAAATGATTACTCAGAGTCTCTGGACTATACTTCAATGTCATCAACCCACTACTCGGATTCGGATACACCGCCCACTCGTCCTCACCACCAAACCTACTCCGAAGATACGCGCCACCTGATACCGGTCCTTGCAGCGGTATATCGCTATTTGCTCCACCCCCAATCAGTATACCGGGATTCAAGTCGGTATAGTCAATATAGATATTACCCCGGTCGGCTATGGTTACGCAGTAGTCTTCGACTTCGCCGTATTGGGAGTCGAGTATGCCGCAGCCGATGGTAGCCGTATTATTCCAGGTCATGATGACACGCATACGGGTTAGGCCACGAAGGGCTATCTCAGGGATGGTGATGGTGCCTTCTACAGGATTAGGCGATAAGCCAGGACTGGCATAGGCGCGCTCTTCCTGATCGAAGAAGCCATCTTGATTATAGTCTATAAAGACGGCCCAACCTTCGGGAAATTCCTGATCGGTAAAAGCCGGGGTGAGTACGATTGGATATTCCGTTCCCACTTCAAGGGTGAGATCAGGGGCGGTATAGGTGAAGTCGGCGTAGCCCTCGTCACCACCTTCAGACACCTGTAAGAATTCTTCCCCAATCTGGACTTGACTGATGTACTCTTCTGCTACATCCAGATCGCTGATCTCACAATAGTCAACATCGGTGCAAGCCCCGCAGCCTGGCATGAAGAAGTTTACTGGTGAAGTATATAGATTCGTATCGGCAGGGCAGATGAGTCTGAATCGGTAAGCATACTCGTTGCATTCAGCTAGGTTGTCGAATATGATATTGGTCTGCCCAGTAGAGTAGGTTTCCCAGTCAGTATCTGCGCTAATGTCGCGCAAATCGACTTCGTAGGCTTCTACCCCGAAGACATCGCTCCAAAATAGAGCCGCCATGGGGCCTTGGTCACTGATGAGGATGCTGATCTCCTCCGGATTATTACAGCAACCTTCGGTCGTGAAGGTGCGGAGGCTGCCGTATTCAGATGAGATGGTGTCGCAATTGACTTGCATCTGGTACTCGTAGGTCGTGCAGCCCGTCAGGTTTTCGAGAGCGATGGGTGGACTCGCGTCTTCGACTACGATCCAGTCGTTGCTACCGGCTATTCGCCATCTGAAATTTAGGGCATCGACCGTATCGGCAGCCGTCCAGTTGAGGATGGCAGTCGTATCGTTATCCGCTAAAACATCGGGTGAGAACGGTGGCAGGCAAGCTCCGCACTGTTCGAGCAGCCTGAGCATGGAATTGTTGACATTGAGCCGACCGCCGGTGACGGTAATACCTGCCAGACTTTCATTAGGGTCTACCCCATTCAATATAGCGTCTTTGATGAGTAGTGCCGCTGCTCCTGGGTCAGACGCCACCAGACTCATCAGGTCGGGGCACTCGAGGGCGTACATGAGCGCGACTGTGCCAGCTACATGAGGTGTAGCGCCACTGGTGCCGCCGAAGCCATCAAAGCCACCTCCGATCGAAGTCGTCCAGGTGCCGGCACCAAAGGCACCTAAATCTATGGCTTTCAACCCATAGCCTGCACCATTGACTTTTTGATCGAAGTGATTCATATTGGTCACGCTGATGAGGTAGTCGCTCAGGCAAGCCGTAGGCAGGTCGCCGACCTCATCTACATCTTCTTCGCCATTGATGGTCGCCCCGCAGTTGAGGATGCCTTGTACACCGAGGCTGTCGTAGAAATTGCACCAGAGTGGGCTGTCTTCCGGCTGGCCAAAGTCGACCCCCCAACTCGAATTAGTCACTACTACGAAAGCACCTTCTTCCCCATCCGTCTCATTGTAAGTCTTGCGCATCTCCAGCGGGTAGCTGTAGGCTTGTAAGACCTCACTCTCTACCCCACTGCCACCTTGTACGATCATGAGCTTGACATCCCAATTGACCCCAGCAACACCGAAGCCATCGTTTCCTTTGGCACCGACGATTCCCGTAACAGGGGTTCCGTGCCAGCCGCTACCGTATACATCATCGTTGCCAGAAAAGGTCGACCAGCCGCGGTAATCGTCGACGTAGCCATTGCCATCGTCGTCTATGCCGTTGTCGGGTATTTCGGCATGATTGAGCCATAAATTGGGTGCAATGTCTGGGTGTGTCTCGTCTATACCGTCGTCGACTATGCAGGCCACAATCGTATCCCCTCTCGAGGTCAGACCACCAGTTGTGTAATCCCAGGCTAACTCGATGTCGATATCTGCGCCCGGGCTACCGCCGCTTTGACCGGTATTTATGTATTGCCACTGATTTAAAAATTCTGGATCGTCGGGAATGGTCTCTCGCAGCGATGTAAAATGATTGAACTGGGCGTAGATGACCTCAGGCTGCCTATATAAGATTTGCAGTATGATTCGTTCATCCACTTTTGTAAAATCGAATTTGAGCAAGTGAATCCCCACATAGTCGGAAATGAGCTCGGCATACTCAAGCCCAAGTAGTTGCCCTCGGGAGTCGCGCAAATTTTCTGCCCACTCTTCGACTGTAAAATTTTCAGGTAGGTCCCCCACTTGTACAATGACATCACCCTGAACGTGGTCTATGCGTTGGGCTTGAAGGGGAAAATGAGCAGTAAAAAGACAGATTATAAGGCAGAAAAATGGAAATCGCATGTGGGTGTCTATGATAGTTACGTTCAAATGTACTTATATCGTTAGGGACAAGAAAATAAATGATATTAACATTATGAGAAAATTTTGAATGAGTAAAGTATAGGAGCTTAGTCAAATATCTCCAACTCAGGCGAGGGTCACCGTAAAGTACCTACCTGCGAAAGTCTAAATCCCAATAGTCATATGCTATTTACCATACACGCTTGCCCACTTCGCCAGATACTTGCCAATGATATCAAACTCCAAATTCACCGCATCGCCCGGTTTTAGGTCGCTAAAACCAGTGTGGTGGTAAGTGTAGGGAATAATGGCCACGCTGAACTCATCATCGGTCGGGTTTACTACAGTCAGGCTTACACCGTTCACGCAGATGCTTCCTTTGTCGACCAGCAGCCTATCGGGGCCGGAATTGTATTTGAAGCGGAAGTACCAGCTGCCGTCGGCCTCCTCAACCGAAAGCACACGTGCAGTCGTATCTACGTGGCCTTGCACCATATGCCCATCCAGGCGTGCGTTGGCCATCATGGCGCGTTCTAGATTGATGTGGCTGCCCTCCGTCCAATCGCCCAACTTACTGCGATCGAGGGTTTCTTGAATGGCCGTAACAGTATGCGTGCCCGCAGACACTGCTACCACGGTCAGGCAAACGCCATCATGCGCCACGCTCTGATCGATTTTCAACTCATCGCTCAGCTCGCTGGCGATGGTGATGTGAATATTTCCACCGTCTCTTTCGATTTTCTCGACGGTGCCCATTTCTTCGATTATTCCTGTAAACATGGTGAGGAAACGATATAGATACAGGTTCGGTTTTATGTCTTATCTTTGTGCCAGCAACTCCTTCTTACTCTCTCCATTTTCCCTGGCATAGATCGACCTCACTGACACCGTTCAGTTAGTCTTTTGTATATGCACACTGACAGAAACACCTGGAAAACCAAAAGAGTATGATGCGATCAATCACCCTATTTTTTGCGCTGATCTATTCGGCGAATCTTCTAGCCCAAGACTGTACGGCCAACATCTCTATCGGTCAAGATACAATGGTTTGCAGTGGTACGCTCGTTCAGTTTCAGGCGAGCAATCTACCCGATGAAATCCTTAGCTACAATTGGACGCCGGCCGACGATCTCTTCGTCTCCTTCAACAATGAACTGGCCACCTCTACCATCACGGCACCCATTACCTTTGGGCTGGAAGTAAGATATGTGGTCGGTCCTGAACTGGTGTTCAATGGCGACTTTACGGAGGGTGATACGGGCTTTACGACTGAATACGAATTCGGAAACAGCACAGGTTCAAACGGTGTACTCGATGATGAGGGGCTTTACCGGGTTGTCGATTCTCCCCAATCTGTCCACCAGGCTTTCGCCAATTGCAATGACCACACTCCGGGCGACGGCAATATGATGGTCGTTAATGGCGGCGATGAGCCCGTCAATGTTTGGTGTCAGGATATCAGCGTGGATCCTGGTGTAGATTATGCTTTTTCTGCCTGGGTCACCACGGTAGTTGCGTCTAGCCCGGCGGTTCTCCAGTTCCGAATCAATGGTAACTTGGTAGGGGATCCGCTTACCGCTCCTAACTTCAACTGCTTCTGGGAGGAGTTTTTCGCGCTTTGGAATAGTGGCACCAACAGCAGCGCAGAGATTTGCATCAGTAACCTCAATACAGCGAGTACTGGCAACGACTTTGCGATAGACGACATCAGCTTTCGTCGCACCTGCCTAGCCACTACACAACGCACAGTAGAGGTAGCAGAGCCAGCCTTAGCTGAGATCGAGGCAGATGATGAGTACTGTGTAGGGACTTCCTCGCTGGTTGTCGACGATCTGCTTTCCAGTGCTTCGACAACTGGCGGCAACTGGTCGCTGAATGGGTTTACAGTACCGCCTAATACGCCCCTTGGTGGTCTGCCGAGCGGTTCCTACAATTTGAGATACGAGGCGGGCCTAAGCGGCTGCGGCGATATCGATTTATTCACCTTCGAGATCGTAGAGCCTGCCAATGCAGGAGTTCCGATAGACGAGGGCCTGTTTTGCCAGGGGGAGTCAGGCACCTTCGCCCTACCCGATCTGCTGGCTGACTTCGATGCAGGCGGCAGTTGGGCCCTTCCACCTGAACTAGCGGGTATTCCGTTTTCACCAGTCTCTGGGGTGGCTGATTTAAGTAGTACTTCCGCAGGTAGTTACGATTTCACATATACGGTTGGCGGTGCTAATGCTTGCCCAGTCTCGGAGTCTGTCGTTACGGTGGAGGTAGCTCCCGTGCCGACCATCGACTCTCCCCTACCCGATGCCATTATCGACTGCAATTTGCCTGAGTTGGTCATCAGGAGTGGGGCCGATCCACAGTTCAATGTATCCTGGCAGCAAAATGGTAGTCCATTTGCCAATGGCGATGAGGTAATAGTCACAGAACCCGGCACCTACACCTATACGCTTACCAACCCAGCCTCTGGCTGTGCATCCGACTTTGAATTTACGGTAACCGATGAGCGCACCGATCCGGTATTCGACATCGATCTGGATTCCTTGCGTTGTTCTGCTGACAATCAAATAGAGCCGGGCCGTGTGGAATTAATACCTACCGCCGGGCGCGCGCCCTACCTTTACAGTGTAGATGGGCAGACTTTTCAGGTCGATTCGACCTTCGAGGGCTTGCAGCCAGGCACCTACGAGCTTACGGTAGAAGACTTGGGTGGCTGTAGGTCTAGTCGAAGCATTACCCTCATCGATCCGCTGGACTTCGATTTTGCGCTCTCCACTAACATCGGACCCGACTTCTTATACGGCCGTTCGGCTGGTGTTTTTGTGCAAACGAATCTACCTCCATCAGAACTGGCTAATCTGAGTTGGCTGCCGCTGGGCGTAGCCGATACGGGTAGCCGCAGTATTCAATTTGTTGTCGTAGAGCCTACTACGGTTCAAGCTCTCTTGACGACTAGCCTCGGTTGCCAATTCGATGCCTCTATAAGCTTGTCTGGACAAAATGGCCCTTTCCTTTTCGCACCTTCTGCTTTCTCGCCCAACGACGACGGCGTCAACGACCGCTGGATGCCTTTCGGAGGCCTCACCGCCGATCGGCTGGTAAGTGTGGAAGTATTCGACCGCTGGGGAAGCCCTGTCTTCCAAAAGACCGATCAAATACCCGGTGACCTTCAGTCTGGCTGGGATGGTCGCTGGCGCGGTGAGCAGATGCCCGTCGGTGTCTACGTTTTCTCGGTCGAAGTGTTACTTCTAGATGGAACGACCCAGCAAGAAACGGGGAGTATCACCCTGGTGAGATGATTGATGAATGAAATTTCAAGGCCGTTGGCCTTGAAATTTCATTTAATTCGATTTCCTCGCTGCCTGCTTTTTCTTAAAGAAAGCCTTGTCAGCTATGTAAATCGTCTTAAGCACCTGACAATAAACCGTTTCGCCCGATTTGTCTTTGAGTAGGGTTTCCTTGACAATTTCGATCTCTTGTTCTTTAGCTACTCTTTGCACGATGTCTTCCAATTCTTCCTGGGTATAGGTAAATTCTGCATACAGATCGACATCGGCAGGTCGCTTAAAATTGATCTCGGCCGATTTATCCCAGACGACGTAGTCCTTACCAATGAGGTTGATCAACTGAGTCATCGGAAACGGATCTACCGCAGCAAACATACTACCACCAAAGATGGTGCCCACGTAGTTGCTGTTTTTATAGCTGAGCGGGAGTCTCGTACGTATGTACATCAAGTCTTTTGACACCTCCTGCAAGCGAGCGGTCGTTCTCCGGTACATAGGCGACCAGTTGAAACCGTATTTGAATAGCTTGTGCTTGGCTACATATCTAGGGCCTATCTCAGCCAGCTTGCGGTAAATGGACATATGGAAAACGGTTGCGTAGTCAGGCAGCAAGGTACAATCTCTACAAACCTTTTAGAAAAGTCCTTGTTGCGAAAGCACACTATGTGGAATATTAATATAGATCCAACTTTCAATCGATTACTCTCCGAAAAGGTAAAGCACAATGCTGAGCGGATCGTTCTCAGGGTAGCAATAGCATCATACCTGATCCACTTGCTGATTATCGTTTTAACCCGTTCCGGCTTTATCGAAAGCAATACTAACTTTCTGAATAACCCGATAGCGGCCATTTACACCCCTTTTTCATTTATACTAGTTTATGAGGTCTATCTGCTGATATTTTTCCTACCTAAATCGATCTCTTTCTACATCGGTAAGCAATATGAAATCATTACGCTCATCGTAATCAGGCGCATCTTTAAAGACATAGCGAATCTAGAGCTGGAGTCCGATTGGTTCACTAACCAAAGTGATTTGCAGTTCACCTATGATGTGATCACGACTGTACTCTTGTTCATCCTAATCTTTCTATTCTATAAAAACATCAAGAAGAGAAACGAGCTCAAGAGCGAGAAGAAAGCAGCTTCAGAGGTCGCTGCTACCGGCCAAACACCCAAGAAAAGGAAAAAGAAAAGCATTGAGCGATTCGTCAAGCTCAAAAAGGCACTAGCAGTCGCTTTGGTGCCCGTACTGGCCTTGCTAGCCATATACACTCTCGTTAGCTGGACGGCCGAAAGCTTGGATAGCTATTATCAAGGCATCAAAGCTTTCAAGAACATCAATAATGTGTTTTTTGAGGAGTTCTTTACGGCCCTTATCGTGGTAGATGTATTGCTGTTATTGGCCTCTTTCTTTTACTCTGGTCAGTTTCATAAAATCATCCGCAATTCCGGATTCGTAATCTCTACCATACTGCTAAAGATATCCTTCTCTGTAGAAGGTGTAGTGAGCAATGCCCTGATCATCGGCTCGGTTGTCTTTGGCCTGCTGATGTTGATCATTCACAATGTGTACGAGGAGAAGTCGATATATCTGAAGCTGTAGATATCGATCTGGATTTTGTAAAAATCCAGATCGATATTCAACTATTTCAACACCATACAGCTTAGCGCAGGCACTCGTACAGAACCCGCTAGCACTGGCCCGATTCCTTCCTGATCTACCCGATCGTCGTAGACGACTGCCTGGTAGTTTCCATCTGGCAAATCGAAGCTAATGGGCTTGCGATGCGCGTTATAAACGACTACTATATCCGACCATTCGTCTCCCGGTCCATCTTGGATACGATAGGCGATGAGTTGCTCATCTTGAGTATCCATAAATGATAAGTTAGCCTGCACAGCAGCATTAGTCGGCATGCGGAAAGCGGGATGTGCTTTTCGCAGTTTGATCAAGTCCTGAACATACTTCAGCGTAGTCGAATAAGTCTCCTTTCGGGTCCAATCGATGGCGTTGATGCTGTCGGGGCTTTTATAGCTGTTCTCCTCACCGTATTTGGTGCGAAGTAGCTCTGAACCTGCGTGTAGGAATGGAACACCCTGACTGGTGAGTACGACAGCGAGGGAAAGACGGTGCATGCGCTCGCGATCTGCTTCTGAATCTCCGCCATTAGAGATTTCGAGTCGATCCCAAAGGGTGTGGTTGTCGTGACAGCTGACGTAGTTAATGCACTGGATTGGTTCAGGGGCCCATGGTGCGTTGCTGTAGTTGACGGCGGGGTAATCGATTTGTGGGTGCTGACCCGCTGCCACTACACCGAATTTGACGCTTTCCGCTCGCCCCATAGCACCACTGACGAACCCTTGCTCTTTGTGTTCGAAGACCGATCCTTTCAGCCCGTCGCGCAGATCATCGCTAAAGGCGGCTACATCGATCAGATCAGGCACATTCGCTTTGAGTGCGCGCAAGCTATCGGGCAACGGACTACCTGAAGCCGTCCAGCCTTCGCCATAAACAAAAATACTCGGATCGATAGCTTTTAGATCGGCTGCAACAGCGTTCATCGTTTCGGTATCGTGAATACCCATCAGGTCGAATCGAAAGCCATCGACGTGGTACTCTTTGGCCCAATACTTGACCGACTCACGTATGAAGCTGCGCACCATCGGTCTTTCACTAGCGGTTTCGTTTCCGCAGGCGCTGGCGTCTGAAAATGTCCCATCTGGATTCTGGCGATAGTAGTAGCCGGGCACCAATAGATTAAATGGACTGTCTTCCGTAGGGCCGGTATGATTGTAGACCACGTCCATGATCACACCTATGCCAGCATTGTGCAGAGCTTGCACCATTTGCTTAAATTCTCTGATCCTGACCCTACCGTCTGAAGCATCTGTAGCGTAGGAACCTTCGGGCACGTTGTAATTAAGCGGATCGTAGCCCCAGTTGAAGCCGAGTGGCGCATGTGGGCTTTCGTCTAAGCTGGCGAAATCGAAAGCCGGCAAGAGGTGAACGTGCGTCACGCCCAGCTCTTTGATATGATCCAGACCCGTGGACAATCCGTTTTCGGTGGTGGTACCTACCTGCGTAAGTCCTAAAAATTTACCCGGATATGGATTGCCGCTACTCTCATGAACGCTTACATCGCGCAAATGCAGCTCGTAGATGACGATATCCGTCGGGCTCTTTGCGCTCGGTCGCCGATCGTTTTCCCAGCCCGCTGGATCAGTATCTGACAGATCGATGATTTGAGCGCGTTTGCCATTCGTGCCAACTGCCCTTGCGTAGAGATCGGGAGCTTCAGCCAGCCAGCGGCCACCTTGCATGATCTGATAAACGTAGTATTTTCCGAGCTGATCACCTGCTAATCGATAGGACCAGACCCCGTCTTCACGAGTCATATCGAGCGTTTGAAGCGGCTCTGCCTCTAGGTCTTTGCCATCGTCATCATAAATTAGTACCCGCGCTTGTTCGGCTGCAGGCGACCAAAGTTTGAAAGTAGTTGCCTCTGGCGAATATGTGATGCCAAGGTCGTCACCTTCGTAGACTGGATATTCATCAAAGCTGTCGTAGGAAGGCAGTTCGGGGGAACAATACATAGCGGTAAGAAGAATAAAAAGGCAAAGTAAGCGCATAGATCGGTGGTTGTGAGCACAATGTTAGGAAATAATAATTAAGTCGCTGCCCACACAGTTTCCGATGGTAGAGCTAAATCTATTTCGCTCTTTCTCGCTTACGTCTCAACTCTACAGAGCCCGGCACACAAGGCCCGAATTTGGTGCTGCCCCACCACGGCCCCCGCAACACCAAATCACCAGTTTGATCATAAGATACCGTTAACTCGAACCCCTTGATGCACCACTCGAGATAGTCGGGTTTTCGAGAGTGCAGTATCTGCTTTTCTTGAAGTAGCCAGCTGCCATTGGGCATTTTATGCCCTACGACCGACATTTCTGCCTCTATCTCGTCTAGGGCCACGTAGACCGACCCGCGTAAGGTACCACCCTGAGCCTCCAACCGCATACCGATGATGAAAAGCTCTGCAAACCCACCTTCATTTTGGCGCAACACCCCCTCCCAGGTGCCGTGGATGTCGTCAAATTGGCCAGGAAGGAGCTGGGCATATAGGCCAGTGTATGAATATGTCGCAACTGCGAAAGTAAAACACAGACGTAGCAGAAAATTTAGCGTTGCAGAATTGGAAAGCATTTATTCACAAATCATTAAATTATCAAAATGGCCAAAGATTTTTATCACGAGCAAGTTAAGCAAGATTTGCCGAAGGCTAATTTTTTTATCTCCCCAGGCCACGGATTCAAATAGCTCGGTATCTAGCAGGTGTATATATCCGAGTTGATTTTTTAGAGCGAACTATTTAATCCGAGGAGCCTGAACGCAAATCTTGCGTTCAGGCTTTTTCTTTATCGGCCTGCCAACACTAAAGAAGGCCCTACCCGAGTTGGGAAGAGCCTTCGAATCGAAGTGTCCTTGGGATTAAATAATCTGAGTGGTCGTCTACAATTAGTAGCCTCGGCCGCCGCCATCTACACCGGCTGGTGGACCCATTTCGGTATCGCCTGGCTGAGCAGCGAAAAATTCTACACGACGGTTGACGTAAGTCTGCTCTTGTGGCACCAGGTTTTGGCTCTCACCACCATACTGCAATACCAATCGGCTACGGCTTATGCCATGCTGGCTAACGAGGTGCTCGATAACTGCCTGAGCACGACGATAAGACAAGCGCTCGTTGAGTTGCTCATTGCCTACCCGGTCAGTAAAGCCTTTCACGACTAGACGCAGTCCTTGATTTTCTTGCATCACCCGAGCTATGCTGGCCAGCGTACCATAATCACTATACTTTACCGTCGCTTGGTTGAGCGGGAAGTAGATCATCGGTAGGTACATCTCGCGCAAACCACCGCCGCCTTGGCTAGACTGGAATTGCGACAGTCTGGCATCTATGGCTTTGTCGATCATTTCTTGTACTTGCTCTTCGGTGAGTTGCTGATCGATGCGATTTATCACTACACCCTTATCATCGACTTCTTCTCCGGGTCGGGGTGGGAAGAAAGGCTCGCTATCTCTAAAGTCGGGAATACCATCCTTGTCGCTATCGAGTGTACGACCGCGGGTATCTACCGCTACGTTGGTCGGTGTATTGGGCTCTTGATCTATAGCATCTACTACGCCATCGCCATCGCTGTCTTGGGTAGCATCATTGATGCGCTCATTGAAACCACTGATTTCATTACGGATCGCATCGTTGGGATTTAGCCACCAAAGTGGCTCGGCTTTAGTTGATTTGTTGCCGAAATTGATGTTGAATGAAAGGCTGACCGCATTCTGAACATCGCGGAAGTTTCCGATTTCGTAGCCATCTAAAAGATCGGCTCGTTGGCCGAAGACAATATGGCCGAGGTATTCTACACCGATATTGAAGCCAGGGCTCAACCTAAAGGTTATGCCCGCACCAGCAGCAATATGAGCTGCAAAACTGCGCTCTACCGTACCCACTCGCGGCCCACCGTCGGGTGTGCCTCTAAATTCGGTCTCAAAGGAATTGGCACCTGCACCGGCCATGGCGTAAATACCGAGTTTTTTCTGACCGGCTCTGGTCTTGAATGAGTTGAGGGACATCACCCCTAATATAGAGCCACTGAACCATGAGTTCTCGAAATCTCGAGCATCGGGGGCGTCGCCGCCGTTGTTGCCATTGAGGGTACCGAACTGTCCGTCTAATCGCAAGGAAAAGACGTAGTCTAAGGACTTCCGCAGGTGGAGACCTACTCCATAACCGGCTTCGGCAGTAACATCACCGCCGACCCACATATAGCTGGGGCGTATGCCGAATTCGATCATGTCCTTGGGGCGCATGTCCGATTTCTTGGTGGTGGCTTGCTCGGAAGCGACTTCAACCGGATCGGCCTCTGTCGTACCGCTTGGTAAAGGGTCGCCCTGTGCTGCGCAAACTGAGGTGGTTACTAATAGCAGCAAGAGCGTGAATAGACGTTGCTGTGTCATCATGTGGAAAAATTATCGTGTTCTTGGGATAAAGCGCAAGTATGGGGCAAACCCCTCACTTGTCATGCCAAAGGTAGCATATGTTTTTTATACGGTAGCTATTTTTGAGGGAACGGGTATAATTTTTTTTCATATTGGTTAAATATTGCATACGTAAAGCCAAGTCAATGCTTTACTTTGCGAATTCTTGATACTATGCTAAAAAATTGGCTTCAAAAGGCTGAAATCTTCAATTTAGACGATTCTCACTGGTTGCCCTGGATGATCGGCCGCAAAATTGTGCGTGGGCCACACAGCAGTCGTTCCTTATCTAAAGCCAAACTTGCGATCATTGGAATCGATCCTGGTGCCAGTGCTGAGGTTAGAAAAAAATTCTACAATTTGGCTTGGGATTTCGACCACTCGAAAATAGTGGACCTAGGCGACCTGCGGAAGTCCAATTCAGAATTCCTCATACCCATATTGAGAGAACTCGCTGCCGGAAGTATCGTGCCACTAATTATTGGCCACTCTCGCGAGCAGTTTCGTGCACAGTACCAATCATTTCAGTCTGTAAAGTCTAAGGTTTCTGTGGCCATGCTCGACCAGCGCATCAGATTAAAGGCTGAAAAAAGTCGGGTTGCCGATGGCTACAGCCTCAACCCTGCTGTACATAATAGACGTCAAAAGCTTTATCATCTGAGTCATTTAGGGTCACAGCGCCACCTAAATGATCCCAAGCTATATACCCTCTTCGATCAAAAGGGTTACGAATACGTGCGCCTGGGCAATTTGCGAAAAAGTACCCAAGCAGCCGAGCCTATACTGAGAGACGCCGATCTGCTGGGTGTAGATTTGAGTGCTCTCCAACTCTCTGCTGCGCCTGCGCAGACAGACGCCAGCACCGCCGGGCTATCGGTAGAAGAAGCGGCCACACTATGCCGCTATGCCGGCCTGAGCGATAAGCTGCAATCTTTCGGCATATTCGGTTTTGAAAGAAAGGCCAGTGAAGAAGCTGTAAGCCAAACGGCCGATACGGCCGCTCAGCTCATCTGGTACTTCTGCGATGGGTTTGCGAATAGATATCGCGATTTTCCCGTTACCCATAAAGGCTTAGTCGAATATCTCGTCGATCACCCGAGCTATAGCAATCTGACCTTTTGGCGGTCGCGCAAATCAGGTCGCTGGTGGGTGCAGTCGCCCGCCTTCAAATACAAGGGCGAAGAGCGGCACCGGCTGATCGCTTGTAGCCAGGCCGATTACGATGCAGCGAGTAGAGGTCAATTGCCAGAGCGATTGATCGCTGCTTTTGGTAGGAGTTGATATTTTTTGTAAAGCGAAAAATGTCAAACATGCGCGCTCACATTCTGCCGGATACGATCAATGATATTTTCAGTCTGGGCAGCTATGAATTTCCGCCCAGTTACCCGCTCGTATAATTCGATATATCGCCTGCTGATCTGATCTACGAATTCGTCGGGCATCTCGGGTATTTGCTGGCCTTCTTTACCCTGGAAGCCATTCTCCATCAGCCACTCGCGCACAAACTCCTTGCTGAGTTGCTTTTGACGCTCACCAGCCTTTTGCCGTGCTTCGTAGCCTTCTTTATAAAAATAGCGGCTGCTATCTGGGGTGTGAATTTCGTCGATCAGGTATATTTTTCCATCCTTCATACCAAATTCGTACTTGGTATCGACCAAGATTAAACCTCGCTCGGCAGCCATTGCCGTGCCACGCGCATACAGAGCTTTAGTGTATGCTTCCAGCTGTTCGTAGACCTCGGCAGAGACAATACCTTGCGACAATATATCTTGCCGGCTGATGTCGAGATCGTGACCTTCTTCTGCTTTGGTGGCGGGTGTGATAATGGGCTCAGGAAAAGCATCGGCTTCCTTCATGCCATCGGGCAACGGTACACCGCAGAGCGTTCGCTCACCAGTCTTGTACACTCGCCAGGCATGACCAACTAGATAGCCCCTGATGACCATCTCCAGGGCAATCGGCTCGCAAGCCTCACCAATAGACACAACCGGGTCGGGAGACACCTGCAACCAATTCGGGCAAATATCTTTCGTGGCTTCCAGGAAAAAAACAGCCGTCTGGTTGAGGACTTGACCTTTATGCGGTATAGCTCTCGGCAGTACATGATCGAATGCGCTGATCCGATCGCTGGCTACCATGAGCATTCTGTCGCCTATAGTGTAGACGTCTCTGACTTTTCCTCGATAAAAACCCGTTTGGCCGGGCCAGTTGAAGTTCGTTTCGCGAAGGGCTTCTGCCATAAAAGACAACTTATATTTGCTTAAACCGCCACGAAATTAAGAAAACATCCTACCTCTTACTCTGACGCTCCTTAACTTTAATCAGCTGACGACGCAGCTTTTCTTGTACCTCGACAACTGCCTTTTCGATACTGGGGTCGGTGTACTCAGCAGCCACGTCGTTTCCGGGAATAGCCAAGCGAGCAATAACAGTAATCGAATCTACTTCTTTGCTCCGATCATCTGTACGAAAATGTACGTCTGCCCGCTCTATACGCTCGTAAAATGTCTTGAGCTTTTCCATCTTTTCTTCGATAAAGCTTACTTGCTCATCGCTTATCGTTCCACTTTTATTGATGATGATCTGCATAGGTATTTGGTTTTAGAAGGAAACAGCTTAAGTCGGTTTGGCGTTCATCATTCCGTCAACCAATCTACTAGCTGAGTATTGACTCGCTTGGACTCGAAAAAGTTGACGTGATTGATCAAGCTATCTGATTTATATAGCGCTTGTCGGTCAGATGGTATGTTGAGATTACCATCCTCAGCTCCGCTTAGCGAGCCTGCCGTGGGCACGACCATGTCCGAGTTTTCGCCAAACAGCTTTTGCAAGACGACCTTCAGCGCATAGCTCTTGGCCAGTCCGACTATACCATCGCCTGCGGGCAAGTACTCGGCACCCATGGTGTAGACCCGGCTGTCGTTAAGGGCTCGTTTATCTAAATCGGAGAGGTACACTCCTTCAGGCAGCATAGCTTGCAAACCCGGTAGCGCCTTCAAAGCAGAACCACCGATTATTTTCACTAGCCCCACGATACCCTCCAAGATGATCGTAACCACATTATCTGGCATTTTAGAGATCAAATTGGTGTAGGTGTCTAATAGCGTAATCCAATGCTCGCGATTCGTGAGTACAGTGCCCTGGTTGGGCGCAGCTACAAAAATAGCTTTGTCGATATTGAGTTTTGGGCCCTGACCGCTCTGCGTTTGAGCCATAAGCTCTCGACCGACTAGCCCACCTCGGCTGTGGGTCATGATATCAACCTCTAGCCCCTTCAATTCATCGGGTAACAAAGCGTGTAATTCCTGAATATTGCCTACCGGGTCTGCGTGCAGGCTCGGATGGTTGAAAGCAAAAACACGCCCTTGGTAGTAGCTTTCCAGCTGGGTTCTGGCCTTGTCATCCTCCATCAAACCGGAAAATGCAGCCTGAGCGGTCGAAAATGTGCCGTGCAGCAACAGCAAGCTTTTCCCGCCACGTAGGCGATCGACATTAAGCGTGTCCACCAATTTTCCGCCATCGTAGCCGAGTAATCCGTAGGGTCTGTTCTTATTTTCCCAACTTCTGACCAGATTGAGCACCACATGCCCGACGACATCGTCGGCCAGCCAGGCGATCACTTTTACGATTCGCCTGATCTTTTTGGTGATCGGCCCCCGGTGCACCCGCCCGGCTGGCACCGGGGGCAGGTCGAATTCTTCCAGTTCACCGTCTTCGGTTTTACCGCTAGACATGATCCAACGCAGCTGTCCCGATTCATCTTCGTGGAGTATGGCCGACTGCCGCTTGGGGTTACTTGGGCAGTATATCTTCATAGGTGCAGCCACCTTCATTTCCATACTGCCGTCCGAGCGCATTTTTCCCTTGGCTTGACTGGCATCCTCGATTTCTATTTCAAAGGTGCGCATGGCTTTAACCTCTCCGCCTTCGGTCGCCTTTTGCCAAACGCCTTCGCTGAATAGCCCACTTTCCGAGCGCATGACCGGTTTTTCGCGGCCGTAGTCTTTAACTTTGAGTTCTAGGCCAGGGGCCATCATTTGGTAGTCGGCATCAGAGATCTTCTCCCGCTTATTTTGCCCTTTTACTTTGAATGTATCCATGTTTTTCAGGTGGTTTTCCGGTGGTAAATTACACAATTTGTAAGCGACCGAAGCCTTCGGAATCGCTAGTGATCTTCACTTGGTGGTGTATGCGCTCTTGTAAAGCCCGTACATGACTGATCAATCCGATGGTTTTTCCTTGACCGCGCAGTCTATCCAGCACATCAAGTACTAAGTCTAGACTTGCACTATCGAGTGTACCGAAGCCTTCGTCTATAAAAAGAGATTCTATTCTCGTATTGCGGCCAGCCAGATCGGAAAGACCAAGGGCCAGAGCCAAGCTCAACACAAAGGACTCTCCCCCACTAAGCGTATAAGTCGGTCGGCAATTGTCAGCTTGATAGGTATCAATCACCTCTAGCTCCAGATTCGAGCCTTCGGGTCTACGCAATAAATAGCGACCATTCAGCACTTGCAGGTGGCGATTGGCCAATTGTACCAGTTTAGCTAGCGTCAGCCCTTGTGCAAATTCTCTAAACTTAGATCCATCTTTCATACCGATCAGTTCCTTCAGGGCCGACCACCTGGCAACCTCCAGATCAGCTTGCTCGGCTTTCTTGACCAGCTCCCCCAACTGCCTCTTTTTCTGCTCGTCTTGTGCGAGCTTTTCTTGTAAAGCACCCTGTCTTTTCAGGATCTCGCTACGCAACAACTCCTTTTCTTTCAATGACTTATTCCAATCTTTCTCTTTTTCAACTTTAAGTAAGCTTTCATCGTAATTATCGAGTTGCTTATCGATGGTGGATATGGCTTCTTGTGCGGCGGCCATCTCCTTTTCCAATTTACCCAGCGCATTGGCCAGACGCTGCTCTTCCTCTACGCTCAAAAGCGTTTCTCTGGCAATCGCGATCGACGCGACACCCAATAGACCGAGTTCTTCGGTCAGCGCTTGTTCTGCAACCACCTTCTTTTTAGAAGTGCGCGATAACTCGCCCTCCAAGCGTTTCAGCTCATCTTGTATAGCTCCGAGCCTTGTCTTCGACTCCTTTTCTGCTGCCGCAGCTTGCTGCCAGGCGTTTCTCAGTTCTTCGGCTTTCGCTTCGAGTTTGGCACGGGCTTCGTCTACGCCCAATCCTCCAAGTAGCTTTTTGATCTCTTCGGCCCAGTTCTCGATCTCTGATGTACTGATTTTAAGCTTCTCTTCATATGCTTGTAGCTCTTTCTTTAAGCCATCGAGTTCACGCTTCAGATCGTCACCTTTATCTGTGTTTTCAGCTCCAGCTTTAGATACTAACTTAGACAGGTTTTCGACTACAGCAGACAGTAGGTCTATTTCTTCAAGCATCGTCTGTATATCTGCGTGTATTTGCTCGACACCTGAAATTCGTTCTTTTTGAAACCGCTCGCTGAGTTTTTGAAATTTAAGGGCGAAGCTCTGCTGCCAACCGCCAGCTCCAGCTTGCTCTGCGAGTTGAGCCGACAATGCGGCCAGTTGTTGCGCATGATCGGATTCGAGTTTCCTAAGGCCAGTTAGTTCGTCTTCTACCTGCGAAAGTCTGTTCTCCGCTTCCTTACGCAATGCCTGACTCGGTGCTTTCCAATTTTCTAAAGCGGGGTGATCTAGCGAGCCACATACCTGGCAAGGTTCGTTCTTTTTTAAGGACTTCCGCAGGTCGGTCACCACCTCTTGCTGCCGAATCAGTTCGAGTGCTTCGGTGGCCAGTGCATACGCTTTATCAGCTTTTACCAGCGATTCATTTACTTCAGATGCAGCTTTTTCTAGCTTCGTTCGCTGAGCCTGAAGTTTTGCTTGCCGCTCATCGATTTGCCTTTTACTCTTCAATAAATCGGCATACTCCAGCTTGGAATTCAGACGCTCGAGAGCTTTTTCTCTGACTCGGACAGACTCTTGAAGCTGGGCCAGCAGCAATCGCTCATCGTCAGCCCATTTGGCATCGCTTTCCGGCTTGTATCGATCCAGTCGAGCAATAATTTTTTCAAAGGCTGCCTTAAAGAGAGCTTCATCTCTTGCTATTTTTTCAAGCTTGTTTCGATGTCCATCAATGCTGGATTTTAGCCGCTTCGCTAACTGCGCTCCCTTCTTAGATTCCTGCTGGCGATCTGCTATTTTGAGTTGCAGGTCCCTGGCTTGTTTGATCGTCTGCTCTCGGCGGGGCTTTTCGCTATTGAAATCGCTCAAAACCTTATAGCATCGATCCGTAGTAGCCGACATTTCAGGAATGGAAGTCGCGATAACCGAAGTTACTTTTTCACGCTCCTCCTTTTTGGAATTTATATCGAGTAGCTGTTGTTCGAGCTGAGCAAACTCCATTAATGCCGCAGCTTTCGAGCGCAATCGAATGGAGGCCTCATATTTCTTCTTCTGGGGCGCCAAGACTTTTTGCTGCTCTTGTATCCGCCCTACCCTAGTCTCAGCTACTGCCCGATCTGCCTTCAATTTTCGCCAGGCATTTAACTGATCGAGCTGCTTTCGCAGCCTTTCTAACTCGCTGTCCAGTTGATGGGTCTCATGGGCATTTTTGGCCATTTCTTCCTCGGCGGCTGCCCGTTCTTCGGGCCGCAGCAGCTGCAAGTTCTCCCGCTGTTCTCTCAGTTTTTGACGCTGCTGCTCGGCTAGCTGATGCCGATCATAGGCCGCAGTCGATAGCTCGCTATACAACTGTGTACCGGTTATGCTTTCCAGCAAAGCCGACCGCTCTTTTTCATTGGCTTTCAGAAAGCGGGCGAACTCGCCCTGAGGTAGGAGTACCGACCGGGTGAAACGATCAAAATCCAGCCGGGTCAGCTCCTCTACTTTGGCGTTGACTTCCTTGATTCGGCTAGTAATGATCTCGCCTTTTCCATCCTCGGCGACGATACTGATCTCGCGCTGGTTGCTCCCCAATTTACCGTCTGGCTTACCGTAGGCTCGTCGAAGCTCCCATCGGGCCCGGAATCGACCGACCCGGCAGCTGAACTCCACTTCGGCATGACATTCGCCCGTGCCCCAAGACATAACCTCGTCGCCATTCTTGTATCTAGGTGTTCGGCCGTAGAGCGCCAGACAAATGGCGTCGAGTATGGTCGTCTTGCCTGCACCCGTCTTGCCGATGATGGCAAATAAGCCTGCATCGACCAGGGGCGACTCATCAAAGCGAATCACTTGACGCCCTTTGAGTGAGTTGAGATTAAGCATGTCGACACTAAGTATCTTCACTGCATCTCCATTTTTTGTTGTTGATGCCAATCGCGTAGCTCCCGAAAGCTATCGAGTAGTTCAGGCCCATCAGCGGGCAATTCACCACTACCGCCACTGATCAGTTTTTTGAATACGGCTTCAGGGTCCAGCTCGTCCAACTCAGGGAGTACCTCTTGCTGATTTCCCATGCCCTGACTGCCTGTTCGCTCCAGTCTTATGGCCAATATCTCGGCAGGTCGGCTATCGATCAGGTCTTGCAGTCGTTCGGCCAGACCGGGTATGGGCTTATCTGTGCTTATGCGTATTTCCAGCCAGGGAGCTAGTGCATCTGGACCTTCGGCTATGGCTCGTTTGGCTAGAAACTTTGAGAGCTTCTCTTCCACCTCCTCCAAATTGCCGATGATTGATTTCAAACGTCGAAAGACAGGCACTTCGACAATCTCGGCATCGAGTTTTTCGTCTTGCCAATCGAGTATAACCACCGATTTTTGATCGGCCGTTTCACTGAAATCGAGTGGAATGATACTTCCGCTGTATCGTATACGCTCCTGACTACCCACCCGCTGCGGCCGATGGATGTGCCCTAGAGCCACATAGTGAAACAGTTCTGGAAATTGCTCGGCCTGTATATTCTCTCGGCTACCGATATAGATGTTGTCTTGGCGAGCAGAAGACTCGGCACCGCGTGCGTACAAATGCCCCGTGGTGATCCGCAACTGATCCTCCTTTGATTTGTGTTTGACCAAATCTGCGATTTCTCTATAATGCTCAGTGATACCAGCTTGCAGCTTTTTCTCTCGCTGTCCAGGCGTTTGACCCGCTATGCTGTAGCGCAGATCTCTATCTCGTAAAAAAGGAACAGCAGCTACCCAACCGATCTGTCGACCATCCTGATCCTTTATCTCCACCAGTTGGTCTTCTCGCTTATCCGTAGCTGCACCTACCACATGAATATCGAAATGCTTGAACAGGCCCGAAGGCGCATCCAGCATAGTTGGCGAATCGTGGTTGCCGCCCACGATCACCACCTGATTACACCCGGTGGCGCGCAAGCGACCCAGAAAATCGTAGTACTGCTCCCGGGCATAGTTAGGCGGATTGGCCAGATCGAATATATCACCAGCTACGATCAGTAGCTCGATCTGCTCTTCGGCTATGGTTTCGAGCATCCAATCGAGGGCCATGGCCTGCTCTTCACGCCGCTCTCGCTCATAAAGCCGGTGCCCCAAATGCCAATCGGAAGTGTGGAGGATTTTGATGTGACAAGCGTTTCGGCGAAGTTAGAGTTTGTTGGTTGGAAAACCCAAATGTGAGGGAAGGGGCCGGGGGATGAGAGGAGCATTGGCAGATGCGTTTGCACCCTCTTTCCCTCACCCTTTGCTTAGAGTTAGGGCCCCTACCCCAACTCACGCTAGGGAGCAAGGAGACATGTTTACTTGAGACCGGGTTGCTTTCACCTGCTGAGCAAAATATTCCCTACAGTCCTACCAACAGTTTCCCAGCTACTGCCACCCCTTCCCCTATTGGGAAAACTCAACAGAATGAAAAAACCCAAATATGGGGGAAGGGGCCGGGGGATGAAGGCGATAGTGCTCCGATCAATTCCTCAC
>JBCCPC010000041.1:0-46100 GCA_039025055.1 Bacteroidota bacterium | reverse complement strand
GCTAGGATGCGTTTTTCTTTCGATCTTTACCGTTGCGATGTCAGCTTTGCTGGGGTCGAAGGGGAGCATATTTGTTAAGGTGTGGTTACCTCAAAAATACTGCTTCCCGATTTTCACAAATCTTGCTTTGCTTAACTATAAATTCACTTTCAAGCTAATAAGGTCGTACATTTAGCCGCTTCTGAGATAAGAGCTTCAAACCTCATGAAATACGTCTGCATACACGGCCACTTCTATCAGCCGCCTCGCGAAAATGCTTGGTTGGAGACCATCGAGTATCAGCCGAGTGCTGCTCCTTTTCACAATTGGAATGAGCGCATCAACTTCGAGTGCTATGCACCCAATGCTGCTGCGCGCCTATTGGGTGAGAACGGGCGAATAAAAGACATCGTCAATAACTACAGCCGGATCAGCTTCAATTTTGGACCAACGCTATTATCGTGGCTTGAGCAGGAAGACCCAGATACCTATCAGAGAATACTGCGGGCAGATTGCGATAGTATCGAGCAATTCGATGGTCACGGCTCTGCGTTGGCGCAATCCTATAATCATATGATCATGCCTTTGGCCAATGAGCGTGACAAGCGTACGCAGGTCAAGTGGGGCATAGCCGATTTTAAACACCGATTCAAACGCATGCCCGAAGGCATGTGGTTGGCCGAAACAGCGGTCGATACGGCTACTCTGGAGATACTGGCCGAGGAAGGATTAAAATTTACTGTATTGGCACCACGCCAGGCTGATGCCGTCAGACATTTTGAGAGTAAAGAATGGCATCAAACGCATGGCCAAATCGATCCGAGGCGAGCGTATCTCTGCAAGCTGCCCAGCGGCCGATCTATTTCGCTTTTTTTTTACGATGGCGATGTTTCCAAAGCAGTTGCTTTCGAGGGTTTACTCAACGACGGGCACAGCTTGGCCAATAGAGTTGCCGGCAAGTTGGACTTAAATTCTGGCTACCCCCAACTTTCTCACATTGCTACCGATGGGGAAAGCTACGGCCATCACCACAAGCAGGGTGAGATGGCACTAGCGGCTGCGCTCGATCAGCTCGACCAGCATGAACATATTCGAGTAACCGTCTACGGTGAGTTTTTGGCGAATCATCCGCCCGAGTGGGAGGTGCGTATACACGAAAATTCCAGCTGGTCTTGTGTGCATGGTGTGGAACGGTGGCGTTCCGATTGCGGTTGCCAAACCGGTGGCGAAGCCCACTGGAATCAAGCTTGGCGAGGTCCATTGAGAGCAGTATTGGATTACGTTAGAGAGATTGCCGTCGAAATCTTCGAAGAGGAAGGTGAAAAATATTTTAAGGATCCCTGGGCATCTCGAAACGAATACATAACTGTCGTTTTGGATAGAAGCCAAAGTGAGCAATGGCTCAAGAAGCAGTGTAAGCGCAAAAGCAATTTCGACGAAATTGGTATGCTCCGACTACTGGAGATGCAGCGCCATGCTATGCTCATGTACACCAGCTGCGGTTGGTTCTTCAATGAAGTATCGGGCATAGAGACACTTCAAATTCTACAGTATGCACTGCGAGCGCTTCACTTGGCAGAGATTATTACGGGAAAATCCTATGAAAAAGGTTTTGAGACTCGCCTGGAGATAACGCCATCTAATAAAGACGAAAGTGCCGCTGTCAGCTATCGGCAGCTGGTCAAGCCTGCACGCGTCGACCTCAAGCGAGTAGCCATGCACTTCGCAGCAGCAAGCCTCTTTGAAGATGATCCCGAAGATTTGGAACTTTTTAATTACCGGGCCAATATTGAAGAATTAAAGCTTAAGCGCGCTGGCTCCCAGCGGTTATCGATGGGTCGAATTCGGATTCAAAGTTTATTAACCTTCGGTTTTACAGATTTCGATTTTGCTGTGCTTTACCTAGGTCAGCATCACGTGATCGGTAGTTTGAGCGAGCCTATGTTCGATATACAATATCAAAATATGGGCATAGAGCTGGAAGAAGCTTTTCAATCGGGCAATGTCGGTGAATCGATGGGGATTATCAACCGATATTTTGGTAATGACACTTTTTCAACCTGGCACCTCTTCCGCGATGAGAAGCGAAAGATACTGCTGTCGCTGAGCCAAAGAAACCTGGAGATCGCCGCTAAGGACTTCGCTGATATCTACTACGACAACTACCAGCTCATGACCGAGCTGCGCAACAATGGCATGGATCTGCCAGAAGCCTTCTTGTCTGCCCTCGATTTTATACTTCCCTGGCGGCTAGAGGGAGCCCTAACCGATTCTCCTTTAGACATTGGTCGATTGCGCCGAGCATCAGTCGATGTCGCCCACTGGGAGCATAGCTGGTCTCCCAAAACAGCAGAAAGACTCAATCACACTGCCGAACTCGCGCTGCTCAGGGAGCTGAATAGAGAAATTAAAGGCAGTCAACATTTTGAGAGTCTATCAGCCGCTTTAGTCTTACTACGAGACATGAAACTGAGTCCAAACCTTTGGCAGTGCCAGAACCGACTCTACGAAGCGATTAACAATGGAGAGATCAATGAAATGGAGCAGTCTTTTTCAGATGACCTTCACAAATTTGGAGTGCTTTTAAATTTTGCAATTCAGCAGCCTCAAATTAAGGTATTGTAAATTTTGGCCTCAATTAATTAGTGGAGTGTGAAATCTTTGTTATCCATGCTCAATTTGCGGCATTAAACTTTGTGTTTACCCATAATTATTTTAAATTTGTAGGTATACATACCACATATAATAGCTTCTATTATTGCCGGCAAGGTTGATGATTTCAAGTGCAAAGTTAAGTTAGAGTTAGAGGCAGTTTTGATAACCAGAGGCAGCACTTTTTAGCCGGATCAAACAACATTTTTAATTGGCAACGCTCTGCGTTGTTAGCAAATTTCCATTTTCTCAACTTAAACATTATTCTCAATGAATAACCCCTTTACTAGAGTATTTCATCTCGTATGGATGATGGTACTTTTAAATCCGTATTCTCTTTCTGCAACAGACTTAATTCCTGCGGAAAACACTGGAACGGTAACAGCCTACGTTTGGGATGACCAAAACGGTGATGGTCGGCAAAACGATAACGAACCGGCCCTGGAAGGGATAACGGTAAAATTGTTAAGAGCCTCCAACAATAGTACTATCACTTCTTTGGCAACAGACGCAGATGGAGAAGTCGAATTTTCTGCATTGGCACCTGGGAGCTACAAGATTGAAGTTGTAGAACCTGCTGGTCATGCCATTACTGTTAAAGACGCTAACAGCGTTCCAGAATCTAGAGATAGTGATGTGTCGACTACCAGTGGCAGATCGGGCTCATTTACCGTTTCAGCTGGTCAAAATGTAGATAATCAAGATGCGGGCCTCTGGACACCAGGTCAAGTAACGGCTTATGTGTGGGATGATCGCAATGGCGATGGCCGCCAAAATGATAATGAGCCCGGTGTGACAGGCGTGGAAGTACGCTTACTGAACAGCTCGAATAACCCTGTCAAATATCCTGTAGGCGATGCCAATGAAGGCCAGAATGTAGTAGCTACTACGGGTATGAACGGTGAAGCTATCCTGCCGTATGCTCCTGCCAATATCGATCTGAAGCTAGAATTCAAGAGCCCCATCGGCCATAAATTCACGACGAAAGATGAAAATGGAGTCCCTGATGATAGAGATAGCGATGCAAGCGAAAGTAGCGGAAGAACAGCTACGTTCAGAGCCAATAAAGGAAATCAGAATTTTACGAAGTGGGATGCAGGACTCTTCACACCTGGTCAGGTAACTGCCTATGTATGGGATGACCGCAACGGCGATGGCCGCCAGAATGACAACGAGCCCGGCGTGTCGGGCGTAGAAGTCCGCTTGCTCAATGGATCGAATAACCCTGTTAAGTATCCTGTAGGGGATGCAAATGCAGGTCAGAATGTAGTTGGTTTTACAGGTGCGAATGGTGAGGCCGTACTACCATACGCACCGGCGAACATCGATCTCAAATTAGAGTTCATAAGACCTACAGGTCATAAATTCACAACCAAGGATAAAAACGGAGTACCCGACGACAAAGACAGCGACGCTAGTGAAAGCTCGGGCAGAACAGCCACTTTCCGGGCCAATGAGGGTAGTCAGAATTTCACTAAATGGGATGCCGGATTATTCGTCCCCGGTCAGGTAACAGCTTATGTATGGGATGATCGCAATGGCGATGGGCGTCAGAACGACAATGAACCCGGTGTATCTGGAGTAGAAGTTCGTTTATTGAACGGGAGTAATAATCCAGTAAAGTACCCGAGTGGCCCCAATATGGGTGATCCGGTAACTGGCACAACAGGCATGAACGGTGAAGCTGTACTGGATTATGCACCTGCCGACATCGATTTAAAGCTCCAGTTTGTTCGGCCAACGGACCACAAATTCACGACCAAAGATGAGAATGGCGTGCCAGATGATCGCGATAGTGATGCCAGCGAGAGCTCGGGGCGTACAGGAACGTTCAGTGCTTCAAAAGGTAGTCAGAATTTTGAAAAATGGGATGCCGGCTTATTCGTGCCGGGAACTGTGCTGACATATGTATGGGATGATCGCAATGGCGATGGTCGTCAAAATGACAATGAGCCAGGCGTCGGAGATGTAGACGTGAAATTATTGAATGCTTCCAATCAACCGATCGTTTATCCGCAAGGTCATCCAAATGCCGGGCAACAGGTTATGGCTACTACTAATGGCGATGGTGAAGCCCTGCTCGATTACGCACCTGCTGACAGAGACTTAAAATTAGTGTTCGATTTACCTGAGGACCACAAATTTACCGGAAAAGATGCCAACAATGTGCCAGACGATCGCGATAGTGATGCCAGTGAAAGCAGCGGCCGTACAGGTACTTTCCGCGCTAGTAAAGGCTCACAAAAATTTGAAAAGTGGGATGCAGGTCTTTGGACCCCTGGTCAGGCCGTAGCCTACGTTTGGGAAGACGCCAATAATAATGGCCGCCAGAACGACAACGAAACTGGCATCTATGGAATGAGAGTCAACCTACTGGAATCTAATAACCAGCCTGTAACTAGACCGAACGGTAGCGAAGTATTCGCTTTGACAGAGTGCGGCTCATTCGAGGCCGTACTGGATTATGTGCCTGCCGACAGACCGGTCAAGCTCGAGTTCATTCCATTCACCAATGGTGTTTTCACGGATAAAGATGCCAATGGCGTACCAGATGATCGCGATAGCGATGCCAGCGAAAGCAGTGGCCGTACAGGTACTTTCCAAGCTTCTAAAGGCAATCAGACATTTGAAAAATGGGATGCAGGATTCACTACTCGTGGAGATTTCGCCGATGCCAATGTCGAAGCATTTGTTTGGAATGATGTTGAGAATCTCGGCACCCAATCTGGATTTGAGCGCGATAATGAAGGCATCGAAAACATCAAGGTCAGTCTATTAGATGGAAGTGGCAGAGAGTGCTTGTGCGCGCGTACGGATGCGAGTGGCACGGCTAAGCTGCCAGCTATAGGTGGTCGCCAGTATCGTTTAAGTTTTGGACTTCCGCAGGACTATAAGTTCACCAACAAGCAGGGATCCATTACGCAAGGCAATAATAGTGATCCCGGAAACGACGGCCGTACGGGTAAATTTGATGTAGACCCAGGCGAAACGGTAACTTATGTCGATGCCGGTATGTGGGCTCCAGGTGTAGTCCGGACGCTCGTATGGAATGATATCGAAAATATCGGTACGCAGTCTGGCTTCGAGCGCGATAACGAAGGTGTCGAGGATATTCTGGTAGAATTACTAGAAAGCAACGGCGATCCGGTCATCAATCCAAATGGCAATCAGGCCGTAACCGCTATGACGGGTATGGACGGCATTGCCGAATTGGATTACGTTCCAGCCAATCGTACACTTCGCCTGCGCTATACTTTGCCCAATGGCGATTGGAAATTCACCACTAAGCAAGGTGGAATCACCCAAGGCAACAATAGCGATACAGGCAACGACGGCCGTACCGGTACTTTTTCTGTATCGAGTGGTAGCGACCTGATAGAATTTGTCGATGCGGGTATGTGGGCACCTGGAACAGTTAAGACGCTTGTATGGAATGATGTCGAAAACATCGGTACCCAGTCTGGCTTCGAGCGCGATAACGAAGGTGTCGAGGACATACTGGTAGAACTATTGGAAAGCAATGGTGATCCAGTTACGAATCCAGAGAACAACAATATGCCAGTAACGGCTATGACAGATGAGAATGGCATAGCGCATCTTGACTACGTGCCGGCCAGCCGTAATCTGCGTCTTCGTTATTCTCTACCGAATGCCGACTGGAAGTTCACCACCAAACAAGGTGGAATCAGCCAGGGTAATAACAGCGATGTTGGTAACGACGGCCGCACCGGAACCTTCAATGCCGATCGTGGAAGTGACCTGACGGAATTTGTCGATGCGGGTATGTGGGCACCTGGAACAGTTAAGACGCTGGTATGGAATGATGTCGAAAATATCGGTACCCAGTCTGGCTTTGAGCGTGATAACGAAGGTGTGGAAGGTGTACTGGTAGAACTATTGGAAAGCAACGGGACAGCAGTGACTGATCCGACCAATAATAATATGCCAGTCACAGCTCTGACCGATGAAGACGGTATTGCTCACATTGATTATGTACCGGCTAGCCGCTCAGTACGTTTACGCTACAGCCTACCGAATGCCGACTGGAAGTTCACGACCAAGCAAGGTGGAATCAGCCAGGGTAATAATAGCGATGTGGGTAACGACGGCCGCACCGGAACCTTCAATGCCGATCGGGGAAGTGACTTGACCGAGTTTGTAGATGCCGGTATGTGGGCTCCAGGTACCATCAAGACATTTGTTTGGGATGATATCGAAAATATTGGAACCCAGTCCGGCTCCGAGCGTGACAATGAAGGTGTCGAAGGCATCCTCGTCGAATTGTTGGAAAGCAACGGAACAGCAGTGACTGATCCAACCAATAATAATATGCCGGTTACAGCCCTGACTGATGAGAACGGTATCGCCCACATTGATTATGTGCCAGCTAGCCGTTCCGTCCGATTGCAGTATACCTTGCCGAATGCCGACTGGAAGTTCACGACCAAGCAAGGTGGAATCTCCCAAGGCAACAATAGTGACGTGGGCAACGACGGCCGCACCGGAACCTTCAATTCTGACCGAGGAAGTGACCTGACGGAATTTGTCGATGCCGGTATGTGGTCTCCTGGCCAGGTCGTCGCTTATGTATGGGAAGATGCCAACGGCAACGGTATTCAGAATGGTAGTGAAACCGGAATCTTTGGCTTGAGGGTCAATCTCCTTGAAAACAATGGTTCGCCAGTTCTGAGACCAAACGGCTCACCTGTTACAGCAGTAACGGAATGTGGAAGCTTTGAAGCTACCCTGGATTATGTACCAGCTAGTAGACCTGTACGCGTTGAATTCGTTCCATTCGATGGAGGTGTCTTTACAACTAAGTCAGGGTCTATCACTCAAGGCAACAATAGTGATGCCAGCCCCAATAATGGGCGTACGGGTGCATTCAGTGCCGACAGAGGCAATCGTACTTACACTTTCGTCGATGCTGGCTTTACAGACCGTGGAAACTTCAGTGACGCTAATGTCATAGCTCGTGTCTGGAATGACCGAGACGGCGATGGCAAGCAAGATGGTAGTGAAAACAACGACGATATAGAGGGTGTCAAAGTCAACTTGACCGATACAGATGGAAACTCTTGTATTTGCGTAGAAACCGACGCCGATGGTTTGGCTAATCTACCAGGATTCAGCGGTGAAAACTATCAGTTGAAGTTCGAACTACCCGACGACCACTATTTCACCTTGCAGGATCAAACGAGTAACGGTACGAATGAGAGCAATGATAGCGATGCCCGTCAAACGGCAGGTAATTCGGAAAATATCGGCAAGACGTCTACCTTCTCATTGGCTCCAGGGCAGACGATTACGAATATCGATGCTGGATTATGGGTCCCGGGTACAGTTACTGCTCGTGCTTGGAACGACCGCGATGGAGACGGCAAGCAAGATGGAAGTGAAAACGATGACGATTTGGAGGGCATCGAAGTGACCGTCACCGAAACAGATGGAACCCCACTCGTCAATCCCAATAATAACCAGGTCGTAAGCGGAACTACCGGTACAAATGGTGAAGTTACCCTTTACGTGCCTGCTGATAGAGCCTTCCAACTCAAGTTTGGACTGGAAGCGGATTACGCATTCACACCAGAAAATGAAACGGCCAACGGCACGAATGACAGCAACGATAGCGATGCGCGTCAAACCGCTGGAAACGTAGCCAACATCGGCCGGACAGATTCTTACCGTGCTGACCGCGGGTCTCAATCCTTTACCCAGATCGATGCCGGTTACTGGATACCAGGAACAGTGGTAGCCAGGGTATGGAATGACCGAGATGGCGATGGCAAACAAGATGGAGATGAAAATGGAGACGATGTAGCCGGTGTACAGGTCACTGTCACTGAAGATGATGGCACACCGCTAGTACCGCCAAATAATGAAGTGGTATCTGACATGACAGATGGCAATGGTGAAGTAAGCTTGTACGTACCTGCTGATCGTCCCTTCCAGTTGAAATTCGATTTACCCGTCGACCATGCCTTTACCGGGCAGAACGTAATGACTAATGGTACGAATGACGGTAACGATAGCGATGCTCGTCAGAATGCTGGCAACATAGCTAATATCGGTCGCACAGATACTTATCGGGCCGATCGGGGGTCTCAGACTTTCACTCAAATCGATGCTGGTCTCTGGGTACCGGGATCAGTTACTGCCCGAGCCTGGAATGACCGAGATGGCGATGGCAAGCAAGATGGCAGTGAGAACGGAGATGATCTCGAAGGTATCTCTGTGCGAGTAACGGAAGCTGACGGCACCGATTTGATTGATCCAAATACGAATAGCGTATCTGACGGTACGACGGGTCCAAACGGAGAAGTTACCTTGTATGTACCGGCAGACAGGCCCTTCCAGTTAAAGTTTGATTTGCCACCTGATCACGCATTTACGCCTGAAGATGTAACGACCAATGGCACAAATGACAGTAATGATAGTGATGCCCGCAAATCTGCTGGTAATCAGGCGAACATCGGTCGCACTGATTCTTATCAGGCAGACCGAGGTTCACAATCATTTACCCAAATCGATGCAGGATACTGGGTGCCTGGTACAGTGATAGCCAGGGTCTGGAATGATCGCGATCAAGACGGCAAACAAGATGGAAGCGAAAGTGGAGACAATCTCGCAGGTGTTTTCGTAGAGGTATTGGAAGCCGATGGTAGTATCCTTATCGATGCGATAAATAGTGAAGATGTAAACGGTCTCACGGGTATCAATGGTGAAGTAGAGCTTTATGTACCTGCTGACCGTCCATTTATACTCCGTTTTGGCGCAGTCAACGGTTTCGACTATACGCTCGATAATGTGACGACTAACGGTACCAATGACAGCAACGACAGTGACGCTCGAGATGAGGCCGGCAATGTAGATAATCTAGGTAAAACACCTCCTTACCAAGCGAGTAGAGGCTCTCAGGTGTTTACCCAAATCGACGCTGGATACTTCCAGGAGAGCTTCCTGAGAGACGCTGGTGATGACCTCGAGTTTACTGACTCAACTGGCGATGATCTCTACAATGATGATCAGCAATTGGGCGCAGACATGGGTATAGAAAGGAACCTACCTGCGGAAGTACAGAATCAAGCCTTCGATGACTTGACGCTATTCCCCGTTCCTGCCTCGGATCGATTGAATGTAGTGGTGAATCTTACCGAGTCACAGTCAGTCGACTACGCTATTATTGATGCGACTGGTCGAAGCCTCCGCATCGAAAAAGTCGAGTTGTTCGAGGGACACAATCAGCTCGACCTCGATGTCAGGAATCTGCCAGCCGGGCAGTACTATTTACAGCTTCGCACTTCAGCTGAATTGAAGACTAAAGTCTTTACTGTTGTGCGTTAATGCCTAGCTGAAAAACCGTAATTTTAAGTGGGCGGCCACGGTCTTCGGATCGTGGCCGCCTTGCTTATATTTGCCGCCATGAATATCCTTCTATTAGGCTCGGGTGGCCGCGAGCACGCTTTTGCCTGGTCATTGACGAAAAGCCCGAAGTGCGGCCGACTTTTTATCGCGCCCGGCAATGCCGGTACCGCCCTACACGGGACAAACGTCGATCTATCGCCCAACGATTTTGAAGCCGTAGGTCAACTGGTCAAAGCGCAGCAGATCGATATGCTTATTTGTGGCCCCGAGGAGCCATTGGTCAGAGGTATTCAAGACTATTTTGCAGCTGATGCCGAGTTGAGTCAAGTCGCATTTGTAGGGCCAAGTCGTGCCGCTGCTCAGCTGGAAGGCAGTAAGGCATTCGCCAAAGAATTCATGGCAGAGTTCAGCATTCCCACAGCAGGATATCGATCATTTGGCCAGCATGAGCTAGCTAATGGAATTCAACACATAGACGAAAACCCCGGTCCGTATGTACTCAAGGCGGATGGCCTGGCCGCAGGTAAGGGTGTCGTTATTCTCGAAGATCCGGAAGAGGCAAAGGCTGAGCTGAAGGCCATGCTGGGGGGGAAATTCGGGGCAGCTAGCGAGCAGGTGGTTATCGAGCAGTTTCTTTCTGGGATCGAGTTTTCGGTATTCGCTGCTGTAGACGGGCAAGACTATCGTCTCCTGCCAGTCGCCAAAGATTATAAGCGTGTAGGCGAAGGCGATACCGGTCCGAATACAGGTGGCATGGGCAGCGTGTCTCACCCACCTTTCGTCACGGCAACGCTGATGCAACAAGTGGAAGATGAAATCGTCAGGCCTACTATTGAGGGTTTGCTGGCTAGAGATTTGCACCTGCCTGACGGCCGTCGGCAGGCAGGCTTCCGCGGGTTCGTGTTCTTTGGCCTAATCAATGTCTCCGGTTCTGTCTACGTCATAGAATACAATGTGCGTATGGGCGACCCCGAGACCCAATCCGTTTTCCCGCGCCTCAAAAGCGATCTGGTCGAGCTTTGCCATCGCATGGCCACCGGCGGTTTCACACCCGATTACCAACTCGAATTCGATAGTCGACAAGCAGCTAGTGTCGTTTTAGTCAGTGGTGGCTACCCAGGTCAATACGAAAAAGGAAAAGTAATTTCTGGCCTCGATCAGGTCGAAGATAGTATCGTCTTTCACGCCGGTGTCAAATCCCAAGGCGATCAGCTACTGACCAACGGCGGTCGGGTGCTCGCCATCACCAGCTACGGTGATACGATAGGGGAGGCTGTGAAAAAGAGCATGGAAAATGCAGGTAAGGTTAAGTTTGAAGGGGTGAATTATAGGAGGGATATCGGGGCGGATCTTTAAAGGGTACTTTTAATATATCTGATGATGAGCGAGTCGGTAAGCCAGCCAACAGTTTTGTCATCCTCGCCTTGGACGAATACATCATTCACAGAAGGTTGAGTTTTAATTTTTAGAATCACTTTTTCTAATATATCCGATTCCTTTACCATTAGGAAGCTAGTGAGCTTATTCTTGTATTTTTCTTCAAAAGATACGAACTGACGATCGGTGATCGATAGCGACCGGGTCTTGATTTTATCGGATTTTGGCGTCTCACTCTCTGCAACCGCTTCGTTGAGCATCTGATCAATAGTGCTAGCGTGAAGAATGTATTTTATCTTATCACCATCGAATATAGGAAGCCTACTTTTATTGACGCTTTCCAAGAATTTTTTTATTTCACTTAATAGAGAATTCTTTATCTCTTCATATGATTTGGATACCATAGTTTTTCGATTGATCATGATCTGACCGACTTGAACATCATCGAGTACATCCGGACTGATATTGTTTATGATCTGTGCATATTTATTTGCAGCTGCCTCAAAATTTTTGCTGCCGAAATAGAAAGCCAGTATGGTTCCGATCCAAGTTGCTAAAAGTGGAATGATAGTATCAAAAATTTTTACTGTATTGGCTACCTTTTCACTCCTAACGCTAGATGAGGAATATAATAAGAAGGCCACGAAAGCTATGCCTACCAAAGAAGCACCGACCAAAATCTGAGCTAAGAAATTTCGATTGTCGCTTATGGTTCCTCTGAATATTTTACCTTTTTTCATATTTTTCAATTGAATGTCAATAAGACGATTTATGAAAATATGAGACAAAAGTATAGCAATAGAGAAATTGCGAATGTTAAAAGTTGAAATATATACTGAAAAGGGTATCTATTTATTGAAGCTTTCATGAAAATATACCCTTTAAGGTATTTTTGTTTTTATGCATTAGCCTGAAATTTGTACAGTAAATGCTATTAGTGATAATAGTAGTTTTAAATTGTATGTTTTGATTTAGATAAAATGGACAAAGAAACTATTCAGTGGTTAATAGATATATTCCAAGGTGGTAGTCCAGGAGAGGCTGCTTTCATAGGTGTTTTGTCGTTTCTATTAGTATTGCTTGCGCTATCAGCTATATTGAAGTTGTATAACGTAGACAATAAGCTAATGGTAAAAATCGCAGCTGTATTTTCAGTGGTGTATTTTCTCTCGCTTGGCTGGTATAAATATGAAGCAGGTCAAATAGACTATAGAAGCAGAGTGTGCGATAGGATTTGCAACTACATGGCTAGGCATGGCTATACATCAGTTAGAGTCAATTCTATCATATCTTTACTAGACGATGAAGAAATAGATTATAAACTCTTAGCAACAGTATGTCATGAAAATCAAAACAAGTTGGAATATTATAAATATAAAGACAACAAGAGAGTCATCTTTTTACGAGATACTTCGCTTATAAATAATAAAGTGAAAATTGATGATAGTATTGTCCGAAAAGTAAATCAGGTGGCTGTTACATTGGCAGATGGAACTATTACAATTAAAGATTTTACAAGTGTACTAAATGATTCGCTTGATCAAAATATAACTGAGGATGATGTTTTCAATCTCAGTAATACAGATTCTTCTGATTTCAAATTTGAATTGAATGAGAGAGAAAATCTCAAACTCATAAAAAAACAAAAATAAAATGGCTTTAATTAATTACTTAGATGGGGTTCCTGTCTCGCAAGATGAATTAAAGAAAAAGGTGTTTGCTAGCAGTGTAGACCTGTTGACTAATTCTGAAAGAATTTCTTTTAGAAATGGTAATGCAAACCTAGGGCGACCAGAAAGAGCAGTAAGTCTCTCTCATAGAGGTCAATTTACTCCAATCGGAATAGGAAAACCATTAAGCGTAGAATACATTGGTGGATATTCTGGAGAAGTTCAAGGCTGGAGACCAAAGAGAAAGAAAACGCTATTGATATCCTCTAAAGTGAAATCTACCACTACCTATGGAAGTGCGCAACGCATGCTGAATTTATTAAAGTATGACGTTAAGCAAAACGAAACTTTATCCACGTCTGCAAATGATGTTGGTGGTTCTATTATATATTATTCCCCATCTGTCACTCTAGGCACTATTGATCTAAATTTTGAACTAGCCATTAATCAATTTGAGCAAGGATTTATCAATGATGTCAGTAACTTGTTCAATTCGGCTTCACAGATTCCTATTTTTGCACCGGCAGCTCCCTTCCTTTTTGGAATGGGAGGTATACTGAAGCTCGCAGGTAAAATGGCCAATAGTCTTTTTGAGAAAGGTGCATTTTTAAGTGGTGATTATAAATTTGATTTTGATAGACCCAGAGGTGACAAAACATTTAATTACCCAGGGATTAAGGCTATTTTTGATAATGCTAGACACGCAAAAGCACTTACTGGATATAGTCCTGGCTATGAAGCGGGAGATTCTGAACAGCTTAATCCTTGCTTAATTGATAGGCAATCCGGTAAAAAATATACCGGCCCTATTCCATACTTGCTGATAGAAGTCGATGGCCGGAAAAGGTCGAGGCTTAAAGATTTTGAACCCCGAGCGGCTACAGCGGCTCAATTAGAGATGTTTTATGGCGATGATGGCAAAGGCCGATTATCCAATATATTGGATGATATGATTGATGCTATGAAAATTTACAGTGATTTAAAATACTATAATGACGCTATGGAAAACTACGAGGATATGCAAAATGCCTCTTCTCCGGAAGAGAAAGAGGAATACAAGTTATTATTCAAGAGCAACCAAGCAAATGTGATAAATAAGGTATTTGCTCAAGCTTTGAAAAAACTAAATTAACGTGAGGTTGAGGGCAGTTGAACGCTCGCAGGAGCTAAAAGCCTTCGCAGAGCTACGGCTTTGAGCACGCTACGAGGTTCTTTTCAGAGCAAGGTTAGGACCTCGAAGCGTTTGCAAGCTCGAAGCTGTAGCGGAGAGCTTGTAATCCTTTGAGCGTCCGTTGTTTACCCCCCCCCCAACCTCACGTTAAATTAGCTACTTCCCGCCCTCGTCCCATACCTCCCCGCTCTCAAACCCCAGCTTCCCGGAATAAGCTTGAATTCGGCACCATTCTGCCTCAGCTTAGCGGTATGAGACAACCATCATGTACCCACAAGGAAGCAGTGCTCGTGCCTCTGCATCCACTGCGATCCAGTACTTCTCCTGGTGAGCTACCTAGTAAAGAGATAGAAAGCGCAGGCCCCAATGAGGAAATGCTGCCTGAACAGATCGGACCCAAGCCCGATCGATTGGTCTACATTTCGGAAGCCAAATACCAAAGGCTCGTAGCGGAAGCTGAATTTGCCGATCAAATGAGAGCTACTTTTAGTAAACTCACCCGATCCGAGAAGGAAATACTTGGCTTGATCAGTCGTGGTATGAGTGCTAAGCAGATCGGCTATCACCGTTATATCGCGGAAGGGACTGTTTGCAAGCATCGCTCTAACCTGTACAACAAATTACGCATCGGCAAAACCGTAGAAGCTATGTGGTACGCCCAGGCTTTTGATTTGCCGCTTGCCTGGCCCGTCGAGCTGCTTCCCGGTTGGCCAGTTGATTAAAGTAGTCGCCATCGAGCCTAAAATGGACAAGTGTACCTGTAGAAGATCCGTCTTTTTGCCCGAGATCGACGATGGTGAACTGGGCGACTTTTCGACCGGCCATGCGATTCATACGTCGAAAACGCCTCTCGATAGTCGGTGTCGCAATGCCATTGTGGTTTTTCTGCTCGTCCGCTGATTTTTGGCCACTGGCTTGGCGGCCCTGTCCATTATCTTGGATGTCGACCAACAAAAAACCCTTGTCCTCGCGAAATCTTAACGCTATCCGACCATCGCTTTTGATGGGTTTGACCCCGTGTAAAACCGCATTTTCAACAAACGGCTGGAATAACAATACCGGCACCTGAAACTCGAAGGGATCAAATTCTCCCTCGTATATAATTTGGTATTGAAAGGCATGATCCGATCCAAGGCGTTGTTGCTCGATTTCAAGGTAGGTTTCAAGCAAGGCAATTTCATCGTCGAGGCCAACAGTTTTGAGCTTGCTATTATTCATAATATTGCGCATTAAACCAGAGAAGCGAGATAGGTAAGCCACCGCTTCCTGGTTTTTGCGCTGTTTGATCAGACTGCTGGTGTTGGTCAAACCATTGAATAAAACGTGCGGACTTAGCGTGAGTCTTTCCATGGCTAGTTGAATATCGCTGGCTTCAGCACGGCGTTTCTCTCGGCGACGAAAAAATAAAACGACCTGCGTAAGTCCAAATAAAAATATCAGCCCTACGAACCACCATCTCGCATATACCGGCGGCCGAATGCGCAGATAGAGGGTGTGCACGCGATCCGACCAAATGCCCTCGCTATTGCTGGCCATTACGAGTAGCTTGTAGTGTCCAAAGGCCAAGTTGGGCAAGCTGATCGTAGGCTCGTTACCCAGCTCGACCCACTCCGCATTTCTGCTGCCCTCCAAAAGATATCGAAATCGGCAATCTTTCGGGGCACTGTATTCGCGCGCGCTCAGATGGAGCTCGATGGGCCCTACCGATGGTGGCAAGACCAGCCGCTGACTGTCTAGTGTATTTCGCGAGCCGCCACTATTATATTGCCAAAAAAGCTTGGGATCACCGTCTATTATAATGCCCGTTATACCCGGCCGTGCAGGGGGCATTTTAGGATAGACTTCCGCAGGTCGGAACACATTAACGCCCCGGGTGCCCCCGAAGTAAATCTGCCCATCGCTGGCAAGTAGCGAAGAATTGAGCACAAAGTCGGTTCCCTGCAATCCGTCTGCCAGGGTGTAGGTATAAGTCTCGTTTTCGTCGGGCTTGTAGTGTATGATCTTTCCACTGGCCGTCATCCATAGATCGCCGGTTGGGTCCAGAACGAGAGATTGCAACAAAGGACTTTGATCGATTAATTTGATTTTACTTAATGACCATTTTTGCTCAGTATTCTCTTTAAGATGAAATAAACCATCGTGTGTGCTCAACCAAAATTGGTTTCTGCTCTCGTCCCACTTTATAGTACTGATATAAGGCATGTTAATAAAAAAAGTATCGATAAATATTTTCCCCTTTTTGTAAAAGGATACAGATAACGTATCGTTGGTCGAGTATGATGCCAATATTGATTCAGGATTAATTTCTACAGTCCTACAGACTTGATTGCTATTCTCTACTTTTTGAACACTAAAGGTGTCAGAACTTATGTCCAAATCTTTTGCCCAGTAAATGGGTCCCTGATTAGCTGATAAAAGATATCCGCCGGAGGGAATTTTTAGTATAGCCTGAAAGCCCTGATTCGAGATACTTCGATTTGATTCATCTGTAACTATTACTTTACGAAACACATTTTCCTTAGAAGATTTATAGAATAGCTTGTTTAAAGTACCAACAAAGCAGTCTTCATTGGTAGTTGTATAAATGAATACAGTCTGTTCTGGGCCACGTCCATTAGTGGGCAGCTCTATTGTTTTGATATTTTCTCCATTGCTTACTTGCACAGAATTCCTGAGTAGTAGCCATAGCTTGCCTACTTCACTTTCGTGTATATCGTTTACTAATTCGAGGGTGCTGTCTTTTGATGTTGCTAATTCTTGAAACTTGGTCTTAAGAAAATTTCCATATGAAAGGCCATCACTAGTGGTACTTAGCCAGTAATTTCCCTGTTGATCTATGTTCATTCTGTCAAGTTCTAAATGAACGTGTTCGAATATCCTATCATTCTTTTTAGATAAATTCAATACATATTCATATTGCATTGTATGAAAAAAATAAATATTTCCAAATTCAGAGTAGACAAGCAAGGTGTCTTGCCCTATATTTTTCAAAAGACTGACCTCCTTTACAGTCTGTGTAGTATTATCAAAGGGATTTATAAAACTACCTGTTTCAGTATCTAACATAAATATTCCATTGCGTGTACCTATCCAGCACTTTTCATGCTTATCTACTGCGAAAGTATTAATGGTGTCTCGGTTTAGAGTAGGGTAGTTTTTATAGCTTTTAACTTGGCCGCATTTGTCGTGTATCATCCAATGTAGCGTATCGCTGCGTCCTTTAATCGATAGATAGTTGACATCTCCATTTTCATCAATATGAATTTTGTCATTGATGCTTCTATCGAACCACCCTAGGTAGGAAGAAGCCGAAATCCCGTATTTGTCGAGTTCTGAACAAAAAAGGTGGTCGTTGGCCGTAGCATACAGAAGATCGTTTTGACCATCTAGATATGTGAAGTAATATTTTGACCTTATTGTATCTGCATTGGGTAAATTGAAAAAAAATCGCTTGAAGTTGTCTTCTCTTGGGTTGTATCTGAGTAGGCAATCTGAATTGCTGATCCACAGGTTGCCCCATCTGTCTTCTTGAAATTCACCTTGGGAGGCTGCATTAGACATCAGGCCAACGGCTGTGTTTGCATCCTCCTTATAAACTTTTACACGGTACCCATCAAACCGATTAAGCCCCTTGGTAGAGCTGATCCACATAAGACCATAGCTGTCTTGAAAGATATAGTAATTGTAGCGGCCTTCGGAGAGACCAGTGTTTGTAGAAAGATAGTTAGAATGCGTATTTAGGAAAGATTTTTGACAATATATTGCTTTTTCACCTACAAACATCCAGAGAATGAAGGCAGTCGCATATATAGTGATATGAGTGCTTTTTAGAAATAGATTCAAGATTCAACAAGTAAATGCATATTTCTGAAAAAGGAAAGGGATGGAGTATAAAAAAAGTCTCCTCCCCTTGCCTGAGTCAGTATTTTTTCGCGCTCAATTGATATTGACTCGTTTGTTAACGGATGCTGAGCTTCAAAAAATTGGCTGACTCCACGAGTTTCAGCTTCTCTTGTGTTATATAGCAATATGTCTTTTTGGTTTCGGAGACTCTGGTAGCCCATTCTCCTAAATAATGGAATCAGTTGATCCTTGATGCTATTTTGATAGCTCATGAACATGACGATATTTGCATCGTCTGAGACGATAAGGCTTCTTCTTACGATATTGAACTTGTTTTTGGTAATCCCCCTTTCATTCCTTGGATTCATAACTCTAGCGTGTGCAAAATGAGGGCATTTTGAAGGGGAGGGTGAATTGTAATCAAAGTCCTCAAAGTTTGTGTTATATGGCATGGAAAGTGCGTTTCTCTCTGGGTTTACTTTATCTAAGGGTACTCCATTTGGTGTTCTGCCAATAAGCATGCCTTTTGCAAAGTCTTCACTTATATTATGGGTATTGCTAATCGTATCACCTAATTTAGCTATGTATGTTGGATTGCACCAATAAAAGCGAATTGCAAGAAAAGAGCCGTGGTGTATTTCTCCATTTATGTGCTCCTCTACTAATGAGATATCTGCGTTTACAGTAGGATCTTTTATCGTTGATAGTCCATCTTTAAATCCGATCGGAGATATATTATTGTCTGGTTTTTCATTTTTTAATAAAATATTGTTTGATAGAGGGTTGAAAATATGAAATATATTGGGAAGTAATGAATTATTTAGGTAGTTGGAAATTAAAACTGGGCAGTCCGCATAAAAAATGAAGACTCCATGGTGGTCAATATTGATTTTATCATTTTTTCTATTGACTAAATATTGCCCTACGCTTCCTCTAACATTTCTGTGGTTCATTCCATCAATAAAGTACTGATCGGTTTTATGAAATGACTTTATTTTTAGAAAATCATATCCCTTTTTAGTTAATGAGAGAGTGGTTAGTATATTTTGTGATACTGTACGTTCATGCTTTTTTAGTTTTTTATCATTCTTATGGCGATCAGATTCAGATCTCTGATATTCATGATTTGTTAATTTTATGTTTTTAAGAATATTGAGAATTTTAGATTTATGTATAAATGGATTGAATCTGAAGAAAAGGGAACTAGCAAATTTCTTGCCAGTCCCTCTTAATATATTTGCCTGTAGAGTTTTTGTGTTATAATCAATCATTGCTCGATATAATGAGTTGTGTGTCTTTCCAACTTATATTTTCATCAAATTGTTTAAGTAAAATATAAAGTTCTAGTTTGTTTTTTGGCAATTTTTCCAAACGGATACTTGCCGTAGATTCTTGAGTCAATCTGCTTTCAATTGCCATGATTAGTGCCTGTTCGCTAATGTTTACAGGCAGATTTTTTGTTTCCTCTACATATTTACAATAACTTTCGTACGGATTACTTTTTTCACCATCCCCCGCTGGACATTGAAGTAAAAAGTAATCTATGTTTGAAGTCTGATAAAAGCTTCCGTCGTCAGGTTGGTTTCCCAGACTAATTACGGAAGAATCTCTTACAAGCTCGAGTTTAGTTTCACCATCTTCATCTTCCACTTCTACAGTGCATTGCATCTCTGCATGAGCAAGGGCGAATCCGTTATTTTCATCTTTATACAAATTTTCAAGAATTTCATCTAAGAGTCTTATTTCTAGTCGATAGCTTTTAGTGTGCTCGAATTGGTCTTTTATCAAGTTTGTATTGCTGCAGTTTTGACTGATCCATTCGTGCAAACGCTGAATAGTGGTTTCTCCGGCGATATATTTGATTACTGGCATAATTTGAATAGTATTTTACAACCGCCCCCTAACCCCTTCCCACTTCACCTGGGCCACAGGCACGATAGTACCGCAGCGCAGCTCGCAGTCGAAAGGTTTAGCGTGGACGATCTGGTTAGTATTGATGAGGTAGCTCCTGTGGCAACGGTAAAAATTACCGTAGTCGCGCAGTTGCCGCTCGAATTCGATGATGTTTTTCGACGACGCCACTGTTCGCTTGGTATTGGTATGGACCAACACGACCCCATCGTGGGAGGCGAAGTGGGTAATATCGTCGAGTAAAATAGGGTGATAGCCCTCCGAGTTGGATATGGTGATCCGATCAGGGGGGCGATGATCGTTGACCTGTCGCATGAGGCGCATCAGGTCTTCGGTGCTATCTCTGTAAGATCGTTCTTGTAAACGTCGATTAGCGCGCTTTATAGCATCTGCCAGAGCCTGTTGTTCTACGGGCTTGAGGATATATGCCATAGCTTCGAAGTCGAAGGCCCGCACAGCATATTGATTGTGCGCGGTTGCAAATACGATGGCATAGCGGCCGAAGTCAATTTGCTCGAGGAGTTCAAAGCTCGTACGCTCGTAGAGCTCGATATCCAGAAAAAGTAATTCGGGTTCTTTATCTACGATCAATTTGATGCCTGATTCCACAGAATCTGCTGTGCCGACTATTTCTATTTCAGGGTGGTACCGCACCAGTAAGGCCTGAAGATCGGCCCTGCATTGGGGCTCGTCGTCAATAATTACTGAGTGGATGGCATTTGGCATACAGGCTTGTCTATAGCTTCAAAAGCTAATATAGAGTAGTTTCCAATAATTCAAGGTGTAAACGACTTAGCCTGTTTAGAAATACGCTTAAAAGGGTAGAGAACTGATTTGCCCTCTGATATTTTAGAGCTAATACACGACTTATGCGAAAGATCAGAATTTGATAAGCCATTTTATTTCGCCACTTACCTCCCAGCTATCTAGTCTGAAATTGGTCTCTCTTTGCACGTTCAGATTGGCATCGATGAAGGCGTTTCCTTTTACCGGAATTAATAAGCCTGCGCCTGCAAATGGACTGGTTAAGGATTCCGTCGAATTTCGGCCTATAAGTACTTCATCAGGTCCATCAAGAAAATCAGATTGGTAAAATACACCGACACGACCGTACGGTTTAATGGCACTATTTGGTAGAATAATATACCTTAAGCCAGCCTCGGCCGTAATGATGGTTGATTTGACCCTTTGCTCAGCGCCAAAAACAAAGTTGTCAAAATTTGAAGTATTATCTTCTATGTTGAGGTCAAATTCGAGTAGCCATCTCGAGCTCAGTGCATAAATGAAAGTTGGCGATACTCTAAACCTGTTGAAGTCATTTACTCGATCAGAAGGGCTAGAGAAATCTATTTCATACAGCTCACTGCTGATCAGGAAGTCTCCCTTTTTGAATGGTGACTTGTTGTTTTTACCGCTGGCAATATTACCGATATATCCGCGCAATCGCCACACTCCGCTTCCATTATCTGCTGATCTATATCCATAGAATAATCGGCGAGAAAATTCATTATTGAAAATAATTCCGGGTTTAAGTTGTACTTCGAGACCAGCTGTCAGCCCTAGCTCGTCAACAAAATCGAGCGTAAGCTGCGTACTGAAATCCACCTGGGCATATGGTCTGAATTTATTTTCACTACTATTGAAATAATAGCGAGAGAAAAGCCCCAATCCACTTCTGGCTTCTTCATCTGAGAAATAATCATCGGCAATTTGGCCGCCTATTATAAAACGGTCGCCGAGTTGCAAACCCACTCGCCATTCTGCCCCATCGATGAATAGGGGTTGCCCTGGTTTTTGGGTTTCATCTTATGCAAAAGCTAAATTGGAGAGGGAAAAAACGGATAATAAAGAGAGTAATAGTTTTAATTTCATGTTCGTGTGTTTCTGCTATATAAGAATAGAGTATGAGACTTAGCTATGTGGTTGGTTCTATCTGAATTGATTTTTTATACTCATAATAGGCCAGCCCTCCAAGTGTATATACGGCTATGGCAGGCATACCGAAAATATACTCCATAGGCGCAAGTACCAAAAAGTGCAATGTTGCTGAGAGGAGCGCACCTGAAAAATCGAGCAAGAATAATTTTCTGTGGCTCATTCGGGTTGATCTATTTTAATTAACGTGAGGTTGGGGCAGTGGAACGCTCGCAGGAGCTCAAATCCTTCGCAGAGCTACAGCTTTGAGCACGCTACGAGGTTCTTTTCTAAGCAAGGTTAGGACCTCGAAGCGTTTGCAAGCTCGTCCCGATAGCTATCGGGACGAGCGGAGAGCTTGTAATCCTTCGAGCGTCCGGTGATCAACCTAAAATTAATCAAGAAATATCCCCCAGCACGAGCTGTCTTTTTTTCCTCACCTCCAACCCATGCAGCATCTTCAGCAGCAGCACCCCGGTGATGTAGCAATCGCCCAATGCCGTATGCCGGTCACTAAGCGGAATGTTGAGTCGCCTACAGAGGTGATCGAGATCATACTGACTGGGGTTAGGTGGATAGCTACTGGGATATAATCGCTCGGCCAGTTTGGCGGTATCGACGATCTTATTGCGCAGGCGGGGGGCCGATAGACGGATGAGGGCGGCATTGAGGATCGCGATGTCGAAGCCCAAATGATGGCCGACCAGTATATCGTTGCCGATGAATTCCAGGAGCTGCTTGACGGCGTTTTCCTCCTCGACATAGGCTCGGTTTTTGCTACCGGGTAGCAGACCGTGAATCTTAATGGCTCGGGTTTTCTTTTTGCCTTCTGGGGGGTCTAGATAGAGCTCCAGCGCATTTTCGAGCAGCAGCTTTCGGTCTTGTATGCGTAAGGCACCGATACTTAGCAGTCGATCCTGGCGGGTGTTGAGGCCGGTGGTCTCCACGTCGAGCACGATGAATTTCAGCTGCCCGATAGGTGTACCGGCACTGGGCGGTGTGCTGTTGAGGTCGCCATAAAACTGATACCAAGAAGGTGGTTCCGGTGTCGGCTTATTGAGTAGCTTTTGCAACCAGCTTGGCCAGGAGACATTCATCGGCCCAGCATTTTGAGTTGGAAGCGAATCTCCAGCAGGCTTTGAATTTCTTTGATGGGGGTGAAGGTGTTGCGCAGCATGATGCGTTGGAAGCGACTCAGCTCTTTGGGCTCTAAAAAGCGACCGGAATCTGACCGTTGCAAGCCAAATACAGCTCTTAGCCTGATGAGGTATTCATAGGCTTGGGCGGCGTCGCGATATAGCTCGGCATTTTGGGGCTCTAGCTCGGCGAGCAATTCGTAGCGGCGGAAGGTATTATTGACGCCGCTGACCTGCGCTTTGAGTACGAGCACCCGGGCGGCATCGGTGAGGGGCATCATTGCCCGAGACTTGAGGTCGAATTGGTTTTTGTGCTCGCCGCTTCGCTCGACCATGAAATTGCGGAAGAAGGTGAGTGGGGCCGGGTTTTGCATAGCAGCCCGGGCCAAAAAATTGAGAAACAAACTCGACTTCTGCAATTGCTCGAAAAGAAAGTCGCTCAACTCATTCGTGAATCGATCTTCTCCGTACACATTGCGGTAGTCGAAAAAGATACTGGTGTTGAGCAGGCTTTCGCCATCGGGGGAGCTGATCCAATTGCCGAATTCTTCCTTCCAGCCCGACAGGGGCTTACACCACCTCGGGTTGGACGCCATCATGTTTCCGGGGCAGTAGTCGAATCCGACCTGCGCAAGTCTGGAAACAACCAAACCCGCCAATTGGGAAAAGTAGGCCTGAGCGTTAGCCAGTTTGTCTCCATCCTCATGGTCCTCGAAGATGAGGCCACTATCCTGATCGGTGCGCAGCAGCTGCTCGCCCCGCCCCTGACTGCCGAGGCTGATGTAGCTGAAGGTACAAGGCGGTTCGCCCTGGCCGAGCTGCTTCATTTCGCGTAGACTGAGGTGTATGCAACGGCGGATGATCTCGTCATTGATCTCGGTCATGATGGTCGAGATGTAAGAGATGCTGACCTCTTGCTCCAGGTATTGCCCGAGGAGATATTCGGCCCGCTCGCGAAGCTCACTCAGATAAGTAGGTTCTTTGGCCCGTCTGATCTCCTGTATGATCACAGCCGGGTTGTTGCCCTGCCGCACCAGCAAGTCGTGGTCGGTAATGACGCCCATGACGGGGCTCTGGTCATTGCCGCTTTCCGTTACGACGACATGGTGAATGTCGTAGCGCAGCATGGCGATCTGTATATCGGCCACCGTCACTTCCGGGCGGATGCAAAAGACCGGTTTGGTCATCACGTCATTGATGGGCAAGGCCCGGCTGTACAGCCCGGTAGCGATGTTTCGCCTGATGTCCCGATCGGTAAAAATGCCCAGCGGCCACTGCTGCTCATCGACAATGATAATCGAGCTGACTTCCTGATCGGTCATGATCTCGGCCGCTTCGCGCACGGTGGTTTCCGGGCTGCAAGTAACCGGCTCGCGCGCTCGCTGAATGGACTGCAACTCCAGCAGATCCGTAGATCCGAATTCCTTGGAAGAGAACAAAAAACGCTTGGGCCGCGGCGTCACGTCCGTATTCGGGTAGCGGCTGAACTGCATATTCCGACGCCCCAGCATCGCCATGCTATTGGCCAGATAGTTGAGCACATCGGGGTATTGCTGCAAGACCTCTCTAAAACCCTCGGAATTGATAGCATATAGCAAGCTATCTTCGGCAGCCCGGGCCAATAGGCTATAATCGTCTTCAGCCAACAATGGCCTGATGCCGAAAATCTCCCCTTCACCACATTGCTCGACCAGCTGCTCTTCCCCTTCATCATCTGGCAGTACCAACTCGACGGCACCTTGCCTGACTACGAAAAAACGGTGCTTAGGCGATTGGCCAGGTCTAAACACAACCTGATCCTTGGGCGCGTACATGACCTCTATTCGGCTGGCCACACGAAGCAAAGCCTCCTCGTCGACAAAGGTGAAGGGAGGAATATCTTTCAGAAAATCGTAGACCCGCCTGGAAATGGTGTTATTTGACATGGCAACAGGGAGCTGTCTCATAAGCCGTTTCTCCTTAAGAGCAACCCCAAAAATGACGTTTTGCTGTTTTTATTTAGTTGAAAACGGAGTTTTCAACTAAATAAAAACAGCAAAACAAATATTGTTGGCCGTCGAAAAAGCCCGAAGGGGTTTTGAGACAGGCTCCGATTGCAATTATAATAAACTCAAGCTACCCGCCAGCTCATTTTGCAATATCGGTTTGAGCTGCTCCGCAGCCATGAGTATCATCTCTTCATCTGTCGGGAAGGGTAGGGGACTGTTCCCCAACCTGCTACGGGTAGCATTGCTGAGTGCGCGGCGGTCGCCCTGGAAGGTCGAGGCGTAGTTCTCGAATATCCCTTCGGCATTGAGTTGCCTGCGCTCGACGACCTGACCGGTGTATAGGTTAGAAATTTCCAGACTACCGCTTACGATCGAGTTCTTGGTCTGTAGCACTTCGACCACATCGGCAGCAATAATGATCTGGCGAGGACGGGTAATATCATTGCCCAGGCTGTCTTTGGCTACGTTGCCATTTTCGTCAAGTACGTACTCTTCGCCGTCGGTAATCTCCTTTTCATCGGTGTAGATGCGCTCGCTCACGCGCTCGGGCGTCACGTCTATACCATTTATGGATAGCAGTGCCCGGTAGTCGTAAGCCTGCCCAGCCACAGGCTGCAAGTGAAAACGACGCCACTGGCTGTCCATATTCACATGGCGTAAGTTGAGCAGTTCGCGCTCGAAACCGGCGGGCAAATACGCACGACTTCTGTTTTCGACTTGCAGTATGACGAACACCACGCCCAGGTCTTCGGCTTCACGAATCAGTTGTGGCGTATCTCTGTACCCCGCCATATAGTAGTTGACCTGCTGAAAAACCGAGTAAGCCTGGCGAGCCGCAGACTTATTGCCACGGCGGCCTTCAGCGAGCAATGCCTCAGCCTCTGCATAGGTCTGAGCGGCGGCCTTCTCGCGCGCTTCCGTCAGCAGCGGCTGTACGCGCACAAAGCGAAACTGCGCCTGGCGGCCGTCCTTGTCCACTAGTGGCAGCAGCGGTCTTAGCGCAATCTGGCGGCGATTGAGGTTGTCGTAGATGCGGAAAGCAGCCGTCCAGTCGGTGCTGGGGCCACGACGCTTCAGGTCTTCGGCCCTTTGCACATCCTGCTCATTGGCGCGATTGACGGCCTCTTCCAGGGCCAGTACGTAGCGAGGGTTCTTCTTCTGCCGCCCCGTCAGGTTACGCTGGGCGCGCTCGATGGCCGCTTCATAATCGCCCGATTCCACCAGCTTGTCGATGTTGCCGCAAGCAGGTAGTAGCATCAGGGCTGCAAAGAATAAGAGGAAATGGGCTATGCTTTTCATGGTGTGAAGGTTTGACCTCTCCCCAACCCCTCTCCGGGGGAGAGGGGCTTCATGCTATGCCTCAAACCGGAAGGAAAACTGAGAAGATGTGTTTGTAATCATCTTGAAGCAAACATATGAGGTTTGCTAAGCTCATTTAGTGATGGATTGGTTAAGGGGTTGGAAGATTTTGTTAAAAACGATAGGGAAAAAGAGTAAATATGAAAGAGAAAAGACAACGCATAAGACTGTCTTTTCTCTTTCATCTTTACTCTCATCTTTTCTTATTTTTGCGCAAAATTCAGAACTCGTGAAATACTTCTTGTTTTTTGTACTTCCGCTGGTCGGTCTCATGGCTTGTGGCGCGAGTGGCGACGGTGCTGCCAACGCCCAGGCTGCTAACGCAGGTGAACAAGCTACGCCCACCGTAAATCGAACGGCACCGGTTGGCAATAAGCCCGTGGCTACCTTCGACGATCAGGAGACCTCCGCCACTACCCGTTTAGATTTGACCCTGAGTGGGGTGCCCGCTGGGGGAAAAGCTTATCTGATCGGTGTATTTGCAGAGACGCGATTCAGACTCGACAGTGCCGATGTACAGCAGGGTGGCAAAGCTTCATTTAGCAGCAGCACGCCCTATCCGCATGGGTTTTTCTTTGCGTACTACCCTGATGGCAGCAGCTTCCAGTTCTTGATGGATGGCGATCAGGAATTCAGCATGACCGCTACAAAGGGCAGTGTGGTCAATACCATGCAAGTCAATGGCAGTACCACCAACGAGTGGCTCTACGAATCCCTGAAATACCAGGAGAGTCTAACCCCCCGCTTCAACGAGGTCAACACCGCTATAGTCGGTGTACTCCCCAACGATCCTGAGTACGCGGCCCTCAAAGCCCGCCAGGATGCGCTGGTCGCCGAGCGAGACAACTACCTGCAAGAGATGTTCGATCGCGACCCCAACAACCTCTTCGTGCGCTTCAAAAAAGCAGGACAGAATCCCAAACTGCGTACCGAATTGACCCTACCTGACGGAAGTCCCGACAATGCACTCCAAGTGTACTACTACCGCCGCGCATTCTGGGACGATGTCAACTTTGCCGATACGGTCCTCATTCGCACGCCTGTCATCGCCAATAAGCTGGAGCGCTACATCACCCAGCTCACGCCTAAGAATCCCGACTCCATCATCTCATCTGCCGACTTCTTGCTGGAGAAAGCCATGGGCCACCCCGAGTACTTCAAGTACTTCGCCAACTGGATCACCCTGCAATTCGAGCCCGGCGAAACCGACCTGATGGACAGCGAGGCCGTACACGTACACATGATCCAGAACTACTTTACGCCAGAGTTGGCCTTCTGGTCTGACGAAACCAACATACAGGGTCTTCAACAGCGGGCCGATCAAATGTCGAGGAGCCTGCTCAAGCAACAAGCTCCAGACATCGCGGTGCCAGATAGAAACGGCAACCCCAAGCAACTCTATGACGAGACGGCTCCGTATGTCGCGGTCTACATGTACAACCCGACCTGCGAGCATTGCATAGAGGAAACCCCAAAGGTGAAAGCACTCTCGCAGCGTAGGCCCGATCTGAAAATCTATGCCGTAGCCATCGATACCGAGCGCGAAGCCTGGTTGAAGTTCGTCAATGATTACGGGCTGAGCAGCTGGACGAATGTGTTCGATCCCAGCAACCGTAGCATCTACGGTACGTACTACGTCGACATTACGCCAGAGCTCTACCTCCTCAACCCCGAGCGCAAGATCATCGGCAAAAACCTGAAAGCCAGCCAGGTGGAAGAGATGATCACGAGAGATAAAAATAAAGGCTAAACTGAACCAATCGCCCCAGGCGATTGCTTCAGTTTATATGATGGACCGCGATACCGACCGCATTATAGAAATGGCCTGGGAAGACCGCACCCCCTTCGATGCCATCGAAGCCCAGTTCGGCCTACCCGAAAAAGAGGTCATCAAGCTCATGCGCCGAGAACTCAAGCCCAAAAGCTTTAGACGCTGGCGGGCCCGCGTACAAGGCCGCTCGACCAAACACGCCCGCAAAGGCAACGGCCAACCCGAGCGCTTCAAGAGCAATATGCAGCGACATATCTCGATGAATAAGAAGTCGAAGTAGTCGTATGCAAACGGCTAGGGTAGTCGTCAGCCTAATCGTATTGATTCGCCCGTGATTTAAAAAGTATGCTTATGACTTTCGTCGAATCGATGCTTCGTCTCAAGATTTACATGAAAATCTTCTGGCTCTTAGCTCCGCTATCAATCTTTTCGCAGGACACTTTGTACTCAGATTACAATAAAGATGGTGTGACCGATACGCTCACTTGGTCGTTCGAGAGTGGAAGTGCTTTTAGTAGTGTTTTTCTTAATTTTAAAGACGGAACAAGTGGCGACGAAGTACAAGTAGATGCCCTTTTCTCTTTCGGTAGCTTTCTTGACTTAGTCCCTATTCCAAACCAATGGTCGACAGATCGATATGCTGATCTGCGACAAACCATAGGGGGCGTGCTTAGTAAAGATGAAAGAATTGAGACTGAAAATAATGCGCTGAGATGGCTATTGAGTACCGCCCAAAGAACAGATGGCTATTGGAATTCTAATACGGATTGGTCAGAAGGATTCCCATCAAAATCACTGATTGGTTATGCCATAGTTAAGCGAGAAGACTTACCCACTTGGTTGTTATCGCGCCTCGATTCGGGAGAGGAGTCTTCTCACTTTTGGCTCATTTATTACGGCCACAATCACTTCGATAGGTATCATAAGGGCTGGAATAAAACGGTCCTAGCCGACGGTGAGCGTGAAATCTGGTATAGCAAGCACGGCTTGGTCTTGGTCGATCTAGAAAACACCAGGTATAAATGGCTCTTCATCAGCCAGGAAGGATTGACAGGCAGTCCGAGCAAGCTCAGATGGCAATCGATAAGCGAAGTTGAAGTTGATGGCGACATAGTTACATTCAGGCAATCGCTGCCCGTGTATATGGATGATGATTATCTCTGGACCATCGATCTGAATAACTTCGAGATGCACAGATCTTTGATAGAAGATTAAACACATTTTGCCAAACGATAAGAAGGATAAAGACTACTTTTGCACCTTCATTTTTGAAAGAGTTTTCCTAACCTAACGAGAGGTTGGGGCAGTAGAACGCTCGCAGGAGCTAAAAGCCTCCGCGGAGCTGCGGCTTTGAGCACGCTACGAGGTTCTTTTCCGAGCAAGGTTAGGACCTCGAAGCGTTTGCAAGCTCAAAGCTAAAGCGGAGAGCTTGTAATCCTTCGAGCGTCCGATGTTTACCCCCCAAAACCTCACGTTAACCTATCTACAAGCCCCTTTACTTCACTCCGCAAGATTATATCTAGTCTTACTTAAGCTGCTTCAAAAATTCATAGAATTTTTGAAGCAGCACACAATCTCTCATTATGCCTCGCATTTCTCAACGCGCCGAAACGGTTCCACTATCCCCCTTCAGAAAACTGATACCCGTAGCCAATGCCGCTAAGGCCAGAGATGTACACGTACACCACCTCAACATCGGGCAGCCGGATATACTGACGCCCCCCGAGGCCGTACAGCGATTCCGTGATCTGGATTGGGACATACTGTCTTACAGCCCCTCGAATGGAACTTTGAGTTATCGCCAGGCCCTGGTCGATTACTATGCCCGCTATGAAGTGGAGCTGACCACCGACCAGATCGCCGTTACGACCGGTGGCTCCGAAGCGCTACTCATGCTCTTTATGGCTTGCCTCGACCCGGGCGATGAGTTGATCGTGCCCGAGCCATTTTATGCCAATTACAATGGCTTTGCGCATATGGCGGGCATACAGATCAGGCCCATCACTTGCCGCATAGAAGACGGTTTTCAGCTGCCCAGCCCCGACGAGTTTGCCGGGTGCGTAGGGCCGCGCACTAAGGCCATCATGATCACCAATCCGAATAACCCGACGGGAGCTTGCTACTCCAACGAACACCTGGAGCAATTGGCTGAAATATGCCGCCGAAACGAGCTGTTCTTCTTTGCCGACGAGGTGTATCGGGAGTTCAATTACATTGGAAAAGCGAGTTCTCTACTCGGGCTAAAGAACCTGGAAGAGCAGGCGGTTGTCATCGACTCGGTCAGTAAGCGATACAGCGCGACGGGTGCCCGAGTCGGCACGGTAGCCAGCCGAAACGCGGAAGTGATGGCGGCCATAGATCGCTTTGCCAAGCTTCGCTTGAGCCCGCCAGGCTTGGGTCAGATGCTGAGCGAGTGCATGCTGCAAAACGATGCTGCCTACCTCGACGAGGTGCAAGATGCCTACCGGAATCGCCGAGATGTGGTCTACCGCAGGCTGCAAGCCATGCCCGGTGTATTCAGCTACCGGCCGGGTGGGGCCTTTTACTGCTTCGCCCGCTTTCCCATCGAAGATAGCGAGCACTTCTGCCACTGGCTACTCAGTGAATTCGAGTACGAGGGCGAAACCGTCATGCTGAGCCCTGGCCCCGGATTTTACGCCACGCCTGGCCTAGGTAAAGACGAATGCCGCATCGCCTACGTAATCAACGAAGCCGAACTGGAACGCGCCATGGACTGCCTGGAAAAAGCCCTCGAAGTGTACGCAACTGTGGAGGCGAGCACGCTCACACACGCTACAGCATAGCCCCGCTAAAATGCAGCGGCAGCAAATCGCTGACCCGGTCGAATACGTATACTTTTTCGCCTATTTCCGCTTTCAAGACCAGTTGAATAGGCTGGCCGAAGCGGTCTTCGTGCTCTACGAGCATCTGTCGGCACGCACCGCATGGTGGCGCGGGTTCGGCCACGGGCCGCTCTGCATTGGCCGCTGTTATAGCTAGTGTTTTCACAGCTATGCCGGGGTGGGCAGAAGCCGCTGCGGCCAGTGCGGCGGGCTCTGCGCATATGCATAGCGGGTAGGAGGCATTCTCGCAATTGGCCCCACTCACTATGGCGCCATTCACCAACTCCACCGCAGCCCCCACTTTGAAATGGCTATAGGGCGCGTAGGCTTTGCCAATGGCCAGTTTGGCTTCTTTTAGCAACTTGCGCAGGTGGTTGGGCAACTCATCAGTCGAATCGTAAACCGTATAATTCAAGCTGATCTTTTCGGTTTTCATACCAGCAAGGTAAGATATTTAAGAGCTTGTTGGGGAATTGCTTTTCGAGCGAACGCCGCCAAATTTTGCGCTGACCGAGGCGCAAAGAGGGAGCTTAGCCTTAGCTAAGTGACCGATGCAGCAACGAAGTACAGCACAAAATTTGGCAAGAGCAGCCGGAAGTGTAATTCCCCAACAAGCTCTAAGCCACCTCCTTCACGCTCCTCCCCACCAAAAGAGCCACCATACTCATACCGATCGCCACATAGCCCACCCACTCGTAATGGAGCAAGCTGCCGTCTGGTGCCTCCGCTATGATGGCCCCGCTAATGATGCTACACAGGAAAAGCCCTGCTTCATTGACCGATTGGCGAATGGTCATAAAGCTGCCTCGGTTCTGAGGCTGGACGACGGAGGTAATCAATGTATTGGCCGGTACATTACGTCCGCTGGCTACGATGAAATAACTACTGCTGGCTACTAGTGCCAATGGAATGCCCACCTGCGGCAGATTAGTGATGGTGAATATCGAAAAGACCGCACCAATAGTAGCAAAGGTGAATATGCGCAAGTTCCCATACCGATCGGCCAGCTGGCCGAAGTAGGGGAGTAAGACCACGGTCAGCAGTCCACCCACCCCGTACAGGTAAGACAACTGCCCCACCGTAAAGCCCACATTGACCTCCATATAGGTCGCCAGATTGGGAATGACCGTAAAATGCCCCAGCATAAGGGTGATCGAAAACAACAAAGCTGCCTGCTGGTTGGGGCAGCTGAATACGGATATGAAGGGTGCGAAGAGGCTCTGTTTGGGTTGGTTTATCGGGTCGGGTACCAGATTGCCGTCAGCTTGCTGATTCAGATGCCCCTGCAATTGGGGTACTAATCGCGGTATGCCCAGCAGTACGAATACCGACAGCCCGCCGATGATGTAAAACGGCATTCGCCAGCCACCTAGGGCCGCTAACGCTATACCCGAAGGCACACCCACTACCGAGGCCGCGCTAAATGCCGTCATCACCCAGCCCATCGCACTGCCCCTTCGCTTGAGCGGAAACACATCCCCGACGATAGCCAGCACCAAAGCCGATAGGATACCACCGAACAGGCCGGTCAGTCCCCTCGCTGCCACGAGGAGCGCGTAAGTAGGGGCGAGCCCGCAAGCGATCGTACCCAAGGTAAAGCCGGTAAAGAGCACCACCAACGCCTGCCTGCGCCCGAATTTATCGATAAACAAAGCGGCGATCAACCCGCTAATAAATGCCGAAAGCGCATAGACCGCCACGAGCAAATTGAACTGCCAGGGCGAGATGTCGAAGGCATCGATCAGCGTCTTGCCCAGTGGCATGATGATCATAAAATCGACAATGTGGCAAAACTGAATGGTCGCTAGCACGACGATCAGCCGACGCTCCTGTGGACTCATGCGTCAGCTTCTTCAATGGGCTGGCAAATCTCGACCAATACCCCCGCCGTACTCCTTGGGTGCAGGAAAGCCACCCGCATGTTGTCTGCCCCATAGCTGGGATAGCCCGGTAGTACCTCGAATCCCTCGTCTGTAAGCCGCTCCAACTCGGCTTCGATATCGTCCACCTGAAAAGCCAGATGGTGCAGCCCCGGCCCCTGCTTACTGATGAATTTATCGATGGCATTACCATCTTTCGTACCACCCACTAGCTCGACTTTCGCCCGACCACTTTCGCCTGCCTCAAAAAAAGACGTGCTTACGCCCTGATCTTCTACAGCTTCGACTTTGTAGGGTGCGCGCCCCAGCAAGCGAGCGATCAGCTCATTGGCAGCTTCGAGATCAGTCACTGCGATACCGATATGGTCTAAATGCATGAAGGGTGAACGAGTGGGAGTAGGGGATGGTTTTGCGACCTGTCGTCCGCCTCCCGATAGCAATCGAGACTGGTCGGCCGACAGGTATTTGCACAGTGTTTAACGCCGGCACCGCGGAAGCAACCCAAGCGGAGCGTGCTTACGGGGATGCGACCTCTGGTCGCATCAATTACGTTTTCTTCTCTGACACTTACTTTTTTCTTGAAAAAAAGTAATAAAAAATCAAGGCTGTATTCATTTTTTAACGCTTCGCCCCGGCCGCTCGACGCCTCCGAGGAACATCGAGCCGCTTTTCAGCGGCGGCTCCATGATGCCTCGGAGGAGCTCGCTAGCTATCGCTCAAACAGCAATCATTTCTTAACGGCGATCTACTTGTGGCTCTGCTAAAATGGAGAAGGGCGAAAGTGCTAAAGAATGACACCTAATAAAAGATGAAGTTCACTGCACAGCCGCCCGTCGTCCGCCCAGCTATGCTGGTCGGCCGACAAGTATTTGCACGATGCCCTGCTCTGGCACATAGCTATTCTTCTACTATTTACTTTTTCCTTGATGAAAAAGTAACAAAAAATCAAGGCTGTATTCATTTTTAAACGCTGCGCCCCACCTTCAAATCCTAAAATGATTTAAACTCGCTATCGCTCAGACAGAAATCATTTCTTAACGGATTTGAAGATGGGCCTTCGCTAAAATGAATAAGGCCGGTCCTAGTGCTGAAGGAAAGAGTAGGAAAAATGAACACAGCACTAGCTATCCTTCATTTATTTCTGATGAAGTCTTTTGCTCCCGTCGGGAGTAAAATCAAAAAAGAGGGAGAAGAGCAAACGCAGACGGAATAGCTTTCTCACCCATCACACCAACGGCAATAGCCGAGGATGTTCCACAAGCGGTAGCGAGTTATTCCGCAATCAGAAATCGGGGAAAGATTGCATATAAAGACAGTGCATTCTCGTAGCACGCAGGGCTTTCCAATCTTACTTTTTCCTTGGATGAAAAAGTAACAAAAAATCAAGCCTGTCTCCATTTCTTAACGCTTCGCCACAAGCATCTCGCCTAAAATGATTTAAACTCGCTACGCTCAAACAGAAATCATTTTTTAACGGCGATCTACTTATGGCTTTGCTAAAATGGAGAAGGGCGCGTTGGTAAACGATGGTTCTCACCCATCACACCAATGGCGATAGCCGAGGTTATCCCACGAGCGATAGCGAGTTATTCCGCAATCAGAAATCGGGGAAAGATTGCATATAAAGATAGTGCATTCTCGTAGCACGTAGGGCTCCGACCTAGCCAGTGTGTTCTACCGCCATCCAATTGCGTCGCAGTGCATTCTCGTAGCACGCAGGGCTCCGACGCTTTAATGCCATAAGCTTCGTTGCGGTTCTAATGCTGTCGCAGTGCATTCTCGTAGCACGCAGGGCTCCGACATAATGACGGCATTACACTCATCCCCGAAGGAAGGTCGCAGTGCATTCTCGTAGCACGCAGGGCTCCGACGTTATCAGACCATTATTTTAATTGGTTGCGGTATGTCGCAGTGCATTCTCGTAGCACGCAGGGCTCCGACAGCATCGAAATTAACCAATTTTTCTAACTAAATTGTCGCAGTGCATTCTCGTAGCACGCAGGGCTCCGACAGAAAGTTTTCTGCCTTTTTATCGCAAACTAAAGTCGCAGTGCATTCTCGTAGCACGCAGGGCTCCGACATTATGAGCATTACATATAACCAATTTTTTCATTGTCGCAGTGCATTCTCGTAGCACGCAGGGCTCCGACCTGATGAGACAGGATATGCAGCCAGAGTTTTACGTGTCGCAGTGCATTCTCGTAGCACGCAGGGCTCCGACCAAACAGCTTCGCTTCCCAGCGAGCTGCTCTATGTCGCAGTGCATTCTCGTAGCACGCAGGGCTCCGACAAAACTGAAGCTCAATTATTTTGGGAGGACATTGTCGCAGTGCATTCTCGTAGCACGCAGGGCTCCGACCCCATGGGGTGGGCTCACCACCGAATATGCGATGTCGCAGTGCATTCTCGTAGCACGCAGGGCTCCGACCAGCACTCGAAGGCCTCGAGGATGTCGACGATCGTGTCGCAGTGCATTCTCGTAGCACGCAGGGCTCCGACCAGTCGAAGGATTTAACAACAACCAATTCTTCGGTCGCAGTGCATTCTCGTAGCACGCAGGGCTCCGACATTGGAGAGGTCTTGTACCATCTACAGAGATTAACGTCGCAGTGCATTCTCGTAGCACGCAGGGCTCCGACTTAATCAAAATCTCTATGTCATGAAAAAAATATTGTCGCAGTGCATTCTCGTAGCACGCAGGGCTCCGACCGAACGCTTGGAGAATTTCTTAATAATCAAATACTGTCGCAGTGCATTCTCGTAGCACGCAGGGCTCCGACCCTTGGCTTTCAACAATACCCTGATAATCAGCTTGTTCGAGCTAAAAAGTTTGGAATTATCTCGGCCAAATTGCCTTGAATGGCACAAAATGGAGCTTCTTTATAGCACTAAAGTATGTAAATTTCCTTGCATAAGATCCCAGTCTTCGGGTGTTTGCCCGATTATTTCTAGTCGGTCATTGGAGTATTTATGGAGCGGTAGTATGAGGATGCTGTCTTCTGGCTGCCATACTTTTTCTTGTTGGAGATTTCTGAGTTCGTCGGCTAGTTTGTCAGATATGGCGTTGCTCAGGGAGCCAGTAAAAACAGAGTACTGAAGACGGTACAAACCGGCACGGCCGAGGTGTTTGACGATCTTTGATCTGAGACGGTCGTCGGTGATGTCGTAGCTGATGAGGTAGTTCATGAGCCGGGTCTTTCGATGGTTAGGCGAATGAGCTTAGCCAGCTCAGCGGCGTGGCGAAAAATGTGGGCTTCTCGGCGCATTTGTCTGCCTGTCCATCTGACGGTTTGGTTCATCCATTCATTGAAGGCCGGGATGAGTTGTTTTTTGCTGGACTTGCTCAGCCAGACACCTTCGCCTTTTTGCTCTACGAGCCCATCGGGTTTAAGTTTTTCTTTTAAGATAGCGGATAGAATAAAACGATCCACCCAGGGGCGGAAGGGTTCGATGAGGTCGTAGGCCAGGGTAGGGCGGTCGTATTCGTCGGCGTGGAGTATGCCGAGGTGTGGGTCGAGTCCGGCACCGAAAAGGGCTCGTTCTACCAGTGCATATAGCATGCCATAAAAGTAGTTGGTCAGGGCGTTATAGGCATCAGCGGCTGGTCTGCGTGACCGACCTGCGAAAGTCCAAATATCAGGTACGCCTTGGCTGATGGCGGCCCAGTATTGCTTGGCGTGTATGCCCTCCCAGCCCATGAGGCGCGAGGACCACTCGGTATCTGGAATTTGTACGAATTTTTCTGAAAGGTTTTGGCTGGAATCAGAAAGGGCCTGTATGGTAGCAGTGAGAATAGCACGAGCGCGGTAGACTCGGTCGTGGAGGAGTTTGAGGTTGGTGATTTGGCCTGCTGTTTTTAGCTCGAATTGTCGAACGACCCAGGCTGATCCTTCTTTGCGATCGCTGAAATAGACTTGTTTGCGGCGCAGGGTTGCGATGGTCTCGAAGTAGGGGCTGCGCAGGCAGGCATCGGCATCGCCGAATCGGTCGAAGAAGTAAATGGCAATGTCGGATTCGGCTGCCAGTCTAACAGCTGCTGAACTGAGCAGACAGGGCGAGGTGATGGCTATGCTGCTAATCTGTTCGGGGCTGATGTCGCGCACGGCTTTTTTGCCCGATACGCGGAACAAGCCATCTTTGACTTTGAGGCTGAGGCCATGGGTATTGAGGACGAGTTGCATAGGCGGGAAATTGTACTCGGCGGACGAATTTTGGTGTGGCCAGCGAGCAACTAGACTGGCGGAAGGTTGAATAAGGTATAGCCAAACTCCATCCAAGAGACTGGGCCATATTCGGTGGGTGGCTCGAGGGCTTGTTCAAAGGCGATCTCCAGATCGATTCTCAATGTATTTTCTTCAGGGAGTACACTTTTAGCGAACTCGAGTCGGCCACGGACCTGCTGTTCGAGCTCACCGACCCAGGGCGTTTTCGACAAGCGGCCACTGGGTAAGACGTACTTGGTATTGACGACTTCGTTTAGCTTTTGGATAGCCATCTCTAGCTTTTCAATATAATCTTCAGATAGTTCGACTTCCGTTTCACCCACGATCAGTCCAGTTACTTCCTTGGCTTTGTAGTCGGGGCCATAAATGATGGTTTTATTGGGATTGAGTTGAAAGTCATAAGCATTGATCCATTCGTTGATGCTTGGAAGATCATCGAGGCGAATGGGTGTGTTTTGGCTGCTGAAGCTCAGGTCGTCGGCATATCGGGTGTAGGTCCAAGCTTTATCTTCTGCCAGGGCTTCCAAGTCTTGATCTAGTGGAATGGCCGCGAGATTGCTCAAAATCGGGCTTGTTGGGGCACCCATAGGCAAACGGCCATTGTAGCAGCAAAGCTTGGCGAGTAATTTGGCTTGCCCCTTGGTGAATCTCAGTTTGGGGGAACGAAAGATTTCTTCCACCCGATCTTTGTCGATGAGGTGAAAGAAATCGCGCATATCTACATTCATCAGGTAGTTGCAGCCGATGTGTCGTTGGGCATTGGTAAGGATGGTGCGCTTGTCGGGATCGTCGGTGGGGTTGGTCAGAAAGCCGTAAGCACTGGGTTCGCGCAGGAAATAATAAACGGCCTGTAGATACTGATTGAGTTTGCGCTGGACTTTTTTAAGCCGGGGTTCCGGGTCTTCTACAAGTCGAAAGGTGCCTTTCCGCTTTTTAGGAATGCGATAGGTTTTATACTCGGGATCTTCTGATAGTATGGCTAATCGGACGGGATCTACACGAAGTAGTCTGGCCAACTCGGTCATCTTTCGGCAGTCGATGAAGGCATTTGCTCTGCGCTGTAAGGTGCGGCGAGTGGGCGGTGCTGGCATGAGGGTGTGTGTTTGTCGGCGGACGAGCACAGCTCGGCCGACGACAAAGTCTATGTGTTTGTGACTGCTTGTTTGCTTTTCTTAACGGTAAGAAGCTGATATCGGCGTTCGGAGCAAACCTCCCCGAATCCAAAGCTGTGGCAGCGGCCCAAGCCCAATCCAGCAGGTGGGTTGAAGTTGGATTCTGCGACTACGTTAAAGGCGATGAACTTGGCCGATTTCCATTGGATGCGCTTCACCTTATCGGTTCGTAGTATTCTTGCCACAATCTGTTCGCGTTTTTCTGCCAGTTCGGTCTGCTTGGCGAGGTTGCGCAATTGACCAGTCAGGCACCGATCAAGGATCAGCCTTCGGGCAGCAGGGCGGCCTTCGTGTTCTTTCCATGATTCGTAGTTGTCTTTATTGAGTGCTACCCACTGGTATAGTCCAAAGGTTCGGTATTCAGATAGGACTTCCGGCTCCCATTGCCGATTGGTAAGTTTGAAGTCGGAGGTGTCGCAGGGCCGTCCTGCTATGAGCAACTGATCGGGTAGAGCCGGGATCAGTTGCCTCAAAATGGCCTGTGCGCCTGCCCCCATACCCATGATAAAAGCTCGACCTCGATATACGCCGAATTTGATCAGGGGGTATTGGTGGGTGTACTTGGTCACACCAGGCTCCGAGTTATCATGGCCGTGAAAGAGCGAATTGCCCAGTCCGATTTGTTCGACGATGGCGGCGCGGAAGGCGCGGGTGTCGCCCGGGTGGAGGGGGAAGGAGAAGGAGAGGGTAGAGATTTGCATAGCACTATTTTATTTTTTGAATTATCCTGAAATCAGCTGATACTCTTTTATTACTAATTGTACAAGTAACCTGCAAGATCGAACCTGACGTATATGGCTCTAAAGCATCACCCAAAATTTTTGAATCGAAACAGTCGTTTATTTTTAATCCTTTTGCCTCTAAAAAGACAACACCCTTTCTTTTCTTCTTTGATTTGACTCTAACCACGTAAGTGTCGGCTGGCTGCGCATAATCTACTAAGCGATCAGATTTGATGAGTTCCTCCTTTTGACCCTGATGGACATCTTCTATCTTAGGTACCCATCTACCTCCTAAATTCAAAGCTACTTTTAGCTCTTCATCGCTTACTTCATGAAGTATTTTATCTAGAGTAGAACTGTTGCTACTTTTGAACTTGCCATATCCGAGATTAGTTTTAGCACCGGAGCCTAAGTATAAAAGTATCATTTCGAATAAATTTTTCTTTGCTTTGACTGAAACCTCAAATCCATTGCTAAGCTGTGTTTTCCGAAGAATAAATTCGAATCGCCAAACCACATTGGGCAGTACTTTGATCATTCTTAACGGGATAGGGTCTGCAAGCGGATTTTTACCGTGTGGAGTGATAAAATCTGGGCCAAGCAACTGACCAGAGTCATTCGTACTTTCAGGATATGAATCGAGAAAAATATCTCGTCGACTAGTGAAAATATCCAATTCAAGGGCATCAATGGCTTCATCCGTCCACTTGCCGGGAACACCCTCGTTCTCTAAGAATTTGCGAATAAAAGCAGCTTTACCATTCTGAGTTTCTATTGGAGACTCATCTAAGCCTCTTCTTGGAAAAGCAGATCGTAAAATTCCTTTCACGCTGCTACCTGGTAAAACGGGTAGTCCCGAAGTGTGGTCAAAATAGAAGCCAATTGTGATCTCGTCTTTCGTCGATGTTTCGTGTGAATAACCGGTTCCAAATATCAGTCCGGGATAGGTGGTAGTTAGTGGGAAAGAAGTATAGCCTGGAATACTTGCTAATTGAGCCTTTTCAGGTCGGTAGAGCTTAGTGTCAATAAAATGTGTTATCTTATTAGATTCAGGCCTATATCCATATAGGTATTTTTCGTTACGATCTTTGAAAATCGCTCCATTTTTCACTTTATACTCGTCGTACTTACTAGATTTTTCTTCTGCGTTTTGCCTCGGATCAAAATCTGCGTAGTACTCACGATAAAATTGGTGCTTAAGATTCATTTCCTTCTTAAATTTTGGCCAGATTACTACCGGTATGCACAAAAGTTCTTAAAGCAAGCTTAATAGCTACAGAAGCGACCATAATGTCATGTTCCCACTTTTGCACATGGGTATTGGTAACTGATTGGCCTAGTTCAATACTGCGAGTAATTGACATAGCATTTTTGCCATACACACTTTTGATTACGAGAACAAGCAACGCTCTGCCTTGTAGCTGGTTTTTTTTATAGTCATCTTGATGATCAGGTAGTTCTTTACCTAATGAATCAAGAATAGCCATTAATAAACGATGGCGATAAACTTTGTTTTGGGTATCACGCTTCATTTTATGAACATCCGTAAAAAAAGAGAGGGCCGGAAACAGGCCCGACTGACGAATAGTTGCCCCTAAACTGGCTGCGTAGCCATCGTACTCTTTGTAAGCGATGCCTCTTTCCTTATCCATCATTAAGTGCCTTTTCACGGCTTCCAGGGCAGCCGGTAGCATATCTTCGACTTCTCGGTTCATTGTTCTGGGGTTTTATTCTCGAGAGTAAATAGGCAATAGCCGTAACCTACCGTAGCATTACCTCCAATTTGTATGACTTTACCGTCTATCTCTTGTAATTCTTTCATTTGTGCTTTAGGCCCTTGAATAATAGTTGCGAAGACCGCCTCACGTGGTACGAACTCTTCGTACCAAAGATTTTCACTAACTCCATTATTAAGATAATTTCGTGCTACAATAGGCAAATTGCGAGTTAGCTCTGCAAAAGCTTCACTTTGGCGGTCCCTTTCCCTCTTATCTCTAGGCAACTTATTTTGCGCCCAATCCTTCCAGGCAGTAAATAAGGCTATCTTAGCATCAAATTCTTTGGCAACTTTATGGCACCGCATTAATTCGAATGGTTTGCCAGCTTGAGCACTCTTCGAAGGACATGGAAAGGCAAGTAAGTCAGCACTGATGAAGCGGACCTTCCCAGGTTTGACCTTGGCGGCTTTATCCTGAACTTCAGAACCAAATATTTCCCGGGTGTCTGCCTTCAATTCATCACGAAAATACTGGCGGAGTGCTCCTTTAATTCCAGACATGTGTATGGTAGGGAACTTAGTTGCAGGATCTCTCTGGACTAGCTTATCGACGATACCGTAGTCCGTACCGCTGCTGCCGACATGCAAGTTAGTCAGTGCTCGGATAGTGTAAACATGAGTAATCATTGCGTGTTGCTTTTGAGTGGATCGAGTAAATGGTACTGGTTACAACCTATTGTTTGCCAATGGTGCTGGTCAAGTAGTTTGATTAGGTCCTGCCTGGACTTGGAAGTAAGAAGACTACCTCTCGACAACAAGTTGTATTTTTTAGATTGCTGGATAATAGTTCCCTTACCAAGAACTATATTGCTACTACGATCAAGCTTTCCCCAGTTATTCTTACGCACTCCAGATGGAGTATGTAAATGGCGAAAGTCAACAGTTCCAGCCGCTGTGAATGCTAATCTTTCAAAGGGCTTACGCTCTACAAAAGCATCGCTTAGTAGGACTGCGACATAGTATTCTTCCATTCGGCAGTTATCGTATAAGTCAGCAGGAATTCGATCTGTATAAGTTTTACTTTCTTTTTCATCTATTTCCTTGCAACTGACTGAAAAAAGGGCTTTTTCGGCACCTACTTTGATTACCTGCTTTTTCGGAATCTTCCCTTTTCCCAGCTCAAGCTTTGCCATAAAAGCAAACGAAAAACCGGGTACAAGTCTCCCCATTTTTTGCTTATAGAAACCATCCGACTTCTCCGTATCTTCTAGTTGCTTGGTAATTCCTACACGTTCGTCGGTTTTGACTACGTCGGATAGGTCAATGGGCTCGTTTGCTACAGCAACTAGGCTTACTTCATAATCATCCTTAGCGATATAATCAGGAAGCTCAATCAATGGATGCCAATTATCATCAGTGCCGGTCGAGTACTCAGCTTTCAGCTCATTAACCTTAGGCGGCGATTTTGTTAAGGCTACACGCAAGTAGGGAGCAAAACCAAAGTCAGTCGGCTTTTTCTGATCATTATACTTGCGAAAAAAAAGAGGACTAATAGCTTTAATCACACCGTAGTTGCTTTCCCGCTTGAAAGAATCCACTGTAAAACTACAGCCTATTTTTTTAGGACCAATACCTTCAGCGTAGTAGCCAATGTAGCGCAATAGTCCCATGAGGGTAGTCTGTTGCGGATAGAGCCGAGTTTCAGCGCGATAATTGACCAACTCGTCATTTCCGAAGGTTCGCTCGCTACCAAAAAAGAAAACGTCAATAGGTCTTAAAGTAATTAGGTGAGTGTATTCGATTCTAGTCATGGTCCTCTTGAATTAAAAACTGCTTGCAACGCAAAGCCGAGAAAAGGGTGTCTGTATGTTTGCATATAAGCGGGTCAATAGACTGCCCATTTTCTTCTAACCTCTCAGTAATATCATTTTTTTCTTTGGTCTTGAGAATGTCTCCATACTCGGAAAAAAGCTCGGCTGCCAGTCGTAATGCTTGATCTAAATATTTACCGTTATGCTTGGGACCACCCTTGCCAAACTGGTGCTCCTTATAACCTTCTATTCGATTATGAGAAGTGGTATCACGAACTACATCTGCCAAAAGTGTTGGTGCGGATTGAAAACGATACATTGCCGAGGAAAGGAAAGCCTCATCGAGTTCTGGACCAAATGCCAGCGTTTCTTTCCAAGTAGTGAAAGCCTTAGTTGACATTCCTAAGGTAGCACCAAAAGTCTGCCCACTATGCTTCCTTACTCGAAAAGTAAGCGCGTTTTTCTTCCGGGTAGGTTTCCAATCATCTTCGTTAGCCGAGTCTTTAACATTGACAGCATCGTATGTAGCAAACTTTTTGGCTTCTTTTTCTAATGCACGGGCGTCTTCCACCGCTTCTCCAAGCGGAAACTTATAATAATTGATCGATATACCACCAGAAAGACTCATTCCGTCTCCCATTTTTAGCTTGAAGAGTTCATCTAACTCAGCACATAGGGCAAAGACATCAGTCGGAAAGATTTGCCCTTCACTCTTGGTAACCTTTGATTCATGTTCTTCTCTTTTACGAGTTTGTAATGGCACTGTATTAAAAGGCATAGCAACTGGTGCCAAAAATAGTAAGTCGTCACCGCCAGAAAAGATAGGTAGACCTCCATATTTAACGACTCTGACTACTGCCTCTTGAGCGTAGTCTAACAAGTTTTTGCTAAATTCTTTGAATTTTTGATGATCTGTATCGCTTTTGCTCAATGTAGTAATGGCATTACCGAGTCCATCTCCGTCAAGCAGCACAACTGCTAAATATTTATGACGCAGCTTCAGCAATCCAGCCGTTCCGTTTTGCGAACTTAAATTTTCTTTCATATAGGCATACAGCATTTCATTGATCAGTTGGGTATCCTCAAAGCGTTTTCTCCAACTTGAATGGAGTCTTCCATCATTGATAGCTCGGTTCACATTAGCAGGTAAATCTTTGCTCCTTCCCCCAACTTTTTTTAACACTTCAACCATAAAGTTCATAGGTTTTTCTACCAAGTCTTGATACAGCTTCCTTACTGTATCTATTGAGTGCGACTTAAATTCTCGTAGGGCTACCTCAGGGACGGAAGGAAGACGTATAGTCCCACCTTGATCCATAGATATGAAAATATTTTTTTTATCATCTTCCTTTCGATAACCAACTTTGTACAATTGGTGGATATGGTCCTCCAGAATCTGAATCAAAGTCAATCCATCTTCCCGTGGTCGATATAGTGGTTGTAACTCAACATTGTCAAGCAGACGATTTAAACGATGAATAATAATAGAATCCTTTTCGCGTGCTTCTTCATCTTTTCCATAAGCAGTTTCTTTCAGCTTGTCCTGATCACAATTAATACGGATAAACTGCACCTGAATTAGTTGACTAAGTTGGCTTATGCTTAGCAGCTGTTCTTTCTTTTCTTTACCTTTGTTGAGCTCTTCACAAAGTGCCTTAAACGCTTGTTCTCTCCAAGATTTAATATCTATTTTAGAATTCTCATTTGAGAGCTTTATAATACAGCGATCATGGTATAATCCAGCACCCAGCTTATGCTCAATCTGAGCATCAAACTTAGGTGCAATGATTTGAGTACCCTCAGGCTTATTGTTCAAAAGATGATACATTAACCGGCTAAAGATGAAGCTAGCTGCCCAAAGCTCACGCGTTTTACGAGCCTCGTTAATAGTATTGTCAACCGGAGAAAGTACCAATGCTAAGTAAATCATAGTTTTTTCCATTCTTTTTGAGAAAGTGAATTTTCGAGAAAAAGATCTATATGAAATTCCTTTGGTGTGGAGAGTTCTCCTTTTTGAGACGAAGTTTTATAATCTTTTCCAATGAAAAAATGAAATTCACGATCCAATATATTTTTATTGATTGGTGAAGCAAATAGGTAAATACCTCCAGCGGTAATCTTGAATAAAATTGGCGAACTATACCTTTCAACATCTTGATCTTTTTTACCAGCATCCTCAATATAAACATCTGCTTTTTTTCCATCGCCAGCATTAGGGTATTGGTGGCTTTTTGCTAGCCCCAGCAGGGCTCTTACAAATTTTATTTTTTTATCATCTATGACTGTTTTTTCATTATCATCACTCTTCAATTTTATTGATACATTATCCTTCTTTCCTACAATCTTATGATTGATAAAGAGCCGTTCCCAATAAATAATTGGTTTTTTTATTAAGAAGTAGTCGCGGATTTTTGATCTATCATTTGTAGCTTTCAGTTTTTTATACTCACTGTTTACTTTTTGTAAAGCTACAACCCAATCTGATTGTCTTTCCATATAATAAATAACGGGAAATAAAGCAGTTAAATGAGATGCTTCAAAGGTTTTTTTTGGATCCATAACAGTAAATGACCCAAATCCTTTAGTTTTTCGTAATCCGAAGTTAGTACTCAGAAAAAAGTATGGTAATGCATTGCATACCAATTTCAAAACACCCTTGTCAAAGCATTCTACTATGATTTTATGCTGTCCACTATACATTATGCCGATATAAATTTCTTCCTTCTTTGACTGATCAACGGCCACTTTTTTAAGGATTTTATCCTCGTTAGCAAACAGCCCTGTGTTTCCCACGGTAGTCGACAGAAATCCATATTTTCTCGCTATATCTTCTCTAAGTTGATTGCGAGCATAATCATCTATAGATGAACTGAGAAAAAGATACTTCTGCGGCTCTATCTCTGGTGCTACTACCTGCATTTTGTATAATGCTTGACCCTTTGAGTCGATATTCTTTTCTAACTCTTTAAAAGATTTAATCAGTTCATTATTATCGCCTGGTATCAACTTCACAAAATGATCAAGTATAAACCGGTCTAACCTAGGCTTCACCTCCGTAGCCCTCAACGTTGCCCCTGTCTGGTCATGCTGAAAGTGAATAATAGGTGTATGCTGTACAAGTTCAAATGTTTTTCTATGCATGGTTTATTGATTGATGTTTTTATTAGCAGGATCAACTTTTGTGTTGATACTATTAATTATAGAGGCATTCTGATTAACATTTTTTTGAATTTTTATTAGTATCTGTTCTAACTTATCAAGGTTATCTTTTACTATTTTTAAATTGGTAGCATTCTCTTTTGCTACTGAGGCTTCTCGTATTTTATCCCTTTCACTACTTTGTATTTTCTCCAATATTAATTTTATTTTTAACTCTAACTGCAATGTTTTCTCTTTAGCTATTTTATGATATAGCCAAGCACCAGAAAAAATTGCAAATAGAGTGATTGCTCCTAATATACCCATCACGAAGTGGTTTGGGCATGCACAGAGGTTCCACATACTGTCCTGAAATTTAAGGTCAATAGTGATCTGATCTCATCCTTGTAGCTCTTTGCATTCTCGAGAAATTCAACAATGCCTTGCTTGAACTGCTC
>JBCCPC010000040.1:0-46728 GCA_039025055.1 Bacteroidota bacterium | reverse complement strand
GGCATTAGGGTGATTATAAGGGTTATTTGTATCTTGAAGAAGATGTTAGGAAGTTATATTTCCTGTCAACGTTATAATTTAGTGCTATGCCATGAATTTTAAGGTGTTTTTTACTATAGTCTCTCTGGTCCTTTTTCAATTAGTTTTTTCACAGAGGCACGATAATGTTTGGTTGTTCTCTGATTCAGGTATAAGAAGCACCAGTGTAAATTTTATCTCGGGAGAGGCTCAAGTTGTTCCATACGAGATAGACATAGATTTAGTGAAATCTGCAAGTTCTATTTGCGATGAAGAGGGAAAACTTGTTTTGTTTACAGATGGATGTAATGTTTATAATGCTATCGGTAATATTGTTGAAAATGGGGAAGAGATAAATCCAGGCGATACCTGGAATAATTTCTGTGATTTTGATACAGGTTATCCTGCAGTTGGCCAGTCATCTATGTTTTACCTTGGCCGGGAGATTCATTGAGATATATTCTTTTTCACCGCAGAATAACATTTACAACTTCAGGCTCTGATCCAACCTCGCCTTTATATTATTCTATTGTATCATTCGAGGAGAATCAGCAGGGTAATGTTACTCATAAAAATATCATCCTCTACGATGATTTGCCGCACGTAGAATCAGGAAACATGACGGCTAATAAGCATGCCAATGGGAGAGATTGGTGGATTACTAACCGTCTCAGAGGCGAAGCCGGGTTCTTGATCTATCTATTAACTCCTGAGGGCGTGCAAGGGCCATTTTACGATAACGCCGCCTGGTATGAAGATACGAACCATGACTATGGTAGTGGGGTTGAATGTGAATTTTCCAGCGATGGGAATACCTATGTAGAGCATGCTGCGAGGATTGGTTCGGCAGTCTATTCTTTTGATCGAGAAACGGGTAACTTCATCTTTATTGATACTATTATGCTTAGCAATACTTTTGAGAGTAATATTAGTGCGGGGATCGGTTTATCTTCTAGCGGCCGCTTTGCTTATGTCTCAGACTGGTTATATGTATATCAATACGACTTAGAAGCCGACGATATAGAGGACAGCCGTGTGCTGTTGCATACGTTCACTAATCCCGATAGTCTTTTTATTCATCCCCATGCTGTACACTTCCAGCTCGGCCCCGACTGCAAGCTGTACAATTTTATGAATAGCGGCAGATATATCCACCGCATCAACCATCCCGACCTGCCGGGGGAGGCTTGTGATTTCGAGCTCAATGCGGTAGAGCTGCCTTTTCCCGCTTTTCGCGATCAGCCACAGTTTCCGCATTTTAGGCTCGGGCCAGTTGGTGACGAGGGTAGTCCCTGCGTGGAAGGGCCTAATGCCATCGAAGAGTCGGTGGTACCTACGGCACGGCTGAAAGTTTATCCGAATCCAAGCACAGGGCCGGTGCGTTTGTTTTTGCCTGCGGGCGAGCAGCCGGGCATGTGGCGACTATACGATACACAAGGGCGGCCGATACAGGAGACCGCGCTCACCCCGGGGCAAGATGTGCGGGTCGACGTGACTGGACAGCTACCTGCCGGGGCTTATCTGTGGCAGTTGTACAGGGATGGAAAGCTGGTTGAAATGGGGCGTATTGTTAAGCAGTGAAGCGATTGCTAGAAGCCTAAGCGCAAAACCTGGAAATCAATGATCTTTTTGTGATAAATTTTCTAGCAACTTCTCATTCTCCCCAATCAAATATGTATTCTGTGTATCAACCGCCATATTTAGAGATTGGGTGAGGTATTTGATCGCCTCTTCACGTTTTCCCATCTTCATGTGAATGATGCCATATCTGTGTAGATCCCAGACGCTAGCTTCGCCTCTGAGTTGAATGGCGATTTCTTGAAGCTCCTTGGCTTTTTCTAACGCTATATCCCTTTCGTAATAGTAAGTGGCAGCAATGGTTAGATCGAAAATGTTCTGATCAAACTCCGTTTTAAATTGAGTTTCCATCGCTTCGCGGGTGTAGAAGGTGATGGGAATATCGACTCTGGTGCGTTCCCAGCTGATACCGAGATTGGCTGTGGTTTCGGTAATGTCGACATCGGTCATCCCTACTCGTTGCGAAATTTTTTGGGCAGGACTTAGGCGCAAATATTCTACTTGAGCAGGTAGTAAAACAGGGACGGTGAGGAGTAAGGAGAGAAATAGGTTTTTCATTTTGTGAATATACGGGAACCGCTTTTTTCAAATTTGAAAACCTTACCTTTACTCCATGTCCAATTTTGTGGTATCGGCTAGAAAGTACCGCCCTGTTCGCTTTGATGAGGTGGTGGGGCAGCAGCACGTTTCGCAGACGCTGAAGAACGCTTTACAGACCGATCAGCTGGCGCATGCGTTCCTGTTTTGTGGGCCGCGTGGGGTGGGGAAAACGACTTGTGCGCGGATACTCGCTAAGGTGCTCAATTGCCAAAACCGGACGGAAGATTTCGAGCCTTGTAACACTTGCAGCAGCTGCGAATCTTTCAACGCCAACGCCTCACTCAATATCACCGAGCTGGATGCGGCGAGCAACAACAGCGTAGACCACATACGCGCGCTGATCGAGCAGGTGCGCTTTCAGCCGCAGCAGGGGCAGTACAAGGTGTTTATCATCGACGAGGTGCATATGCTCTCGCAGGCGGCCTTCAATGCTTTTTTGAAGACGCTGGAAGAGCCGCCATCCTATGCGATATTCATACTCGCTACGACGGAGAAGCACAAGATCATACCGACTATCTTGTCGCGCTGTCAGATATTCGACTTCAAGCGGATACAGATACCGGCTATGGTCGAGCACTTGGAAGAAATCTGCAAGCAAGAGGGCATAGAAGCGGAAAAAGACGCGCTGCACCTGATCGCTCAAAAAGCGGATGGTGCGCTTCGCGATTCGCTCTCCATTTTTGATCGGATGACGGCGGGTGCTGGCAAGACCATTACCTACGATGGTGTGGTCGAAAACCTAAATATACTCGACTACGACTACTACTTCCGAGCTGTAGATTATATACTGACGGAAGACCGAGCGGGCCTGATGCTACTATTCCGCGAGGTGCTGAACGGTGGTTTTGAAGGCGATCTGTTTATCAATGGGCTGGCGGGACACTTGCGCAATCTGCTGGTGGTGAAAGATCCTCAGACTTTGCCATTGCTGGAGGTCGGTGAACGCCTGCGCGAACGCTACCACCAACAATCTGCCCTAACGGATACGGGACTGCTACTAACCGCCTTGAACCTGGCCAACGACTGCGATGTAGAATACCGGATGGCCAACAATAAGCCACTGCACGTGGAACTGTGTTTGCTGAAGATGGGGAGTTTTAGAAGAGGAAGGGTTGTAGAGGAAAGACTTTTAGAGAACCAAGAGACAAGAGACAAGAACCAAGACGAGAGTAGAGAGGAAAGACTGGACGAGGAGCGAGCTCATCGGATGCGTACGCGAGGCACGAGCGTCTCATCCGATGTGTCGAGCGACGGCAAGAGCACGAGCAGAGCCACCCCATCTGATGCGTCGAGCGACGGTAAGAGCACGAGCAAAGCTACCTCATCGGATGCACCGACCGATAGGTTGGCGACCGATCCAAAAATCTCTTCCGATGCGCTGATTGGTGAAGAGCTGAGCAAAAGCAATACCGCTACCTCAACCGAGATCATTAGCGAGACGGAAGTTGCTAACGATATATCAAATGGGGGAAGCACTTTAAACGCTTCGGGCATTGCAGAGCGCATTCCACCTGCGGAAGTACAAATAAAAGCCACCACCACCTCCGCGACGATGACGATGCTGGATGCGGATGCCGAGCTAGCCAAATTGCGGGCGGATGCACAAGGGCAGGCGGCTAGCGATGCAGAGCCGGAAATAAATGCCGAGCAATTGCAGGCCGCTTGGGCGGCTTACTTGACGACCCTGGGCGATACCGGGCCCTACTACCTGCTGAAAGATACGGTCGTGGAACCCTATGGGTCTGAGATACGTGCGCGGGTGGGTAGCCAGCGGTCGCTGGCGGCGTTGCGGGATGATAATTCGGCCATGTTGTATCTGAGGGAGGAATTGAAAGCGCCGAGACTGGCTCTGCGCGCCGAGCTGGATGAAAGCCTGCGCGCGGCGAGGCCGCAACCTAAAAAGCGAATGACGCCCAAGGAAAAATATCTCGATATGCGGGCGCAAAACCCCATGATCGATGAGTTGCGCAAGCGTTTCGACTTGCGGCCTGAGGAATAAGTGGTAATTTGGGGCGAACCCATTATAGATACCTATGGATTTTTTCAACGGTTTGCAAGCATACTTCTCGCGCCTGGAGCAAGACGAGTGGTGGTATGTGCTTTCGATGATCGCCCTGGCTTTCATACTCGGGCTGCTGATCGCCTATATTTTGCGAGGCTTTGCAGTACGCCGATACCGAAAGGCTCTGCTGCTGGCCGAGCGTAGCCGCACAGATGCCGAGGCCCAGTACCAAGCTGCCAAAGCACAACAAGACAAGCTGGCCCGCGAGTTGGCCAGTGCCAGCCAGGCCAAGGTCGAAGCGATGGACGAGCTGCAAATACTGCAAGATAAGCTGCGACTTAGAGAAGCTGAACACGAGCACCAAGCGGCCGAGCTCAACGAGTTGCGCAATCAGCAAGTCAGCTACCAGCAGGCCATCGATGAGCAGGCTGCCGAGATGGCCAATTTAAAAGCCCGCCTGGAAGGGGTACAAGTGGGCGGCACCTATACCCCAGGTCGCCTGGGTGCAAGCTATCCACCTGCTGGCGGACCGATAGCTACCGACAATTCTTATCTGGAAGAACGGATCACCGCCCTGGAAAATCGGCTAGCGGCTTTGCAGACCGATACGAGCGCGCCACCATCGGGCAACAACGGCTACCAGCAGCCAGAAGTGGCAGATATGCCAGATGAAGATGAGGATGAAGAACCAACAGTGATCCGCGCAGATATAACCGACCCCGGACCACGTGAAAGCGAAAAAACCGGCGAGACGGAAATCATCGTAAAAGGCAGGCCGATTAAAGGCATAGAGATCACCCAGATACTCGACGAAAACGAGCGAGACGATCTACAAAAGATCAATACGATCGGCCCATACCTAGAGGAGAAACTCAATGATATGGGCATCTATAGCTACCGGCAGATTGCGTCTTGGGATGATGCCGACGTGGAGCGAATTACAACTGAGTTGAAGTACCTCCCCGGCGTCATAGCCAAAGACGATTGGGTGGGGCAGGCGCAGAATCTGGCCTCGGTCATGGTCGCGCCGCAAGAGGACCCACCCAAGGGATTCCGGCCCGATAATCTGAAAATAATAGATGGTATCGGCCCGAAGATCGAGTCTATCCTCAAGGAGAATAAAATCGATAGCCTGACTACCCTAGCTGATCAGCGGGTGGAAGACCTGAAAGCTATGCTCGAACAAGCGGGTTCGCGCTACCGCATACACGACCCATCGAGCTGGCCCACACAGGCCGCCTTTGCCCGAGACGGGCAGTGGGACGAGCTGAAAAAGCTACAGGAAAGCGTATAATTTGTAAAGTGTCAGCCACGCTCAAACCAGCCACGTTAGCCGATCTCGCCGAGGTGCATCGCTTGGCTCACATTGTTTGGCCGCCTACGTTTTCGGGCATACTCAGTGCGACCCAGATCGACTATATGCTCGACATGATGTACAGCATAGACGCACTGCGCCAACAGGTCGAGGAGCGCGGGCACGTCTTCCATCTCTTGCAAGAGGGAGATAAGAACGTCGGCTACGTCAGCCACCAGATCGATTACTTGCCCGGCACGACCAAAATTCACAAGCTCTACGCCCTACCCGATTATCAAGGTCGTGGCCACGGAAGGTTTATGGTGGACCGTATTTCTGATTTTGGCCGTGCGGCGGGCCAGCACACTTTGCGCTTAGACGTCAACTACCAAAATAATGCGATAGGTTTCTACCAAAAACTCGGCTTCGAGATCGTCGAACGCATAGATACGGATATCGGACATGGGTATCTGATGGAGGATTATGTGATGGAGAGAAGGCTGTGATGTTTTTTCAAAAGTCCGAAGGACTTTTGAAAAAACTATACAGAAATGTTTCCAGCCCCATCACCTCTGCCCTGTTTAACGGATAACTGTCGCTACTCGGCGTAATCACAAACGCCCGATCTGCTTTGATGTCTTCGATAGCGGTGTAGAAACCTCGTGTCACTTTCGGGCTATTCGAGTATTTGATTTCGATAGCCCAACGCTGACCGTCTGGTCTGATGAAAACTAGATCGATTTCTGCGCCTGCACTTGTTTGGAAGAAGTAAAACTCAGAAAACTCAGGAGCTTCCCTAATGATTTGCTCAATCACAAATAGCTCCCAAGATGTGCCTAGTGCAGGATGTCCCATCAGCTGGTCCAAAGATCGGATGCGCAAAAGATGATGCAAGACACCAGTATCTCTAAAATAGACCTTGGGGGATTTGACTAATCTCTTCTTGAGATTTTCATGGAATGGAGGAAGTAAGCGGATTAGGAAACTACCCTCTAATATGGTCAGATATTTATTAATGGTCGTGTGGGTTACGCCCAACGACCGGCCAAGATCGCTTTGATTGAGTAGGCGACCATTAAGATGGGCAAGCATACTCACAATCTGGACCATTTTTGTTTCGGGTAGAGCATAGCCGAGTTGGCTCAAATCCCGTTGGATAAATGTATCGATAAAATTATTTAGCCACCGCTGAGTATCCTTTAGCCTAGGTGCAAGTAGTGCGTCTGGAAAACCGCCTCTAAACCATAAATCTTCCTGCTCGGCCTTATTTGTCACTTCCAATGATGATAAAGGTGAAAGCTCGTGGTAAGCGATCCTGCCTGCAAGGGTTTCGGTTACCTGTTTTACAACGTAAGGTGATGCTGATCCTAAAAGGATGAATCGAGCGGGCACCCTTTTTTGATCGACTAGCGCACGAAGCAGGGCAAAGAGGTCTGGTCTAAGCTGCACCTCGTCTATAATTACACAATGGTCGGAAAACCTAGACAAATAGGTCTCCGCATCCTGGAGCTTATTGTAGTCACTACCGAGTTCTAAGTCTAGGTAAACGGTGGGTTTGGCTATCTGAGGCTGTAGCCCTTTGACCAGTGTCGTTTTGCCTACTTGCCGAGGGCCAATAATGCCAACAACTGGGAAAAATTGGAGGGAATCAAGAATTTCTGACGCTATTGACCTGGGTATCATTATCTAAATTAACCTTGCAAATTGCAAATTAGTTTTGCAATTTGCAAGGTTAATTTACTTGTCCACCCACTTCAAGAGTATCGGAATCAACAACAAATCACTGAGTAGTGCGCTGGCTAGCGTCAGGCTGATGAGTAGCCCGATAGTCACGCTGGGCGGGTGAATGCTGAATAGCATCACCAGGAAGCCGAAGAAAAGCACCACCGAAGTGAGCATGATCGCCTTGCCCGTTTCGCGGAAGGTGAGGCTAACGGCCTCTTCGCGTTCGAGGCCCTTGTTGCGAGCCAGCTTGTATTTGGATAGGAAGTGGATGGTGTCGTCGACAGCAATCCCAAAGATGACGGCGAAGACAATGCTCACGCCTGCCTCCAACTCTATGCCTACGAAGCCGAGTAAGGCTCCGGCTATGAGCAGGGGGAAGATGTTGGGTACCAGGCTAATGAGGAGCATCCGCCAATTGCGGAAAAGCAGGGCCATAAGCACGCACACGATCACGATGGCTAGGGCGAGCCCCTGAAGCAGATTCCTACGGATGTACTCGGCATTCTTATCGATGATGACCCCGGTGCCGGTCTGCTTGACCGAGATCAGACTGGAGTCGATATTGGCGGCTACCCAATCGTCGGTGCGCTGCATGAAGACCTTGATGCTATCGGCTCCGGTATCGGTGAGGCGGCTACTGATGCGGGCCTTGGTACCGGTCGGATTAACCAGCAGATTGAGGGCCAAAGGCGGTATGCGCTCGGCCAGTCGCTGGTAGCGAGCGTAGGTGACCGAGTCGGTCGGTAGCTCGTAGTATTCCGGCCGGTTGTTGTTGAACATCTGATTGAGGGAGCGATAGACTGTAGTGATGCTAGCCGTGGCCCGAAGTTGCTCTTTGCTTTTGACGTAGTCTTCCAGCTTGCCGATTTCGGTCATGACTTCGAAGTCGCTGACTCGATTGTCGCCCACGGTTTGGATGGCCATCTCGTGGGGCCGAAAGCCGCCCAACTGCTGCTCGAAGAAGAGATAGTCTTCGGTAATGGGCCGGTTGCGGGGGAGGTTGGTCTCAATGCGATAGTTGGTGGTGATCATGCTGATGCCCAGGGCGCAAAGGCCAGCTACAGCAAAAGCTCCGATCTTGATGGCCCCCGTGCGCTTGCGGCTGAACTCGTAGAAATTACTCAGGAGTCGATCCCAGAACGCCTGCCCGCGACCGAGCTTAACGATCTGATCGACCTTGAGATAGCTAAGTAGGGCGGTCGTAAATAAAATGACCGTCACATAGGCCACCAGCACGCCAATGGCTGCGTTCAAGCCAAAGTTACTTATTGGCCCAATGCGGCTGGTCATCAAAGTAGCGAATCCGACGGCCGTGGTGACGGATGTGAGCAAAGTCGCCAGTCCGATCTCTTTGATGGTGATCTTGATGGCGGTCTCCTGGTCTTTGCCGTTGCGCAGCTCGTCTATGTATTTAGACATGATGTGGATCACATCGCTGGTGCCGACTATGATCATCAGCACGGGGTAGAGGGCAGCTATGGCCGTGAGGTCGCGGCCCCACCAACCGAGCAAGCCCATAAAAAGGAGTAGCCCCAGCGCAATGCTTACCAATGCCAGCATAACCCCCAGCGGCCGCCTGAAAATAATAAACATGATGATCATCACCAATAAGCCCGATACAATAGCCGAGACCGTGATCTCCCGTATTTGCATCTCGACTAGCTCGACCTGGAAGTAAGCTGGTCCCAGATAGTGGGCCTCCTCAAAATCGTAGTTAGCAACCAGTTCATCTAGTCCGCCCATCAGTTCGCGGCTGGCTTCGAGTTGAATGAGGGGTGTCGTCTTCAACGCTACAACCAGGGCCGTTCCTTCTTCATTGATGAGGTTGTAGACGAAGCGCTCGTCGTTGAGTATGCGCTCTCGATCGGCTTCGTAGCGGCGCGGCTCATCGAGGTGAATGGCCGGGATGGTCGTTAAACCGAATGGCGTTTTGAGTGGGTAGGCAAACTGCGTGAGCGACTGCACGGCTTCTACCTGCGGAAGTCCCCTTGCCGCAATACTGAAATCGTGAACATCCGCCAAAAAAGTAGAGTCGAATACCCCAGCCTCCCGCTTAAAGGCGACCAGCATGAAATTGTCATCACCTTCGAAGTCTTCGATAAACTCCAGGAAGTAGGCCAGATCTTCATCGCCCTGTGGAAAAAACTGCCTGAAATCGAACTTGAAGCTGTCCTTCAACTTCCAGCAGCCTATGGCCGCTAGCACGGTCAGTACGCCGAATAAAATGATGATCGGGAGGCGGTATTTGCGCATGTTTTGGTCTTGGTCGGGCTCACGGGTCTGCGCCCTCTGGTCGCATAAAAATGTTGTTGCGACCAGAGGGCGCAACCCCGTTAGAGGACGCAGTTAAATGACAAGTATTAGATAGAAAGGTTTGAAAATGTTTCTAAGAAGATGCCGATATGGCTTTGGATATTTTTTGATAAGATATGTCAGACGATCAAGGAACTAACCGGATGTATTGATTGTTTGTTAAGTTGAACAATTAGGAATGCATCGTTCAAGTTAACAAACAATGAAAAAAGCTCGACTTCTACCCAAGCGGAAAAAACTCATTGAGTATTTAGGTGAAAATCTTCGCTTAGCGCGCTTACGTCGCGGCATCACCATGGAAATGGCTGCCGAACGTGCGAACATAAGTCGCACGACCCTTTGGAAATTGGAGCGAGGCGAAGCCAATGTGCGTCTGGAGTCTTTAGTTCAGGTCCTTTCGATTTATGGGTTACAAGAGGATATTTTACTGCTGGGAAGGGATGATGAGCTAGGGCGGAAGTTGCAGGATATCGAATTGCTCAAATAGCCTGAGTAATGAAAAATGTTATCGTATATGCGGATTGGATCGGATTGAGTGGGCCGCTTAAGGTTGGCCTCCTAAGTATCGAATCTTTAAGGGGTAAGGAGGTTTTTTCTTTTTCGTACGATGAAGAATGGCTGAAGGCAAATCGATTTAAGATCTTGGACCCAGACCTACAGTTTTTCGCTGGTCCGCAATTTATTCAAGGCGACAAGCAGAATTTTGGCTTATTCTCTGACTCTTCACCAGATCGGTGGGGCCGGGTGCTCATGAAAAGGCGAGAAGCACTGCTGGCGCGCGAAGAGAATCGGCCCACAAAAACCCTCCTTGAAAGCGATTTTCTACTGGGGATAAATGATGAAACGCGCATGGGCGGCTTACGATTCAAAAAGAGCTCAGAAGGTCCTTTTCTGGCGAGTTTGCCAGACCTTGAGATTCCCCCCATTACCAGCATTCGAACATTGGAGGAGGCCAGTTTGCAGGTAGAAAGCGATGACTTTTTCAATCAGTCAGATGCTAATCGTTGGCTAAACGTTTTAATCGCTCCTGGATCTTCGCTCGGTGGAGCTAGGCCAAAAGCCAATGTGAAGGATACAGACGGTCACTTATGGATCGCTAAGTTTCCTAGTAAAAATGATGAATGGAATATTGGGGCATGGGAGCATTTGGCAAATACGCTGGCAGCTAGATTAAATATTACGGTCACTGAAACTAATGCCAGACGCTTTTCCCAAAAGCAGCACACTTTTTTGAGCAAAAGATTTGATAGAAACGCAGCAGGTGAACGCATACACTTTGCCTCTGCCATGACACTTTTAAATCGTAAGGATGGTTATGGTGCAACAGATGGAGGGAGCTATCTAGAGCTGGTAGAGCTTATCGAGCGATTCGGAGTAAAGGCCGAAGAAGATATTCGAGAGCTGTGGAAGAGAATTGTATTCTCAGTATTGATTTCAAATACCGACGATCATCTCCGTAATCACGGATTTATTTTGACTGAAAATGGCTGGCGACTTTCACCGGTCTATGATATTAATCCTAACCCCAGCGGACAAGGCTTAAGCCTGAATATATCTGACGACGATAATAGTCTTTCACTGGAGCTGTGCAAAGAAGTAGCATCTTATTATAGATGGAAGGATTGTGAAGCCAGGAAATTTATTGCTGATGCCTTAAAAGTCGTACAAGGGTGGTCGCGCTCAGCTAAAGAATTTGGTATTTCAAGTGCCGAGCAGAATCTGATGGCTCTGGCTTTTGAAAATAAATTTTAGCTACCATCTTCAGTCAATTTTGTTTAAGCATGCTCTATTAAAAATCTGCGCGAAATCCACCTTTCACGAGCTATCAAGTCCCCTTTCTCCGGGGGGAGAAAGGGCTAGGGATAGAGGGGGAGCACACGCTCTGGAAGATGATACGCAACTATATATTATAGAGTTCTGCCTTCGGAGACAAGCCCGTAAGAAGAAACAGCCCCCCTTCTCTTCACCGCCTCTACCGCCACCCGCACCGCTTGCACAAACGAAGCCGCATCCGCCTTGTCCTGTCCTGCAATATCGAAGGCGGTGCCGTGGTCTGGCGAGGTACGAATAGCCGGTATCCCGGCCGTGAAATTCACCCCATTACCGAAGCTGAGTGCTTTAAACGGTACTAGCCCCTGGTCGTGATACATAGCTAGGATGGCATCGAAATTTCGCTGCGCCCCGGTACCGAAGAAGCCATCGGCTGGGTAGGGACCAGTAGCGTTTATGCCCCTCCGCTGTGCTTCCTTCAAAGTAGGCTCGATAATGGTCTGCTCTTCGTGGCCGAGCAGACCATTGTCGCCGGCATGGGGATTGAGGCCGAAGACGGCGATGCGCGGCTCGGCGCACCCGAAGTCTTGGCGCAAGGATGCATGCATGATTGCCAGCTTGCGGAGTATGGTTTCCCGGGTTACGGCACCGGCAACTTGAGCCACGGGCAGGTGATTGCTCACCAGGCCTACGCGCAAACCCTCGTTGACCAATAGCATCAAACTTTGATCGGCCCCCAGGCGATCGGTCAACATCTCGGTATGGCCGGGGTAGGGGAAGCGATCGCGTGGCATATTGGCCTTGTTGATCGGGGCAGTGACCAGGGCATCGATTCGACCGGTCCGCAGGTCTTCTACCGCGTATTCAAGCGAGACAGCAGCCGCCATTCCACTAGCGAGAGTAGGTATGCCCGGCTCGTATTCTACGGGTTCGGGCCAGCATTCGATCACGTTCAAAAAACCTGCTCGTGCATCTTCTGGAGCCGTGATTTTAAGTAATAGAATTGCGTGATTTCGGCCTTTGCTTAACCGCTCTAATAATGGCAACTCACCATATACAATCGGAACGGTTTCTTCACCGAATTTACCCCCCTCAAAAGCCTTTACGACGATCTCCGGTCCGATGCCATTTGTGTCGCCCAGACTAATACCGATCCTAATTTTGCTCATTTTACTCACCAGATAACCGTAAAAATCCGTTAAATGTCCATGCTATGCCTTCTTTTAAGGCTGCCGTATCTGCTTTTTTCCCGTATTTTGTCACTTAGACTGGCCCCGGCAAAATTTCTACTTACCAAATCATGATCTGAATGCGCCTAAGCGTAGGCATGTGGTCGACCATTTTATGTGCTATCTTAGGTGGCCTGACAGGCTCGTTGGTGGCACAAGATTGTGATCCGGATCAAGATCTGAGTTGTATCTCGCAGATCAATGTAACGCTCGACGCTGATTGCCGGTTTGAGGTTACCCCCAGTATGCTCATTACTGGAGATGCGAGCTGCATCAGTGCCACGGAATTTGAGATAGAAGTAGCAGACGGTATGCCCGCCAACGGTGCCATAGTAGATGGCTGCGGCGAGTATCTGGTCACCATTCGCGAAGTTTTGGCACCCGGCGATAATGGTCCAGCCTTGCAATGCTGGGGTGAGCTGGCCGCTTTCGATGGTACGTCTCCTGTTTTATTTGCACTTCCGCAGGTGGAAGGCACGCTACTTTGCGACCAGGTCAGCTCAGTCAGTACTAACGACCTGCCAGCTGATGTGTCGAGATGCTACCTGGCCGATGGCACCACTGGTCAACCCATTCCCGGTACTTTGCATCCTGCCTTGCGCGAACGCTTGGAAGCTGCTGGCGGGCTGCCCGATTTTCGCGATGGTTGTAGCCGCATAGAAATCTGCGTGCTCGACCAAGAGGCCTTTTCCGATGGTTGCAACGACCAGACGATCATCAGAAGATTTACGGCCACAGACGGCCTGGACTGCCCGGCACCCAATGGCCAGCCCAACGCACCTACGGTTGCATTCCAGCCCATCCAGTTTCGCAGACCAGAGATCGGAGATATTGAAGGCGTGAACCCAGCTGTGCAGTACAATTGCGACCAAGACTTTCCGCTATTGGCCACCAATCAATTTGGTGTACGCAACCCCGTGCCGCGCGCTATCGATTACCCATTCTTCATCAACAATGGCGAAGAGGTCTATCTCGATCCGGCTTTCTGTAATATCGGCACCACCTTTGAGGATGGACCTCGCCAAGAGACCTGCCCCGAGTCTTACCAGTTTTTCCGCACCTATACGGTTGTAGACTGGTGCGAATTGAGTGCCATCGCTAGTTTTGGCCAGTTAGTCAAGGTCGGCGACTTCGAGGCTCCCCTCATCGAACCACCAACCCAAGACCTCGACTTCAACGGTCAGCCCGACAATGGCCCGATCTTTTTCAGCACCAACCAAGACGATTGTACGGCCAATTTCGTTTTGCCTGCGGCTACTATCACCGACAACTGTAGCGAAGAGACTTCGTTCGTAGCTTTCGTATTGCCATTTGGCAATGGCGGGGCAGTTCCTCTGGGGCCTTTTACCGAGAATCAATTCGTATTGTCTGTGCCGCTGGGCGATCACACTTTGCGCTACATCGCCAGCGATAATTGCGACAATTCCGATACACTCGATGTTCCGCTTCGCATAGGCGACTCCAATGCGCCTACGGCCATATGCGAAGATGGGCTCGACATCAGCCTTAATGGTTTTGGCGAAGCCGTTCTGTCGCCTAGTGCCATCGACAACAACTCCCGCGACGACTGCTCAGACCAGCTTTTACGCGAGATCGCTCGCGTCGATGAGAACGAACAACCTACAGGCGAATGGCTCGACCAGCTCACGCTCACCTGCGACGATCTGGGCAATCAAAACGTAGCCCTCCGTGTAACCGACGAGGCGGGCAACCAGAATGTATGCTGGCTCACTATCCTGGTCGAAGATAAATTGACCCCCATCTGCCAGCCGCCACCTTCCAGGTCTGTCAGCTGCGTCGATCCGCTATTGGATGGTATTCCCGATGACCTCAACGAAGCTTTTGCAGAAGATCCGACCACTACTTCGGCCTTACTCGATGCCGCCTTTGGCGAAGGGAACGGTGTGGACAACTGTAGGCTCGACACTGTGACTCAATTTGTGGTAGACACTAGAGATGCCTGCGGTATAGGCATCGTACTGCGTAGCTTTCAGGCAATCGATGGCGTTGGCCTGAGCTCGGGCAATGTGATTTGTCAGCAGCAAATTACGGTATTGGCCCAGCACGATTATACCCTCGTATTCCCAGCCGATGCCTCGTCTGATGAGTGCATAGAGCCCGATTTCAACGAGATCGAATTCGAGGAAAACGCCTGCGATTTGATCACGACTACTACTTCGCTAGATACGTTTGTGGCCACAGCCGACGAGTGCTACAAACTCCGCGTAAGCTACGAAGTCATCAACTGGTGCGAGTACAGTACCGAGGCCGATCCATATATCGTGCCCCGAGACGCCAACGACAACAACGATCTCGAAGAACAAACTTGGCTACACGTGCTGCCGCTTTCTATGGCTTCGCTCAATGACGATATCGCCTATCTCGACCAAGACGGCAATCGCCAAAATGGATTCATCTCACCTCTCGATCTAAACGATCCTGGTGGTCAGGTGCTTGGCGATGGGGCACAAGGCTATGGCACTGACGAAAGTCGGGGCGGTTTTTTGTATCGCCAGTTCATACAAGTTTATGACGATATAGCTCCTGTATTTACGATTGCAGAGCAGCCCGTATTCGAGGATATCGATGGCGACTGTGCAGAAAACCCGACGCTGTCTTTCCAGCTATCGGATGCTTGTACCGATGCGCTGTCTTATCAGGTCGAAGCAGATATTGACCTATTCTTTTCCGATAGAGATGGTGATGATACGCTGACGCTGGCCGACTTCGTGCCCATACCCCCTGGCAATCAGGAAGCTGTAGTTAACAACCTTGGAAACGACAGCTTCGATATCAACTTTACGAGTGGGCTACCGCTGGGGCAACACGCACTCAGATTGACTGGCACAGATGGTTGTGGCAATAGTGCTGTAGCATTGCTCACTTTCGAGATTGTAGACGCTAAGGCAAACGCGCCGGTCTGCATCAACAACCTTACCGTTACCTTGATGCCTACCGGAATGGGGCCTATGGCTGAGATTTGGGCTAGCGAGTTCGTAGCCTCTATCAACGATGACTGCACCGGCCCGGTCGAGCTGTCTATCTATCGGGCAACGGATGCCGATTCGACTTCGTTCGACGGTCCGCAAGTGGGCGATAGTGTGCTGATCTTGAATTGCGATGATCGAGACTTTCAGCTGGTTCGAATATATGGGATAGATGGTGCGGGCAACGCCGATTACTGCGAGACGGTCGTCAATGTACAGGCATTTCAAGACAATCTTTGCCCAGAAGAGGGCGGCGGCAACATACTCGGCCGCATAGCCGTAGAGACTGACCTGCCCATGCCCAATGTAGAGGTGACCATCAGTAATACGGGTATGAGTGAGGTCGAAATGACCAATCAGCAGGGCAGGTACCTGGAAGATGGCCTCGACGAATTAGAAGACTACACGGTACAGCCCAGACACGACGAGCTACCGCTCAACGGGGTAACGACCATAGATATTCTCATCATCACCTACCACCTCATTGGGCAGACCCCCATCACCTCGCCCTACCAACTCATTGCGGCCGACGTAGACGATAGCGGCATCATCACCGTATCTGACCTCGTGGCCATACGCATGCTCATCCTGGGACTTAGTAATAGCTTCGAGGGCAATACCAGTTGGCGATTCGTAGATGCCGATTACGAGTTTCCGAACCCGGCTAACCCTTGGGAAGAAAACTTCCCCGAAGTAGTTAACTTCAACGATTTAGAAGGAGCGGTCGAAGCAGATTTCGTAGCCATAAAAGTTGGCGATGTCAATAACTCTGCCATTCCCGGGCTTATGCCACTTACTAATGATGATCAGGTGTTGGTTAGTGAGGCGAGAACGGGTGGCTTTTTTATACTTACGCAGGTCGAGACCCTTCCTGCCAACGCGATCACCGAAGTACCCATTCAGCTGGCAGATGGTGTAGATATTGCAGCGATTCAGGGCACCTTTGAACTAGCCGAGGGCGTAGAGTTGGTAGAGATCATTCCCGCTCAGGCGAGTAGCGAACATTTTGGCACTGCTTTCCTGGAAAGGGGCTGGCTGACCATGGCTTACACCCAGCCCGATGGTATGGTGACCGACCTGCCTTTGGCCATATTAAAATTGCGATCTACGCGAGAAATCCCTATTGAAGAGGCTTTGCAATTGACGAGTGCCTACACGCCAGCACTAGCCTACACCAAGGTGGGTGAAACTCTGGATTTGAGCATGGGCGAAGCTCCAAAACCAATGGATGAGCGTGTGCGTATTCACCTATACCCACCTGTACCTAACCCTATGCAAGATCGTGGCTACATCGCTTTCGATCTGGACAGAGATCGGAGCATAACCATAGAAATCGTGGATGCTGCCGGGCGAATGGTAAGCGCTATTCCATTTGACGGTTTGGCCGGACATAATCAGTTACCGATCGATCGCAATCAATTAGGACTGAGTGCAGGGGTGTATTACATGCAGCTGGCAGGTGATGGATTCCGAGCTATCGAGGTTTTGATGGTGGAATGAGAGACTACTCAAAAAGGCGCCACCAACTCCACCCCTTCATTAGTCTTCAAATACGGAGCTACCGCTTCGGAAATATCTTCCTTTAGCATCTTGAAAAGCCGCCTCTTGGTAAAGCTTTTGTGGGTGACCAAACCGACATCTCGTGCGGGCACCGGATGCTCGATGGGAAAGAGGAAGTCGGGCTCTATGATGTTTGACTGTAGCGTGGCCAGACGGGGAAGCAAAGTAATGCCACTATTCATATCCACCAGTTCTAGCAGAGAAAGGATAGAGCCGCTATTGAATACGAGTTTTTCTTTGGTCTGCACGGTCGCTCTGAGGTTGCAGATCTTGCCAATTTGGCTGGTGAGGCAGTGACTTTCTTCCAGCAGCCAAAGCCTGGATAAATCTATGTCGCTGATTTGGTAGGTCTTGTTTTTGGCCGATGGTTTTCTGGCGTCATAGACCAAAAAATCTTCCTGGAATAAGCTGGTTTCCTCGAATTCGGTATCGTTTAGTGGAAGGGATAAGATGCCAATGTCGATTTCTCTTAAGCGTAGATTTTTTAGGATTTGGTTGGTCGTTATTTCGCTGATATTGAACTGGAGATCGGTATGCCTGCTCATAAATTTGTCCAGAAACAGGGGCAGCAGGAATGGAGCCAAGGTTGGGATGATACCGATCTTGAGTACGCCCTCAAAGCGATTCTTAGTTTCCTGTATGAGTTCGGTCAGATTTTCGTATTCGTTGTGCAGCACCTTGAACTGATCGATCAATTTTAATCCTTCTGGGGTGAGTTTCACGGGTTTAGTACTTCTATCGAACAGCTGAATTCCGACCTGATTTTCCAGTTTTTTGATCATGGTGCTGAGTGTGCTTTGTGTTACAAAGCAAGCTTCCGCAGCATCGCTAAAGCTACCCGTACGCTCTAGGGCTAATAAATACTTGACTTGATTGATTGTTATCGACATTGTCAATACAAATATAGACTATTTAGTTTTTATCAATACTTAGAAGCCTGTAATTTCGCAATACAACGCTGAAAAGCGAGCTAGACCAAACACGATCCAAAACTTAAAAAACATGCAAAACGCACATCCAGAGGGTGATATCAGTAAGTGTCCCTTCCACAATGGTCAGATGCAGGCAACTCAAGCATCGGCAGGCGGTGGCCAAACCAACAGAGACTGGTGGCCCCAGCAACTTCGAGTAGATATACTTCGACAGCATTCGGAAAAGGTCAATCCGATGGATGAGGACTTCGATTATGTCGAGGCCTTCAATGCTTTGGATTACGACGCCCTAAAGCAAGATCTGCACGAGCTGATGACTGACTCACAAGATTGGTGGCCGGCAGACTTTGGTCACTACGGTCCTTTCTTCATTCGCATGGCCTGGCACAGTGCGGGCACCTACCGCACAGCCGATGGCCGGGGTGGCGGCGGTACAGGTCAACAGCGTTTTGCGCCACTCAATAGCTGGCCCGACAATGGCAATCTCGACAAGGCTCGTAGACTGCTCTGGCCCATCAAGCAGAAGTATGGCAACAAGATATCCTGGGCTGACCTGATGATCTTAACGGGCAACGTAGCCCTAGAATCCATGGGCTTCAAGACCTTTGGTTTTGGTGGTGGCCGCGCCGACGTATGGGAGCCCGAAGAGGATGTCTACTGGGGTATGGAGAGCGTCTGGGAAGCTGGCGACCGTCGCTATACCGGCGACCGCGAGCTGGAGAACCCACTGGCCGCTGTACAGATGGGTTTGATCTACGTCAACCCGGAAGGCCCTGAAGGTAATCCTGATCCCATCGCTGCGGCCAGAGATATACGCGAAACTTTCGCCCGCATGGCCATGAACGACGAGGAGACCGTTGCCCTGATCGCAGGCGGTCACACCTTCGGTAAAGCACACGGAGCTGGTGATGCCGCCCTGGTCGGCGCCGAGCCCGAAGGCGCCAAGATCGAGCAGCAGGGCATGGGCTGGTTGAGTACACACGGTACTGGTGTAGGTGGCGACGCCATCACCAGCGGTCTGGAAGTTACTTGGACCCAAAAGCCCACCGAATGGACCAACCTCTACTTCAAGAACCTATTCGAATACGAGTGGGAATTGACCAAGAGCCCTGCCGGTGCCAATCAATGGATGGCCAAGACCGATGTGGCCGATGTACCCGACGCACACGATGCCACGAAGCATCATAAGCCTTGTATGCTGACGACTGATTTGTCGCTGCGCTACGATCCAGCTTATGAAAAGATCTCCCGTCGTTTCTACGAGAACCCCGACGAGTTTGCCGATGCTTTTGCCCGCGCCTGGTTTAAGCTGACCCACCGCGATATGGGCCCCAAGGTGCGCTACCATGGCCCCGAAGTACCTGAAGAGGAACTGGTCTGGCAAGATCCGTTGCCACAGGCACCAAACACTTTTTTAGATTCCGAAGATATTTCTAAGCTCAAGCAGGAGATACTCAACTCAGGCTTATCTGTCTCGGATTTAGTGAGCGTGGCTTGGTCTTCGGCTTCGACCTTCCGCCATACGGATATGCGTGGGGGTGCCAATGGTGCTCGTATTCGACTCGCGCCACAGCGATTCTGGGCCGTCAATAACCCTAAGCGACTAGAGAAAGTTATATCTGTCTACGAGCAGATCAAGTCCGATTTCGAGGGTGAGGTATCTATTGCTGACCTGATAGTATTAGGTGGTAGTGCCGCCATCGAAAAGGCGGCTGCCGAGGCTGGCTTCCCAATCCGAGTACCATTTACCGGCGGACGAGTAGATGCTTCACAAGCACAAACGGATATCGAGTCTTTCTCTGTTATGGAGCCAGAGGTAGATGGTTTCCGCAACTATCTCAAGTCGCCCTACAAGATGGGTTCTGAGCACATGCTGATCGATCGGGCTCACCTACTTAATCTAACAGCACCCGAAATGACGGTTTTGATCGGTGGCCTACGCGTACTCGGCACCAACTGGGACGAGTCATCACACGGCGTACTCACCGACCGCGTCGGCCAGCTATCCAATGACTTTTTCGTTAACCTCCTCAACATGGATGTTAGCTGGAAGTCTATCGACGATCACGAAGAGGTCTTTGAGGGCACTTCCAGCGCTACGGGTGAAACCAAGTGGACGGCTACGCGATCTGATCTGGTCTTTGGTTCTAATTCTGTGCTTCGAGCTATAGCCGAAGTATATGCTAGCAATGACGGGCAGGAGAAGTTCGTACGCGACTTCGTAAAGGCCTGGGTCAAAGTGATGAATGCCGATCGCTTTGATTTGAAAAACTAGAATAGGAATTGAGGGTGGGCTTGCCCACCCTCAATTTTATCTATCTAAAGTACTTCATAATTTCCTTGGCCACAATGCGATGCCCCGCGCTATTCGGGTGATTGGATTGTGACATATAAGACTGAAGGTCTTCTCCTTGTTGAGCGATAAGTTTGAAAGCTTCGTAAGAATCGACAAGCCCAAGCCCATGTTTTTCTGCTAATTGCTCGATTTGATCACTGTGGCGTTGCAGATCGTTGTCTGGTTCCAGGATGTTGACTTGCAGATCGGGTGTAGGCGTTAAAAGTATAACGGGAATATCTTGAGCTTTTGCTTTCCTGATCATTTCTTCCCAGGCCTTATAGGCTGCTTCCAGACCGATATTGCGATCGTTTAGGGCGTAGTCGATAAAGAGCACATCTGGTTGGTGATTGAGTACTTCTTTTTGAAATCTTTTGGTACCAGATGCGGCGTTCTCTCCTCCTATGGCTGTGGTAATCACATTTACCACGGCAGTGGGATACTCAGCTTTGAGCAGTTCTAGGAACTGATGGGGATAGGCCTCTAGAGTTTTGACATCAGGCGTCTGGAAATAACCGGCGGGTACAGAGTGTCCATGGAAGACGAGATTGATGGTTTTATTGTGGGGCCATTGTTTGAGGAGTTCTTCCTTGACGTCTTTCAGATAAGTTTCTGGCCTAGCTATTCCCAGGCTGAGCTTCTCCCCGCAGGCGAGCGCGAGTAAAGACAATAGTGGCAGGAAGTATTTCATCCAGAGAGTCAGTTAGACGGTTTTTGAGAAGGTAGACTCAAGATATCCTTTAAAATCCGGTTTTTCTTTTTTGGGCACCTTCTCCGTCCACGTCACACGCTCATGGTTAATGACTTCCAGTTCCCAGATGCAAGGTGCCAAGCCAGTCCCTGAAATCTTTTTAAAGCTTCCTGACTGATCGTAAGGAGTAATGAAAATGTGCGTATTCAACATATTGGTCCCTACCCACCAATTGATGATGGAAAATACACCTTCTGTGCCAGCATGTACGATCAAAAAGCCAATATGGTAATGATCATCGTCAAAGCCGTTCTTTAGAGATAACCATTTGGGGAGTTCCTTTTTGGCCCGCTCGTAAATATCGAATTGATTAAAGTCGCCTTGCTTTGATATGGTGTAGATTTTGATGGTCCAGCCGCCGGTCTTGTATATTTCTTGAAAGGCGATTTTTCGGTGGGTGTACATGTCGGTTATTTATTAGCAATGAAGAAGAGCTCGCGCTCCAATTCGTATTTCATACGTTTTACGCTTCTGCGCAAAATGAAATATGGAATCCCAATCATAAAGGCCGCATGAATTAGCATAAAAGGCAGCACAAAGAGCGGAACTTCACCGCTCTGTCCGAGACCAAATATGGTGACAAAGAATATGGCATAAAATAAAACAACGAATACAAAAAATATCTTCAGCCGCTTGGCAACTCCATTCAATTCTATATCAATCCTAAGCTGGTCGCGCTCTTGGTGAAAGCGCCCCTCTGCGGTTGCCAAGTTAAAATTGACGTCAAAGAATTTCTTTTTTCGCTTGATCTTAAACCCGTTTTGGTCTACGATCCCTTTGAATTCATTCTTGCTGCGCGAAAATGGATCGCCCATATCTGACCAGAGGCTTAGGTTGCTTTCATCAACATGAGCTTTTAGCTGCTTGACAAACTCAATTTGCTCGATATCGAATGTTAATTCCAAATGGTCGATAAGCCCTAGCTTTTCCCAGATCGTCTTGAGTTTGGAGTTGAAATCGGAAGGAGGTGTTTTTTGGATCATGGTTGTGAATATATGATAGAGTACATCAAATTATGGGGTGAAGGAGTATTCGGCACTATTTTTGTGAAGGGTGTAATGGTGGTTTCCATCACAATTGTAACAATTAAAAGAGTCAGCTGGAATGGCTATGGTATCCATGCCTGAATACACAACGATTTTAACTTTCTGGGCGGCCTCAGATTTGGTAATATTAAGATTGCCCTCTAGGTCAAGACCGTCTCTGGCGACAATTGTAGTCTCTAAGCCTCCAACATCAACCATCAAGCTATCGATGGGAATATCTAGCTCATTGTGGAAGGTAAAGTGGTGGCCCCAATAAAACTTACCTCTTAGAGCAAATAGGCTAGTGCATAACCAGATTATGCCAAGGATAGAAAGCACGACTAGGATAGTTTTCATCACTCAGGTTGTTTTTTAAATAATATCCGCTCTGTTATATCTCCTTTGAGTAAATAGCGGGGGACCAAACGTTCAATAAGCAGATAGTTACTATCAAGAGAAATGATTTTCCATTTGATCTGCTCTGTTGCGAACTCGTCGATGTGATCTGTAGAATTTTGGACTTCCGCAGCTTGAGTTGTCACAGCGTATCTGTTTTGATACGCCTTTTCAATTAAAATCAAATCTTGCTCTCTATTCAATGACCAGGATAGGGTGTCGGAATTGTAAATGTACCCGTGCAAGATCGTTGAATCTGATATTTGGAGTTCTTCATAAGGATAAGCTTTTAAGCTGTTCTCGCCAAGAGGCGGTAGCAGGCGTGGTGTTTCACGGACCTCTGTCCATTTGCCGCGAAGATCGTCTAGATCAAATGTTTTCTGGAAAGGGACCTCCTTAAGTACTATTTGAAAATCGTCAAGGCCATATATGGTACCAGCTATTCCGACTTCACTTATTTCAGTAATGTGAAGAACAAACCCGAAGAAGCCTGAGAAAAAAAGGAATAACTCCTCTTCGAAAGTTTCTAAAGTCCACAAGTTGTTTTCGTCTAGAGGCCCATTAAAGATGGACGTTAAAATACAGGAGTTTTCCTTGAACTCAATCCTTAAAGAATCAAATAGGATAAAATTCTTCTGAGTTAGTCTGTCATGAGTTTCGTTTTTGAGATGTGCCAGGGCGTATTTAGGCATTTTTTTGAAGTATGAAATTAGCGGATATTCGTACTCCATATTTGCATATAAAAGATCGCTGGTCTTATCGTACTTAAAAGTATCTGGATTTAGTTTTTCAATATTAAAGATGACGTAGTCCCTTGATCTGTTTCTGCTTATAGCTTGGGTTGTTTCTTCTGCCTGAAGGTTGTAGTCAAAATACTTACTAAAGAGGCTATCTTCTCCAAACGTCAAGAAATATGTAGACCCTGATATCGTATCTGCTAATGGCGAATTAGGGTGATGGACTATATGGGTGCGAGCCCAAAGAGCAGAAGGAACATCAGCAGACTCACAGCCAGAGACTAAAAGTAATAATAGTATTTGCAAGGCTATAAATCTCATAAAATAGAATAACAACTACTTTTCATGAGGTCGCTAAGTTTATGCCTTAGTGACTATATGTTTCGTTATAAAGATCCCTTATCACTTGGCCTTCAAATCGCCAATATGGGCCGGGAGCAACATTGTAATCATTTTCAAGCTTTATTCTGGTTGCCTGAGTCAAGGACATCTTCTCATCTCTGAACTTTACATCTCGCTCATTTAAGACGATGCAGTGTTCATCATTGAAATTTGATTCTAAAACCGATCCTTTCTCTATTCCCATTTCTCTGAAATTGAATCTTGGCCTTCTCTTTTTAGCGAGGGCATCCCCGGCATTCTTCGAGGCAGAATCAACCTTGTCGAGTTCATTGTTTATTTGCGGAGTAACATCTTCTATGCAGACTAATTCTAGTAAGGCAATAGCCTGGGAATCTTCTATTTCAAAAAATTCGCGTTTAGGATTAAGCCTGTAGGGAGAAAATGCTTTATGGATGGCTTTTTCTACCTTCTTAACATCATTAACTCTCCCTGCAAACGAACAATCAAATGGTACAGGCACGCCCGTGGTGTAAAGCTGTGCCATACGCAATTCTACCTCATCTTGAATAGTCATTCCGATTTTTACAATGTCTGGCATTGCGGGGTTAGTAAGTACATATACTATTCCATCTTCATTCATAGCATAAATTTATTCTTGTAGTACTTGTCTATTGCTCTTATTGTGCCAATATAAATAATAGATAAAGTAGGAACAAAAATCACTACACCAAAAAGCGTTCCGTAACCACCATAGTAGCTTGCATGCTCTCCAATCGCTTTCCATATCCAATCATTAGCGGAAGCGATCAAAAAAAGTATGATAAAAGGCGACAAAAGAGAACTAAAAGTCACAAGTTCATTACTCTTTTCATCAGGGTTTTTCTTTCGGTGGGCTATTATAAAGCTAGCGTTTATCAATCCAATGAACAATAGGATAATCAACACTATACCTGCAGGTGAAAGCCAAATAAGTGTTCTGGCTAAGGTGCTTATTTGAGGGACGTAAGTGATCATTAAAGACTCCACCGGAATACTATCGAAACGCCAGGATTCAGCTTCTGACAAACCTCCATGCGAAGAATTTCCAATATTTGTGGTTAGCTCACCATCAAAAGAGCTTGCATCTATCGTTATATTCAGGATTCCAAAAGATTTCCAATAAGCCGCAGGAGAAAGGACATATCGAAAACTATATGTATTGATATAGCCACTCAAATCGGTCCAGGCACTAGCTATGTATCTGACGCTTATAGCGTGATTTCCTTCTGGTAAATCTACTTCAAAGTATTTTAGATCCGTAAGTGCCAGGGAATAACCAGATGTTGCTGATGTCATCAAACTTATCCGATCTGTGGTACTTCCTTTGTAGTCTGTTTCGAATAAGTACTCGAAATCCGATATAGGTCTTCCTTCTAGACGGTTAAAATTATCGGGTACGTCCAGCAGGTCAATGGCTTCTTCATCAATGAATACTTCAAAGTCTTTCTGATAGTCAGAGGCAAAGAAAAGAAGTGGTATTTGTGTGCCCGATCTATTTGCGTTGATATGATATTTAATGCTGTAAGTGGCTTGCTTAAAGTCTTTGCCTATTTCAATATGAATATTTTCTTGAGTAATATCTACAAACTGGCTGACAAAAGGAGAGGCGGATAAAGTTCCTTCTACGAAAGGAGCCGCCATGTTGGCATGTAAGGAAACAGTAGCTACTGCTTCAAGGCTAAGTAATACAATTGCTAGTCGCATTTGTCTATCAGGTGAAAAAGTCAGCACAGTAGTGTTTAGATGTCTATCTAGGACTTTGTGGTGTAGAGTACTAAAAGATGAAATCTGTTAAACTTTTAGTCAGACACTACCCTTGTCCTCTAATAAGGACGAAATCCATACCTCTTTGTAGTTCCGTTTTTAAATAGTTGCCAAGCGCAGATATAGTAACCTGCCCCATCACCATTGTACATAGTAATTATATGGGTTTGGCTAGTCCTGTCATAGAAAGCTTGGAGCGTTTCAATATTTGGTTCGTAAAAGCCCCTAGTATTTAGCTCAAAGCTTTGTTCGCCCCACTGTAAATGGGCTCCTTTAAGCATGATTTTTGGTTGACCTGCATTGAAATCAACACCCCATGTTTCATTGTGAGGTACCGAATCTGATCTATGGTAAGGGGCCAGCTCAAAACTGATTAATATAGAATCTGTAAGCCCCTCGTAGCGGCTTTCTTTTGGTATGAAAATCATATCTACTGACTTGAAAGGGGCTGCTAATCTGCTTAATCGGCTATTATGGATATAGCCGCTCATCAGGACTCGACCGTCTAAAATCAAATCGTATTCATCTGTCTTTACTGATGATATAGGGGCCATACAATTTACGTATATCCACTCTGAATTGGGCGTTTTGCTGGCTGCCCAGAATAACTCTCCTACGCTGATTCGACCGACTACTCTGTATTTAAGCCCTTCGCCCTCTCGTACATTCACGTACCCGTCGGGATCGGTGATGTATGCAAATTCTGTTTGCGCATGAACACGAGTTGCAAAGCAAGACAAAATGTAAATCAATAGAATAAGCTGTTTGTTATAGTAGGCTGTATAGTTGAAAAACATCATTTTAAAGGATAGTATTCAATTCGTCAAGTAGTTTCTCCTCCTCTTCGTATGTAATACCGACTTTAGGGCTTGGCCAGCCTTTTCGCCGATAGTATTCGGTAGTCTGCGAAATGGAATCTTGAACGGATGTAAATTTAGGATCGGCTGCCATTCTCAATTTCTGGTTGTCTATAGTTATACCGGCACCCCACCATAGCGGAAAGTGTCTATTGGTCAGGTTCTTCTCTCTAAGCCAGTTCTTGTCTGCGGGAATAAGCTGGCATTTAGATTTTAGAGCTGCGCGAATAGCCTCCATCAGCTCGTGGAAGTGATAAGGCTGGTCACTTACACAATTGTAGGTGCCGGGTGCTAGCTTTCCATTAAGAGCAATCTTTATGGTTTCGACCAGATCGGATGCAAAAGTCAGAGAGATGTGATACGCTCCATTTTGGGGGAGGATAAGTTTTCCTTTATTCTTAATGCGATCGATCCAGTAGTAAATTCGGTCTGTCGGATCGTACTTGCCATAAATGACCGATGGCCTCAGAACAATGGACTCCAGCCAATCGGCTCGATTGAGGATATCTTCACAAGCAGCTTTCTTCTCGCCATAAAATTTCAAACTAGGCTCTCTTAACTGTTCGGGCTCGAAGGTTTTCTTTGGGAAGTCTTCGGCCACCATAGTTTGTTCACCGTAAGCAGCCATAGTATAGACGGAGATGGTCGAGATGTAGATGTAAGTTTTTACATCTCGGTTGATATGGTCGAGGGTGCGTTGAAGGGAATCGGGAAAGTAAGAAGAGAAGTCTACCACATGATCCCAGTGATACTGGCCGATTTGCTCGATATCATCCGTCTCTCGGTCACCAATTATGCGATTGGCATGGGGGAAGAGGTTCGGATTGGTCTTGCCTCGGTTGAAGAGATAAACATCGTAGTCCTTGCTTTCTAGTAAGTGCTCTACCAATTGTCGGCCAACGAATTCCGTTCCGCCTAGGATGAGGATTTTGGGGAGGGATGCATTCATGTACTGGGATGCTAATTCTCCTAAATATAGGGGCATTATTTGGTCAATAGCTATCCCACCTAGCTTTATAGCCACGCACATCGATGTGTACGGTTCGGGTACCGGGGTATTATAATGTGACCATTGTAGGTAAGATGCATCGAGCTTGCTGTAGTCTATTGTAGGGAAGCTCGTCAACAGATCATCTATTTCATTCTTTTTATTGACCTCTCCTTGATGGTGTTTAAGATCATATTTTAAGACGAGCACCCTTTCTCGAAAGCTAGGGATTAGCATGTAAGCTAGTAAAGCCATAATAACTACTAAGCTAAGTGATAGCCCCATTCTTTGAATTCGAGTACCTTTAGAGAAATAGCTGATGGACATGATTCTACAATTTAGGATATTTCTTTTTTATGCTACTACGATATTTGTAGCCTTTCTTTTATTTGTCGTTTTTCAGAACGATATAGACAATTTTATAAATCGAACCGAATTCGATGCTGAGCAATGGAAGAACTGGGAAGAGACAGATAGTACAATGACTTTACGATGGGATATGACCAATAGCCTCACCAAAAAGTATGATCTAGTCGGGATGTCAGTTTCGGATATAACCGCTTTGCTCGGCAAACCTTCGGGAAGGCGTCCTGGTCAGTTGTCTTATTATTTAGGCATGGCTAGATGTGGTATAGATACAGGCTCTCTATTTCTCGAAATCGACAATGAGATAGTGGTAAGTTATAGAATTTGGCATGGATGATAGCACGGTTAAAAACTCGCGTAAATGTCCATGTGCCCACCTGCGGAAGTCTAAATTAAAGAGCTATGGCTAAGCCAAATTGTCTAGCCCTCGCGGCCGAAATGATAGCTATGCAGCAAGCCGACCTCGACCTGCGGAATAGGCTTATTGAAAGCGGAGAACTCTTCGGCGGCTACCACAAAGAAATGGAGGCCCTCCACCTCAAGAATGCGGAAGGGTTGGAATCGATCATCGACCAAATCGGCTACCCGACTATTGAGAAAGTGGGTAGCGAAGCTAGCCAGGCGGCTTGGCTCATCATTCAGCACGCCATCAGTCGGCCCGACTTCATGAAGAAATGCTGGGATTTGTTGGAGCAAGCCGTAACGGAAAAGCAAGCTGACCCAAAAGACCTGGCTTATCTAAGCGATCGCATCGCCGCTTTTGAGGGACGGCCTCAGCTGTACGGCACTCAATTCGACTGGGACGAGGACGGCCATATGAGTCCAAAAGCATACGACGATTTGATCACGGTCAACGAAAGGCGAAAGGCCATGGGCTTGAATACCCTGGAAGAGCAGACGAAGATTATGAGGGCACAGGCTGAGAAAGATGGCGAGCAAGTGCCTGAAGATATGGAGCGTAGGAAACGAGATTACGAGTCGTGGAGGAAGCGTGTAGGATGGTGTTGATAAGAGAGTTTCGACCGCGCATAGCACGGTGTGAACCTGACCACGTAGTAGGAAAAAATATATAGTTTTCATGTTTTGTCATGAACAATCGAGTGTGATCGAAATCACGGATAAAATGTAGCACTTCGCGCTGTTTACGGATGCGCTGGTGCGCATATCTAGGGAATCAAAAGCCGTGGCCTCCGTTAAATCCCCGTAATCCGTGGTGAAAATTATGAATCATTATGGTTCCTACCTGGAACGTGTTCATCCCTTTCGATATTAAGGCTGCTTGATAAATTTTCGATTTACCATCTGACCATTTAAACTAATTTGTAAAAAATAAAGCCCCGGAGCAATCGCAGTTAAATCAAGCTTAGATTTATTTTGTTCAGTGATAATACGCCCATGACCGTCCATAATTTTCATAGTATAATTACCCGAAGTCGGCAAGCCGGAAATCGAAATAAAATCAGAAGTGGGATTGGGAAAAACCTTTATTTGTGCGTCTCCATACGCTGGGGTCGTGCTGGTAGTTCCTGATTCGGCTAGGTGTGATTTGAAGAAAGCCCAAATCTCTGTAGCGGCATCGATATCGTAATTGATGAAGCCAGCCAGTGGCCTCGGATTTTGAGCGGAGGCCATCCCTGGCACCGTATGCCCGCCACCTTCTATGCGGTATAAAACGACTTCGGTATCATCTGCGCAGCCACTCCACTCTGTGTACTCGACGGTGCTGCCATCTGTGGTGTCGGTATCTTCGATACTAACAATCTGGGCGTTAGAAGTACACCCATTGTTCTCTCGCCAAAATTGAATAGTCGAATCGGTTCCCGTCACGCTCCCGCCGTCGGTTAGCGGACTGAGCGGGCCACCTTCGTAAGGGACGAGCACATCTTCGGTGCCGTTCATCAGCAGCATGGGTACGGATATTCCAGGTGTACAGGTTTCAGCCACGGGTACGGGCATGCTGGCGATCATGGTGGCATAAGCCCGAAATGTGCCTGGGCTTTCGCACGCCAGTCGTTGGGTCATCATACCGCCATTGGACGGACCGGTTACGAATACATTATTGTGGTCGAAGGTGAAATCCAACGCCAGGGTGTCGAGCACATTCTTGAGAAATTGTACGTCATCTACCCCTTCTACGTCTGGTGTTGTTGCACCGCGCCCGTCGGCCCATTGATTGGCGATACCATTCGGATAAAAGCACAAGTAATGTGCCGTATCGGCTACTTCATCGAACTGATGCCGAATCAGTAAATCTTCACCATTGCCGTCGCCACCGCCGTGAAGCACCATGACCAGAGGCCAATCGTCTCCTTCTTCATAGGCTGCCGGGATGTAGAGCAAATAGCTTCGCTCTTGACCAGCGTACTGGATGGTATCTCTGAAAATTTCCTGCCCGTGCAAAAGAGAAAAAGCCGAGAGCATTGAGATAACTAGAAAATCCAGGAAGTATCTTAAAACCGTCATACCCATATGACTCATGAAAGTAGGTAAGGTTGCTTGGGGAGCAAACCAGATTGTCGCTTTGGTTCTCCCTTTCGGGGAGTTAGAGGGGAGTAAAGCGACAATTACCTACCTCACCACCACCTTCCTCACGTCCACGGCTCCGTCTTTCGAATATGCCTTCACTACATAAATACCCGATCCCAGCCCAGCTAGGTCGAGCTGTAGCGACTGCTGGCTTTCTGGGAGTACGTCCATCAGCTGCCGCCCGCTGATGTCGAATACAGCTACACGATCGAGCCGATAATCGATGGCTTCGATAGTCAGCAACCCATTTTTATGTACCGGATTAGGAGAGATGAGCGTTTGTAGCTGCTTCCGGTTGATGTTGGTCAGAGAGGTGGGGATTTCTTCGCAGAGGATGTCTCTAACATCTATCCACTCGCCATCGATTCTAGCATAGCTCTTTCTAGGATATATTTCGCAGGTAGCTGTAAAATAATCGTAGCAAAATACTGGAAATAGACCATGAAAAGCACTTCCGGCTCCTTCATACCACACATCATAAGAAAACCATCCTGTATTATCGGGATAATCGTAAAGTGCAGTCGTATATACCACCTTGACAGAGTCTGAGTAGCTGCAATTAAAAAAATTGATGCTATCGATAACATTATAAACCGAGTCACGCTCCAAAGGATGCTCTTTTGGAGAAAGCACCCAGAGAGAATCACCGGCTTCTACATCAAAATCATACATTAACCCCTCGCGTTGCACAAAGAAGTTGTCCTCTCGAAAGAAGGTCCGCTTACCTTCTACTCTTTGATGACCGATCAGTTTCGGATAACTGTTGTTGATCGTATTATTCGACGCTAAGTAGCGAACCTGAAAGATTGGATTCCATAGTTTGTTTTCGAAGGTGTCTACTGAATCATAGTCAATAAAGAAGGTGTCTAATACATTTGGTCCCGCACCAATTATATCAAATGCGTAGATTGGCTCAGCGGTATCGGGGATAGTAACTATCTGAGCTTGGCAGGTCAGGTGGTACAGAAGAGATAAACTTAATAGATATTTCATAATAGATTAATTTCGAATAAGCTTTTTAGTTTCAACTTCCCCATTAGTCAAGATGAACTTTAACAGGTAGCTCCCATCTAGTAAATCAGCTAGAGATATATTCAGCAAGCTATCTTTTTTGTCAATTACTAAGTTTTTTACTACTTCTCCGTATATATTTACAATTTCAATGTTTTGAATGCGTCCAAAATAAGAAGCTCCGATTTTTACGTTGACGAAATCTTTAGTAGGATTGGGAAAGATCATTATTTGTTCTGTGTAGCTGTGCTGATTGAAGGTTGAAGTTTTAGTTTGATTAGAGAGCTTAACTAAACTTTCCTGAGGCTGTTTGCCATTACTTTTTAATCCTTTCTCTTCTTCTCCTGAAATCAAACAGCTTATTTCCACTAAATCAGCAAGGGGGGTGTCTTCAGTTAAACCTGATATTGTAAACTCAAAATAACCGACATCATTAGCTAAGCTGGAAGGTAAAACGATGGCGTTAAGTACATCCTGTTTTGACCTGACAGAGCCTATAAATATGTTTGTTAAGTCAGATGATACGTCGCTCAGCAGGCTGCTTGGTCCAAGTAGTGCTACGCCATTAATTTCTGAAAAATAAATCCCTGTTCCTCCTTTTGGCTGCAGCGTTAAGTCGAGACCTGGATAGGAAGGACCGATGTCAAAAGAAAGTCTAATGACATGATCCATATTCTTATCCAGAGTAGGGTTGTTGGAAAATATTTCACTAAAGCTCGGTGTAGAACAGGCTAAATTGCCTTGCCCACTATTTTCCTGTACTAGATCACCCGACCGAATGGCGATCAAGGAGATGTTGTCAATGTTTTGAACTATAGGGTCATCCAGATAAAATGGAATGGAATGTGACTTGACATATTCCTCCGTAGCTACCATCGCCTTATCACCTAGATAGCTATTGATGCCATTAGTCCCCAAATAGTCATACGTAGTAGCGTGATAGCTCAATGCTGCTGTAAATGGATCAGCATAGAAATCCATATTAAACTGAGCGTCGTTCTCCAGTAAATATCTAGGCATGAACTGAAAGTCGGGTACGGTATATCTGTCTTTCACACCTCGAATTCGCATCAACAAGTTAACCAGTGATATTACATTAACGGCTCCTTGGTTGGTTACATCGGCGGCGATATACTTGAAAGGCGAGTCCAGATACTCTATACCTAAGATATGTTTTTGAATAGCAGCAGCATCCAATACATTCACATGGGTGTCATCGTAGAAATCGAGGTCTTCGCAACCTTCAGAAAGCTCTGTGAAATTGTATCTTATGTCCGCCCCTACTTGGTCAAATGGTATCAGTGTGTTCATCTTTAAAAGGCCCTTGCCGACATATGGGCGTTGGTGTACAGTTGGAGGCGTGTTTCCTTGATAGATCAGTGGTATTCTTCCTTGAAAGTACGGCATAAATTCTTCTCCTCCGCCTGCTGGGAATTGAACGATTTGTATATCGCTACTTTGCCTAAACATTTCCAAACTAGGTGGTTGATAATTGACGACTGGCACATCATCATCAATCAAAAAAGTCATATCGCCACCAAAAGGAGGAACACCAATTCCCGGGTATTTGATCACATTATATATTCTATCTTTTTGCTCTTGATTCAAAACGGTTGCCCCTACATTCCAGTAGGACATTACATTGAAGAAGTCAGGGTTATAGGTATACTCCATGGGGTCATTCCATATAAATAAAGAAAACTCTTGGTCAGGGGTAAATTCATCCTCGTCTAAATCATTACCATAAGCGTCTCTGAAATCGGGTGGAGTAGATTCGATATAATCCCCGTAACATAAACCTGGAGTAACATTGTCACAATATATTGAATTTGCATCATTATGTAGAGGAGCACTAGTTGGGTAGGCAAAAGTTGGACTTCCATTAGGATACAAGAATGGGTTGAAAGTGTTAAAAGAAAATTGCCATGTATGAAATAAACCAAAATAATGACCAAGTTCGTGTAATAGCCAACGACCATTAGTGTTTCCTCCTCCAATACTAACTCCAAATGGAAATGCCGCTTGGGCTATGTCAATCTCGGTAATGAAGATATTTAAGGTGTTGGTGTTTACTCCTTCATTATTGGGGAGATTGTTGTTAAAGTAATTACTGATGGTCATGGGGTTTCTGTTTTTGAATATCGTCTGTGGGACCATCAACACATCCCTTTCCACAATATAAAAAGTAACTCTAGGCCCTAGTGCCTCATTGACAAAGTTGAGCGAACTAATAAATAAAGCTTCTATTTCGTCTTGTGTCTTGCCAAGTGGAAAATCACCATTCATGTTTTGTGAAATGTACAAGTGTATAGGAATGGAAAAAGTCTCGTCGCTATTCATGACGATCTGACCGCTATTATCCAATGCGTTGATGGCGTCTTGATAGACTTGCATTTCACTAGCACTCAGCGAGTGACTGATGCAGCCATCATGTTGGCCAAATAATGCACAGATTGGGATGAAGACGAATAGGTAGCAAAGGAAACTTTTCATTGTGATAGATTTAGATAGGTGAAGAAAAGCGGGTTTAAGCATCAATATATAGAAAATTTATAACAATAAACACTCGTCCGCTAGTTTGTAGGAATAAATATGAAATCTAGTAGTGCGATTTTTCTCACCTCACCACCACCTTCCTCACGTCCACGGCCCCACTTGTCGAATATGCCTTCACTACATAAATACCTGATCCCAGCCCAGCCAGGTCGAGCTGTAGCGATTGCGGACTTTCCGAAAATACGTCCAGTAGCTGCCGCCCGCTAATGTCGAATACGGCTACGCGATCGAGCCGATAATCGATGGCTTCGATGGTCAGCATCCCATTTTTATGTACCGGATTGGGAGAGATGAGCGTTTGTAGCCGCTTCCGGTTGATGTTGGTCAGAGAGGTGAGGATTTCTTCGCAGAGGATGTCTCGCGGTTCTATCCATTGATTATCTATGAAGGCGTAGTGATTGAGATGAAGTATCTCACAAAGTGGAGATATTGTATTCACACAAGCGAAGGGATAATACCCATGCCAGGCACTTCCTACTCCTTCGATCCAAACATCAGTGTAAAAGGTGAAGTCCAAGTCCGGGTAATCGTATATAGCAGTATGAAAAATTACTTTTACGGAATCCCCAAAATTACAATCATAGTACTTTACGCTATCAATAACGTGCAATAACGAATCTAAACCAAGGCAGTGTTCCGAAGGAGACAATGCCCAGATAGAGTCTCCTGCCTCCACTCCGAAATCGTAAAGAAGCCCTTCTTTTATGCCATCAAAAAAATCTTCTTCCCTGAAGTAGACCTTTTCATTTTCTATCCTTTGGTGGGCTACCTGCCTCGGATAAGAGTTAAAGAGCATATTGTCATTAGCGGTATATCTAAGCTGATATATCGGATTCCACTCTCTGTTGTCGAAAGTGTCTACGGTTTCATAATCAATGAGAAAGGTGTCTATTAAATAAGGACCGGCTCCAATTATATAAAAAGCGTGAGTAGGCTCAGCAGCTTCAGGGATGGTAACTACCTGAGCTTGGCAAGTCAAGCTGTAGAGCAGAAGTAGAGCAAGTACGAGTTTCATGAATGTTTATTTCAGCTAGCTTCTACTGATTTGAGACCTGGTCTAATAGGGCCAAGCATAGACGAATGAGCCATTTCCGAGTTACATTAGAGCCTTGGAGCAGGCTGTCTTTAAGAATTGACGAAGATAGCAAAAGGACTTACTCGTCAAATAACAATTCGCTCATTATCAGTTATTTATACTTGTTTTGCTAGAGTATGGACTTGGCTGTCAAATAAGCTAAGCGCAAAATGGTAGATACGTCGCATACTTTTTGGATCCAGAATCAGGGTCACTTGGTTTGACTAATCCTTGATCGATAGACTCCTTTATAATCCGCGACGCAATAGCGCTTTGGTTTTTACTCAAATTGAATCTTTGGTCCTGCTTGCGCAGATAATCAAAAAGCCTTACCAGTTCTGAGGGTTGGGTATTCATAGCTCTAAAATAAGACATCTTCTACAGACTGTTTGTCGTTCGACAAGCCTTCCTTGTCGATAAAAAGATGTAATCCATGCAACCCTCCCCATCTTCACCCCGTCATTCACCCAAACCCTAGAAAGCCTTTATAACCCCAAGTAAATTCACACAACCCCAATTTTAGAACCATTTTCCCCAAATTCTCAATAACCCACAATTCCAGATGAAAACTTTTCTGCAATCGGGCCTGCTGGCCCTCTTCTTGCTGTGCGCCTACGGGCCGCTAGCAGCACATACTCTACAAGATGACGGTGGCGACCCCATGAATATGAAGACGGAAGTCGACGGCATGGACCTCAACCTCAGGCTGACCAACCTACAGCAAGAGACCACCTTCGTCAATCTATCGACCATAGACGGCGACGAGGTCTTCTTCACCGAGCGCATCGCCAAGCACAATGGCTACGCGGTCGGTCTTCAACTAGACGATTTGCCTGATGGCCGATACCTCCTTACCGTCAAGAAAGGCGATACCGTCAAGCACCAAGTCGTCGTGATCGAGAATGGAGATTTGCTCCTGAGCGATATATCCTAAACAAAAAAGTCCGAGCGCATCGCGCTCGGACTTTTTATTATTCAGGTGGCGTCGGCGTCTGCGTCCCCAGCCAAGCGGTATCGAAATTCCCATCCTTAAAATCGGGCTGCTTCAATAGCCACTGGTGGAAGGGCACCGTCGTCTTGATGCCTTCGATGATAAACTCATCCAGGGCGCGCTCCATCTTTTTGATGCATTCCTCGCGCGTATGCGCCCGGCATATCAGCTTGGCAATCATACTGTCGTAGTAGGGCGGTATCGCATAGCCCGCATACACATGTGTATCTACGCGCACACCATGCCCCTTGCTGCTGTGAAAGCTGGTGATGGCTCCCGGGCTGGGCCGGAAATCATTGAACGGATCTTCGGCATTGATGCGGCATTCCATAGCATGGCCTTGGGGGAAGTAATTGTCTCCCGTAATGGGCTCGCCATAGGCGATCTTGATCTGTTCTTTGATCAGGTCGTGATCGATGACCTCTTCCGTAACCGGGTGCTCGACCTGTATACGCGTATTCATCTCCATAAAGTAGAAATCGCGGTGCTTGTCGACCAAGAACTCGACCGTGCCCACGCCCTCGTACTTGATATACTCGCCAGCCTTGATGGCGGCCTCACCCATGGCGTGGCGCAGCTCGTCGGTCATGAAAGGGCTGGGGCACTCTTCGAGTAGCTTCTGGTGGCGTCGCTGTACCGAGCAGTCGCGCTCGCTTAGGTGGATCACCTTGCCGAACTGATCGCCTATAATCTGAAACTCGATGTGGCGGGGCTCTTCCACAAATTTCTCCATATAGATACCCGCATTGCCAAAGCTCGCTTCCGCTTCCTTGCGCGCACTATCCCAGGCCTTCTCGAAGTCCTCTTCCTTGGCGATGATGCGCATCCCCTTACCGCCGCCACCAGCTGTCGCCTTAATGATGACCGGGTAGCCGATGCCTTTAGCCAGCTTTTTGCCCTCTTCTGGGCCTGAGATCAGCCCGTCGCTGCCGGGAACTACAGGCACACCGGCTTTGATCATAGTCTCCTTGGCGGTCACCTTATCGCCCATCATGCGTATTTGGGTGGGCGTGGGGCCGATGAACTTGGTGCCGTATTCCGTGCAGACTTCCGCAAAGTCGGCATTTTCCGACAGGAAGCCATAGCCGGGGTGTACGGCATCGGCATTGGTGATCTCCACCGCCGCCATGATCCTTGGGATGTTCAGGTAAGAATCCGAAGAGGAGGGCGGGCCTATGCATACGGCCTCGTCGGCAAAGCGAACGTGCAGGCTCTCGCGGTCGGCCGTAGAGTATACAGCCACTGTCTTGATGCCCATCTCCCGACAGGTGCGAATAATGCGCAGCGCAATCTCACCGCGGTTGGCGATCAGTACTTTTTTGAACTTTTCGGGCATGGCTTAACCGGGTTCTACCATGAACAATACCTGATCGTACTCGATGGGCTGTGCATCTTCGACCATCACCTTGACGATCTTACCGCTCACCTCCGATTCGATCTCGTTGAATAGCTTCATAGCCTCCACGATACAAACCACGTCGCCCTTGGCCACCGTGTCGCCCACTTTCACATAAGCGGGCTTATCGGGCGTAGACGAGCGGTAAAAAGTGCCGATCATAGGCGACTTGATCGCAATCAGATTAGCATCATCCGCAGCTGCTTCAGGTGCAGGAGCCGCAGCGGGTGCAGGAGCAGCCGCAGCAGTGGGTGCCGGGGCAGGAGTCGGGGCCGCCGGAGGAGGCGTGTACGCAGGCGCAACCGCAGGCACATTGATAATGGGTGCTTCTGTGGCACCTTCGGCTCTGTAGCCTTTGCCGCGCACCTGTATAGAAAACTCACCGTCTCTGAGTTTGACCTCAGACAGCTCTGTCTTGGCAATCAGCTTGATGAGTTCCTGTATCTCTTTAAAAGTCATGGCCTTCTTATTTTTTGACACGCTCCATATACTTACCAGTCGCCGTATCTACCTTGACCCAGTCGCCTTGGTTGATGAAAAGCGGTACTTGTACTTCGGCACCCGTCTCTACGGTAGCCGGCTTCAGGGTATTGGTGGCCGTATCGCCTTTTACGCCAGGCTCGGTATAAGTGATCTCCAGCTCCACATATTGAGGCATCTCCAGTGTGAGGGGAGTATTAGAATCTGCGCTATACATCACATCGACCTGCATACCTTCCTTCAGCAAATCGGGGCGATCCAGAAATTTTTCCTGTAGCGCCACCTGATCGAAGGTCTCCGTATTCATGAAGTGGTAGCTCTCGCCATCGGTGTAGAGGTACTGCATCTTGCGGCGCTCCACGCGCACCTCGTCGATCTTATGCCCGGCGGGAAAGGTATTGTCCAAAACCTTGCCGTTGGTCAGGCTTTTGAGCTTCGTTCTGACAAATGCCGGTCCTTTTCCAGGCTTGACGTGCAGAAATTCTACTACGGTGAAGATGTCGTTATTGTGCCTAATGCACAGGCCCTTGCGGATATCTGAGGTCTTGGCCATGTACTAGTTTGATTCTATCTGATGAGGTCGAAGCTACCACAATATCTCGAAATAGCTAAAGCGTAGCTCCAAAAGCGGGGCAAAGATAAGGATTTGGGAGAGTTCTTTTTTTGTACTTCCGCAGGTGGAAAAGAATAAACAGATGTGCTTGTTCGCTAGCGAACAAGCACATCTGTTTATTCTATTTTTCACTAGCTTTAAAAAGAAACGCTTTCTCCTCATCACTCAGGCTGTCATACCCTCTTTCTTTGATCTTGTCGAGTATGGCGTCCAGCTCTTCTTGATGTGATCTGTAGGCGGGCGTATCCTTGCCAGACGGTTTACTCTGCCCGCGCTGGCGAAACTTGACGCGGCGGCCTCCACTGGCACCTACTGACTCACCACGGCGAAATGCCTTACGTGGGCCTGGGCGCTTTTTCTTTCTGGGGCGGCCTTGTAGCCGGTCTTCGATCCAGTCGAGACCACGGCGTATGCCTCTGCCCAGGTCGTTGCCACGCTGTAGCTGCACGGCATAGATAAAGCCTAGTGCAATACCACCCAAGTGGCCCCATGCACCCCCGACGTTAGATCCTCTTACGCCGACTATATTCATGAACACGAGGGCCAATACGATCCACTTCAGCTTCACATTGCCGATGAAGAGGAGACGCATTTCGTAGTTGGGCGCAAATACTCCAGCAGCCACTAAGATGGCCATAACCGCTGCGCTGGCTCCTAGTGCTGGGGTTTCCAGGCTACCAGGCAGCATGCCCAAGTTGCCGACCACGACAATCGTTAACGCACCGGCAAATCCACCCAGCAGATAGAGCGGCAGTACTCGTCTGTCGCCCAGCAGATCACCGAATATGCGCCCAAACCAAAGCAGGAATAGCATATTGAAAAGGATATGCATAAATCCTTCGTGCAGGAACATATGGGTAATGAGCGTCCACGGGTGGGTGATGATGTGCCACACACTAGCCGAAATCGCCAGGTTGCGAATGATGGCCTGGTAAATACCCGGATAGACGTGATTGATGAAAACCCATGCCAGGTTGATCACCACATATACAGCGATGTTGACAATAATGATCCGCTTGATCATATTGCCAGAGTCGAACTCCCGCCTAATGTCGTCCCAGATGGATTGCAACATAACTTAAATTGAACGGAGAAGAACTTCCTTTAGTTGAGTTTTGTAGACTTAACTAAAGGTCTAAATTTAAGCATTTTGATCCCAGCGTTGAATATTAGGTGGTTCCGACCTGCGGAAGTACAAAACTAACAAAAAGCCAACGAGGGCACCACCCAGGTGAGCGAAGTGTGCAATATTGTCTCCACTGAACTGCCGGAATCCTAAAAGCAAGCTGATCAGTAAGATGCCGGGTATGAAGTAGCGGGCCGCGATGGGCACGGGTAAAAAGAGGAGCATGAGCTTGGTGTCGGGGAAGTACATGCCGAAGGCGACCAGCACCCCGAATACGGCACCCGATGCGCCCAACATGGGAATGTTTTCTTTGAAGCCGTACCACTCACGCATGATCTCGAGCCCTTCTTTACTGGCAGTGGCGGTCTCGCCATTGGCTAAGGCGATGTTGATATCGGCTATATAACCGCCGAGGGTGCCGCCTTCTTCTAAGGGCAGATTTTTGGGCACGTTAGAAAAAAAGTCGGCAAAAAGAGCACCGTCAGGATTGGCTGCGAATGCGTTGATGGCGTCCTGCATTTGCGAAAACTCCCAGGCGGTGAAACCCATATGCAGGGCGGCCGACCCGAAGGCACACAAGATGTAGAAAGTCAGGAATCGTTGTGGTCCCCACATGGTTTCCACGGGCGAGCCGAACATAGCCAAGGCGAACATATTGAAGGCGATGTGAAAGATGCCCGCATGCATGAAAAAGTGGGTAACCAGTTGGAATGGCCGGAATAAGTCGCTGGTTGGATAGTGGAGCGACAAGTAGCTTTGTAGGTTAAAGGTGCCGCCCATCGCCTGACTGATGAAGACAGCGATAAAGAAACCCACATTGAGGATCAACAGGTTTTTGACAACCGGTGAGAGACGCATATTTTCATTTTAAAATCTATGCGGCACAGCCGCATAGATTTTATTCAATTTTTGAAACGACTTTCCAGCTCATCCAGTTCGAAGGTGACGTAGCAACGTCTGCGGCCGCCCGGCGCGAACTGGTGCTGCTCGCAGGCGAATAGCCTAGCGATGAGGTCGTCCATCTCGCTGCGGTCGAGTAGCTGTCCGTGTCTGACGGCAGCCGAACGGGCGAGGGAGCGGGCCATACGCTCGTGGGTGTCGAGCTGGGGGTCTAATTCTGAGCGATAGGCGTCGAGCAGTTGGCGCACCAGCTCTACTTCGTTGGCTTTACCGGCCAGGTCGGCGGGGACTCCCCTCACGATGTAGGACTGTCCGCCGAAGGCTTCGATCTCAAAACCCAGGCTGCTCAGTTCGGGCAGTAGCTCTTCTAGCAGACCGGCATCAGCTACTGAGAGCTCTATGGTTTGTGGGAATAGATTTTGCTGAGACGGGTTTTGCTCGCTGCGCAGCTGATTTAAAAACTCTTCGTATAAAATACGCTGGTGGGCCGCCCGCTGATCGATGAGCAGCAGTCCGCTCTTGAGTGGGCTCACGATGTAGCGGCGATGCAGCTGATAGGGTGGTTTGTCTTCGCGGGTATTATTGGTCGAGCTTCCTTCCGGCTCATCCGATAGTCGACTGGTGAAGATTTGGCCTTCTTCGTCCTCATTGGCTGCGCTGCCTAACTCGAAGACGCTTTCATTTGCTGCTTCTTCCTCAGTTTCTTGGCCGAGCACATCGTACATGCGTTCCCAGTATCGCTGGTTATTGGCTTGTCGGCGAGCTTCGCTAAGGCTTCCGGTTGTTGGTGAAGAGCCTCCGCTACCTGACCCACTAGATTGGTTGATCTTGCTGGCCAGCGGCTGGCTGGGCTCCAGGTCGTTGCCCATGCTGCGGAGCTGGCCCATTTTGGCGGGCTTGAAAAAGTTCTCACTGTCGAAATCGAGGGTAGGCGTCACGCTGGCTCGACCCAGTCCGTGGCGAATGGTGGCCTTCAGGTAGTTGTAGATCAACTTCTCATCCTCGAACTTGATCTCCTGCTTGGTCGGGTGTACGTTGATGTCGATACGCGCCGGGTCGATCTCGAGAAAAATGAAGTAGATGGGGTGTACCTTTTCAGGTAGTAACTCATCGTAGGCAGCGCGCACGGCATGGTGCAGATACCCACTTTTGATGTAGCGATCGTTGACGAAGAAGTACTGTTCGCCCCGGCTTTTTTTTGCGGCTCCTGGTTTACCCACGAAACCTTTTATACCCAGTATGTCTGTATCTTCCTCGATGGGTACCAGCAGGGCTTCCAGCTTTTTAGGGAATAGGGAAAGTACGCGTCGGCGCAGTTTTGTAGCTGGTAGTTGCAGCTCCTGCTTGTCATTATTGAATAGCGTAAATGAAAGCTCTGGGTGGGCCAGTGCGACCCGCACGAACTCCTCGCGCACATGCTTGTACTCCGCGGCGTCGCTTTTCAGGAATTGTCTTCTGGCTGGCACATTGAAAAATAGCCGCTTCACACTCATGCTCGTACCTACTGGGCATTGGCAAGCTTCTTGGTTCATGACCTCGCTGCCTTCAACGACGAGGTGCGTGCCCAGTTCGTCAGTACTTCGTCGCGTCTTCAACTCCAGCTGGGCAATGGCTGCGATGCTGGCCAGTGCCTCGCCTCTAAACCCTTTAGTGCGCAGCCCAAAGAGATCTTCTGCTGAGCGCAGCTTGCTCGTGGCGTGGCGTTCCAGCGACATGCGCGCATCGGTAGGCGACATGCCGCAGCCGTCGTCTATGACCTGTATCAGGGTCTTTCCGCCATCCTTCAGAATCAGTTGCAGGTGTTGCCCACCGGCGTCTACTGCATTTTCCAGCAGCTCTTTAACTACACTCGCCGGCCGCTGTATCACCTCGCCCGCTGCTATCTGATTGGCTATGGCATCAGGCAACAGTTGAATTACGTCTTGCATTGGAGTGCAAAGATAGTGAGTGGGGACAACTCGGCTACGCCTCGCGTGACAGCTCGCCTTCGGCCTCGCGTGATAGCTCCCTTCGGTCGCGGGAAAAATGTACAGGAAATCATCTTAATACCAGAAATGCCTATCCCAGCGAGCGATAGCGAGTGTATCACACCGACGGCGATAGCCGAGGGAGTCCCAGCGAGCGGGAGCGAGCTTATCACTACTCCAGCCACCCCTCTATCTGCGGCATCCAATAGTTCAGCGCATACAAAGTCAAAACGATCAAGACGCCGATCACGATCACCAGCGTCATACTACTTTTTCTGAGTTGCTGGGTTCGATATCGCTCGGCTTGTGCGCCACCCCGGCTCGTTACGAAACCCGAACGAATACGCTCTTTTTGTCCTTCCACACCTTGATCGCGCAGGCGTTCGCGACGGCGACGGCGTTCTTCGCGCTCTTCCTTGTCGGGGTCCCAGTAGCGGGGCTTGTAGTTGAATACTTGATGTTTTGGTGTGCGGCGGCTGAATAGTCCCATGGTTAGGAGATGTTAGAATAGAATAGTTTGGTGTTTTCATTTTTGGGCGAAGACCAAAAATGAAAACACTATTTTATGATTTCCCATATTTTATCCTTTGGCAAATCCGCTTCCAATTTAACCATTTCTCCACTTACGGGGTGTGCGAATTCCAATTTCCAGGCGTGGAGGTCTACAGCACCACCTTCGTTAGCGCGCTTGAAGCCATATTTTCGGTCGCCCCTGATCGGAAAACCGATGGCAGCTAGCTGGGCGCGTATTTGATGCTTGTAGCCGGTTTCGGGCTCGATTTCCAGAACTTGGTATCGGTCACCTCGGGCGATGATTTTGTAAGAAAGTTTGGCTTTGGGCAGTCCTTCTGTATCATCTTTAGCAACTTGTGTGGGCTTTCCTTCACGCACGAGTAAGTGGTGTTCGAGTACTTTTTCTTCGGGTAGATCTCCAAGGGCAATCACCGCCAAATAGGTCTTTTTGATTTTTCGCGATTTGAATAATTCGCTCAACTTACTGGTGGCCTTGTCTTTCTTGCCGTACATCACCAGTCCGCTTACGGGCTGATCCAGGCGGTGGATGGTCTTGAGGTCAGTCCGGCAAAAGGCGGAACCCATCTGGCGTAGAGACAGCTGGTCCTTTCGACTCGACTGTACGGCCAGTCCTGCAGGTTTGTTGAAGACGATGAACTGATGATTGTTGGCGATTACCCAGTCACCGATTCGGCCGGGAAAACGCTTGGGAGCTTCGGGCATTAGTCTATTTCTTCGTAGTCGATGTCTATGGTGTCGGGATCTTGGCCAGGACGCACTCTGGGATCTGGTTTTTTACCGCTCCCCACTTGCTTTTTGAGCCCGTCGTACCATTTCCAGGTGCGATAAGCAACGTATATAAGAACCAGGGTGATAATTAAATCCATAGAGGTACAAATATACAACGGCAGGCAAGGCTGCAGCCTTGCCTGCCGTTGTATATTTGAATTTGTATTTTTGCATCCGCATTATCAAAGCCTACTTCTTTCCCTATGGGTAATCTTACAAGACTGCAACGCCTGGCCGGTTGGGCCGTATTTGCTATCGCTGCCATTGTATATCTAATGACGGCCGAGCGTACCGGCTCTCTTTGGGACTGCGGTGAGTTCATACTGGGTGCACAAAAGCTACAGGTGGTTCACCCACCGGGGGCGCCGCTTTTCATCTTGATCGGCCGCTTTTTTGCGGCTCTCGGTGGTATGCTGAGCGAAGACCCGGCCTGGATTGCCTGGTTTGTAAACATCATGAGTGGGCTATGCACGGCCCTGGGTACAGCCTTTGTAGCCTGGTTCAGTATGCGGTTGGGCAAATTGGCGCTAGTAGGTCATGACCATACAGCAGAAGCCAGCGACGGAGAGAATACCGCCATCATGATGGGTGGGGTAGTTGCGGGTCTAGCAACTGCATTTTCTACCTCGGTTTGGTTCTCGGCTGTGGAAGGCGAGGTATATGCGATGTCATTCTTCTTTACCTGTATGACTTTTTGGGCAGCTATCCGCTACTACACGACGCCCCAAACGGATAACCCCACGGCCTACCGCTGGCTGATCTTCAGTGTTTTGAGTATCGCGCTGTCCATAGGTGTTCACTTGCTGAGTCTATTGGTGTTGCCAGCTATTGCTGTATTAGTCTTTTTGCGCGAGCGAGACCAGCCGTTTTTGTCTACGTTGGGCATTGGTGCGGGCGTATTATTCGGGCTAGGTATGCTGATCGGTAGCGAGTCCATCAGCGGCAAGATTCTCGGGCTCGGCCTTGGTGTCGGGGGTGGTTACTTGCTGAGTTTGATCAAGCGGCCGTCCCTGATTGTCGGTAGCTTGCTAGCCGCTTTAGCGGGTGCAGCTATGATCATCTTTATCCAGAATGGGGTAATTGTGGGTCTACCTACGCTCTGGTTGTTTTTCGAGATTCCTATGGTCAATGACTTTGGACTGTTCAAGCACTCGGGTATCATTCCGACCATTCTCGTTTATGCAGGTTTAATCTTCCTGGGCTTCCGATACGCCCAGCGTCAAAACAATCAGGGCATCCAACTGCTCACTATGGTGGGCGCGGTATCAGTTGTAGCATACAGCGTTATAGGCATGGTGGTCATACGTGCAGAGGCCCAGCCGCCTGTAAATATGAATAGCCCCGACAATGTGGCCGACCTACTGCCATACATCAACCGCGAGCAGTACGGTGAGCGGAGCTTGGCTTTTGGTCCATACTTCGAGGCGGCTCTGGTCGATTACGAATACGGAGCTATGCGCTATACCGCCGTCGAAAAGCCCGATGGCGGAATCGAATACGTACAGACAGGCGAGAAAGTATCGCCCGTCTACGACGAAGACGATATGATGTTCATGCCTCGAATGAGCGATAATACACAAGGTCGCCCTGGCTTGTATAAACAGTGGCTAGGTCTGCCGCCCGATCAGCCGCTGAGAAGACCACCTGGCTTTAGTGACAATCTGCGCTTCATGCTTAGCTATCAGATGGGCTGGATGTACTGGCGCTATTTTATGTGGAATTTCTCGGGTCGCCAGAATGGCGAGCAAGGCTTTTACAGCTGGGATCATTCTAGGGGCAACTGGATAAGCGGAATCAGCTTTCTGGATAGTGCTCGACTGGGGAATCAAAGTGAACTTCCGGAAGAGTTTGTCAACGATCCGGCCAGAAATACCTATTTCCTCATCCCATTTTTGTTGGGACTCATTGGACTATTCTGGCATGCGTTCAAGGACCCGAAAGGATTCATTCCGCTCTTGATGCTATTCCTAATGACAGGATTGGGCATCATTTTCTACACCAACCAGCCACCCAATGAGCCGCGAGAGCGAGACTATGTACTCGTAGGTTCTTTTATGGCCTATGCCGTGTGGATTGGTCTGTCTATCCCGGCCATTTACAGCTTGCTCAAAGACCGAGCAGGTAATCTGGGCGCAGGTGCTGCTTATGGCGTAGGCGCAGTAGGCCTGATTGCCCCCCTGCTTATGCTTACTCAAAACTTCGACGACCACAATCGTTCTCAGCATTCGGGTGCCCGTGACTATGCCCACAACTTCCTGGAGTCGGTCGACGAGAACGCCATCATATTCACTTATGGTGATAACGATACCTATCCGCTCTGGTATGCTCAAGAGGTCGAAGGCATCAGAACAGACGTGCGAGTGGTCAACCTGAGTCTTATTGCTGTCGACTGGTACATCAACCTGCTTCGCCGAGCGGTCAATAAATCTCCAGCTATTAAGCTGAGTCTCACACCCGATGAAATCAGAGCTGCTAATCGAAATACGGTCATGCGCATGAATGACCGGGTATTTCGTGCGGCCACTTCAAGAGAGAATCCTCGCCCGCCTTATCCACCCTGCAATACTGATCCGCCCACCACGCTGGATCAAATGCTTCGGCAGATTAAGGCTAACCGACAGGGGAGCTATGCTGGACAGTTCGATAACTTCTACGAGAGCTGTAATGTCTACATCGATGTCGATATACAGCGGGCTCAAAATGGGGCTGCTGGCCTGATTCCTCCAGGCGATACGAATGTTGTCAGGCGCATTCCGCTAAATATTCCCGGTAAATCTTTGCGCGACCAGCTCTACAAAGACAAGTTGGCCGTGCTCGACATCGTCGCCAATAATATGTACGACCGGCCCATTTACTGGGCTGTGACTGTACAGGAGGACAAAATGATGGGGCTTGGTCGTTTCCTGCAATTGGAGGGATTGGCACTCAAGCTAACGGCTACCAGCTGCCAAGGTGACCAGGGTTATGGCATCATCGGCCGCGGTTGTGTGAATACTGAAAAGACCCAAAACCTGGTCAATAATGTATGGAAGTGGGGTAACTTCGATCAGGTAGATACCTACGTCAACGATAGTTACGACGCGGCCATACAGTCCATGCAATTGGTCATACGCCGAACGGCCGACAACCTTATCCAGGAAGGCAAAGTCGAAGATGGATTAGGCGTGCTCGACAAGT
>JBCCPC010000039.1:0-47746 GCA_039025055.1 Bacteroidota bacterium | reverse complement strand
ACTCGACGCAGATTTTCGCAGATTGAGCGGATTTGAACGGATTTTATTAACCCGCTGAGTTGCGCTCAACGGGTTAATGAATATATAGCCTAAATCAAAATCCGCCTCATCTGCTTAATCGGCGTCATCCGCGGCGAGTTTTTACGGCTTGCCGTACTTTTGGCCTTCGGCCAAAACATGACGCTTAACTCGCCACGGATTTTCGCGGATCGAGCTGATTTTCACAGATTTTCCCATGCCGCTCTCCGTCCAATTCCGTTGCGCTTTAGTGCCCTATAAGCTCCGTGTTGATCTGTCAACTCCGTTCCATCCGTGTACGAAATTGAGCAAACGTTCACTATTAAAGCTCCTCATACAACCGCATATACGCCTTCACCGCATCCCCTAACTCAAACCGCTTAACCGGTCGCTCTTCAAACGCCCCTACCCTAGCCGCTACCAAGCAATCATATAAAGCCTCCTCGGTCTGCTCTTCCATTTCCAAATAACGCCCCTGAACCGTTTCTTTTAAGGCCGTTCGGCCCGAACTGATGATCGGCACACCCAGTCCTACAGCCTCTGTCGCTACGAAGCAGAAGCCCTCGCTATAAGAAGGAATCACCACACAAGACACCTGACTGATCTGCTGATACAGCTCCTCATCACTCAAGTCGTGGAGGAGTTGGATATGATCTTGTAGGTTTAGTTTAGCGATGAGCGTTTGTATGTTGGCGTACATACGAACAGGTCGCCTCGGCACGATCAAAATCAACTTCGAATCGGGGTATATTTTGGCAAATCGGGTAGCAGCAGGTAGTAGCAAATCCAAGCCTTTCGATACGCCTAAGCGCCCGAAATAAGCATAGGTAAATTGAGCAGACGGCTGATGGATATACCCTTCAAACTTGGTGTAATCTAGTCCATTGTAGATCTGTACGATTCGATTCTGAGCTATGCCAGCTTCCAATAATGACCGCTTCGTAGCCTCGGATACCGCTACGAACCTGTCGTATCCCAGTCGCAGCAAAAACTGCTCGTAGGTGTAAAAGATGCGGGCAAATACCTTGGATAGGTAGGGTAATTTCAGCCACAACTTGCCCCATACCTCATGCCAGGTCACCACCAGTTTTTTGCCCCTGATCTTAGCCCCTATCCAAGCAGGAAAGGCCGCGCTATAAGGCGTAGTATGCACCAGGTCGGCCCGACCAGCATAGCGGATCACCCACGGAATGCTGCACAGGGTAAACAGGAAGCGGTTTCTGCAATTGAGTCTGCGGATGCGTACGCCATTATGCACTTCACGAGCATCTAGATCACTACCTAAGCGAGTGGTCAATACCTCTACTTGATGACCGGCAGCGGCCAGCGATTCGGCCAGGCTGCGAAACAGTGTCTCCGCCCCACCCACATAGGGGTAGTAATGCTCTAAAACGAAGAGAATGCGCACTACTCCTTCTCGGTTTCAGCATCGCGCAGGGCGATCAGGCGAGTCAGTTTGGTGAGTTGGCGTTGTTGGCTCTTGTACCTATTGTACAGCAAAAACTGGAAGTAAAGCACTGTAAGAATACCCAAAAATAAAACCGCATTCACATTGTCTTTGATCCCCAACAAATCGGCAAAGAAGTTGGAGATTCGGTCAGGGAAAATAGCTACAGCACTCACAGACAGCCAAAAGACACTCACGAGTACTGTTTCTCCAAGCGTTGCTTTCCCCTTTGCCTGGCGAGCGATTTGGGTGGCGACAAATAGGAGGCCGATAACGGGGATTAAGAATTGAAATAGGCGGATTTCCATAGGAGTGGGATTTATTTAAACAAGGTATTCCACAAAAAATTAATGGCCGTCTTTACACCAACGTGAAAGTCTTGCCCTTTGCTGGTCGAGTATTTGGTGTAGATGACCGAAGTCGGGGTTTCTTCCACCTTGAGACCGGCGCGCTCGGCCAGCACGACCATCTCGCTGCAAAAACCGAAGCCATCCACTTGCAATTGCAGACGCTCGATGGCTCGGGCATTGAGCAGGCGCAGACCCGACTGGCTATCGGAATAATTTTTCTTGGTGAGGCGATTGGTCAGGAAGTTGGCGATACCATTGTAAAATCTGCGATCTCGGGGCATGCCTTCTGGCGTCTCCAGAAAGCGACTGCCTATGACCAGGTCAGCTTCGGTTTCACGCATAATTTTCATTAAACGGGGCAGGTCTGCGGCTAGGTGCTGGCCATCGGCATCCATTAGGGCCAGGAAGGGCCAGCCTTCGCGGCGCGCCAGCTCTATACCAGTCTGTACAGCAGCCCCGGCACCGCGATTCACCAGATGACAAACGACGGTAGCACCTGCGCGTCGGGCCTCTGTAGCCGTATCATCTTCGCTGCCATCGTCTACAACCACGATATGGCTCACACCCGCCTCCTTCAACCTAACGATTACCTCGCCTATGACCGGTCCTTCATTGTAGGCCGGCAGCAGTACGTGCAAGTCGGCCGGTATTTTCATCGGCCCACCGGTGGTGCCAATTGGAAAAGGGCCATGGAACCCAACGATACCGTCTGACCGGAAAGTCCTGGCCGGGCATTTACTGACTGACCGTTTTTTAGGCGTATCTGCGGTCCATTCGGATCGGCTATATAATTGTCGGTGTAGAGCAGTCTGGCTTTATCGGGTGAACGCAGCAGCAAGTCGGCCAAGCGTATATACTTAGCCGTGAGCGTCTTCTCGGGTGTTTGATCGGTCATATGCATCCGCAGATCGAGCAAAATATAGCGAAAACCCTCCTCGTATAGCATATTAAAAAACGCACTCTGATCCACCATGCGGCTGCTCAAATAGTCGAATTTATCTAAGGTCGGATCATTAAAAACCCGCGTATCGTTATTCTCGATCAGAAAGCCGTAAAAAGTATTTACCTTGTAGACCAGGGCCTCGTCGTCGGTATTCAGGGTGCGCACCATATCATCAAGCACCGGGTTGAAGGACTGGTAAATATCCGCATCGGTAGCAGACGGATTTGTCACATACTCCACAAACGGCCAGCGGAAGATACCCGCTTTATTTTCAATATCGGTCGGGAAGCTCGACGTAAAGTAGTAGGCGACATTGAGCAGCAGCGTTAAACCCAACAGCGCACTCATCAGCCATCGGCTACTCTTCGCCAGCCCCTCTCCTTCCAAGCTTTCGGGCTTTTCCAGATAGCGCAAGACCAAGATGGGCAGCATCACGAAAACAGGCATGGCATACCACAAAATTCCATTGCCCAAGATCCACCAAAGCAGCAAGTAAATGAAAACAAAACCGCCCAGTGCCTTGAATGCACCGTCCATACTTTCGAGTCGAGGGCGCAACATAGCGTATACCAGACCGGCCAGCGCGATCATAGCGATCATCGACCAGAAAGTGCTTACCTCCATCCCTGCCTGATACAGCGGTGCCAGCGCACCCGCTAGTCCGCTTATTACCGACCAAAATATCTGATAAATACCATGCAAGATCGAGCTCTCCCCATTGGGTTGAGCAGCAAACATGGCCTGCAATCTCCCGGTGGCTAAGGCAGCATCCCAATTCCCATCGGGTGCATAAACAGAAATCGTACTCAGCCCCAGCCAGACTAACGCCAGGGCAAAAGCAGGCAAAGCCACCGTCAGCAATCGCTTCCCAGTCGGTCTACCCAAAAAGAGCAACAACGGGAAGAATAGCAGAAACAAAAAACCCACCTCCACGTAGCGCGACCCGCTGATGTTGGTATTCATCGTCACATCATAGGGCAGACTGGTGTAGAGTCCCAAGCCGCGCTCGTAACCCAAGTAGCGTTGCAGCTCTTCGTAGCGACCGCTGCCAGTATCATCATTGCGGTTGGTTTGGTAGGCAAGGTGGATGTCTCCCCCTAGCCCCCGATGGGGGGATGAGAATTGAGTTTCAAAATGATTACTGGTATATGAGCGTGTGTTTTTTGCAGACTTCCGCAGGTGGGGTGTAGGTTTGTATTCGGTAGGTTTATTGTGCTGCAAAGGTGGGTTATTCACCCTCATCCCCAGCCCTTTGGCTTCACAAATGGGACCCTTAACCCATTTGTCGCGAGGGAGAAGGGTGACGCCAGAGCTTGATGAAGGTGCATATGCTTCGTCTTTTTGGTATAGTGTCCTAGTCTCAATGCTTTGCAAAAGCTTGAAATTCAAGGGCTCTGGAAAACCAATCCTAAGCTTGGAATACACTCCCTCTCCCTCTGGGAGAGGGCTGGGGTGAGGGTGCATCCTCACAGTACGTCCTCCCCTTGTCAATCTATTCATATCCCCCTCAAAAACTCTTCCAAACCCTACGCCTGGCTCCATGCCATCTTCGAGTAAGGACGACCAGGGGGCTGACTGATTGATTTCGGGTTGGGCACTGCGCCCTTCTATGAGGTTGCTGATGCTGAAGCTGCCATTTTCCGTTAGGTGCTTAACTGACCAGGGCAGAAAGGCAAGACCTGCGGCTGCCAGTAAGGCGACCGACCTGCGGAAGTACAAAAACCCCAACACCCGCCGCTCTTGCCTGAAGGCATACCAGATTAAGGCACAACCCGCAATCAGGCCCACAATACCGAGAAGAATAGGCTGTGTACTGGAATCGAACTGTAGGTAGCCAAACTGATAGAGGCCGCCGCCGAATACCAGCGCCAGCGATAGCGAACACCCCCCAAAAAAGGCCCAACGCCCACCCGCACGGTAGAGCGACCAAGCGCCCAGAGCCAGCACAAAGAGTATCGAGGTGTACTTGATGCTGAAAGCAAAGCCAATAAGCCAGCCAGCCACTAAGAAGCTGTAGGTCGTTGTGGTGATGGGGAACCGACCAAATAGCTTGTGCGGTTCTTCACCTTCTTCGGGTTTTTGTGTGGCTAGGAGGAATAAGCTGAGTAGTACATAAGTAACTGCAAAGTCGACCTTTTCCTCTACCAAAGCCTGGAAACCGAAGTAGGGTAAGCTGGCCGTAATGAGTACAGCAAGTCGTGCATAGGCAGGCGAGAGGTAATGACGGCCCAAGCGATAAAGCGTGAATAGGACCAGAAAGCCCATGCAGTTGGCTAGTAGAATAACGGCCGTACTGCTAAAAAAGAGCGACTGCCCAAGACTCATAATGACTGACCAGGCAAAAGCTTGTCCGCCTGCGGGTAGCGAGCCCTTATAAGCCGTTAGCTCTGCCAGGTTGACATAAAGTGTGCCACCGTCATAACCAATGGGGAAGAGTTTGAAAGCACCAATCCAGTTAACGGCTAAAATTGACGTGAGGAATACTATGACAGCTAGCGACCACGATTTCGAGATGGATAACTCGTGCCGCTGCCAGACTACTCGCTTGATAAAATCAAGGGCCGAGCGCCACTGCCAGCCCAACATGCCGAGGGCGAGAAGCCATGCAAATGGTTGCATAATGGCAGCTCCGAATAGCCCGGAAATGGTAAGCAAGAAAGCGATTGTACCTAATCCTACAGCTATGGCAATCAGCTTATAATCGGTGTTTGCGTATTTGCTTTTGATCGATTTCAGCCAAAGATTTCCATAGACAAATGCAACGGTTGCGACCAGCACTAGACCTGCTGCATATATGGAGCTCAGCACCGCAAAGTAGGGTATGCGCACGCCAAGTCCTGGATCATCAAGCCTCGATTGTGCCGAAAAAGCCCCGATTATAATGGCCGAGAACAAAAGAATAAGCCCATAAAAACCGATACCTCTGAATCCTAAGTTCCAAATGCCATTCTTGGCTTTTTTGATTTTCCCGCTAGTCCAGAAAACAGATGCTCCTGCTGTGAGCGTAAAAAAGATGAGTAAGCCCAAATAAGGCGGATTGGCAATGGCTTTAGTCATATCTGGATGATGCACCAGATAGTCGAGAAATATGAAGAGTGACCATATGAGGCCCAAGATGATAGCGGCTGTACCGGCAGCTGTTCTATTTCCAATCATGTGTGGATAATGACCGAGCCGCAAGGTACGAAAACCTACATCTTCAAGAGGCTGGTCCACTCTACCCTATTGCCGTCGAATACACCAACTCGATACACGCCAACCGGCAGCCCAGACATATTGATATCGACTTTAGCTGGTGGGCGAGAAGTTACTCTATCTTCGTAGATCTTGCGGCCGACCGAGTCATACAGCCTAACGAAGTAAGGGCCACTGCCCGGTGTATCAAAGCTAATTGAAGTGTTGTCGAATACCGGATTGGGGCCGACATCAAAGATCACGACACCGTCTTCGCTTCTCGTATCGCAGATCAGCTCCATACGCTGCCAAGCAGCCCATGGAGCTAACTCGCCGCCGGAAGCAATCAGCGCAGCCAGCCCAGGCACGGGTTCGACGGATCCGATTACCGCTTCTCTAACCATGAGTGCCGCAGCCTTGGGGTCTTCCGTGACCAGCCGCTGAAATCGCTCGCATGGGTGACCATATAATAAAGCAATGGTACCCGTGACGTAGGGAGCAGCGGCACTGGTAGAACCGAAGCCTCCATACCTGTCGATAGGTAAGGTCGTAAAACTTCCCTGGCCTGGCGCCGCCAGATCGATAGACTCCAAACCCCAGGCGGATGAACGAAATAGTGAACCTGTCGAATCTGAGTTAGCGACAGTGATCAAAAACTCTGTGGTGCAAGTGGTAGGCATATCGCCGAAGTCGTCCACATCCCAGTCGCGATTGGCCGTACTGGCGGCGGTTAAAATACCGACCTCACCTAGCCGGTCGTACTGATCGGCCCAGAGCGGAAAGCTGGAGCAAGCCTGACCTTCTAATCCGAAACTGGCGTTGGTGGCCACTACAAATGCACCTTCAGATCCGTTGGTCTCGTTGTACAATCGACGCTGCTCGATGATGTAATCATAAGCTTCAATAATGTCGGCTACCATCTCAATCTGGAAGAGCATCAGTTGGCTGTTCCAATTGGTACCACTGACGCCGATCCCGTTGTCTCCACTTGCGCCCAAGATGCCCGTAACGGAGCTGCCGTGGGTATCGCTGCTCGGATTGGGACGATCGCCGACAAAGTTCCATCCGAATATGTCGTCTATATACCCGTTGTTATCATTGTCTATATTGTCGAAGGGTATTTCGGCCTCATTTTGCCAAAGATTACCTTCGATGTCTTCGTGACGGAAATCGAAACCGCTATCGAGTATGGCAATGACGATGTCTTTACCAGCATCCGTTTGGCCGCCGCGAAACTCATCCCATAATTCTGGAAAGCCGATCCGATCCAAGTTGTTTTGCTGTGGATAGAATTCGTCGTTGGGTTCAAGGCGAAAGTCAACGCGCTGGTTGGGCTCAGTGATAGCTCCGGCAGCTTCCAGATTTTTGGCTACCTGTTGAAGGTCTTTGCGATTAGAAAACGCCAATAGCTCGATATTCTGGCTGACGCTCAAGGTTTGGAATGATTTCAAACCCGGCATGTGGTTGTGCGTGACGGTTTGTCCGCTAGGGTATTTGACGATTAGCTCCAGGGAAGGGGCTTCCTGCGCACTTACAAATGATGCCAGGCAGCTCAAAATGGATATGATAATCAACTGTTTCACGATGCTAATTTCTGCAAATTCGGCCGATCCACAAGTCGGGTGGGTGTCAAAGCCTTACCTTTACGATATGATACTCGACAACCCTAAACCGTCTTCCATAGCCCTTAACGATCCACGTACAGTGAATGCCTGGGCTATGTTCGACTGGGCCAATTCGGCTTTTGCGCTGGTGATCACCGTGGCTATTTTTCCGGGTTACTTCGAGAGCATTGTAATCGAAACGGTGCGCATACTGGGCATCGAGATGGAGAGCTCTGCTTTGTTTTCATGGTTGATCAGCCTGGCTTATTTACTGATAGCACTGGTAAGTCCGTTTTTATCGGGTATAGCTGATTCAGGCGGTAAACGACTGTGGTTCTTGAAGTTATTTACGACCCTCGGGGCTGTGAGTTGCTGCCTGCTTTTCTTTTTTACAGGTATGGAGACCCTATGGCTGGGCAGTCTATTCTTTGTATTGGGATTGATCGGCTTTGCTGGTGGGTTGGTGTTTTACAATAGCTTTTTGCCGATCATATCTACACCTGACAAATTTGACCAATACAGTGCGCGGGGATTTGCACTGGGCTTTGCGGGCAGCGTGATTTTACTCATCGTCAATTTGATTATGGTGCTGAAACCAGAAATGTTCGGCCTGCCCGACGCCAGCTGGGGAAGCCGAGTGTCTTTCATTACGGTCGGGGTATGGTGGTACTTATTTGCGCGTATTCCTTTCAAGCGCTTACCGCAAGATGAAAAAGTGAGTGGTAGCCTGCGCCAAATGGGGCGAACCGGTTATCGCGAGATCAAAAGCGTTTGGCAGAAAGTAAAGGGTATGACGCAGCTCAAACGATTCCTAATCAGTTTTTTCTTTTACAGCACAGGGGTACAGACGATACTGTTTCTAGCCTCGCTATTTGCCGACAAAGAGCTCGGCTTCGGTGGTCAAGACCTAATCATACTGATCTTGATTTTACAGATCGTAGCCATCGCCGGTGCTTATTTGTTCTCTTGGCTGTCTGGTAAATTCGGAAATCGAATCTCCTTGCTGATCATCTTGGTCATCTGGATAGCAATCTGTGCTATAGGCTATGTGGTGGCCAGCAAAACCCATTTCTACTTGCTCGGCGGAGCAGTTGGCTTGGTAATGGGTGGCACACAATCACTATCTCGATCGACCTATGCCAAGCTTATACCCGACCCGAGTGAGAGCACGAGCTATTACAGTTTTTACGATGTGTTGGAAAAAGTGGCTATCGTAGTGGGCACCCTATCCTTTGGCCTGGTCAATCAAATTACAGGTAGTATGCGGCAGAGTATACTCGTGCTGGGCGTGTTTTTTGTACTAGGAATAGTCTTGCTGCTCAGATTTAGACTAGCTAAAACCTGATTTTGAACTTAGCCTACCATAAAAAAGTGCCCTCACCTCGAATGGAAGCAAGGGCATCTAACCCAAACAAATAAACACAAGTCTTTATTAGTCGACTTAGGAGATCAAGTGAGATGTTCGAGGGAGACTTTTGAAAATAGTGATTTTGCGTGTTGTTCTTATAAAAGTACGACCATTTGGGAAATAGATGCAAAAAGCTCAATTGTATTTTGAGATTTTAACAATTTATGCCCTTGATCGGGCACATCTGTAGTCAATTAATCAATTTTAGGTAGTCATTCAGTACCACACGCAACTTTAGATAGGAATCTTGTACCCTGGATATAGACATACTTTTTCCACTTTGATTAATGATGTGCAACTCTTTTTCAGCAATGGTTATCTGAAAAAGCTCCTCGGCCAGTTTTGCATTAGAAATCAGATCAGTATTGAAAATCAGTGACTGACTGGCTTCTGCCCAATTAAAATTCAAAGTAGTCCCAGGTTCAAGCAATTCTTCAATCGTCTTAGGGTTTTTGTCAGAAGAGAACCGAAGGATCAACCCAGCACGTCCGTCTATCCAGTAATCAATGATATAGGCACCAAGTGGCGAGTCTTTACCATCGATGCCTTCTGCCAGGTAGACACGAATACCAGAATCTTCATCTTCCATCACCTTGGTGTAGTCGAGCTGCCTCGTGTTGAGGAAATATAAGCGATTGGGGTCCGGCACATATAAGGGGTGGTCTTTGTCAGGGCCACTGGGCAGGTCACAGCTACCGATTATCAGTGTGATTAGCAGGAGGAATAGTAATCGCATTACGCAAAACTAAGAGTCGTTTTTAAACTATTACCTTTAGGCCCGTGGCAATCCAAAAAAAGAAATCCCCAATCCAAGCCATTATCGCCCTTATATTACTGGGGGCTTGGCTCACTTTCAATAGTCTAAGTGCACCACTGGGCTTACCGCTTCCTGCGCTGGGCGATTTTTTCAACCCCTCGACTGGTTTTTGGCAGCAAGCTGCCTATCGAAATACGCACAAATCCGACCGGGAAATAAGCATCTCAGCCGCCTATGTCGGTCAGATAAAGTTTAGCGAGCGTGGGGTGCCTCACTTCTTTGCGCCCGACCTGGAAAGTGCTTGCTATTTGCAGGGCTATGCAACGGCCAGCGATCGCCTTTTTCAAATGGACCTGAGTTCGCGTGCAACGGCTGGCAGATTGTCAGAAATACTGGGCGAAGGCCTGATCGATTATGATCGGGCTCAAATCCGTAGAGGCTATCGCGAAGCGGCCAAGCGGCTGGAATCAGACTGGAAAGAGAACTTCCCAAAAGAATACGCTTTTTTGGAGGCCTACTCTCGTGGCATCAACGATTTTATAGATCAGCTAGAGCCCGAAGATTACCCCATAGAATTCAAACTAATAGGCCATAAGCCCGAATATTGGTCGCCCTATAAATCGGCTCTAATGACTAAGGGCATGTCGAAAACGCTGAGTGCCCGCAACCACGATCTAGAGGCCAGCTACTCCATTGAGCAGCTTGGACAGGAGACCTTCGATATGCTCTTTCCAGAACGCAACCCCAGGCAGTCGCCCATCATCAGCCCGAGTGTAAAGTACGACTTTACCCCCCTGGATACCAGCCAGGGACATATGCCACTAGCTAATAAAAAGCCCACAGTCAGCAATAAGCTCAGCTGGTGGGAGCAGCCCGAGCTGATCGATCAAAGCCCCATGCCACGCAGCCCCTGGAATGGCAGCAACAACTGGGCCGTAGGTCCGACTAAGTCTTCGACCCGCAAACCAATTTTAGCCAATGATCCACACCTTGGGCTGACGCTCCCGAGCATCTGGTACGAGGTGCAGATACATACGCAAGCCGAGGGGCTACTCACCAGGGGCGTAAGCTTGCCAGGCCTACCACTTATAGTCATAGGATTCAACAAAGACGTTGCCTGGGGCGTCACCAATTGCGGCCACGACGTGACCGACTGGTATGAAATGGACTGGGTAGACAAAGGGCATACTCGCTATTTACTGGATAGCCAGGAGATGGAAGTGTACTATCTATATGACACCATAACAATCAAGGATGCCGAGCCGATAGTAGAAACTACACCTTGGACAGTCTGGGGACCGATTATCGATACGACTGCCGACGGGCGGGCATCCTGGCTATCCATGCACTGGCTATCACATGATCAACCGCCTGTGCGAGACCGTGGAGACTTGGGGGTATTTGCAGGCCTCATGGCCGCCAGCTCTGAGGCAGATATGCAGCAGGCTTTGCGTTCTTACTTCGATCCCGCTCAAAATTTTGTGTTGGCAGATCGCTATGGCAATATCGCTATGCGCCCATCGGGTGGTTTTCCACTGCGTCCACCCGGACAAGGTCGCTTTGTACTCGACGGTAGCCGGTCAGATCAGGGCTGGGCGGGTACCATCCCACCAGAACAGCGACCTGCACAGCGCAATCCGCAAAGAGGCTTTGTGGCCAGTGCCAACCAACGTACTACGGCCGAAGACTATCCCTACCACTACATCGGAAACTTCGACGACTACCGGGGTAGGTATTTAAATAGAAGACTTGCGCAGGTGGAAACCTTCAACCAGCGGGCGATAAAAGACCTTCAGCAAGATGCTTATTCGCTCTATGCCGAAGAATTGATGCCTTACCTGCTGGCCCGCGTCGACCGCGAAAATATGAATACTAGCGAGCGCAGTTTGCTCAGCGAGTTGGCCGACTGGAACTATATCTACAAAGCCAACAGCAAACCCGCTACCTTCTTCCACCGCTGGCAGGCCAAGGTGTACGACCTGACCATAGACGAAATACGCCGAGACAGCGGATTTCTAGAGCTGGAGACCTGGCGTTTTGTCGATCTACTGCGCAATGAGCCCGATCACAAAATATTCGACATCGACAGCACCAAAGCAAAAGAGACCGCCGCCACCCTCACCCAACGCGCCTTCGATGAGATCCTGGAAAGCTGGGATGAAGACGGCATCGACTGGGCCGAGGAGAGGAATGCCTATGTCGGTCACTTGGCGCGCATCAATGGTTTCGGCTCAAAGCTGCTACGAAGCCCCGGAACCGGACAAGCTCTGAACGCCCTGCGCGGTTCGTCGGGGCCTAGCTGGCGGATGGTTGTAGAATTGGGCGATGAACCATCGGCCTGGGGCGTCATACCCGGCGGTAGCAGCGGCAACCCCGCCAGCCCACACTACGACGATGCCCTCCATGAATGGGCCGCCGGTAGATACTACCCCCTACCCCTCCGCAATTCCGACGACGATGAACTGCGCTCCACCTGGACTTTCACAAGATAACGTCCGTACTATGACTCGTTTACAGCTTTTCATTTTTGCCGCTATCGTTTTGATCGTGGGTCAGTTATTGAGCCTAAGTTGGTGGATCCCCCTAGCCGTCGTTTTTGTGGGCGTACTTATCGCAACTGTTCGCAATGGCAGGGCCTTCATGCAGGGGTTTTGGGCAGGATTATTGGTGTGGGGCGGCATGGCGACCTATTATCATTTTAGTAATCAAGGCTTGCTAGGCGACCGGCTGGCCGTAACCTTTGGCCTACCCGACGGCTGGCTACTCGTGCTTGTTACCGGGCTCTGGGGAGCCATCGGTATGGGCTTATCCACCTGGGCGGCCCAGTCATTACGTGCGAGTTTTGTTTCTTTACGGCCGAATTAATTGATATCGATGGATAGTTCTAGTGTGAACGATACGAATAGTAACCACATATTCGGTCACAAGCCAGGTCTTTTTGTACTCTTCTTTACAGAAATGTGGGAGCGTTTCAGCTACTATGGCATGCGCGTGCTCTTAGTGGTCTTCTTAGTCGAAGTCGCCTTCGACGAGCAGTGGAGTCGGGCTGATGCACTCGCCCTTTATGGAATCTACACGGGCTTCGTGTACTTCACACCCATGATCGGAGGCATTCTGGCCGATAAGTACTTAGGTTACAGACGGGCGGTGGCAGCAGGTGCACTCATCATGACTTTAGGTCATGCGGCTATGGCACTAGAGACTGAAGTCTTTTTCTATTTGGGACTGTTACTCCTAATTATCGGAAATGGTCTCTTCAAGCCGAATATTTCATCTATTGTCGGGCAGCTATACAGCAAGGAACCCGAGCTGAAGGACGGAGCATACACCATCTTCTATATGGGTATCAATGCCGGTGCCTTTTTAGGTATTGGGCTTTGCAGTTACTATGGAGAGCAGATCAGCTACTCCTTAGGCTTTGGTCTGGCAGGTATATTCATGTTGGTAGGTCTGCTCCAGTTTTGGTTCTCTCAAAATATCTTTGGTCGCATCGGTTTGCCACCCAGTCACCCTGACTATCTCGATCCTGCCGAGCAAGTGGAACCGAGCGAAAGTACTGTTGGTACTCATCTGGAAGATGAAGTTCTAGATGAGCAGATGGCCACCAAAAGAGAAAGTCCTGTAATTCCTCCTCCAAGTCAGGCAAGTGGCTCTGGTGGTGGAGGTCGCATAGGATTGTGGGCAGGTATAGGTCTGGTCATTGCGATTGGCGTTTACTTTCTCGTGTCCTGGTTTTTTGGGCCTCAAGACAATTCACTCCAAACATTCAGTAGGCTACTCATGCCACCTATTGTACTGGGGTCTGTTGTAGCTTTCGTCGGGTGGATTGTCAGTGACCCTAGTCTGAATAATGTGGAGCGAGACCGCGTATGGGTGATTATAGTCCTTAGCTTTTTTATCATCTTTTTCTGGTGGGCCTTCGAGCAAGCCGGTGGCTCTATGACCATTTTCGCACTCGACTATACAGATCGCAGTTTGACGGGCTCAGGTGCCGATACTTTCAAAATAGTCAATGCGGCCCTGAACATCATACCCATGATCGTTTTGACCTGGGTGCTCAGCAAGCTATTCGGCGTTACTTTTAAGAATTATGCTACCGGAAATACACTGCTCGGAATAGGATTCCTGGGTGTGTGGGGATTGATCGGCTATATGCTATATCAACAGTTTATCGCTGCCGAGAATGAAGTACCCGCTGGCTGGTTCCAGATTTTTAATAGCTTGTTCATCATTTGTCTGGCACCGATTTTCAGCAAGATTTGGGAGAGGAGAATTTCCTGGCTCGAAAGCGGCCCTATTAAATTTGCTTTAGGCCTTACCCTACTCGGTCTAGGTTTTGCCATTCTCGCGTTAGGTGCGTCAAGTATTCCAGATGGGGCAAAGACAGCGAGTGTGAGCATGTTCTGGCTCATTGCCGCCTATCTGCTGCATACGCTCGGCGAGTTGTGCATCTCTCCGGTAGGTCTCAGCTACGTTTCTAAATTAGCCCCTTTACGCCTCGTCGGATTAATGTTCGGTGTATTCTTCGTGGCCAACTTCATCGCCAACTTTGCGGGCGGATTGACAGGCTCATACATCGAGCCCATAGCCGAACAGATCGGCCTGAGTGGCTTCTTTATGATCTTTGCCATTGTACCCATCTCGGCAGCTGTCGTCTTAGTACTCATCAAACCGTGGATGACGAAGAAGATGCATGGAATAAAATAATAATTTAGCGCGGGGCGGCTGCGCCGCCCCGCGCTAAATTACCCTTCTTGGATCGCCCTACCCTCCTCTTTTACCGCATCCTACTCATCATGCAGCTCATCTGGCTGCTAGTAACTATCGTATTGATCTGGGGGCGTCCGGTTCTGGAAATCTTCGGTGGCCGAAATGACTTTTGGCTCGCAGTCGTTTGCTGGTTCGTACCCATACTCACGGCATGGGTTATGGACAACGGACGAATGCGACAGGCACAGCGCTGGCGCTTCGACGAGCGCGGGAAGCGGATGCACTATAGACATACCATCTTCATCCGTTCTGCCCTCATACAAGCAGCGAATATCCTCGCTCTAAACATTGGACTACTTGCCCGAAGATGGGAAACCATCTTACTTGTGCTACCGGGCTTGATGATCTATTGGTACTTCAGACCTCGCGAACAGGAACTTGCAAAAAGGTATGAATAGAAAATCGCCGTTGGCGATTTTCTATTCACCATTTACTTGATCAGCATAGCATCGCCGTAGGTGAAGAACTTGTACTTCTTCTTCATGGCTTCGTGGTAGGCTTCGAGCATAAGATCGATTCCACCAAAGGCACATGCCATGATAAAGAGGCTACTCTTAGGCAGGTGGAAGTTGGTGAGCATGTGGTCGGCTATGCTAAACTCGAAGGGCGGAAAGATGAAGATATTCGTCCAGCCTTCATTGGTTTTCAAGAGGTCTTCGGCACTGACGCTAGTTTCGATAGATCGCATCACGGTCGTACCGACAGCGACCGTTTTCTTACCGGAAGTCTTGGCCTTGTTAACGATGTTTACCGCCTCTTGATTGATCTTGAAGAATTCGGCGTCCATCTTGTGCTTAGAGAGGTCTTCCACCTCGATATTGCGGAAGGTACCCAGGCCTAGGTGAAGCGTAATGAATGCACGCTCTATGCCGGCTATCTCCATGCGCTTCATGGTCTCTTCGCTAAAGTGAAGACCGGCAGTGGGTGCGGCAACAGCACCTACCTCCTTAGCAAATACCGTTTGAAAGCGCTCTTTATCTTCGGGTTTGGGCTCGCGCTCGAATAGCTTGGGGAGCGGCGTATTACCCAGAGCATGCAGCTGCTTGGTGAACACATCGTCTGGCCCATCGTAGAGGAAGCGAATCGTGCGGCCTCGGCTGGTCGTATTGTCGACTACTTCGGCCACCAGCTTATTCTCACCCTTTTCGTCACGGAAGTACAATTTATTGCCCACCCTAATCTTACGGGCCGGATCTACTAACACATCCCACAAACGTGCATGGCTATTGAGCTCGCGCAGCAAGAAGACCTCGATGCGCGCACCCGTTTTTTCCTTGAAGCCATATAGCCGCGCCGGGAAAACCTTGGTATTGTTGAAGATAAAACAATCGCCGTCTTCGTAGTCATCGAGCAAGTCGGTAAACATCTTGTGTTCGAAGGTGCCTGAAGCGCGATCTACAATCATCAGCTTGCTGTCGTCGCGACGCTTGCTGGGTTCTTTAGCGATTAACTTTGGGTTCAGGTCGAAGGCAAATTGAGACAGCTTAGTCCTCATTCCAGCTACTATAAATTTTGGGTGAAGTCGGCCAAAAAGGCGGGCGAAGTTACGCGATTATCTTATTTAATACAGCGTAGCCTACCCGCAAGTTTTATCTTGATGCTTTTTGTGCGGCTATAGGTCGCTGTTTTGAGCCATTTCATCGATTTTAAACCAGCGAATACACGAGCTTGTCTAACTTGTGCATGCATTTTTGATTTGGACTTCCGCAGGTGGAAAGCGCAAAGGTTCTCGTCAGCCAAATCGCGGAAAATTTAGTCGTCAGACAATGTCCTGCACACAGGACAAATTGGCTGACGACAAATTTTGCGCTTTGTCTGACGAGTTCTGATGATAACAAACCACCTGCGAAAGTCTGAAAAAATCAACCCCTCTTCCATTCTATGCGCCTCTTCTTCAAGATCATAACCGAGAGTATACGCCAGGCACTCCAACAGCTGGCGGGCAATAAGCTGCGCACCTTTTTGAGCTTACTGGGTATCTCCATCGGTATTTTATGTATTGTGGGTGTGCTTTCGGCCGTGACCTCGCTACAGCGCAATGTAGAAGGCAGCTTGTCGAAACTGGGTGATGATGTGGTCTATGTCGATAAATGGCCATGGAGAGATGTGTCTGATAGTTGGTGGGATTATTTTCAGCGCCCCCACCCCAATTTTGCTGACTATGAAGCAGTAAAAGAGCGTGTACAGACAGCCAGCATCGTATGCCACTGGACAGTGCCGGGCAGTCGGACGCTGGAGTACGAAAGCAACAATGTGCAGGGAGCCGTCTTGCTGGCTGCTACCCCAGAATTGGATCGAGTCTTCAATATCGAAATAGATAGAGGGCGATTCCTGAGCCCGGCGGAATACTATACCGGTGCCGATAAAATGATGCTCGGCCATAAAGTAGCTCAAGAGCTTTTCGGTGCCCTAAACCCCATCGGCAAAGAAATAAAGATGCAAGGGCGAAGGTTTGAGGTGATCGGTACACTTGCCGCCTCCGGAGATGAATTGATCAATCCGCTAGATTTCGATGATGTCGCATTGGTCGGCTACAATAATGCCAGCCGATTCATCAACCTGCGCACCAGCAATAGGTGGGGAGGTACCCTAGCTGTAAAGGCGAAGCCGGGCATAGAGCTCGAACAGCTCCAAGACGATATAAGAGGCACCATCAGGCGCGAGCGCAGGCTCAGACCGAAGGAAGAAGACGACTTCAGTATGAACCAAATGTCTATGGTCGCCGATCAATTAGAAGGCTTTTTCGGTGCGCTGAGAGGCGTCGGCTTTATCATTGGATTCCTATCGATATTGGTCGGTGGTGTCAGCGTGGCCAATATCATGTTTGTGAGTGTGAAGGAGCGCACCAGCTTGATCGGCGTTAAAAAAGCCCTAGGTGCCAAAAAGTACGTCATCCTACTCGAGTTTCTGATCGAGTCCGTGCTGCTCTGTCTAGTCGGCGGACTAATTGGCCTAGGGTTGGTCTTTTTGATCACAGCGGCCATCAGTCAGGCGATTCCCTTTAACATTACACTCGACTTCGGGAATGCGATGATCGGTATTGGATTATCTGCTTTGATTGGTATAGTGGCGGGCATGGTACCGGCACTATTGGCGGCTAGGCTAGACCCAGTGGAGGCGATGCGATCTTAGTTTGACTTGGCATCGAGATAGACAGTCACGAGTCCTCTTGGGTATATTTTTCTCGCCTACTTTCGTAATAATTGGCACGATAATCATGATTAGAACAGGCCGTATCTGCCATTGATTGGCCGTTCATTAGAGCTCTCAAGTCTTCATCTGTGGGTATTACCTGAATAGGGCTCCTATCCGGTTCTACCTCTTCTCTAATAAGCTTTTCAACCAATTTAGATAGACTGGTACCCTGTTCTTTGGCATATGCTTTTCCCATTTCAATAACAGATTTACTCAGGCTTAACGTGAGCTTGGGGGAGGACATTAGATTTAATTTATACATGTCAAAAATCAAACGTACGTATAAATAGTTTCATCGCATCATCTGATAGTACTCAACCACCTGCTCATCTACCAGCAGATCGCGCATACTCAGCTTCTGGCTCAAGATGATTCCCTCCAGGGTGCGACAGCGGCTCAGTGCCACATAAGTCTGCCCGTGCTCGAAGGCACCTCTGCCTAAATCGATGATGACCCGGTCGAAGGTCTTGCCCTGAGCTTTGTGTATGGTTACGGCCCAGGCTAGTTTGAGCGGTAGCTGCTTGAAGGTGCCTACGGTTTCGGTGCTGATTTGTGTAGGATCATCCTCTTTGACATTGTAGCGGAGTATCTCCCACTCTTCGAGCCCGATGGTGACCTCGCGCATGTCTTCGCCTGTACCGAAAACGACCTTTGCTTCTTCTTTTTCGCAAGCTGTGACCAAGCCGATACTGCCATTGACGTATTTGCGCTCGGGGTCGTTTCTGATAGCCATAACCTGTGCGCCGTCTTTGAGGTTGAGGACGGCAGGTGCAGGATATAACCTATCGGGGAAGTTGCCTTTGACCTCGGCCAGATAAATTTGAGCCGGGTTAGGATTGGCAGCCAACTCTCGTTGATTGATGGCCCTGACGGTTGCATTGCGGGCTGCCAGGGTGAGATATGACAAGCCCGACGGATCAAAATCGGGCAGGTATCGCTGATTGAGCTCGGCCAAATCGTCTTGGTCGGCACTAGCTAGTCTGATCGACTCCAAGAGCCGAAGAAATCGCCGATTGGTTTGTCGGTAAACCTGCTCTAGCTCGATCATCTCCAGATCGAGTTCGTCGAGGGCATGAGCGGCAAAAAAGTAGGCTGAGGGGTAGCACTCTTTGAAATACTGCTTCTCTGCCTGGCTGCTCACCACAGGCGGCAGCTGAAACAAGTCTCCGAATAAGACCAACTGTACCCCACCGAATGGTCGGGGTATGCCCCTGTGCATACGCAGCGACTTATCTATGGCATCTAGCAGGTCTGCTCTGACCATACTGACCTCATCGATGATTAGGGTATCTATCTTCTCATAGAGCCGCTGGTACCTGCGATTGATGCGTACATCTTTCGCCTGTATCAAGCGAGGTGGGAAACCAAAGAAAGAGTGTATGGTTTGTCCTTTGACATTGAGGGCAGCCACACCTGTCGGAGCCAGTACGACTACGCGCTTGGAAGTCGTTTGTCGAAATAACCTGAGTAGGGTAGATTTTCCCGTTCCCGCACGACCGGTAATAAACAGATCGGAACCTTCCTCCATACGATCGAGCGCATAGGTAAAGTCTGGGGTGAGGCGGAAGATGGGGGATGGAGCGTCTGGAATGATAACGAATTATTTAAGCTGATCTAAGTGCTTCAATATCCTGTTTGTCGAGTCCAGTGAATGAGATAATCTTCTCGATAGGCTCACCAGCTTGCAGCATAGATTTAGCTACTTGCAGCATAGCCGATTGTTGACCGATTTCAATGCCTTCTTCTATCCCTTCCTCTCGACCTTCTTCACGTGAAGTTTCAACTACATTATTCATATCCCAGTAGTGTTTAAGGCTGTTCTGGTAAGCAACGCGCTCATCGGGACTAAACTGAGCCACCTCAGCTGCGGCAAATAGCTTTTGAAATACTCTTTCCTGAAGTGCCCTTGGCCTATCGTTTAAACGGGACAAGTGCCTTAAAACATATAACCATTTATCGAGCTGTGTGTCGAGATTATCTGAATCCTTTTTAAAACGAGGAAGCTCTATGTAAATGAACTTTAGCTTATCGTAGAAAACTCGACAATGCTGGTCTTTGAGTTCTACTAAATGAACAACATCATTAGATTCTGACTCATCAAAAATAAAATCCAGTACCCCTACTGTATAGACAGCTTTCAATTGAAAATTCCACTCGCCGGTTTTCGCTTGTTCTCGAATCGGGAATGACGCATAGAATACCGAGCGATCTTTGAAGAAATTTTGCTTGGCTTTTTGGACTTCAACTATGAATCTCTCGCCGCTTTGAGCTATACAGTACAAGTCAAAGACAGCCCTTCGGTCTAATTCATGGCCGCCTAAATGCTCATTGCTTGCATAAGTCAAAGATTCAATCTGGTGATGTTCAGGCAACAACTGATTGAGAAAATCAATAAGCAAATCCTTATTCGGCTCTGAGCCAAACAGTTTTTTAAATCCAAAGTCAGTCAATGGATTGACATACTTGTCTGGAATACCGTCCATGCAAGACAAAGATAAGGGGCCTTTTGCTAAGGAACGTCAATACCCAGAACATGTAAACTGCCCGCGAGACTTCAATACCCTAAAACACCTTCGCCCTTACTCCGTATTTAAGTTGCTCGTTCTTATCCCAAAGGCCCCAACGCGTACCTACCTCCCCTTCCTGAACCACTTTCCATGATTCGTCGAATGATGAGAAATAGAACAAATCAATTTGCTCGGATTGCGCCCATTTCTGGACGTTGAGGAAATATTTGATGGCATTATCTTCAGATGGCTCAGCTTGCTTTGAGGTCTTCCCCTTGCTCGGCCAACCGGTTTCTGAAATGATCACTTGCTTCCCGTTCGCGACACCTTGGGCGAGCTTATACATCTGCTTAAGATAAGCTAAAGCATTAGCGTTTTCTGCACCCTCCCAAAATGGATAGCAGTTGATCATGATAACATCACAATGATTGACCAAACCAGGAATCTCTAAAAACTGATAATACGCATCCACATATCCAACAGGTATATGATCAGGTATGAGCTGACGAACCTTCTTGATGTAAGCGATGAGCTCTACCGCAGATAGTTCATTTCTCAACAATACTTCATTACCAACTGCCGCAATATCTACAAAGCCATCTCTAGCCAGCTGCGCTAGCGTATTTATCTCTTCTTCATTCCGCTTTTTGTCGTTACTGATCCAGGCCCCAACCATAGTGCCCAGCCCTTTTTCTCGGGCAATTTTGGGAATCATCTCATTGCCTTCGGTGCATGAGAATGATCTTATATTTTTGGTGTAAGGTTGAATAATTTCTATCCGGCGTCGAATTTGATCTTCTGTAAGTATATCACCAGCACCTTGCCCTTCTACATACGGACTAAAGCATAAACCCAGTATTCCCGAATCCAGGGTCTGAGAAAACATAGCACGCAAGTCGGACATAGTAGATGAACTAAAATCTATGCCCGTATCTATATCTAGCCCGGCAGTACCTCCCTTGATGTCAACCAATTTACCGGGTAAGTATGCTGACGATCCATTGGCCAAAGCTGCTTTCTTGGCATCGATGGCCGCCCGAATCTCAAGTGCCTTTTCCTCAGTTACGTCATAATCACGCATAACGTACATGGCGACAATAGTTCCTAGCATGGGTAGGCCAGAAAAGAAAACGCGCAATCCGAATATGGCACCTTCTTGTTCAGTAGTTGGAACGCCTTCCTGAAAGCCAACAAGCCAAATAATAACGCCACTCAAGCCTCCTGCAATTGCAAAGCCAAACTTGACCATCCACCAATAGATAGCTCCGAATATACCTTCTCGACGTTTTCCGGTATTCAATTCGTCAAGGTCAATTACATCCGACGTCATAGACATCATGAGCGTAAATAAGCTACCGATCCCAAAGGAGAAGAACGGAAGCGCAAAAATAAACATGTAGGGTTTTCCCGGAATCAGCAGAAACCAAAGCATAGCATATCCGATTAGGGAAATCCCCTGCGACCACAAGAAAGCTTTTTTCTTACCCAACTTTTTTGACATCCAGGTTACCAGAGGAATGACGATGAAAGTCGTCGATATGGCACCTAGGCTACCGAACAGCGTTGGCCAGTATCCCGAATTAGCGGCGGCTGCATCTCCATTAAAAAGATGATAAACGATCACAAAAAACGTAAATGTTGCTACCGTATTAAAAGCATTAAAAATAAAAAAAGTAGAAATACATAATTTTCGGAATGGCTTTATTTTCAGAGCTTCTTTAAAACCTAGAATAATTTCATTGAAGCTGGTTCCTATATTTTTGAGCTTTAATGGTATGAGACTATCGTCGTTTTCAGTTGATCTACTTTTGATAAATATAGCTGGTATCATAGCTAAAATAGCACAAGAAATTCCGACCCAAACGCCTAATGTGCGCGTAGCAGTATCTGCATTCTCAAACCAATCCGGGCTGTACATGATCACCCAGAACCAAGGTGCAATGACCCATGCCCACTGACCAATCCATTGGGCAACAGCCATAATGTTAGTACGCTCGTGAAAATCATCCGTCATCTCATAGCCCATGGCTACATACGGTACACTAAAAATGGTAAGACCGAGATAAAATACAAATGACCAACATAGAAAATAAGTAAAGTTATATGTCAATCCATTCTCTCGATATAACTGCCACATGATCACATAGGAAATCCCCATGATCACAGCACCGAGAAAGACATATTGACGACGCCTGCCCCACTTTGATCGCGTATTATCGGAAATAAAACCCATGATCGGGTCAGTGAATGAATCGAATATTCTCGGCAGGAAATATATGAGGCCCCACATCCACCCTGAGAACCCTAGGTCTTGCACGAGAACCACCATAAAAATACCCAGTGCTGCTGGAAACATTTGATTGGCCAACATCCCCATGCCAAAAGCTACTTTTTGACTAAATGGGACTTTACCTTTTGAAGTATTATCTAAAGAAGCCATGGTGGTTTACGTTTAGTGTGTATTAAAAAAATGGCTATTTCAGCCAAGCCTTGGGTATATCGGCGTTTATTTTCAATATTTCTGCTGTTCTGCCAAAGACGCTTTCGCTGAGATCGATCCCAAGCATGGTATGACTCAGCTCATGTGTCCCAGCGGTGGTCTCGACTTCAAGCTTTGCTCGATCTGCCATGCGGTATACGACTGGAACTTGACAATAAGTGAATCCCAATGCGTGCTCAGGCAACTCTAAGCTCTGTGCGTTACCATCTACATCGATATATTTATAGACTGCTGGCGACTCAAGAAACTCGGATTTTTGAAGCAAGCGCGGTCTGAAAGACAACTGACCATCCATCACTTGTACGCCTAACTCTCCGAAGCGGCTGAGAATATCTTCTTTAACCTGACCGGTCATACCGGGCTGCTGAGCACCCTTGCCCGCTGGCGTATGCGAGTAGGGATCAATGGGGAAAGCACCGTATAGTTGGGGCGATTTATGTACGCCTATACCTGCACGAATTTCGTAGTAATGATCGAGTAGCCGACCTATCGTGGCATCATCTGCCCCCTCATCCATCGCGCGAAGTACACATTCTTGCACGGCCAGTCGCAGCTTGGAAACCATATGCCAATAAATGGAACCCAAACCTTCATAACCGTAGAAGGTACCCGATCTGCCGGTAAATTCTTTGTGATTGAAAACCTCCTCGAATATCCCAAGAATTAATTCCCTTTCATTATGAGAATTAAGCTTGTTGTATTTCTCTCCCAGCTCTCCGAAGGCTGATTTTAGATCAGCAGCATTTTTGAAATTACCATTGAAATGGTAATGACCAGAAATATCTCTACTGATAATTTGCCGATTTCCATTTTCAAGAAGCTTTGTCAATAAAGCAGAACTATTTACTGAATTTTCAGGAATATTGTTCTTCTCAAGAAAACCTGGTAGTTTCTTATTTGGATATAAAATATAGCTATATTGATCTGGGCGGAAAAGTCGGCTACTTTTCATGCCATCGAGTACGGATAATACCTGTCTGGCATTCAGACTTTCCGCACTTAAAACAGCTACTTGTCCCTCCAGCATTTCGGTTAAATAAAAAACCGAAATACCAGATGACTCCGACGTCATTAAATTGTAGGCATGGTATAATTGATCAGGCCGTTTATTCGCTTCTATGGTATGATCGTAGTGAGCTATTGTTACTTCGATTAGCTCGGAAAAAATACGAATAGGAACCTGCTTTTTATCTCCGGTAAAACCGTGATCGTAAATTCGCGATCGATAATTCGCGGCTGCTATTCCCAGTCCATCTGTTATTTTTTTGCGTTGCTGGTCGTTTATTTTTTTAGACTGCACAGGTCGGTCACCTTCCAGCACTTCGATGATTTCTTCCAAATACTGGATCAATTCCGTAGACAGGCTAACATTTATTTCTTCGGGCCTAAGAAGCGACTGGAAAAAAGCCAAATAACGACGCATATAATACAGCGTGACCATAGATACCCCATTGCCGACCAGTGCATTATTGGCATCGTTCCATTCAGGTCTTTGGGTATTCATCCAAATACCACCTTCGGGTATAAAATTAGAAATCTTGGCGAGTAGGCTAGCCAATATTTTTTCCAGGAAGCCAACATGGTGAATAGCCCCCTTTTCATTTTGTAAGAGCGCACCATCTGCGCCTAGCTCTTTCCTTCTTGCACGGATTTCTTGATCAGAGTTATGATCGAAGTCGATGGTGTCTTTGGGGTTGTCGAGTATGCTGGTGTAATCCTTGATGCGATAAGGCACATTGGCATAGACGAAGATTTCTCGATCCAGTAGTTCCAGTAATCGACCGGGTTGGTGGTTTTCGATAAACTCCAGAAACTTAAGCAGATAGATGATCTGGTGATCACCCCAGTATCCAATATAGGACCAAGGATCGTCTGGCTCTATGGTTTCCCAATCAAAACCGTCTTTGGTGACTCGATAAGGATTGTAACCATCGAAGGTGGAGGCATTCAGAAACCGATAAATCATGCCCTCTATAAACTGAGGATACGCATGGGCCAGAGCCTCCCAATTCTGAAAAATATCTCTCCAGTTACCCTGGTAGTCCAGTACTTTGGAGCCGTCTAGCTCGCTTTGGGTGTTGATGGAAAACTTATTCCATGGCCGACTAGGATCGCCATGGCGGCGGCTGAAAAATAGGGGTAGGTATTCACTGGCCAGCCTATCTAAATCTGGATTGCCGATTCTCTCATTTAGATCCATCAGCTTGGTAAGAGAAAAGCGATCTGGCATGGCATGCAGCTCAGGTCGAAGCTCTTCGGCAAGCTGATGATTGGCATTCTTCAAATACTCTAAGAAATCGGCTCTCCTGATTTGATAATTATCATCGAATATGCCACCCCGCATGATGTTGAAGAGCACATTAGAAAAATGACGACTATCTCTTAAGTGGTCATTGGTGAGTTGCAGGCCATCGGCTGAGGCGACAAGCTCGATTAAGCGATCAGTACCTCGTTCTATATCAGCCTCGATATCTTTGACAAGCCCACCACGGTGTGAAATCGCATGAATCAAATCCGCAACTGCGCTACGGTCGAGATTGACATTAGCTACTTGGCTCCAGGATTTCGATTCACTTCCTTTCAACTCAAACTCGCCAGCATTGAAGTAGGCTCCACGCTCACCTTTTATGTCTACCTCTCGGACCGTGGACTGACCATTTCTAAAGGCGTCCAATTGGAGTGACGATAAAAGCGGCTTCCCTTTTAGATCGCCGAAAGACCAAATAACATTCGTTTTGAGTGCTTCACTGGGTTCGGCCTTATCGACGATAATTGCACTGAGGGCGTACATGGCTAGTCCGGTAGACTCGTGTATCTCCGTGCGCTTATAGGCGTCGACTAGGTTGCTGGAGGCCTGCTGAAGATCGCTGGGCACCCCATGGGGCATTACATTCTGGAGGCCGTCGAGCATCTCAATCTCAATTGGCTGATCTACTTCGTTGGCTAATGTTGCCTGTCTGATGAAACCATACTTCTGGCTCGAACTCCACTGGTATTTGAAAGTAAGATTTAGATCGTGGTTATGCTCCTCGAAAATGACTTGATTTCCATAAGCACTTTTGTATAGGTTCCGGGTCAGTGAGAATCTATCCCTGCTACGAATAGAAAAAGGCTCCCAGACGTGGGTCTGCCCGCCAGTGGTTGCTCTTATAATTGTTTTGCTACCTGTCGTTTCGACAGATTCCTGAATTTTATCATCGGTATAATATGGAAAGAGCGCAAACTGTGCATTCTTTCGCCCTGCGGTTAGACCACCTGTACTTGAAATAAATAACCAATGATTGGAATCGCTTACGATGCTCATAAAGAACGGCCGCATCTTATCAACATCAGAGATTTTGTAAAAACGCCGTCCTTTGATCATCAATTCTTCCATCTAGCTCGAATGGGTTTTTAAATTTACTGTACAGCTTCTTCGTACACTCGCACGTAGTCTATGATCATTTGCTGCGGGAATGGGGTCTCGCTGGTGGGGAAGCCCACATATGTACCGCCTACAGCCACATTTAAGATCATGAAAAAGGGCTGGTCAAAAACCCACTCGCCAGGAACATCGTCTGGTGTGATCCGCTGAAAGAGAAAATCATCGACGAAGTAATCGATGTAGCCTTCGCCCCACTCTACGGCAAATATGTGGAAGTCTGCATCAAAACGGCTATTTTCGAGTGCGTAGCTGGTCGTAATGGCATTGCCAGCATTATAACCAGGTCCGTGCAGGCTTCCTGCTATGACGTTGGGTTGTTGCCCGCGAAGTTCCATTTGGTCGATCTCACCGCATTGCGGCCAACTGACCTCGTCAAAATTGGAGCCCAACATCCAGAATGCAGGCCACATCCCTGGGCCGTAGGGCGTTTTGATTCTGGCCTCGAAGCGGCCGTACTGTTGCTCGAAGAGATCTTGTGTATTTATGCGAGCCGAAGTAAAGGGCGCGCCACCAAAGGTCTCACGAAGCGCTGTGATGCGTAGATTACCCTCTCCATCTAGGGCGATGTTGGCTGGCTCGTCGGTATAATATTGCAGCTCTTGATTGCCCCATCCGTCTTGGCCACGGCCGATGTCGTAATTCCATTTAGAAGGATCGGGTGCCTCTCCGGCGGCACCTTCGAAGTCGTCGCTCCAGGTAAGCGTGAAGGTGCGATCTGGTAGCTGCTGTTCTTGTTCAGCCTCACAGGAAGAGAGGAAAATGAGCAAGCAGACCACCTGCGAAAGTCTGAAGAAAGAAATACTTGAAAATTGGGGAAGCATGAATTTCATGGTTGAATTTTTTGATAGCTCATTGCGTGTTTGTGTGTTTGCTTATTTGCATAAATACAAACGGACGACCGCCAATGGCACTGAATTTAAAAAGCTTGTAGCCTCAGATAATAGACGTTTCTATGTATCGAAATGACTTCTCATCATTCGCTATAGAAGTAGATATTATCAATGAAGAAAGTAGACTCGCTCGAACCCTGATCGGAGAAGATATACTGAGCTATCTGCTCTCGGGTGGTCAAGTCAACAAAGTCGGCTAGCGGAATATCGTACGATAGCCACTGACCCTGAGTCGGGGCGGGGAACACGAGTTCATCTTCCCTATCATCAGTACCCGGACCGTCAATGGTGCCGTTCGATCCTGCGTCTACGATCTTGAAAGCAAAGGTTTCAAAATTGGGAGACCAGACATCCACATGCACGTGAGTCATACCAGAAATATCAAGCTGATTTGCGCCCATTAGGGTTTCGATGCCGACAAACCCCATGGAAGTGTATTTGAGTACCGGGTCACCACCGACCATAACATTTTCGAGAACACCAGATGACCAGCCGGTCTGAAAAGTTTCGACAGTTACGTCGTTGTAAGCATCACTGAATAGCGAAATGACGTCGGCAGCCGGGCGCGTGGGTGTGGGCGCAGCGGCTGTGGGCTCAGTGGCAACACCGCTACCTTCTCGATAGAAATAAAGATTATCGATAAACAGCGTGGATTCATTAGTGGGCTGAGCTGAGAAGATATACTGTGAAATCTGCTCTCTCGTCGTCAAATCCGGAAATTGATCTAGCGGAATATCGTACTGAATCCATTCGCCCTGAGTTGGCATCGTATACTGCACTTCGTCTTCTACGTCATCACCCATTTGTTCGATCGTGCCATTAGCTCCTGCATCGACAATTTTGAAAGCAAAGAAATCAAAGTTGGGCGACCAGACATCGACGTGTACATGGGTCATATCGGTGATGTCGAGCTGATTTCCCGCCATCATGGTTTCGATACCTACAAAGCCCAGGGCAGTGTACTTCAAAACAGGGTTGCCAGCTATCGATACATTTTCCAGGCCGCCTTGTGACCATGTAGTTCTGAAAGTCTCGACAGTTACATCGTCGTAAGCATCGCTGAAGAGGGAAATGACGTCGCCTGGTTCGCGTGAAGGCGGTGCGGGTGCGGCCATAGAGGGCTCCATATCACCACCGCCTCCATTGTCTTCACCTTCGTAGAAATAGACATTGTCTACAAATACAGTAGGTATATCACCAGAAAGTATTACCTGCGCCAAATTGGCTCTTGAGGTAAGTCCAGGGAACTGGCTTAAGGGAATATCCAGACTTACCCATTGCTCGGATTGGAGCGTAGGCGCAGTGATGGCAATCTCATGTTCGCTATCGTCGACATCGAGCCCGTCGAATGCATTGTTTGGACCAAGATCATATAATTTGATCCTGAACGCGCCTGAAGCGGTGGGCTCAGGAGTCCAGATATCCATTCTTATATGGGTCATTTCACTGATGTCGATCGTCGGAGCAGTGAATTGAATGCCGACAAAGTTGAGGTTGAAATAACGAACAACATCATCGCCAGCTATCTGCAATTCTTCACTTTGCGTAGTAGAGCCTTGCCAGAAACCATTCAAGAAGTCTATCGGCTCGTTGGTATAGGCATTGCTATATATCGAGATGACATCTTGCGCGTCTTGAGTTGGGGTAGGTGCGGGCGCACTTGGGATGGAGGCTGCACCAGAAGAGGTAACGGTCAACGATCCTATCGATGGTTCACCAGCTAAAGTGGCGGTGATGGTCGCTTCACCTTCGCCGATCACGACTATTTGGCCTACATCCGAAACGGTGGCTACGCCCTCATTGGTTGTACTGTATTCAAAATAAGCAGGGGCTGTACCGACTGTAATGTCTACCCCCTCTGGCAGATTGAATCGAGATGTGCCATTTGCATCGAATGTCGCACCATTTTCAGCTACCACGACTTGATCTTCACCGCCTCTGATGGTCGATTCCACGGGTGTGATCGTCCCTAAGTTCTCGTAGCGTACATCATCGATCCAGAAGGTGTAGCCCTCTTCGTCTTCTGGGCCCTCGGCAAACCAGAACATGCCTCGCTCTCGTGTGAGCTTGCTGGCGTCTGGAATGGGAATGTAGTACTTGCGCCAGTTCGTATTGACTGGCACATTGGTGATGGTAGCTACAAATTGATTCGCGCCGAGATCATTTCCAAGGCCAAGCTCATTGATGTTGGCAGATCTGGAGGCCCGCATCCAGAAGGTCAGTGCGGTGTAACCCGTCAGGTCTCGTCCGCCTGCATCGAAAAAGACACCTCCGGCAAAAGAGCCAGCCGGGTCTTCAAAGTCGGGTACTTCAAAGCGCATGGATGAGGTTCCTCGGAATTGAACCTCTTCATCGACTTGAAAAGCCAGAACATCCGAGCCACCGAAGGCTGCGTATTCTAGCCCTGCGCTAAATCCGTCGATGAAGACTTCGGCTGTTGTCGGGAAAGAAGCCGGTTCCAGATCCTCTAAGTCTCTTTCACAACTGGAAATGACGACTAGAGTCGCTAATGCAAGGAGATATTTTAAGTTGTTTGCCATTTTCATCTTGGTTGATATTGTATTGTAAGGGCTTTGTTACTTAAAGATGTTGATGTGAATGTAAGTTCGGATTTCCCACTCGTTTCCGTTATCAAAACCCTGTGCTGTCGGCGCGCATTCAAAAACGCCACTGGCAGTAGGGACTCGAACCGGGCAATAGCGGTTGGAAAACTGGTCGAGTGTGCGATAGATGCCACTAACCCCAATCTTGGTTTCTGGCATATTAATCCAGCTCGGTGTACTCAGGCTGGTCGATAGATCGAGCATTAATTGGGTCGGGAAAGTCTGGTTGAAATCTCGGTGATAGTCAAAAGGTCCCCAGTCGTTGAACTTGGCGGAGGCCATAAGGCTGTAGTTTTTGAAAATCATGCGAACGTCTCCTCCAGTGCGCCGGATCGTACGGGTGTCATCTCCATTAGCCTGAGCCGTGCCCGTGTAGAAATTGGCGATCCATCCAAAATCCGGAGTTAGTTTAGATACTATACGCGCATGAGCTTCCCAAAGGTCTTCCGCTGGAGCTGCACCTGAGAATGGAAAGAACGTACGACCGTCTGCCAGGATACCAATTGCCGCATCCTGGGTGGTTGGCAAGTGGCGAAATACAAAACCGGCACTAACCGCAAATTCAGCATCTTCCGCTCGGTTGTTATCCCAGGCATACATCCAGGTAGCCGGGGTTGGATCGTAGGTAATGAGAATTTCCCCAGCTACGGTCTCTCTGTTGGCGCGTACTACGAAAGGATCTGCCAAGATGTTCCTCGCTCGGGCGGGAGCAGCTAGGTCTTTTGGATCTACAGGTCCTTCTATGGGGCGCTGCCAGAGAAAATTAGGTGCGATCTGGAAGTCTCCGACGGTGTAGGTGAATCCGCTCAAGACGTTGTATTGGTTACCACTTCCGCTATCTTTCAAACGCCATCCGGTAAAGGTTTGGGTCAGATCGGCACCGCCCTGAGCAACCAATCCCTGGGCAGCTGCCTGTCCGTACCAGTTGATCGGGCCACTGGAATACGTCAACTTGACTTTACCGCCCCAAGTGTCTTGGGTTCCGATTTGATCTTGGAAAAGCTGAGTTTCTCCATTTATTTCTCGAGTTAACTGGAAGTTGCGATTCAATAGTGGTTCCCCGGCCCAGATACCTCCGATTTGTACACCCAGTTTACCGAATTCGGCTTCGGCTGCTATCGTCGCCCTCCGTGTACGAGGCATGGGTATGGCAAAAGAACTCTCCGTAGCCTCTCGCTGCTCCAGGTCTTCGTGGAAGATACCAGCCAATTCGAAGGGCCCTACTTTTCTTTGGTACTTGAGCAATACAGCCGGGTTGGCACCCCACCACAGCTCGGGTCCCACCGCTACTTTCAGGCCTTCCAGATCGCCCTTACCTTCTATCTCTGCACCTAGTGGGGTGTTGCCATTGTAGATATCGATGTTGGGTCCGTAATTGGCTTCCGGATAAAGACCGAAAAAGTCGCCCTCATAGCCCCAGTGATAATGCCCGGTCCGGTAGAAGCCGGTGATATCGAAAAGCTCGTGATTCCATTCGAGCTCGGCACCGTATACCGCAAGTCGGTTAACGTCGTTTTGCACGACCTGACCATTGGGGGTCTGAATGGTCACTGGTCGGGCCCGATTCTCGTAGAATATTTCATTGATCGGATTTTGAGCCACATTGGCCACAAAGTTGAAATCGATATTTGCCCTGAAGTTGGGCGATGGATTTCCCTGTACGCCAAAGAAGAACGACTGCATATGGTCGAAACCCAGCTGATTGGGGAACTGCTCAATAGTAGGATCGGGTTCTTTGGGTGTTGAGATCAGGCTACCGCCTGTATTGTAAGTGGTTAACTCGGCCGACAGTCGGCTGATTTGGATCTTGCCAACTTCTTCGGCAACCAGTGCCGCCGCATCACCTCTTGCTCTTGACATGGCCTCAGCCAAATTGATGGCCTCGAAGTGGGTGTCGAGTCTTGCTTGGTCGGCACCTTCCATATAGGGATCGAAATAGTGGGCTTCCTTAAGTGCATAGTAGGCGGCCCTGGGGTATAGTGCGTACAGCCCTCTTTGATTTGTCGGTCCCTTGGCGCATACCCCAAACCACTCCTCGTTCATGTTATTGTCGCCCTCCTTGGCGATGTCGTGCGGGTAACCACCGTTGTTCCACGAGGCATTATTGTCATGCACATCGAGGTTTTCGGTTTGGCCGTACTTCCACCAGCCGTCGCTGAATTGAAAAGTGAAGCCACCGATAGAATTGCCCTCGCCACTCATCCCGGCAGCATTGGCATAAATTTCTTTCCAGTTGCCGACCATATAGTAAGCTTGTGCTTGCTGGTCTTCAGCGTTAGTCACGGTATTGAAGGCATCGGCTCCAAATTCCGTGAACAGAATAGGCTTACCATACTCTTGCCTGACGCGGCTGAAAGCATCGGTGAATGACACACCCCTATACATGTTAGTACCATATATGTCGAATGCCGGGCAGTATTGGGCGATTAAATCCAGAAAGAGCAAATCACCGTTGCATATTGCAACTGGATGACCGGCGTCTACCCCTTTCATAGCCACTGCCGCTTCGTTAAAAAGCTGGTACATAGCCCTGGCTCTCGCAGTGGATTTACGATCTTCGATGGGAATGTCTTCGGTTTCGGCACCGTCCCAGAAGAGGCCATAGTTGTTTTCATTACCGAGCAAGAAAAGGAGCAGGCCTGGCGTATTTTTGTAGTCTTGAACCAGTTGAGTCGTCTCGCGAAGCAGCAAGTCGCGCACCCTTGGATCGGCATAGTCGGTATTAGGCATCCAGGCACCATCGATGGTCAGACCATAGCGACCGAAAGAGTGGTTGAGCATGGTATAGATACCATATCGCTCATAGATGTAGGTGATCCACTTGGCCGGTACGCCTGTGTACATGCGTACCGCGTTCACGCCCATATTGCGAAGGTAGGACATCTCGCCGTCTAGTGCCGCACGAACAATATCATCTGACTTGGTCCATAGGCTGTAAGAGAAGTTGGTACCGATGGGAAAGTAATCCCAATTCATACCATTGACCATAAAATCCTGGCCATCGACTTGTAGTACAGTTCCATTTGGCTTTTCGACAACTGCCACTCGGGCAGACTGGGCAGGGAGGCTACAGATGGCCGCTAGACCTGCCAGTAGTAAACATAATCGCATTTGCATGATGTTGAGAGCTAGTGAGTGCTCGTGACTTTAAACTGGAATTCGAGGTCCGAATATAGGAATAATGTTCGGAGTGTTTTCATACTCCTTGGATATGCTATGAATATCTACCTCAAATTACTTATCTTAGTGTGATGTCAGACACTTCTGCCATAGAGAAGCCGATAGTTCTCTCTCATCCAGACCAACAGGATGGGGGATTATACCTGTGGACCATCGATCAATACCACCAGTTGATTGAAGATGGAGCACTAACCGAATACAATAAGGTCGAACTCATCGAAGGACGCTTAATCAAAAAAATGAGCATAAGCAAAGCACACCGGGACTGCCTCGATCTAGTCAACACCTATTTTATTGTAAATTTTGGATCAGATTATTTATGTAGCCCTCAAAATCCGATTAGTCTTAGTCAACAGCATTCAGAACCTGAGCCTGATTTTGCAGTTATCAATCGGCGTACCTACGCCAATCGCCCTAGCAATCCTGAAGCAGAGGATATTCTTTTACTCATCGAAATCGCTAACACGACTTTAGAGTATGATCGTAGCATAAAATCTAAAATGTATGCTCAAGCCAATATCCTTGAATACTGGATCATCAACCTTCAAAACAACCAAATAGAGCTACACTTGAATCCCCTCCCCGAGCAGGGAAAATACGCCAGCGTTCAGTATTTAAAGGCCGATGAGACGCTAAATAGTCCATTTGCCGGAGAGATCGCCGTCAAAGACTTTCTACCGAATCAGGCCAACAAGTAGACAAAAAAGTCAATAGCTGCTATTCTTCGCCTGAGCTACAGGCACCTTCCATTCTACAACAACCGGGTAGTTGATCGAAGGCTTCTTTGTCGGCCAGTACTTCATCGGCTTTATAGCCAGCGTTTGAAATGGCCTGGCGAATGTCTTCTACCGTCAAGACATCGGCATCATAGCGAACACGCAATTTGCGACTGACCAGATCTAGATTGGCCGATACCAAACCATCTAATTCCTTTACGACTTCTTCAATTCTCATCTTACACATCTCACAAATGGCACTAGTCTTGATGGTCGCTTTTTCGATGCGCTCACTTACATTATTAGACGCTGGTGAAAACGAAAAACCCAATAGGCCGACAAACAGAAGTATGGTAAATTTCATGATTTAATTTTTGAATAGGTAATGTGCGATTATTGTAAGTTGTAACGCAGCCCTAGGTAAATATTGGAACCCATAATGGGCGCGTAAATTTGAGTCGCATCGAAGTACTCTTCAAACGGGCCATAGCTGCCGATAATGGCATTCGCCTGTCTGAAGTTGGTCGCATTATCAACGCCTGCGTATAGCTCTAAGTTATCGCGATAGCGGTATGTAATCTGGCCTGAGATCAGTCCATAACTCGGACTTACTTGAGGCTGGGCAACAAACACGGCTTCTGGAATATCATCGTGGTTGGGCAGCCGTTGCGGCCCGATGTATTGCCAGTGGGCATTGAAGCGCCAGCGGCGTAGATCCAGATCGGCAGCGACCAACAAACGATACTCCGGGATGAGCGGCACTCTTCGTTTTTCGCCATCTAGATAGGTCTGCTGGGCATCGTTCACTTTGCCAGCCAACTTGATTTCGAGACGGTCCAAGGGCTCGAAAGTCACCGCGGCCATGACGATCTGGGCGTAACTTTCACCCCCTATATTGTAAAGTAGCAATCGATTTATATCGGTATCGGCGTCAACCACCAACTGATTTTGAAAATCGGTGCGATATAAATCGACGGTGAGGCTGCCTTCCCGCTTGCCCATATTGAAGCGGGTCGTATAGTTCAAGCCATAGTTCCAGCTGCTCTCTACATTCGGCTCGCCTAATACCGTAAACACCCGGCTGCTGGGTAGCCAGCGAAGCTGATCGGTAGGTAGCTGAGGTACGCGCCAGCCACGGCCGACACTCAGGCGGAAAGCCTGCTCCTCACCAAAATTAAATTTGGCATTAAATCTGGGTGTGACCTGCCAGCCAGCTAGATTGTGGTGGTCGAGGCGAAGACTCGTAGCCAGAACGGTGCTACCTCCATCAGTCGGGTCGAGCGACTCTCGGACCCAACTATGCTCCACATACGCACCGACCTGTCGGTTTTCACGGCTATAATCTACTTCGCCCAGCAGCTCATTGTAGTCGTCATATTGCCCGCTAATGCCCATGGTCAGGCTATGCTCGGTCGTGCCGATGATGGTTTGATACAACCAATTGGCATAAGCCGACCGCTGGCTGGCCCGATGATCGATTGAGCCGTATATATTATCGAGTTCATGGGTGGCTAACTGCCAAATGAAGCCCATACTCTTGTAATCCTGATCGAAGCCAAGTAAGGCCACCTTGCCAAAAACTTCCAGCCTCCGGTTGTACTGCTCCATCCGATATGGGTCAAGAATCGGCTGACCGTGGTTGTGCACACTCGTCTGCCCACCCGAACGCCGGTCCAGTATACCGTGCACATTGAATTGAGCCATCAGGTCTGGCCCTCTATAAAACAACCGATACATGCCTATGGCTTCCTTGATATCGGTCATATCCTGAAAGCGGTCGAAATCGTGATCGTGCCGGTTTTGTCTAAAACCGCCGTGCACTAAAAGTCCGTGGCTCCATCTATCGTCCAGTTCTTTGGCTAGGTGGACATTCAACTCTACCCTACCCCGATGCCCGCCATAAGCATTGACGAAAAGTGGAGGCTCTCGCCAAGGCTTTACGATCTCCGAATTAATCGATCCGGCTATACCGCCTGCATTCGACTGCACAGAGCCAGCCCCCTTGCCGATTTGAATACTCTCTAACCAAGTGCCAGGGATATAATCTAGCGCATGAGGGGTAGCCAAGCCGTTCAAGGCTGGTCTTTTTTCAACCAGCAGTTCGGTATAGGCTCCTCGCAGACCCAACAATTGAATCTCTCGTGAGCCTGTCAATGGATCGGCATAGCTGATGTCGACCGAGGGGTTGGTCTCGAAGCTCTCACCCAGGTTGCAGCAAGCCGCTTTTTTGAGTTCGGAGCTGGTGATCGACTCTACGTTTCTGGCTTCGAGTGTGGAGGTAAAGTTTCCTTTTTGGCGGCCAGCAACCTCGATAGTCTGTAATAACGTACCATCAGAAAGATGAAAATCGAGATGACCATTCGGCCATTCCGTCAGTAGCGTATCTATGGTTTCAAAACCGATAAAACTGACCGAAAGGGTATTGGGCAGAGTAACATCTTCAAAGCGATAGTGGCCATGCTCATCGGCAACCGTACCGATTTCGCCCTGGCTCCAACTGAGTGTAGCCCCGGGTAATGGTTGGCCACTCTGGTCCTTCACACAGCCAATGAGTGATTGACCAGCGATTGGCAGAGCCAGAAAGGCCGAAATAAAAATGAAGAGAAGTCTTAGCATGAGTTTGTGTTAAAAGCAGAATTTATACATGTATTAGGCTGACCAAATAGTACACGGCCAGTTGAACATGCGCCTCTAACACAAAAAGGAACTCATAGAAATTCGCAACAACCTACCCCTAGTGGACAGTGGTGGATCATTGATATTAGTCTGCTGATAGAAACAGCCAGGCTTAGCTAGAAGAAGAGGTTCTTCGATTTGTACTTCCGCAGGTCGGTCACTCAGCACATCAGCCTGATAGGCCTCCCCATCTACAGGAAAGAATTCTACCTGCGCAAGTCTAAAAAATGAAAGCTCGTCTGAGCAACAATCCCCATCTTCGTTATTATCCTGATGAGAAGGAGAATCGGTTTGCTCATGATCGTGAGCGCAGCAGGATGACCTTAAATCTATATCTGCCGCTTGGCACTTCTCTTGCTGAGCGAACAAGCTGATCCCTTGTGCCTCTCCTTTACAGAAATGAGCCCATACAGGTATACCAGTCTGCCCGAGAAATAAGCAGAGTGATAGCAGTATGTACGTCAAGGACTTCATAATGAGCCACAAAAGTAGTTGGTTTTAATTGAAAATGCCCCATGGGTTCTTTCCATATGTCGTTAATGGGCTGTAAATGTGGAACGAAGAACTTATTCGTGTATTGAAAGATTGAATTATTGATCTCGAATCATGTAGATATCTCGAATGGGCCTCTCTCCATTGGCACATCGACGTATAGATGCATTTATACGGCTACCTTCTCTCACAACCCTTATCTTCGCCCCTTCATAACTCTACCCATGAAAGCCAACGAAATACGCGCTGCATTTCTAGACTTTTTCCGCGAACGCGACCATAAGATCGTCCGCTCTGCCCCCATCGTTAACAAAGACGACCCGACCCTCATGTTCACCAATGCGGGTATGAATCAGTTCAAGGATTACTTTCTGGGCAACCAGGTACCCGACAACCGCCGAATCGCCGATACCCAAAAATGCATGCGCGTAAGCGGCAAGCACAACGATCTAGAAGATGTGGGCCGCGACGGCACCCACCACACCATGTTCGAGATGCTCGGCAACTGGAGCATTGGCGATTACTTCAAGGAGGAAGCCATCGATTGGAGCTGGGCTTTTCTAACCGAGAAAATGGGCATAGCCCCCGACCGCCTGTACGCTACAGTCTTCGAGGGTGCCCCCGACGAAGGTGTACCAGCTGACGAAGAAGCCAAAAATTTCTGGCTTAAATATCTTCCCGAAGATCGCATACTCTATGGCAACAAAAAAGACAACTTCTGGGAGATGGGCGAGACCGGTCCATGCGGCCCATGCACAGAGATACACGTTGATACGCGCACCAAAGAAGACATTGAAAAAATGCCCGGCCGCGAGCTGGTCAATGTCGACGATTCGGGCGTGGTAGAAATTTGGAACAACGTCTTCATCCAATTCGACCGCAAGGCCGATGGCAACCTGGAGATGCTGCCCGAAAAGCACGTCGATACAGGCATGGGCTTCGAGCGACTATGCATGATCTTGCAAGGCAAAACCGCCACTTACGATACAGATATTTTCACGCCCCTGATCCAGGAAATGGAGCGTTTGTGTAATAAGACTTACGCGGGTAGTTACCTCCCCCAGGCAAAGAGCGACATGGCCATGCGGGTAGTCGCCGACCACCTCAGGGCCGTTGCCTTCACCATCGCCGATGGTCAGCTACCATCCAATACAGGAGCGGGCTATGTAGTTCGGCGCATCCTTCGTAGGGCCGTTCGCTACTACTACTCTTTCCTTGACATAGATCGACCCTTTTTGCATCGACTCCTCCCTACCCTGGTTCAGGAAATGGGCGATGCCTTCCCCGAACTCAAAGAGCAAGCCGACCAAATCGGCCGGGTCATCGAAGGCGAAGAAAAAGCATTCTTGAACACACTCGACAATGGCATTAGCCGCTTCGAGGCACTCGTACCCGAAGTAAAAGACAGCACCATCTCCGGCCAGGATGCCTTCGAACTCTACGACACCTACGGCTTCCCCATAGACCTTACCCGCTTAATGGCCCAAGAGCAAGGTCTCGAAGTAGACGAACAAGGCTTCGAAGCTGCCTTAGAAGAGCAGAAAAACCGAAGCCGTGCCGACGCTGTAAAGCAGATAGGCGATTGGACCGTTCTCGACGATGAGTCCGAGAGCCAATTCGTCGGCTACGATCATCTGGAGGTCAAGTCTGCGAGACTCCTTAAATACCGAACCGTCCAGGCCAAGGGAAAGAACCAATACCAGCTTGTACTTGACCAAACCCCATTTTATGGCGAAAGCGGTGGCCAAATCGGCGATCGCGGAACGATGACTTTCGGCGAGCAATCTATTAAAGTGCTCGATACCCAGAAGGAAAATGATTTGACCATCCATATCGTCAGCCAGCTTCCAAACGATCCTTCAGCCAGTGTACACGCATCCGTCGACCATAATTTGAGGGCAGCTACCTGCCGCAACCACACAGCTGCTCACCTTTTCCACGCTGCCATCCACGAAGTACTCGGGGAGCACGCCCTCCAGAAAGGGCAAGATGTTCGCTCCGATAAAATGCGTTTTGACTTTGCCCACTTCGAGCGTCCTTCCGATGAAGAAATCGCTAAAATCGAAGCCAGGGTAAACGTACAGATTCGCAAGAACATCCCGCTACAAGAGCAGCGCAACGTACCCATTGAAGAAGCTAGATCTTCAGGGGCCCTTATGCTTTTCGGCGAAAAGTATGGCGACGAGGTGCGCATCATCACCTTCGATGCCGATTACAGCCGCGAGCTTTGCGGAGGTACACACGTAAATGCTACCGGAGAACTGGGCTACTTCAAAATACTTTCCGAAAGCTCACTAGCAGCCGGTATCCGCCGAGTTGAAGCCGTAACCGGTGCCGGTGCCGAAGTCTACCTCAACGATCAACTGACCGAGATCAATCACATCAGAACGCAATTCAAAGGCTCTACAGATCTGATCAAGTCCGTTACCAATCTTCAAGAAGAGAATCGCGACCTTAAAAAGCAGATCGAGCAGCTCAAGTCAGCCCAGGCTCAAAATGTGAAAGGCGATCTAAAAAATCAATTCGAGTCGGTCAACGGAGTCAATTTCCTAGCGGCCAAGGTAGATCTCGATGCAGCCTCCGCCAAAGACCTCGCCTTCCAACTAGAGCGAGAAACGGGAAATGCCTTCATACTACTAGCGTCAGATACTGGCGGAAAAGCTTTATTGACCCTAGCTATCAGTAAAAGTATAAACGAAAACCAAGAGCTTCATGCCGGAAATATCATCCGCAACTTAGCCAAAGAAGTCCAAGGCGGCGGTGGCGGACAGCCGTTTTTTGCGACAGCGGGCGGCAAAAATCCCGGAGGAATACCGAAAGTTTTGGAACTGGCTAAAGCCTTGATCATGTAAGATGGGGATGCGCCCTCCGGTCGCATCAAAAATTCGGACGCGGAAAAACACTGATTTGCACGGATCTGTATTTTCAGATTAACAATGAATTTGTTCCTGTAAAATGCTACTCCAGCACACACTAATTTATACCCAAATCAAAATCCGCCAAATCCGTTCAATCAGCGTCATCAGCGGCGAGTTTAACCCCTATTCGAGCAAAGCTCGAATAGGGGTTGCCAATGTTGCGACAAGAGGACGCAACTCCGTTATTTCAGTCCAAACCGCTCAATAATCGCCCTCAAACGATCTGCATAGTCAGGCTTTTCACTATAGCTTGACCGTCCCAAATTATCTAACCATCGATCCAAATCGTGGGGGGTATTCGTCAATTCTGGGAACTCAGCTACCAAATACTCACTATGCGCTCGCCAATTTGTCCAGGCATTCGGGTAATAGCCATTGGGTGTTGCCGCACCAAAATGATTGTTGTTCTCTACGGATACCGGACTAGTACCGGCATGGCTTTCGTAAATACCCATGGCCAATTTACCAGCAACTGGAATACCATATTTATCGGCTTCCGTTAAGGCTACTCTTTCAAATCTACTGATGTAAGCCTGTACAGCCATAGGGTCTATCTGGTCGACGTGCCACGAGTTAGATGTCGAGCTACTTGCTGTCCCATTTTTCACAGGTAACACGCCCATTTGATGCGGTTGATCACCGACTGTAGAGGCGATTGACTGATGCTGACTTGCATTCCTGTCAGCGACCAATTGTCCTGTCTGGATGCCCTCTTTTCCAACAGAAATATTGAAGTCTATCTGTTTCTGCGTAAAGACGTAAATCAATAACGCAATTAGCCCGAATCGGAACCAAGTCAATCTGAATTTAGAAAACCAAACAGGTGGCGTGTACTCAGTTTGAGCGGCTTTATGGCGGGCAGAGTTAAAAAGCAATCCAAATCGGCGACGTACCCGCCTGAACAACAACTTCCAGTTTATACTAATGACACGATTTGGTGTACTCGGCTGCATGGAGCCGCTACTTTTAGAGGTTCGTTGAAAACCCATGATCTTAAACTTGATAGTGTATTTGCAATAGGGCACCAAAGGATTTCAGAGTGAATTCGAAGGATGCCAAAAACTTACAAGAAGCGTCTAAAGCAAAGCGCCTCAGCTCTTGCATATGACAAAATTACACTAAAATTTTAAATAAACAAAAAATAAAACATTTTTTTTGTTTTAAAATCATCTCAATAGCTTTCTGATGCCGACTTGAAGCCCAGCTACCCAATATCGCTCACTGATGGGATAGCTATCTTGGGTAAAGGATCGCGGGTAATGACTAAATGTAGGCTCCACCAGCAAACGGGTACCTCCTCGACCTAGCGGATAGCTAGCAGACAGATTAAAACGCCAGGCCAAACCTGCATTTTGATCGTAGACTCCACCTTCTTCAAAGCCCACTGGCATCTGGGTTTCTGCGCTTAAGTACGCTCCATCTGCCTGGGTCGACAAATTGACCACAGGTCCTGCGCTAATACCAAGTTTCACCTTCTCGCCAGGAAATTCATAGCCTAGCATAAGCGGTATTTCGATTAACCTCAACGCATTTGTGCGTTCAATTAGCTCAGGATCTTCATTCGGCACAGGCATCTCGTACTCTAATCTATTGCGAATCGCGGTGTACCCCACACCTCCGGTTAACGAAAAGCCATTCGCTAAGCGGTATTTCAGTCTAACCACACCACTGTAGCTCAGATGTGGGAACTCACTGATTTCTCTCGCGTCCAGATCTTCCCGAAACAATTCGGAACTTGCCTTCAAAATTTGATTGGAATACGCTGGACCAACTGTAAGCTCCAGCTCAAAGCGATTTTTAAGCCGGGTGGGTTTAATTGCATGTTCAGCTTTAGTAGAGAATACATAATCTTCACCAATCAGCATCCTATCCGATTTCGACCGACTCAGTCTACCAGCTGACTCGAATAGATCATCTCGCAGGCTCAGTTCGTATCCAGACTCAACCAGTTCGATATCTTGTAAATCAGATTCTATGATTTTGTTTTGCGCGTATTTGTCTTCGTCTAACGCATTCGCGGCAGCGGTTAAATCTTGAAGATTTTCTCTGGGCGTTGGGGGCGAAAGTGTCGTGGGTGTAGGCTTGAAGTTTTGGCTAGGGATTTGAGATTGTGGTAGAGAAAGCGACGGAGAAAGATTGCTTGATTGTTCTGCTAAAGTAGTGGTCGTATTGTCTATTTGTACTTCTCTGCCTGCTGACGCAAGGCTGGTAGACGCAGATCGGCGGTCATCACTCAAAGATGATTTATCATTCGTGCTGCTACTCGATACATCTATATGCTGTGCGAGGGGGGCTGATCTTGGCGTTTCGGTAGAAACTGGACCTTGTTCTATTGTGGGTGCATCCTCCGTTGGTATAGCCACTGAGCCTTTCACCATAAAGAAGCCAGCTATCAGTATACAAAGTGCAGCTAGTATAGCCACAGCATACATCAGTCTTCGGCGCAGGCGTATGGCGCGCTGTTTGGCAGCTATACCTGCCCACAAATGGTCGGTTGGTCCGGCCTTTCGACTGGCCAGCCGTTCTCTAAAAATTCGATCTAAGGGATGCTCACTCATATGGCGATACGTTGGCTTGTCTTGATCTTTTGTTGAAGTAGTTTGCGGGCTTTAAGCAACTGTGATCGGGAAGAAGCTTCCTGAATACCCAGTGCTTCACCAATCTCTTTATGGCTGTATCCTTCGATGGCGTATAAATTGAATACTATTCTGTAGCCTTCGGGCAGAGATGCCACCATATCCAATAGCTCTTGCTCACCTAAGCGACTGAATGCCGTCGGGTCCATCGCACTTTCAGGTATGGTTTCCAAACCCGATTGCTCGAAGGTAGCCCGTTTCCGTTGGTAGGTCCGCAGACATACGTTTACGCATAGTCTGCGTACCCAGCCTTCGAAGCTTCCCTGAAAATTGTATTGACCGAGCTTATCGAAGATGCGCATAAAGCTTTCTTGCAAGGCATCTTCTGCTTCTGTGCGTGTCTTACAGTAGCGTAGGCATACAGCCATAAGGGTCGGCGCATAGCGGTCGAAGAGACCTCTTTGACTAGCCGGCTTCCCCTTCAGGGCACCTTCGATCAATTCCTTTTCATTCATGCTCAGCATGAGGCACGGTAGTAGCTACAATATGATAGATACTGATCGGCCTCTATTCGTGGTATCTAAGATAGGATAAAAATGAGAAGTGCCACTGCGTTGCAGTGGCACTTCATAAATTTAATCACGATCTCTGCGATCTCTTCCGCGGCCACGGCCACCACCGCCGCGTCTGTCACCGCCTCGGCCACCACGGCGATCTCCACCACGGCCGCCGCCGCCTCGGCGACCTTCATCGCTCCGTTTCATGTATTCCTCTTCGGTCGGCATGGTACCGTCGGCTTTAGGCATAATGGCCTTCCGGCTCAATCGCATCTTGCCGGTACGCTCATCGATAGCAACCAGTTTGAACTTGACTTCATCGCCTTCGCTGAATACCTCCTCGACATTCTCAATGCGGCTGTGGCTGATCTCACTCACGTGAAGCAAGCCACTCTTGCCGTGGAAGTCAACAAATACACCATAAGGCATAACCGAGGCAACAATACCCTCGTAGTCTTCACCCACGTCTGGTGTAAAGGTGATCTTGTTGATACGAGCCAGGGCATCTTCGATACTCGACTTGTCAGAGCTGGCGATGGTGACTTCACCCTTACCGTCGATCTCATCGATATTGATAATGGTGCCCGTCATCTCCTGTAGCTCTTGAATGATCTTACCACCTGGGCCGATAACAGCACCGATGTAGCTCTTATCGATAGTGAGCTTGACCACGCGTGGTGCATGCGGCTTGAGGTCTTCGCGTGGCTCGGCTAAGCTCTTAGCCATTTCGTCGAGTATGTGCAGACGACCTACACGGGCTTGCTCCAGGGCTTGTTCCAGCTGCTCGTAGGGCAAACCGTCTATCTTAATATCCATCTGGCAAGCCGTGATACCATTGCGCGTACCCGTCACCTTGAAGTCCATATCGCCGAGGGCATCCTCGTCACCGAGTATGTCGGAAAGGATAGCAATCTTGCCATCTTCGGCCACCATACCCATGGCGATACCCGCCACTGGGGAAGTAATCGGAATACCGGCATCCATCAGAGCCAGCGCACCGGCACAAACCGTTGCCATGGAGCTGGAACCATTCGATTCCATGATGTCGCTGACGATACGGATGGTATGCGCCCGCTCGCCTGGTAATACCTGACGCAAGCTGCGACCGGCCAGATTGGCGTGACCAACCTCACGACGACCCGGGCCGCGCATAGGCTTGGTCTCCCCTACCGAGTAGGCCGGAAAGTTGTAGTGCAATATGAAGTCATCGTAGTAGCTACCGTGAGCAATGTCTACCATCGCCTGATCGGTCTTAGTACCAAGCGTAAGGCTGGTTAAAGATTGCGTCTCGCCCCGCGTAAAGATGGCCGACCCGTGAGCCGAAGGCAGATAGTCTACCTCCGTCCAGATGTCGCGCACCTCGTCGAAGGCACGTCCGTCCAGACGCTTGTTTTCATCGAGCATCATGTTGCGGATGGCGTTCTTCTTGACCTTGTCGAAATAGCTAAAGAGTGTTCCTTTGTTCTCTTCCATCCACTCTTCGCCCTTTTCTTCGGTAGCAGCGGCTTCGAGTGCTTCTTTTACCTCCTTGAAGCCGTGCTTGCGATCAGCCTTGTTGTGCTCACCTTTAGCTACTTTCAGAATGCCGTCAAGTGACTTGGCCTTCACATACTCATGTATGTCTTCGTGCTCTTCAGCCTCTTCGACCTCGCGCATCTCGGCACCGACCATTTCGCGCAACTTGAGCTGGGCCTCGCATTGGAGCTTAATCACCTCATGACCTGCTTTCAGGGCTTCTACCAGGGCCGATTCGGGCACCTCTTTACCTTCGCCTTCCACCATAAGGATGTTGTCCTTGTCGGCAGCAACGATGATGTCGAGATCGGCATGCTCCATCTGCGAGCGCTTGGGGTTGACAATATACTCGCCATCGATACGCGCTACGCGAACCTCGGAGATCGGTCCCTGAAACGGTATGTCAGAGACCATCATAGCCGCAGATGCTGCCAATCCGGCCAGTGCATCGGGCATGATCTCCTCATCCATACTGATCAGGTTGATGATGATCTGCGTATCGTGCATGTATCCTTTCGGAAATAGCGGACGAATGGCGCGGTCGACCAACCTGGAGATGAGGATCTCGTAATCGTTGAGTCGGGCTTCGCGGCGGAAGAAGTTGCCGGGAATACGGCCCGCCGCCGCGAATTTCTCTTGATAGTCTACCGATAGCGGGAAGAACGACTGCCCTTCGCGCATACTGGTGGCACTTACGGCCGAGCAAAACAACATGGTCTTGCCACAGCGAATAACGACTGAACCATCGGCCTGAGTGGCCAGCTTTCCAGTCTCTATGGTGATTTCTAATCCGTCGGGATGCTTGATATCGACGGTGGTGGGGTTCTGTTTACCCATTGCGGTTGATTGTGTTTAAGTTCCGACCTGCGGAAGTACAAAACAATAAGATCGGCCTCTAGGCGAGACACTCTAAAAATGATCTGGAAAGGATGATGACCGAATTCGGTAGGGCCGCGAGAACCGCTGCGCTTGGGTATTGAAGAAGGTATACATTCGTTCCGTCCGAGGGTCGCTTTAATCGGCGGAGACTGCACATTTGCAGCCAAGTTTATTGTCTTTTTTGATTTCGCTGGCAAATATAGGATTATATGATGTAAAATCCTACCTTTGCGGCCCCAATATGGGCTTTAACTGATCCAAGCGATTACTAAAAGCTGAGCACATGAGTGTTTATTTGTCAAAAGAGAAGAAGGAAGAAATCTTCACCGAATACGGCGGCAGCCCCACCAATACGGGTTCTACTGAGGCACAGGTTGCCCTATTCACCTACCGCATACAGGAGCTGAGTCAGCACCTACAAACGCACCGCAAAGACCACGCGAGTCGTAAGGCGTTGCTTTCCCTTGTAGGCCAGCGCAAGCGTACGCTCGACTATCTGCGCAAGAAAGACCTGGAAGGTTACCGCGCCCTGATCAAGAAGCTGGGTATACGTAAGTAAAAGTCGGGCGAGGCTGTACGAAAAGCTGCCTTACTTTTACGGTATGTCTCACTTTCACCACCCTTGGCGCGCCATTGTCAATCCCGCTGCTGCGCGGGGTCGTGCACGAGAGGTTTGGTCTAAGTGGCTACCTGATATACGAGCTAAAATTCCTCACTTGGAGTGGTCTTACACCGATTCTAGTGGACAAGCCATGCAACTGGCCGAGCAATGGGTACGTGCAGGTTGCAGACACTTGATAGCCGTTGGTGGCGACGGCACGCACCATGAGGTTTGCAATGGCATCATCCATGCACTGGGGCCTGAGCGCGCCAAAGATGTGCTCTACACCCTACTCCCACTGGGCAGCGGCAACGACTGGATACGGACGCACGGTTTAGACAAGGGTCTGGAAAACTGGCTTGCGCTCCTCGATGCAGGTAGGGCAGGACTGCAATCCGTTGGGCAGATACATTACACGCAGCCAAACGGCCAGCAGGCCTTGCAATACACCATTAATGTTACCGGTATGGCCTACGATGCTTTCGTGGTCAGGTGCGCAGAGGGGCATCCGCTCAAGCGCAGGCTCCTCTACCCCGTTTTGACGCTGTGGCTGCTGCGTAAATTCAAGACGCCTAAACTGCGCCTGATCATCGACGATCAGCAAATCGTAGAAGACAGATTTTACACCATCAATATCGGTCCGTGTCGCTATTCAGGCGGTGGTATGCGTCTAGTGCCACAAGCTAATCCGCAATCCGACAAGCTGGCACTTACCTACGCAAAAGCCTTGCCGATTTGGAAGATACTGTTCAACAGCTGGCGCTTTTACACCGGCTCCATCGGTCGGGTAAAAGAAGTGACCACAACCCAGGCAAAGCATGTACACATCGAGTCGATAGGTAAAGGAAACATACTTGAAATCGAGGCAGATGGCGAGTGGTTGGGCTATGGGCCGGTAGAAGTTTTTGTACTTCCGCAGGTAGTTAGATTCCTGGGAAACCCATAATTACTCCTGCTGAATTAATAAAGTCGATATACCTACTCACCATCCCATGGGAAGCTTCCACAATCCACTTTCAGAATGGTAATGCTTAGCTGATCACTAACGGCTGCACATGGACCATTAGCGTCTGGATCATCAGTAGTCCAAGTCAATGTAACCGTCTGGCCAATTTCATCTTGAGCCGGTCGGTAGATCGTATTCGGCGAGTTCGCATCATCAAAGGAACCATCGCCACCGCTCCAGCTTCCCGTACCATTGGTCGTCGCATTCAGCTCGATGTCTTTGGTACTGCAAATGGTTTGGTCCTCCCCTGCATCGGATATGGCAGCTTCATTGACCGTGAGGGTTGCCTGGTCTTCGGCAAAACAGCTGAGTCCATTCAGCTCTTCCGCAACCAGTATTCGATATTGGCGCCCGCTAGAAGCTAGATTTGCATTGGGTATGAATAAATTAGAGGAAGTTTCACCAGCTAAATCTTGAAAAATTCCGGAAGTATTATTCTGCCACTGGAATGACTGTACGCCATTAGCTCCAGATTGAAAATCAGGTGAAAAAGTGAGACTTTCACCTTCGCAGTTAGTGATATCTTCTAAAGTTACAGATGGATTTGGGCGTACTGTAACTTCGAAGCTCGTTACACTAAAGCAAGCTTCCCCACTGGCCGCCTCTGTGGAGCGGACGTGGTAGGTCGTCGTTCCCACGATTGGGGTCAGGGTAGTCGAACTGAAAGGCGATTCATTGTCGATCGCCTCTTGCTCCGTCGCATGGAAGGAAAGCGTAAAACCACTTGGGTTCTCAACCCGATCCAGTAGATCGATCTCGGTGTCTTCGCAGACCGTCAAATTCGAGGTGGAGACCGTCGGCTCACTGACGACCGTGACCGTAAAGCTGGCTACGCTAAAGCAGTCCTCCCCGCTTGAAGCCTCCGTCGAGCGGACGTGGTAGGTTGTCGTGCCTACACCTGGGGTCAGAGTGGTCGAACTGAAAGGCGATTCATTGTCAATCGCTTCTTGCTGCGTAGCGTGGAAGGAAAGCGTAAAGCTACTCGGGTTCTCAACCCGGTCCAGCAGATCGATCTCAGTGTCTTCGCAGACCGTCACATT
>JBCCPC010000038.1:0-50339 GCA_039025055.1 Bacteroidota bacterium | reverse complement strand
ACTTTTCCAGCGCTGTGCCGTAGCTTTGAGTCGTGCTCGCATTTGTGTTTTTTGTGTCGTAACTCAAAGCTACAAAGTCGCGAGCACACTTTTTATGAACACAATCAGGCGCGAACAGCGCACATCAAACGGAACACCCTACTATTAGACCACCCCACCTGCGGAAGTCCAAATAAAAAAATCCGCACCTTAGCATCATGGACGTCGTTACCCTCAACTCCAAAACCTACCGCTTGGAAAAGAATAAGCGCGTGTTAGCCGAAATCCGCTTCCCTAGCGTCTGGTCGCAGCGGGCGGAGGCGGAGGTGCCCAGTGGGGAGCTAGAAATCCTCTCCGATAGCAAATGGGGCAGCAAGTATCATTACTTGCTCAATGAGCTGGATCGGGGGCGATTCAGGACAGATATGTGGTCTGGAAAGACGCTGATCGAGGTGATCTGGGCGGAAGATGAAAAACCAACCGTATACCGGCTGAAAAGCAAGTGGACGGGCAGCCGGTTTACCTTGCTGGACGAGCAGGAGCGGGAACTGCTGATCGTTAGGGCTAAGATGAACTGGCGGAGGCTTTGCTATGTGTTCGATCTGGAGTGGAAACAGCTTATAGATGAAGAAAAATCCGTAGAACTGGCGGTATATGCGCTGCATGCGGCGCAAGTAAAAATAGCGAGGCAGTCGGGATAAAAAATGATGGTGAATAGAGCAAAATGCCCTATTCACCAGTTTAATTAACTAACAAATCATAATCTCAATCATTGCTGCCGTCCCAGAAGAAGCTACCGCAGTCGACCTTTAGAATGGTGAAGGTTACGGAGGCCGATTGGGCTTGGCAGCCTGTTTCTGTAGCGGGATTGCCGCTGGTCAGGGTCAGGGTTACGGAGCCGTTGAGCTTATCTTGCTCGCCGACGGTATATTGGGTAGCTACACCAAACTCGCCATTTCCATCATCGAAGATACCGTCGCCACTGCTGGTCCAGGTGCCGCCCAACAGGGCTGGGCTGATAGACGCCCCCTGGGTCAAATCAATGGGTTGGGTACTACACAAAGTTGCCGGACCTGCCACTTCGACCAGGATGTTACAAACGACACCGGCATCTAAGGTGAGGTCTTCTTCTCCGCCGAATAGGAAGCCGGTTTCATCTGACATGCCTACCCGATCATCTGGATTGACTGGGTCGACATCGGAATCGGTTGCATCATCTCCCGAATTAGGGTCGGTATAGATGTAGAATTCACTGTTGTCGGCATCGGCAATATCGAAAGTCACCTTGTAATTACCCGGCGGCAAGTTCTCGAATAAATAGTCGCCATTCATTCCAGTCGTCTGAGTAGCCGTGTAGGGCTCGCCATTGGCGTCGGTATCGACCGGTAAGCCGGTATCTATGTCGATGATGGTGACCTCTACCCCTGGGAGTGGCAGATCGTCGCCATCTTGCTGGCCATCCATATTGACATCGATGAAGGTGAAGTCACCTACGGTAACGGGAAGGAAAAATGCGAAGTCTACTGTCTCATTTACATTTTCATCTGGTAGCATACCTGGATAGGTACCGTCGTCACCGCCCTGCCCTGGTTCGTCCGTCGGTTCATCTCCTGGAGATAGGGTTATATCCGGTGAACGAATACCATTAGTTTCCGGGGTTAGATTGTCTATACCATTGTCATCATCATCGGTAGTATCATCATCTGGATCGGCAGAGCCATTGGAGTTTATTTTGTCTTCTAGGGCTCCATTCATTTGAAAGTTTTCTTCCTGAATGTAGACGAAGTAGTCACCCGGCTCCAGATTGTCGAAGTAGTAAAAACCATTGGCATCTGTAGTAGTCATATCTACTGGCGTTGCCATTTGGGGGTTTTCACCTGCTTCGAAAAGTTCTAGATCGACGCCTTCGACTGGCATATCTATGCCCGCTTCAAAATCGCCGCTATTATTATTGTCCATATAAACGAAGTTACCCAAGGCGACCAGCTCAGCAATAAAAGTAAAGTCCACCGTCTCGTTCACATTTTCGTCTGGCAGACTACTCGCTTGAGCGACTGGTGTATCCTGACCACCTTCATTCGTGGGCTCGTTGCCCGCTTCCAGGGTCACATCACCCGAGCGGATACCGTTGGCTTCCGGAGTAGGATCGTCTTGACCGTTATCCGAACTGGCCGAATCGTCGTCCAGGTCGCCTGTATCGGCACCGGGTATACTGAGTTTGTCTTCCAGCGGTGCATTATCGGCAAAGTTGGAGGCCGGAATGAAGACGAAATAGGTGCCTTCATCCAACTCATCGAAGAGGTAGAAACCACCATTTTCCGTCATATCAGTAGCTACGGGCGTGGCCGTGGCTGGATTATCACCCTGATTGTAGAGCTCGACAGTTACCCCATCGATACCCATGTCGGTACCCGAGTCGAAGTCGCCATCTTCGTTATTGTCCATGTAGATGAGGTTGCCGAGGGCAACGAGTTCGACTTCTGATTCTACCAGGCCAACATCAAAGCTGTGATCGGTTTCTTCGGCTGTGAACATGATCACGGGCATGTTGCCTAAACCGGGTACGTTCATTTCGGCACCATCCGAATCATTGAGATCGGGATTCGTGCCTTCGCCCACATCAGCACCTGTAAGTTCGAATCTAGAAGAACCCACAGTTATGGTTTCATTGTCTTCGTCGTAGCCATCGCCCATGAAGACGATGAAGTAGCTCTCGCCTTCTACGAGTTCGGTGAAGCCAGACTCCCAGGTTTCACCTGGCGTGCCGTCACCTGTGAAATAGTACTCGCCATCGTTACCGGTCATGGTGGTCGCGACGAGTTCTGCATTACCACTTGATGGTTTGGTGTATAGCTTGACCGTTAGCCCAACCACTGGCTCTTCACAAGGCGTTTGGATGTCGTCTTCGTTTTCATCAATCCAGACGTAGTTACCTACTTGGATAGACGGTGTACCACAATCTAGAGAAAGGTCTCCCAGACCTCCGCCTTTAGCTGGGGTTATTGGATTATTACCACCTGCTTCGATAGCTGGATCTACAAATACCTGGGCTCCTCCAGTAATACTTCCATCCATATTACTGAATTTCAGGTACCCGGCTCCAAAAGCGAAATAAGGGTCAGATATTCCAAAAATCACTTCTCCCCTACTTGGTAGTTGAGCTAGCCCTCCAAGTCCTGTGTCTGAATCTTGGACGGGGAAGTTTGGTCCGATTGAGAAACCCCAACTATCATTGTAGAAAGCACGTCCGCCAGGCCCTTCCATAGAGCTCGTATTTTGCCCACTCAGAATATCTCCAGCTAAGTTTGTAATCGTCCCATTGTTTTCAATCTGATAACCCCCCATTGGTGATACACCAACACGCAAAATATCTCCTCCAGAAAAATATATCTCACTGATGTCACCAGGATCACCATCTGGGTCTGGAGCGCGATATCCAAGTTGGAAGGCTGTTCGGTCCCCTAGTCCTAAAACAATGGTACCATCAGGTAAAAACTCAATGTCAGTCAGTATAGGCTGAGGATACTGTACATCTACAAAGTCGCCATTTCTATTACCGTCAGCAAAATCAACATACTGTGCCATACCAGCCCAGGTATCTACCCAAGGATGCCAAAATGGCCCGGAGCCTCCTTGTATATTCCAGAAACTCCGTGTGTATCCCAAAGAAATACCCTGAATCACAGTGGCCCATGAAGTACCATCATAAGAGAATACACTAGCACTTAGATCACTACAGCTTCCTGTAGGACCACAATTCATACTGGTAGTGGCATCGCATATTACCCCGACATATATTTTGTCTTCGTAGAACTCTAGTGCCCACGGACGAGCGACACCGCCTCCACAAATACTATTATCTAGCCAGGGTGCGTTCGGAATTGCTACAGCATCACTAGTTCCATTGGTCGTATTAGGGTTTAATGTATAGACCTGACGGTCATTCAAATTCATAACATACAGCGTATTTCCATCATTGGAAATATCGATATCTCCAAGCCCCCGCTTACCTACTAAGCCGAAAGTCAAGGGATCTGTATTATCGTCCATAAGACCAGGTCCATTACCAGGACCAGAGAAGCGCACTGCATCAGTAGGTATATCAGGGCCGATCAATGACAAATCAAATTTGTAAAGAACACTTACAGTGCTTGCGTCTGTAAGGTCAGTCTGTCGGTAGATAGTTCCTGGTCCAGATGGGCCGTATCCAACATGTCTACGCAAGGCTGAAGCCATGTATAGTTCTTCGGTTATGGAGTTCCAAGCTGTGCCGTGTACGGTACCTACATCCTCTTGGTTGTTGACGGCCATTTTTGTTGTCGGTGCTTCGCCATTGTCGTTATATTCTATAGCTATTACTGCTGGTTCCCCATTGTTGGAAGAATCATCAGGGTCACCATTTGTATAGCACGGAACAATGACCAGCGGATTGCTTTCACAAAACTCTCCAGGATCGATTACCCCAAAATTCACTTCACAGTCAGTCGGTGATGCAAATTGAGTGTTCGTGCCATTAGTACTACCCGCATTACTTGGTTGCAAAAAGCTCAAACTCGATGGTATGACGAATTCAATTCGATATATATCATCAGGTTCATCGGGTAGACCCGTCACTGTCCATTCCCCATTAATGCCCGTGGTTGTATTTCCAACTAAAGTACCGTCACAATCATATACCATAACCTCAATACCTGCTTGACCAGTCTCTACCGGGTCTGCTACACCATCATTATCCAGATCTTCAAAGGCTACACCACCTATATCGCCTGGATTACCCGCACAGGGCATAGGTGGATCGGGGGGCGTAAAGCACTGTACGGGTGCATCGTAAGTCGTCATACCTTCGCAACCGGTATCGCCCACAAAATTGGCGGAAACCATCACGCCCATAGCCCCATCGCTATCCAAGCCGCTAATGGTGAACATATCCGGGCTGTTCCCGCTAGGGGTGAAGGTCACGGGTGCATCAGAGCCAACGGTGATAGAGATATCGCCCATTGGTGGATTGCTATACGTAGCCGTCACGACTAGTTCGTAGGAGTTGTCAGCGAGGTCGCAGGGGTTGGGTGCTGCTGTGATGGTGAGCTCGCACGATACTTCCACAAAAGTAAAGTCCACCGTCTCGTTCACATTCTCATCCGGCAGACTACTCGCTTGAGCGGCTGGCGTATCCTGGCCGCTTTCACCAGTCGGCTCATTGCCCGCCTCTAAGGTTACATCACCCGAGCGGATACCGTTGGCTTCCGGGGTAGGATCGTCTTGACCGTTATCCGAACTGGCCGCATTGTCATCCAGGTCGCCTGTATCGGCACCGGTTACACTGAGTTTGTCTTCCAGTGGTGCATTATCGGCAAAGTTGGTGGCCGGAATGAAGACGAAGTAAGTGCCTTCATCCAGCTCATCGAAAAGGTAGAAGCCGCCATTTTCCGTCATATCGGTAGCTACGGGCGTCTCCATGCTTGGGTCATCGCCTTGGTTGTACAACTCGACGGTTACCCCATCGATACCCATATCGGTGCCCGAGTCGAAGTCGCCATCTTCGTTATTGTCCATGTAGATGAGGTTGCCGAGGGCGACTTGCTCGACTACCGGTTTGAAGCCTACGTCAAAAGTATGGTTGGTCTCATCCGTTTCGCCCGCTGTCGTGCAGTAAGCGGGGAAAGTACCCAGCGTACCGAGGGCTTGAGCGGTGGCGTCGGAGTCGTTGAGATCGGAGCTAGTGGCTTCATTAGCATCGGCTACCGTGAGACAGTAAGTTACGCCGTCTACTACAATCGTGTTTTCATTAACGTCGAAGGTCGTACCGTTGTCACCACAAAAAGCTATGAAGTATTGCTCGCCCTCTTCAATAGTATCGTCAGTAATTTCCCATGTAGCAGCGTCTTCTCCATCACCAATAAAATAGTAGTTGCCGTTGGCGTCAGTCTCTATGCTGGCCAGTAATACGGGATCACCGCTAGTTGGCTTGCTGTAGAGCTTAACGGTTACGCCTTCCAGTGGCGGCTCACAGGGGTCTTGTACACCGTCACCATTGGTGTCTTCCCACACGTAATTTCCAACTTCTATACTCTGCTGGACACTACAAACAACCTCCACATCTCCAAGTCCCCCACCTTTATTGAATAAAGCCGTATTTGGATTAGTTGGATCAATGGCGCCATTTTCGTACACTGCATAATCCGCAAATATGCTACCGTTGGTATTGTCTAGTATTCGGATTCCCGCTGCATTGAACGTTTGAGCGGGATCAACCACCGTAGCAATCACTTGTCCAGAGCCCGGCGCGATAGCAAGCCCTCCTAAACCCATTTCCGTATGAACTCCACCCGTACCTAGGTAATTATCGTTGTAGAACTCACCGTAACCAGGCCCCTGAGAGTTATTTGGAGCAGCTCCACTCAAACCACTCACTTGGGCATTATTCTCCAGTACAAATTGATCTCCAGCTCGCTGGGCGCGTAAAAAGTCACCCGCACCAATGCCCACCTCGCCACGACCATCGGGGAAACTACCGTCTGGATAATTATCGAACGAACCGATTTGCAAAGCAGAAGAACGATCAATAAGCCCTAGGGTGATACTACCATCTACATCAAAGGCAATATCAGATAAAATGGGTGAAGGATGTGATTCAAATGTAGCCGTATTGATGTAATTGGCAATATCATCTTCCCAAGCATTCCACAGACCTAAGCCACGACCTGTAGGACCTGAATCCGGATCTCCCTTAGGATAGGTAAGTGGAATATTCAGTACTGGCGTATTATTGAAGGTATTTGTAGTGGTGTTGAATACGTACACAAAGGCGCGCAAATCAGAGCGACTCCCAGAAGTGGAACCATCACATACCACCCCAACGTAGACGAGCCCTTCGTTGGTCACCTTAGTGGCCCACGGACGACTTTCGCCGCCCACACACCCTGGATCAGGAATTGGGAAGGAGCTCACTTCCGCCGCCGTAGGCAGCGTACCCGTGCTTAGATAGTTGGCAATATCTATGCGATACAAACGCTTCTCGGCCAAGTTAGTCAAGTAAAGTGCTTGCCCCGGAATATCGATATCAATATCACCAATTCCGATTTTTCCGACCACCGGGAAAGCAGCACCATCGGTGCTATTCATAGTCGGTGCCGTTACTAAGCTACGTGTTGGCTCGGTTCCAAAGTCAAATCCTAGTGCCGTTAGATCCATTAAGGTAGACGTAGGTAGACTAGAAGCCGGTTGGTTTAGGTCTGTCACATAAATACCGCCTAAACCAGCGGGGCCGATCCCTACGTGCCGCCGCATTACAGCCGTAGAGAAAAGTAAGTTTTCATTCGGCTCGTGTGCAATACCCCAAACGGCTCCGGTTTGTATATGGGTACCGTAGGAGGTATTTAGTGTTCCCACCGGATTGTTGCCAGCTGCTGGATAGGTGATGCTGACAATCGTTGCGTCATTGGCCGCTGAGTTGGTATTATCTGCCACTCCCTTCACATAACAACTCAGCACAATATTGGGATCGGATTCGCAAAAGTTGCTCGGATTATTCAAACCCAGATCAACATCGCAATTATTCGGCATCACAAATTGCACGCTGGTTTGCTCTTCTGTACTGCCCAGAGTAGGTTCATAGTTGCTCAGTGATGATGGTGACTCAAACTCAAGACGGTAGGTCTGTGCATCGTCCAAGCCCGTAAAGAAGTAATCCCCGTTGGCGTCTGTAGTGGTAGTACCCGCCAGGATACTGGCTCCATTAGCATCACAAACGAAAGCTCGAACAGTAACTCCCTCTAAGCCCATGGTCTCGCCAATTCCTTGCATTCCGTCGGCGTTATAATCTTCGTATACATTACCCCCAATCACCCCCGAAGCAGTTACACAAGGTACTGGATCACAGGCTGTGGGTAAGACAAAACCTTCCGTATCATTAGCGCAGCCCGTCCGTGGTGTGCCAGGGTTAGAAAAATCAAGAGCAGCACCGGCAGGAGCATCGACAAACTGTGCCGTAATAGTCGGCATGGTCACGGACCCATCGAGCGGTAAAAAGAAAGTAATGACTTGGGGAGAAGAAAGCAGTTGATAGCCAACCGTCGCCCCCGTCTCCGTTACGATAGGAGTTTCTTGGAAAATGAAGCGGTCCGCTTGTCCCGGAATGCTCACCCGTACCCGATCCATTCGCGAGCTAGATGCGGTAGCCGTTTCGTCCAGGGCCGGCCCGTCTTGGTCTTGCCAAGAAATCTCGATCTCCACGGCAGCCGTAGAAAGACCAGTATTGCTATCGAAGTAACAATCGGATACGAGTACCCGGTCAATATTAACCCCACAGGAAGGTGTACATACTGCCCCGGCCTCTACCGTCACTGTCTCCTCAATAAAGCAATCATCTGCCTCGTTGAAAATCCGCACGATATAGCTCGCCCCCGTGTGAGGAATGTCAGTTAGAATGGCCATACCATTTATCGGTGCTTCCGTGGCGGCAGCCGTCGTAGTCGGACCATCGTACATCATAGCATCAGCTGTACTTATGCCGTAATGCGTCGCATTGGTCGAGGAAGTCCAGGTGATGGTGCCGTCATTATTTTCTGTAGTCCCAGTGCACTGAGAAGCCATTGGCGTAAGGGTTACTGTTGGATCGGTACAGTCTGAACAAGGCATAGCCGGATCAGTAACGACCACGGTCTCGGTACAGGTGGGTGAAGTATCGTCGGTTAAGGTGAGCGTCACATCCCCAGCACCAATCGAACCATTGTTGAGGCGGAACATGGTTTCTGTACCATACGGGATGCTTGAAGCAGGACTTCCGCTGGTCGTAAAGACCTGGCCAACGTTTGCTGTCACACTATAACTCACACCAAGTCCTGTTCCTGTTGGGTTGAGCTTAAAGGTAATGTAGTCGTCGTTTTCGTCCTGTTCCGTCCCATTATCGTTGCAAGTCACTTCGGTAGCACTTGCCATGAGGTCACACACATCATTCGTGGGGTCACAAGCTGCGGGTGCCGTGAAGCTGGCGCTGTTCGAACAAGTCCCATCTTCGCTGAAAGTCGCTGTAAGTGTTTCTGTCGCGCCGTCTGCTTCTAGTCCGGGAAGGGTAAAGTTCAGCGGGCTATCGGTCGGCAGGGCAATGGTGAGCAGGGGCGTACCCGGGTCGCTCACATCACTTACCACAATATTGCCAGTCGCTGGTGGATCGACAAAAGTAATCGTACCCGATACGCTATAGTCGCCACCCACACAAGGGCTGGGTTCCAGATCCAAACTAATGGCACAAGCCGGATTGGGATCGCTGCAGCCTTCCGGAGCAGTAAGATCGATCTCGGCCCGGCAGCCGGCATCATCTGAGAAAACCGCCGTTACGGTACGATCCGTACCATCGGAAATGAGATCACTCAAGGTATAGTTGGCCGGAATAGCATTGACCGGGAAGCTGACACTGGCCCCGGCCGTACTCACAACCAAGGTACCGGTAGCCGGCGCATTGGTCACCGACAGCGTACCCGTAATCGAGAAGAGGTTGGTTGAAGTATTGCAGGGCCCTGCCTCCGCAGTTAGCTCCAGGCTGCACTCGTTTGGCAAACAACCCGCAGGCGCCACGAAATCGGCGGTGTTCGTACAAGCTGTATTCTCTGAAAAGGTTACCGATACGGTTTGGCTGCTTCCATCAGAATTTAAACCTGTAATTTGATAGTCTAGCGGACTACTGAACGGTGCCGAATACGTACTGGTAAATGGACCAACACTTACTGTCACGCTACCCGTAGTTGGCGCATCGGTGAAGGTAATCTCGCCACTTAAAGCATAGCTGTTCGTAGCCGGATCGCAGTCGCCAGCTTCAGCCGTCAATGCGACCACACAGGTCCCTGCGTCGGCGCAATTGTCTGGTGCGGTATAATCGAGAGAAGCATTACAGGCAGGATCGTCCGTAAAAGCAACGGATACGGTATGCATGAGTCCGTCGGAAGGAAGACTACTTAAAGTAAACGGTTGCGGGCTGGTAAAAGAAGATAAGGTTTCAATAATAGTGCCATCCAGGCTGATTGTCAAGTCACCAGTCATGGGTGGATTGCTGAACGTTATCGATCCAGTCAGATCGTAGGTTCCGTCGTTGGGGTCGCAATCGCCAGGATCAGCACTAAGCACTAAGGTGCAATTGAGGTCTTCTGGTAATATGCTTAAGAAAACTATAGCGGGGTCGGCATCGTCTTCGTCTGTCAGTCCATTTTCATCTCCGGGTGCACCACCGCTTAGGAATGCATTACCTAAAATCACATTATCTGAGGGAGAACGGACCATGCCTCCCTTGTCATTGGTAGGGTCGCTATCAGGGCTAGAGTCAATATCCGTGCCGCCATTAGCACTGCTAATCTCTGCGGAGTTGACTATAGATTCGCCGGTAAAGGCAGGGTCGATATCGAATTGAATAATGAGAACGGTTTCTTCACCAGGTGCTAAAGTGGAGATCGGATTTTCCAAAATTGCGTTTCCGCCGGAAAGCTCCCATGTAGCATCATCAATTAAAGTAAGATCGCTGGGAAAGTAGTCTGTGACTTGAATATTAGTAGCAGGTGTTGTTCCCTGGTTAAATATTGTGATAGCAAAGCTTACACTGCCACCTGCCTCTACAGTTTCTTCTTGCATGGGTGCCAGCTGTTTCCGCAAGGCCAAGTCAAAAATGGGATCATTCACCACCTCGATGCAGCTTTCTGCAATGTCTTCATTCGAGGTCATAGCCGGATTGGTTGTGAACAGCACGGTTACCCCTACTGAGTTAAACGGTATTTGGTTGCATTTCAGGCCAGCACTCATGGCGGTGACTTCGACCTGCAACGTACAAATACTGTTGCCGCTAATGACCGTACCAGCTAAAAGCCCAACCCGATCATCCAGACCAAAAGTACTCGCTCCGCCACAGTCGCTGGTTGGCATACCGGTCACTTCGATACCCTCTGGCATAATATCTGCAAAATCACCTGCCAGAGAGATGTCCTGGGCATTGCGATTTTCAATAATTACCGTTAGGATGGCAGTTTGCCCGACTCCCATAACTTCCTTATCAAAGAACTTGGACACTATTGGTGCAATAACGTTGTCGTCACTCACAAAAAGCTCTGCCAGTGCCGTGTCGGGGTTGCCGCAAGCTGTAGTCAGTAGATCGTTGGGTAAAATGAGATTGGTATAGTCTCCATTGGCGGGTACGATCACATCTAGACTGACGCTGGTCAAACCGGGCTGTAGTACGGAACCGGCTGGAATGAGAAACTGCGTCGCTCCAGGCTCAGCGACAATACCAGGTAAAATACTCACTACGTTAGGCGTAGGCGCTACAACCATTTGACCAGGCATGGTGGGAAATACGTCGATCAGGTCTTCGGTCAGTGCAATAGGCTCGGGCTCATTGTTGAACAGCTTGAGTTGTAAATTAATGGGTGAGTTAGCCTGGGCGAATACCGGACTGAAGGCTTTAGTAACGACTGGTCTATTGACGCCCGTTACATTCACACTAGCGCAAGCCATATCGTCACTTGTATCGGGGTCGTTAGCAGGTGACACACTCGACACCATAACGCAGTTTTCAAAGTTGCCTGGGCTGTCGAATACGGCCACAATAGTAAGCGTTTCGCTATCTCCTGGCGCCAGGCTTTCTACCGTCCATTCGAGCGTACTAAAGGTTTCCAGTGGATTACCGGCATTCGATGTGGTGGCCTCCTGAATGATCATGCCTACGGGAAACACATCAGAGATAGTGATGTCCGTTGCCGTCAGATCACCCTCGTTGGTCAAGGTAATGGTGAAGGTGAATTCGGTATCCATACCATTCATATCACAGTTGCTTCCACTGTTGGGATTTACCGTCTTAGTCAGATTCAAATCGACACGTTCATCGGTCCGACAAGCTTGATCTTGCCCTCTGTTATTGGATGGGTCGATTTCCTCAGAATCAGTCGAGACAATTTCTGCACAGATAATTTGACAGCCATCGCAGGATACTGGTGAAATAGCTACAGTCCGATCAATGAAACAGAGTTCTTGATCTTCGATCCCACCGACGCCATTGTAGATACGAATAGTATAAAATTCTGTACAATCGCCACCTTCAATACCTGCGTTAGCCTGGTCTAAGACAAACATGCTACTTCCATTAAGCGATATGGCTCCTGCATATAATGGACCGGTGTAGGTTCGCCCTGGCGAAACACCCACGCGGTCTGCATTAATTATACCACTGAGCACAATGGAGGCGTCGTCTTGCCGTACGTCATTATCACAGGTAGGAGGCTCTGGTGCGATGTTAAGACTCGGGAAATCGCAAACAAATGGGCAAAAAACTGGCGGCATGACGACCGTTTCATCAATGAAGCAGTCCTCTCGAAAAATGCGCACGGTGTAAGAAGTTGGCATGGTTTCGAGTGGCAAGTTATTCGCAATTATTCCATCCGCGGGTATGACCATAGCATCAGCAAAGGTGGCCATTCCCATATAGGAAGTTCCTGCATTGAAATCAAATTTCTCTCCGTCAGAGAAACCTACAATGGTTAGTTGGCCATCCGTTCCTCCGCTTTCACAAGTAGCAGGGGTTGCTTCTACCTCCGCACCGGCTGGACCTTGGGTACCCAGAATACAGATGTTGTCGATACCTGAGCGTTTACGAACATTTCGTTCAACGAAAGCGAAGGCGATTTCCCATACCACTTCTGTGGAGCCATCCGTACGGAACTCCGGAGTATTGGGGAAGTTGAACACTAAAGGGGCCGCCGGATTATTTACATTAGATGCCGTAATGTCAATGGTCCCCATGAAAATCCGTACACCATTGCGAGTAACCGACATCCCCTGACGGTTAAAAGCGATGGTTTGTCCGCTGCGCCAGCCGGATTGAATAAATTCCATGGACACGCCCGTCAGCTGGCCAGCCTGGCCGGGTACGAAGGAATAGCTCATGTAAATATTACCACTTGGATTATCCGGATCATATGTTGGCGAACTGGGATCATAGCCTGGAGCCGTAAAGTACTTATTACCTCGGTTTTGCCAGAAGCCTGCAATACACATGGCTCCGTTGAAATCATTGGTGTTACCAAAGCCGCGCTCAAAAATAAGTGCTCGGCCACTTCCGTCATTTACTTGTGGACAGTAGGTATTACCACCTGTCATCAGCGGAACGCGTGGATTCCAGAAACGACGGCGCGTCTCATCAATGCCGTTACAATCTTGGGTGCTACTATTAAAATCCCACTTGACAAGAGCAGATGCATCGGAGGTGCATTCTTGTGCCTGCAAGGAAAGTCCACTAGGACCAATAAAGAGCAATAACATCACCCATATCTTAACTGTAAGCAGTAGGCTTAGGTCAAAGGATAGAAACTGAGTTAGATCGAATTTTTTCATGTGAAAAGACTTAATAGAGAAAAAAAGATGAGTGATATTATTTCATGCGGTAGGTCACCTGGAGTACAACTGGGTTATTTACAGGAACCTGGGGTATCGTCCAAAGCTGCGTGCCGGGGCTGTACTCGCCAATAGGCGAACTAGCCGTGACAAAGTCGAGGCCTGCTGGAATGTCTACCCTTACCTGGACGTTGACGGCTGGGTCGGGCCCGCTGTTGTTTAGCGTCACATCATAGACCAGTAATTCGCCCACATTGGCCTCGTCATCGGTTGTCGATACGGTAACCGACAAGTCGGCCGTAGTACAGGACTTCGGCTCTAAGGCTACCACATAGTCTTCGAAGATCGATGCTGAAGCGAATGCCCGCACCGTGTAGAAAATGGTGAAATCAGGATTAGCCAAGCCACCAACAACCGTAACTCCCGATGAAGGGTTACTCACCGGTGTTGCACCACTAAAGTCGGGGCCTGTATATACCGTACCCTCTGAAAAGCCAACAGCCGTTACGACCCCGTCAGCAGCTGTCAGGCTAATGTTGGCATCCATATTAGGTAGTAGGGTCACCATATCGCAGGTGACCTGATTGGCTTCTACGGTGGCATTGATCTCGAAGCGGCGGGCGAAGGTGAAAAACTGACCGTTACTCAAATCGACTGCTTGGTCGGTTACCCACTCGGTTCCGTTTAGGGTCATGGGTAGGATCGTGGCCCCACTGGTGAAATCCCCATCGTCGTCAACGAGTAAGGACACAGCGAAGGTACCTTCGTCAGGCAGTGTGGCCGCATTGGTAGAACTGTTGTCAGAAACACTAATGGAGACTGGACCTATGGTACCGGATTCTTGAACAAAATAGGTTCGTCCTACCACTTCGTAGCCTGTTGGTGTTGGGGGCGCACCCGTACTTGTCCAGCCGAGCGTACCGTTGTCATCTCCAAAGGCGAGGAAGTTGAGATTGCCAACAAAAGCATTGGCATTATCGCCATTGGTGGCGGCGATTTCTCCAAGACCAATGCTGACTAAAGCCTCAGCTCCATCTGAGCGCGATTGGCGCTGATTAAGTCCTGTAGCATCATCGCGACCAATAGCCGTTACATTGTTCCAATAAGTGGTGTTATTCCAAACAGTACTTCCGTCTGTAGCCACGTAACTGGTCAGACTGGGGTCTAGTGTGATGCCGTACTTGATGGCGAGATAGCTGTAGACCTTACTGCGATCCGCAGTACTCAAGGTGCTGCTGTACGAGATCACCTCACTGATACGGCCGTCGAATCTGCTCGTTGCCGAACCATTATCTAGAGCAGCTATTGTGTAGTCATTGTCGATATCAATTCTAAAGTTATTTAACTGATTGCTAGTAACTATAGCCCCATCGAAGGTCAGGTCCTGACTGTAAATGCCACTACCGACGAAAGTGCCAAATAAGTAAGTCTTAGCTGGGAAAACAGCTGTCACGTCACCATAAGCCGAACGGTAGCGGTTATTTCCGGTAGTCCCGGTGCCAAAGGATATAATCTCACCTGTAAATAATGAAGTCAGATTTCCAAGCCCGAAGTAGCTTTGGATGGAATTATTCCAGCCGATAAAGTTTTGGTCCGGTGCATTATCATCGAATCCATTATTGGGCGTAGCGACTACAATGATCTCATTGGTGTGCAAACCAGCATCTCCCCGCAAAAAGTCACTGGTGAAATCTAAGGTCGGGTTGAAGTTGACCTGCCGATCGCCAGTCGTAACGTAGGCAGGTTGCGTAGTAGAAGTTTGCGAGGCATCGTTACCGTTCCCACTTTGATCAGCCCAGGTCGTTGTACCATCGGAGGTCACGCCGAGATCCGAACGCAGCCATAGTGCGAGGTTAGGGACAACTCCCCCGGGAGCTGGTGGCGGCTCTTGGGCGAAAGTGAAATAATCCCCATTGGCAAAATCGATGGTCGCTACCAGAAAATCGCCCTGAACAGTCATGGGAATCCTATCGTCGGCAGAGGTGATGGAAGGATCCGTGCTTCGGACCAATTCAGGATTGGTTCCACGTAAGGTGTTTCTGGGCATCCGTACTTGTACCATACCAACCGAACCGGTCTCTTGTACATTCCAAATACGAGAAGCATAGCTGAAATCATCAACGAGCGGATTAACAAAATCCAAAGCAGCCCCATTATGACCCCAGATCATAAAGGAATTATTGGCCGCAAAGCTGCTGGTATTCGCTGGATTCGACTCCGCTAAAGTCCCCAAACCAATGGCCAGATCGGTGTAGGAAGTAGAGCGAGATTGTTTTTGAAGTAGCCCTGAAGAAACATCTTGTCCGATCCCGGCAATGGCGTTATCGTATCCACCTGCGGAAGTCCAAATGGTCGTTCCATTCGAAGAAACGTAATCACCGAGAATAGTCATCCCGTACTTAATGGCTAAATAGGTATTTACCTTCCGACGGTCTGCATCACTTAGTGTACCACTGTAAGAAATCACTTCACTGATCCGACCATCAACGTAACTTCCAGAACTGGAGTTATCAGTGCCCCCTACGGTGTAATCGGCATCTGTAACGATCGAGTGATTTGAATTTTCGGCTGTAGTCAGGTCTTCTCCATTGACGAGAATTCGCTGCTCGATCGTTTCCGATGAAGCGTGCGTTCCAAAAATGTAATCCGCCACGGGAAGCGTAGCCCCTGGGGTGTTATAGCCGCTTCGATAGGTACCGGACTGCAAGCCAAAACTGACCACCTCATTCGAGAGACTAGAGGTTAGTGATCCAGTGCCAAAGAAGTGGTTGAAGTTGCCTAGCCAACCTAAATAGGCATCTCCATTTGCACTACTATTTAATTCTGCATCAGGGCTACCCACCACGAAAATTTCGTTAGTATGCAAGCCACCATCTGCGTTGCGCAGATAGTCATTAGAGCCGTCAAAATCTAAAGTCGGATTGAAGTTGACCAAGCGGTCACCACTAGTTACATAAATCGGTTGACGGGTAGCACTCGTTTGGGTAGCATCATTCATACCAGCTTGATCGGCCCATGTAAAGGTGGCTCCTGGCGTCACCTCTACATCGGCTTTTAACCACAAAGCTAGACCGATACCTACCCCACCCGGACCGGGCGATTGCCTATAATAAGCCTCTGATCCAGCGCCATCACTGGCCAAATCTGTATCAGGGTCATCTATTATACCATTGACGTCTGTATAGTTATCGGCGGTCTCTGAGCCACTGTCTAAACCGTTCATTCCGGGGACTCCATTAAAAGTCAGTCCGGATTCGTCGCGATCTGGCGTACCGTCGTTATCGGAGTCTTCGTCAACCCAGTCCGGGCATACGTCACCATCGGTATTGACCTGGGCCAGGCTGGAAGGGTAAGCCGAGTCTACGCCGCCATTGGAAGCCGCGTCACCATTCGGAGCTACGTAAGTAAGCGTGGGCTGGGCCTCTACGTTATCGGGTATACCGTCATTATCTGAGTCGAGGTCCAGGCGATTGGGTACACCGTCTAGATCTAAATCCTCATCCATCGAGGTATTGACGAGAAAGAAGAGTTCTGTGACATATGGAAACTGTCTAGACGTACCAGAGCCAACCCCTATGATGCGGTAAAATTTATAGGCGGTTGTATTCGTCAAAAATTCAAACTGTTCACTATCGTCGCCAGTACAATCTCCATAGCTACAGCCAGTCGCTGCTGATCCTGTTCGAGTCGAAGTTAATAGTGTCGTCCAGTTGGAGGCATCGTTACTTCCATCCACATTGAGTACAGCTCCATTGGAAAACAACCATGCGCCAACAGCAATTTCGATTCCTTGCAGTGTAATGGGTTTGGGAAACTCGATTCGAAAATACTCAAGACCGGCTACCTGCTGCGTTCCAGGAAAGAAGAATCGTGCTTCATCTACCACGGTATTTAGTACATCTCTTATAGAACCCCCATTATCGGCGTCGACATTAGCGGTAGAAGAAACGATAATCGACTGCTTTGTAGCTAAGTCTGCGTTGAAATCAGCCGTGCAATTGAAGCACTCATCGGCATCGTAGATGCCATCGTTGTCATCATCTGTATCAGTGCTGTCATCGACGCCGTCTCCATCAGAATCCATCAAGGCTGTGGCTGTCTTTATCGATGGCTCCGCATCTTCACTTGAAGTTTTAAACGGGCCACCACTCTCCATTGAAAAAGCAAATAAAAAAGATAGAGGCAGCAATAAGGTTAGCGAAAACGCAGCTATGTAACTCGCATTTTTACCTTTTCGAGATGTGAAAAATTTTTTCATGTGATTGTTTTTCATTCTAGGTCGTAAATTCATGTGAAAGATTTGCAGCTGGTCATATTCGCATAATCCAAGGGCTATTAGGTCGTCGCCTTAAAGCTTCCTGCTTGGCTTTTTCGAGTAGTTCAGATTCCCCCCTCCATCGGTGCAGCCTGGCTAAGCTTTCACTCACCGGGTACATTAGTCGGGGTGGTTCATCGTATGGCATTCGGGCCTCGATCTGTCGAGCCCGCAGCCAGGCAGTAGGATCAAATGGTCTATTCTTATCGCTGTTATCGATCCAACCTTCTAGTTCTTCGCGCAAAATGAGCGTCCGTTCATAGGCCTGATTGGCGATATCCATGAGCGTTTCATCATTGAGCTGCTGGCCCCGCTGCCAAAAACTGACGATATACTCTTCTAGCCTATCTGAAAAAAGATTGGCCCGGCTAGCAGTACCTCCTTCAAGCGCTACCATTCCCTGCGCATACACGCGCAGCGCTTCCAAATACGTACGTACCAGGGGCTCCTCCACCGGGCTGCCCGGCACAGACAGCCAAAACGTCAATCGTTTCACCGCGTCGGAAAAGTCTCCGAAGCGAATAGCCACCAGGGCGGGGAGGGCACGGCCTTCAAACTGTTGCATGAGGGCTGCCCCTCCCCTTGGGTAGATACGTTCGATGTCTACCTTGGCATAGGCTTCAGCAGCAGCCATGGCAGCCTCTCGATTTCCAAGCTCCGATTGGGCCACTGCTAAATAGTGGAGGTTGTGTAGATAGTTTTGGTTAGCTCCAAAAGGTATGTTCTCTCGTCTGTGATACGCTCGCTCTAGGTCTAAAGCCTCACTAAATGCCTGCACCGTTTCTACATATTGCCCCGCCAAAAAGTATAAATGGCCCGGCATATGGCGCAGATGAGCAGCTTCCGGTGCCAGTTCTACCATGCGTTCCGCCGTCTCTATGGCCTCGCTGAAGTCCGCTCTTTCTTCCAGCAGATGCACGTAATAATGCATCAGACCTACGTGTTGAGGAAAACGCTCCTGCGCTTTGAGCATAATCTCTTTGAGCGCATCGGATTGCTCATAGTTCGTTACAGCTTGTCGTAGCATAATACAGCTGAAGGCAATGGCATCAGCCTCATCCGGATGGTCATTCAATATCATTTCCCAGTTATTTGCAGCCTGATATATACCTTGCCGCAGCGTTATATCTAATGCGTCGATTAAATCTCTCTCAACTTTTCGCGCACTACTTTTAAAGCGCATGGCATCAACACAAGCCTCCAGAAATGTAGAGTTATCTGCCCCTCCAAAACCGGGTTGGCACATAGCCAGCCCCCAGTAACCCATCGCACATTCAGGGTCCAATTCCGTCACTTTTTTAAAGCAACGCCAGGCCTCTAAATGGCCAAATGTGTGCAGGTGTCGTATGCCCTGTCTAAGCCAAGCAGCAGTTTCCTCATCCTTGGCGGTTAAGCTCAAATAATCATTATCGATTCCCCCAAGCAGGCTCGGTTCCGGCAGATCGTCCAATCCAGCAAATACACCATAGCCAGAGCAGGTCACAACTCCAGCTAATGGCTCGTTTTGCAAATTTTGTACTTCCGCAGGTCGACAGCCTCCACACAAAACCTGAATGGTGAAACACCAAAAAAAATATTTTTGCACTTTTAACATATAGGTCGTCTGCTATGAAATCCCATAGCTCTTCTCAGGCAAAGGTATCCTAGGTATAATCTCATACGTGGACAGAACTGACTATACGAGCACATCTAAATCAAACCTACAAACCAGCATAAAAAAATCTAAAAAGCTGATAATGTGGCACTTGTATTTAAACCATACCAATAAGTATTCATCATTGAAAGCCAAAATACAGATATAAAAAAAGCCCATCCCAAAAGTGAGATGAGCTAAGTGACATAATTCTCATTGCCACAAAATGCATGAAAAAAGTGTTGATCTAAGGCACAATAGTTTCTTCAATAATTATGTGCTGTGTTTTTTCAAAACTAGGTCGAATCCTTTTCATATGACTTGATTTGAATGTAAGAGTAAACGTATTCTCAACAGAGTGTCTTCACACACTGACATTGGCAAATGTATCATAGGGAATGACCGGTATCGCAGACAACAATACGGGTTACATCACAAAAAGATAAAGTCTAAAATTCAAAATTTATATGCGTAAAACTATGTAAACCAATAACTTAATTATCTACTTTGTTCTAAACTCTTTTGCTTTATCAAAAAGCATTTCTAATGTTATATCCCACAGTTTTTCAAAAGGGATGATCTCTAGCTTGTGAAAGCTGCGCACTTTTTCAAGAGAATAGGCCTGCAATTTTTCGTAGTGCCGTTCAGCATATCGGGTAGCTCTCTTCCTATTGAAGCCAGCCTTGGGTAAAATCATCAATAACTTGATAAAATAGTACACGCGCACCAAATCAGACTTCACCAAATATCTCGAACAGTACTTTTCAATAGCCTCGATGCGATCTATAACCTGATCGAATTTCTGCTTTTGGAGATAAAATAGTATTTGAGCAATAATAATAGCTGTATTCATTCCGCTTTTGTCCTTAGAATACAGCGGAAGCTCATTGATGAATCGATTTATTCTAAAGGTCGTGAAGTGCTTTTCTTCGCCTTCAGGGCATTCTGCTTTTCCTACAACCAATAGAAATTGAACATAAGCGTGATAGATTGTCCAAACTTCTCTAACGTTTGTCGGAAGGTTCTTAAACTTCACATGATTCACAACCAGCACATACGACTCCAAAGCCTTAGTGTATTTACCGGTATGCATAGCCAACAAGAACTGGTATTCACAATTTTTGAACCAGTTGAAACTGCCCACTTCTAGCATCGACTGTCCTTCGAGAAGAGCTTGTAAAGAAGCATCATCGTTACCTACCTGCAGATAGCCTATCATTTGATGATGAAGTGCTATCTGTATAGGCGTAAAGGCATCGTAGTCTTTAGACCTGAAATAAGATATCATGTCTACCGTAGTCGGCAAGGCTCCAGCATAATCGTTTATACAGGTAAATTTAAACAGCTCGATCAAATAATAATAGAGTCTAAAACCATACGAATCAGTAGTCCTGTCATGGGCATTCAGCTTGTCGAGTTTCTCTAAAGCTAAATCATAGAGGGTCGTCTTATTCTGTTTGCGATTTACATACTGAACGATCAAATCGCAGTAGGCTGCTTCGGCGATCGCCTCAGCATGACTGACCTGACTATACACATCGACTAACTGCTGATAGGTGCTGAACTTCTGAAGTGCGCCTTCTTTTATCGCATAGTGCAAACTGAGTTGCCGGGCCGAAAACAGGATTAGGTCCGTAAACTCGTATTGTAGAGCTTGCTTACAGATTTTTTTCAACTCCGTCACTGCCGTGCGCGTGGCTTGCTTGGCCATCAGTATCGAAGCAGCAGCCATAGATTTCTGCAAATGATAGTAAGCCGACTGCCGATTGTTGTAGGAAGGCTGGGAGGTATCTATAAAGAACAGCGTGTTCAACAACTTCGACCTCAAACTGGCCTTTAAGTTGCTAAAGGCACTTTTAGACATCTCATACGCCTCGAAGTGCGAGAATGCCTCCTCTTCGCTAGCTACGACCCCATTGCTCAACAAATTGTAGAGCTGAGCAGCTCTTGTTTGCTGGTTTGACCTTGGGTCTAAGAGGTCAATACGCTTAATTTTATTCTTATTGACGACTCGCGTCAATTCAACCAATTCTCTCATGCTTAATTCAATCCAATCCGCTACAATGTATATTTTCAATCAATGCCTTGCTAACAAAAGACGCATTATGTGACAAAACCTCAGAATTTGGTTACGAAAAAGCAGCTTTTTATGATAAAGCTAACCATAACAATATGTTTATGTGACTACCTGCGGAAGTCTAAACTTGAACAGGGATACTGAATGTAATCATGCTCCCTGAGCTCATATTTCTTACAAACTCGATTCGTGCAGTATTTTGCTCGGCGAGTACTCGGGCTAGGTTCAACCCGATCCCACTACCTTTATCCCCTGTAGAACTGGCCTTAGTAACCAATCGCTTACGGTTTTCCCATAGGTCGATTTGTTCATTACTCAGCCCCATGCCCTGATCTGACACGCTAATAACGACTTCCTCTGTTTTCCTTTCAGCTTTTATCTGAATTACACCCTCGATGGGTGAAAATTTAATCGCATTATGTATCAAATTTCTAACAATTACACTAAATGCATTTGGATCAAAAAACACATACAAATCTTCGGAAAATTCACCTGACAAGCTTACACGCTTATGCGTTAAAATATCTTGCAGCTGCTTAGTTATATTATCAACTTCATCTTTTATTATAATCTTTTTGATCTCGATTTCTTGTTGATATACAATAGCTCGACCCCAATCGAGCAAATCAGTTAAGAGCCTTCTCGAAGAGTCTGCTCTTTGCTCCAATTGCTTCGCTATGCGATCGAGTAATTCCCAATCTTTATTCCGCATTAAGAAGGCAGCCTGCTCACTCAAGTCCGAAACAGATACAAGAGGCGACTGCAATTCGTGGGCAATCAATGAAAATAGGCGTTGTTGGTGCTCTGTCAACTTGTTTAATTCTTCGTTCTGATCCTTTATTACGGCTTGCTCACGCCTAATATCCTCAGTACGAAGGGCAATCATTTTTTCTAGTCTACTATTTTCTCGCTTTATATACAAAACCCTCCTCCTCATCAAGAAGGATACAAACAATAATGATAATAGTAAATATATAAATATCGAAGCTGGATACAAATACCATGGACGGGCCATATTGTAATTCAGAACAATCGTTTTCGCCACCAAAGACTGACCATAATAACTCACACCCAACTCTACTTGGTTTTTACCATAACTCAATTCCGTTAGCGTCACAATAGGCTCATCCAGTTCTACCCATTCACTTCCATCATCGATACGAAAGTAATAATTTATATCTTGATTAAAAAGATCCAGATGACTGAATTCTAATATAAGGCTTTTTACCTGGCTATTTAGTTTTACCTCGTCCAGTTCATTCAAGTTAGCAACAAATACTTCTTGAGTACCGAAATTATCCACAATGCTAATATTAGCTGCCACTAGAGGCCCGTCTGCTGAAATGCCATTCCTATAGTCACTAAACTTACTCGGATCGACCTCTATTATGCCATTTACCCCTCCAAATAAAATACGCCCATCTTCCAATAGTAAAGCAGCCTCTCGATTGAATTCATCAAATGGCAAACCCGAATTTTTCTTAGTATATTTATTTACTAGATCACTTTTAGGGTCATAACGAAATAATCCACAATTGGTAGAAAACCAATACTTTCCATAAGCATCCTTTATGACATCATGCATATTATTTTGAGTAAACTCATCAAATATTGGCAGCGTGTCATAGACTACTAAATTTCGATCACACAGATAAGGATCTCCACTATTTGGCAAAATCCAGGTCGTGTCGAGACTATACGATCTCACTTTTGCAACTCCAGACCCCATACTTGCCTCTACTGAGTCTATTATGGCTACTTTATCGACATCGAATAAAAAAGCACCTCTATCGGTAGCCAACCAATACGTTTGTAAGTCTAATCCTTCACTAATTCCATTGATCCCACTAGACAGAGTCGTATTCACCTCATCTAAGCCCTCAAAATCCAACTTCTCGGTCCGATCATTAAATCTGGCCAAGCCTGTTTTATTCGTTCCTACCCAAATTTGGTCTTTGTAATCAACAAATGGTAATCGCGCTGCTGAATAACGGTTATTCAAATCATCATCGTACGGAATAATTTCAATCCTTTTCCTCTCGAGATCGAACCTCTGTAAAAATAGACCATGCATCCCCCCAATAACGGTATGATCATCTTGAATAGCCAAACCGTAAGAATAATACTTTGATCTCTTGAGTAAATCCGCATACTCGTCGACAGGCTCGAAATTGAAAGCGTCAATTATTCTATTCTTCCGATAAGAGTTTACAAATATTACTGAATCACTTGTATGTGCCATATCCCTGACACTTACTGGTTGGTCTTCGCGAAATATCCACCGAATCTTTTCAGGTACAAATCGGACGACTTCTATGTATTTATGACTTAGAAACCAAAAATCGCCATTAATACTAGTTATGTTATTCGGTTGTATATCTTGAAGATAATCAGTAAGATTTAAATTTATTTTTTCTTCTAAATTTCCACTTTCATCGAATGCTAAACCTATCAGATGAGATCCTTTTCGCATACAAATTGTACGGTCGTCTAACCAGCCCATGTACCTATATCCGGTTTCGTAACCAAAACTTGAAAGCTCGTTAAACGAGTTGCATTGCGCACTGTAAAAATGAAGGCGAATCTCACCACGTATATTTGTCTCAACATATTCCTCTAGCAACAACCCGTTTGATCCACCGTATATCCAATACACCGGAAAACCAGGGTTGATTAGTCTACGTTCGAGATTTTCAAGGTCATAGATATAGCACTGCTGACCAGATAAAACGGCAAGCTCATTAGTTTCGCTGAGAAGCACCAAGTTATCAATACCATTAGATAAGCTAAGATCCCCCAACAACTTTACTGAATCTCTCTCTACACAATATATTCGGTCACTATCATTCCAAAATAATAGTTTATCATCGTGTATAACTGGACCGAATAAGGATTCGTCAGCACTGGGTTTTCTCCATGCTAAATCTTTAATTGAACACCCCACAGGATCGAAAAGAGTCAGCCTTTCTAAGCTAGATGCCCTTTTATTTTTCACCACAGCTCCACTCTCAAAATAGTAAATTTCTTCACCTACTTTAGCTAAATCAAAAATCCTATTTGATGGTACGCCCAAAGACTTCCTAGAGAGCTTTTGTGCTTTTCTTCCGTCGAAACGATACATACCATCTGAACTGCAAAACCAATAAAAACCCCTTTCATCAAGTACAACACTTCCTATTTTTCCTCTTCCGATCCCATCTTGTGGCCCCAGTTGTCGATGCTGAAATAAATCTACGATTTCTCCTTGTGCATATAAGGTGCTTGCAATAAAATTAAAAATCAAGCACAACCATACACCCATTCGCATGATCAGTACAATTTAAGAGAGGCGATCGATGAAATTATTCTGATACTTCTTTCCATATGGAAAACTGAGGCCTCCTGCCCATACTAATTGTTCTTTAGTATCGATCCGGTCTACCAAATCTAAATTAATCACATACCTTCTATGTATTTGTATAAAGACAGAATCAGGTAAGATAGTAGAATAGTTCTTTAGCGGCATTCGGTGCACCAGCTTCACACCTCCAAGTCTGTAAAATTGACAATAATTGCCCGAAGATTCTACCGCAATAATTGCTTTGATAGGAACGCGTTCCAGGGTGCTGTTTGCACTAGTCAGCAGAATTGTCCCTAACTCTTTACTCTGCCTTTTGGTATAATTACGACTTTCCTTTTTTACAAGAGCTAGCTCAATGGCTTGCTTAATTTGTAAGGAGCTAAAGGGCTTAAGTATATAATTTTCAGGATTAACCTCCAGCGCATGCTCAAAGAGATCTTCTCTGCGAAAAGCCGTCATAAAAATGACAGCAATTCCCATATCTGAAAGTATTCGGGCAATTTCGATACTTGCCTTTTCATCTTCTAAAACTACGTCTATTAAAGCGATATCCGGTTTTTCGACTTCTAAATAGTCTTTAGCCGCTTTGCTTTCCAGACAGTGATTGATTTGTACTTCTTCGGCGTAAATTTCTTTGAGCATCCGTTTAATACGGAGGGCAAAAAGCTCGTCATCTTCGACAATTAGCACTAACAAGATATGAACTTTAGTCAGACCCTTTAGAGCTTGTTGGGGAATCGCTTTTTGAGCGAACGCAGCCAAATTTTGCGCTGAACGAGGCGCGAAGAAGGCGCTTAGCCTTAGCTAAGCAACTGATGAAGCAACGAAGTGCAGCACAAAATTTGGCAAGAGCAGCCGAAAATGTGATTTCCCAATAAGCTCTTAACTAACCTGACAGTGATACGTAGATTTTCAAAATTAAAACATAAATGTCTAACGGAACAAATCTAATTGTCCGTTTTGAGGTTTCGCCCAGCCTTTCACAGTCCGCCCTCCATATTTATAGCTCTGCGTACGCTCGTGCTCGATGAGTTGGTCCAGCTTATCTTCCGGTACGAAGTCGGTCTCGGCCCGCTGGGCGAGTTTGGTGAGCTGGCTGATGGCCTTTTGCTTATCGGTATGGCCCATTTTGGCGCGGTCAACGGCCTTACGCAAGGTAGTGATGGTTTCATCATACACCTTAGTCGGTACCGGAAATACGCGGCCATTCTTGCTACCGTGTGCAAAAGCGTAGCGAGCAGGATCACTAAATCGGCTGGGCGTGCCGTGCAACACTTCGCTGACCAGCGTAAGCGATTGAAGGGTACGCGGGCCGAGCCCTTTTAGCAGCAGCAATTCCTCGAAATTAGTTGTTTGTGCCTCCTGTGCGAGCCAGAGCACACTGCCCAGGCGCTTTAGATCAATATCGCTGCTTTTAACCCCGCAATAACTCGGCAACTTCATTTTAGGGATCTCACGCAAGATCAGTTCCGGTCTTTCATTAGAAATGTCGAGTATACTCGAACGGGTAGCATCTGCTGCTCGCGCCGTCAGATCGAGTAGCTCCCCTTGGTTTGTACCCGCTATACCTGAATGTGGCTCCTCCACAAAGGACTGTATGCTATCAGAATGCCAATGATAGCGTCTTGCGCCTTTAGTCTCTGGCCGCATACCTTGCTGCACGACCGTCCAGTCCCCTTCTTGGCTTACCAAAAAACTGTGGATGTAGATATTGAAGCCATCCTGAAGGGCCGTATTGTCCACCTTGGCACTCAGCCGACTGCTGCGCACGAGTTGATCACCATCTAGGCCAGTCAACTCGCCTACGCGCATAAGCTCACGTGGCGTACGCATAGACTCTTTGCCCTTTCCACCGCATACAAACAAGCCGAGTTCTTTGGCATGCGGATTCACACCTGCTTTCAAAGCACGCAGCACCGCCGTAGTTACACCTGACGAATTCCAGTCCATACCAATGACCGCACCAAAGCTTTGGAACCAAAACGGATTGGCCATACGTGCGAGCAATTCCTTGTGCCCGTATTCCTGCAAGATCGACTCGACCATCACCAAGCTCAGTTTGGTCATACGATCAAACAACCAAGGCGGAATACCACCGCCCATCAAGGTCAAATCTGCGGAGCCGGAGTGAGGCATTAGAAAAAGTTCTACCCTATAAATAGGAGAATCTGAAATAAGTTGGATCGCTGGTTAACCGATGTCAGCGATCAATCAACAATTTGATTTATTTTTCAAACAATTTTGTTTAATTTATACATTTTGTATAAATTTGCAATCCGCGCTCAGATAATCATGCCGACGGCAGGAGGTCTTTTTCACTTTCCTCAAATGGTTGCAAATAAAATGAATGCTGTATTTACACAACTACTCGCCTTTGTAGGCAAGCACTGGCTGCGTGTGGGCCTGGTGCTGATGACTCTCTTTTTGCTGACACGCAAGCAAATCGACCTGAGCGTGCAACTGGGCCAGCCCAGAGCGCAGCCTTCCTATCAGTCGGTACCGGTTCCGCCTCATGGATCGGGTAATTTGCAAAAGCCCGTACCTATACAAGGCGAGGCCACATCGGCTCCAGCGAGCTTGCCCAGGTCTCAACAGCTGAACGTAATAAGCAGCAGTAGTAATAATGAGGCAACGGCCTCTGCATTAGTAAAATTACACCGCACCGACGAAGGCAGTATACAGGCTTTCCTGGACCGATTTGGAAGTGTGGCTAAAACAGAACAAAAACGATATGGTATACCCGCCAGTATTACGCTAGCCAATGGTCTATTGCAGAGCCGAGGTGGAACTCGCTCGGATTTGAATAGCCATGCCAACTATTTCAATCTACCCTGTACCTCCGACTGGCGTGGGCAGACATTTAGTGCCGGCTCTGATTGCCTACGCGTGTACCCCAATGCCTGGACCAGCTTTAGAGATCATAGTCTGTTCATTACCACCGGCCGCTTTGCACAACTGACCAGCATTGCACAAAATGACTATCACAGTTGGGCTAGTGCCATGGAGCAAACAAGCTATCCGAATTCTAATGATTTAGCCAATCAAATCGTATCAGTCATTGAGGAGTATGGGCTAGCAAAATTTGACAAGTAAAAACCCTAGCCCGCTCCGCTCGTTACTCATCCATGGCAATTGCACAGGCCAAAATTATCCTCTTTCACCCCGAGCAGGCCTACGGCTACTTGCAGCTGGCGGACACCAATGAAACTTTCAGATTTCGTCAAAAAGATTGGCTGGGATTTGGACTTCCGCAGGTGGGCACTTTAGTCAACTTCCGTTTGCTAGAAGGCAAGCAGGGCTATTTGGCCGTGGAGGTTAAGCCTGTAGATGTAGCTTGATGTTGGCCCAATGGGCCAACATCAAGCTTACTTCCTATTCGATCTGCCCTTATTCCCTTGCCACCTCAATACGAGTAAAGCAGCTAATAGCAATACGATGATTCCGACTAACCATTCGTTTCCGGCAAAAACATCAGAAGGCTCTCCCATGATACAGTTTATTTATAGACAAATGTACAATGATAAAATATCCGCGAGGATATTTTAAAATCCGTCAAATCCGCTCAATCCGTGACAATCTGCGGCGAGTCAGGTCCTACTTTGCCACTTGATGAGCGAAGCTCATCAAGGACGTAACTCGACGCGGATCTACACCGATCTAACAGATTGAACGGATCTTTTCATCCCTATTTGGAATATCCGAATGGATATTCTAAAATCCGTCAAATCCGCTCAATCCGTGACAATCCGCGGCGAGTCAGGCCGTACTTTGCCTCTTGATGAGCTTCGCTCATCAAGGACGTAACTCGCCGCGAATCAACGCTGATCTAACAGATTGAACGGATCTTTTCACCCCTATTTGGAATATTCGAATGGATATTTTAAAATCCGTCAAATCCGCTCAATCCGTGACAATCTGCGGCGAGTCAATTCGTACTTTGCCTCTTGATGAGCGAAGCTCATCAAGAACGTAACTCGACGCGGATCTACACCGATCTAACAGATTGAACGGATCTTTTCATCCCTATTTGGAATATCCGAAAGGATATTTTATAATCCGTCAAATCCGCTCAATCCGTGACAATCCGCGGCGAGTCAGGTCGTACTTTGCCTCTTGATGAGCGAAGCTCATCAAGGACGTAACTCGACGCGGATCTACACCGATCTAACGGATTGGGCGGATACCAAACTAGACTTTTATAAGCAAAACACCCCACCTGCGCCTGCCTGCCATCCGCAGGTAGGCAGGGAAGTACAAAAAATGAACCCAACACCCCTGTTTATTGTCCGGTCTATACCCACTTCATTTCAATACGTCCACCAGCCATTTACCGCCTGAATTATGACCAAAGCTGCCAGCCAAGAGGATTGGATTGCCGTAACGGGTGCCGCCGAGCACAACTTGAAAGATATCGACGTAGAGTTACCCCGCAATCAGCTCGTCGTGGTGACGGGGCTAAGCGGCAGCGGCAAGTCGAGTTTGGCCTTCGATACTATTTATGCCGAAGGGCAACGGCGATATATGGAGACCTTCAGCAGCTACGCCCGCCAGTTTATGGGCAATATGGAGCGGCCGGAGGTTGAGCGCATCACGGGCCTTAGCCCGGTGATCTCCATCGAGCAGAAGACGACCAACCGCTCGCCTAGATCTACGGTGGGTACAGTGACTGAGATCTACGATTTTCTGCGCCTGCTATTTGCTCGGGCCGGCACGGCTTATAGCTACATCAGCGGAAAACCCATGATACGCTATACTGAAGAGCAGATGCTCGATCAAATAGAGGAAGCCTATGTTGGCCGCAAGATCATCGTGCTCGCCCCGCTGGTACGCGGCCGAAAGGGACACTACCGCGAGCTGTTCGAGCAGATGCGCAATCAGGGTTTTACCAAAGTCCGCAATGATGGCGAGATACAAGAACTGCGCTCGGGTATGAAGCTCGACCGCTACAAAGTGCACGATATCGAGCTGGTGGTAGACCGCATCAAAATGTCGAAAGACCGCCGTGATCGCTTAGCCCAGAGCCTGAACACCGCCCTGCGTATGGGCGAAGGCCTGGTGTTGATCAACGATATAGAAGATGACACAGTGACCGCTTACAGCCGTAATCTGATGGATGCAGAAAATGGCATCAGCTACGAAGAGCCCAGCCCCAATACCTTTTCTTTCAATTCGCCCTATGGCTACTGTCCGACCTGCAAAGGACTGGGAAGAGTCAACACGCCGGATATCGATAAGGTCATACCCGATCGCAGCAAAAGCATCAATAAAGGCGGGATCGTGCCCTTGGGCGAAAACCGCGACAATACGACCTTCAAGCAGGTCAAGGCCATCGCGAAAAAGTTTAAATTCAAGCTCAGCGACCCGATTTCCAAGATACCCCAGAAGGGATTGGACGCTATTCTTTACGGAACGGAGGCCGGTAAATCCAAGCGTCGCTCGCGCTACGACCGCATTGCCCACGACCGCGTGTGGGACGTGGAGAAGAATGGGCTAATGAATATGATCAGCCGCTGGTACGAAGAAACCAGCAGCGAGCGAATCAGGCAGTGGGCCGAGGAGTTTATGACGGTAAGCGACTGCCCAGACTGCCACGGTGCTCGCCTGAAGAAGGAGGCGCGCCACTTCAAAGTGAACGGTAAGGCCATACACGAATTGGCCCAAATGGACCTGCACGAGCTCAACGACTGGCTCGAAACCGCCGAAGATGGTATGGACAAGCGCACCAAGCTGATCGCCAAAGATATTTTAAAAGAGATTCGATTTAGGCTGCACTTTTTGCTGCACGTTGGGCTAGACTATCTCAGTTTGGATCGTCCAGGTCGCTCCCTTAGCGGCGGGGAGGCCCAGCGAATCAGGCTGGCGACTCAGATCGGTTCGCAGCTCACTGGCATCACCTACATACTCGACGAGCCGAGCATCGGTCTACATACTCGCGATAACGAACGTCTGATTGGTGCCCTACGCGAACTGACCGACATCGGCAATACCGTCTTGGTGGTCGAGCACGACCGCGACATTATGCTAGCCAGCGACTACCTGATCGATCTAGGGCCTGGTGCAGGCGAGTACGGGGGCGAAGTAGTAGCTGCCGGACCACCGAAAGACTTTCTCAAAGAGAAAAAGAGCATCACTGCCGACTACCTGGCCGGTCGCAAGGAAATAGAGGTTCCAGAGACACGTCGAAAAGGTAATGGCAAATTTCTACAGCTGACTGGTGCTACCGGCAACAATTTGAAAGGGGTCGATCTAAAAATTCCACTGGGCACCTTCACGCTCGTGACAGGCGTAAGCGGCAGTGGAAAGTCGACTCTGATCAACGAGACCCTCTACCCTATCCTCAGGCAGCATTTTTACAACAGCCTGAAGCGGCCCATGGCCCACAAAAAGATCAAAGGGCTGGAGCATGTCGACAAGGTGATCGAGATAGATCAGAGCCCGATCGGTCGCACGCCCAGGTCGAACCCGGCGACCTATACGGGTGTGTTTACGCACATTAGAAAGCTATTCAGCGACCTGCCGGAGGCCAAGATCAGAGGCTATAAGCCCGGAAGGTTCAGCTTCAATGTGAAAGGAGGCCGCTGCGAGGTATGCGGCGGCAGCGGCATGCGGGTGATCGAAATGAATTTCTTGCCCGATGTCTACGTCGAATGCGAAACCTGCAATGGCAAGCGCTACAACCGAGAAACCCTGGAAATTCTCTACAAAGGCAAGTCGATAAACGATGTGCTTGAAATGTCTGTAACCGAGGCGACTGAGTTTTTTAAGCCTATCCCGAAGATATATCGACGATTGAAAACGCTAGCTAGCGTGGGTTTGGGCTACATCACCCTGGGTCAGCAGGCAACTACCTTGAGCGGTGGCGAGGCCCAGCGCGTAAAACTATCGGAAGAGCTCAGCAAGCGAGATACCGGCAATACGATCTACATACTCGACGAGCCGACCACAGGGCTTCACTTTGAAGACATTCGCTATTTGCTGAAAGTACTCAATCAGCTGGTCGATAAAGGAAATACCGTCATCGTGATCGAGCATACTATGGATGTGATCAAGGTGGCCGACCACATTATAGACCTAGGCCCCGAAGGCGGTCGTGGCGGCGGAGAAATCATAGCTCAAGGCACACCAGAAGAGGTGGCAAAGAATAAGCAAAGCCATACAGCACGGTTTTTGAGGGCAGAGTTGAAATAGTCTGCATTTTGTGCACCTACATAGAATGTAAACTATATGATTACAATTTCAATTTTTCAGCAAATAATTCACAAATTATTTGCACATATTTCTTATTGCCACTATATTTGTTACATCGAAACAAAGCAGTAAGGATTTGATTACATTCTCGTAATCGACTTCTACACTTCAAACCCTAGCGGGGCTACTTCGGTAGCCCCGAAGATCTATTTTGTATTTGCAACCTTTTGTGGTCGGGTCGGCGTGAGCTGGCCCTTTTTTGTGCTGCGCACAAAAAAGGAATAAGATGAGACACACATTCTCTAACTCTCGCTCATGCCTGTAAAATAAGGTATATACTTACCTAACTTCCCGGCCAAAAAGTACGGCAAGCTCATCAGCTTATATGGTTCGCCCGTTTGCGTTTCTGATGATTCGATCAATAGTTCGTTAGCCAGTAGACGAATCCCATATTGGTGCGGGCTTGCCTTTACAAATTGATGTAGGGAACGCAATCTTCCTTTGGCACCCGATTTCACCTCTACTGGATACAATTGATTTTGATAAGGGAAGACCAGATCGACCTCAGCATTAGAAGTCTTTTTCTCCCGTACCCAGAAATGTGGAACCGACCTTTTATTTGTTCCGAGAGCCATGACTTCTTGGGTTACTATTTGCTGTATCAGCTTTCCCCGATAAAGACTGTTCAGATCCTTGACCTCAAGCAATTCGGTCTGAATACCCATTGCGTAATTCAATAGGCCCACATCGAGAAATTGAAGTCTAGGGTGCTTCTTAAAATCCGTATATACTGGCACTTCAGAAGAGGTTGTAGGGTATTGCAATTGTATAACCCTCGTCAAATCCAGTGCTCTAAATGCTTCACCCACTTCCCTGGATTTGTAGTCGGAATTCCCAAATCCTGCAAATTTGATTCTATCCGCTTCAAAGGGCGAGGTCTGAAATATGTGGCGAAGGACATTACGCTCCGTATCGTTTTTTGCATACCGCTCTATGTCTAGCTGGAAGGTATCCCATATGCTTTGATAAATTCTTGGAAGGGCTGAGAGTCCTGCTCCATTGAAGTAGGTGTTTACCGCCTTAGGCATACCACCAACTAGTACATATTGATGGAATAAATCTAAAAGCAAGTTATACGCAATAGGATTGTAGGGAACTTCATCGTAAGCCTCTACGATACGCTTGTTGCCATTAGCAATGAGAAACTCTTTAAATGTTAGCGGGTAGAGCTCCATCAATCTGATCCGCCCGACGGGAAAGCTCACGACATCTCCAAAAGCAAATTCCAGTAAGGAGCCGGCAGCAATAACATAGGTATCGGGAAAGTACTCATAGAAAAAACGGAGTTCCTGGATCATCCTGGGCAACTCCTGAATTTCATCTATAAAAATCAGTACTGTGGCGTCTTCTTTAATCTCATATTGGAGCTTTAGAGCCGGGATGAGCTTCTTAGCCGTGTTATGCGTCTTGAAAAAGGCCTTATCGTCTAGCTCTTCTAAGTTGAACTCTAGAAAGTAGTCGAACCCCTTTCCAAATTGCCTGACTAGTGTGGTCTTTCCCACCTGGCGAGCACCTCGCAAAAGAATTGGTCGATGATCTTCACTATCCTTCCATTGCCGCAATTTATGGATTGCTGACCTATAAAGCATAAACTTTTGTAATAAATAACCCCTTATTTGTTACAAAGTTTGTTACAAATACCCCCTTTTTTATTACAATTCTCGTAATAAAGTCCACTATATCTTTTACAAGCCTATCCGACGACTACCTCCTCAGCGCGGTAACCGTAGTGCCTGGCACCCTCCATTTCACCCTTTTCGCGATGTATGTCGGCTAGGAAGAAGGTGCCTGCATTTTGATGGGCTACATTGTCTTTCAGGCGGCCTCTGTGTAGTGCTTCATAGGTTTCATAAGATAAGGACTGCCGCAGGTCGAGTCGTCTAGCCAAACCAAAGTCAGCTACTACTTCTGCCCATCCGTCAGCTAGTGTGGCAGAAAACACCTTCGACTTAGAGCCACTACCGTATGCGAAGAAGCCTAGCTCGTTGCCCTCTTTCAAGGGGTTGCCGTCTCCTAGTCCATCTTCGAGGGCAGACATCAAGCTCAGCCAAATGGAGCCTGCATACATGTTACCAACCTGACTGCTGGCCCACTCGCCCGGGGCGACCTTTTCTTCGACGAAGGCTTTGTAGTCGCTGGTCTTACTGACAGACTTGAGGAACTGGCCGCAGCGCGTCAAATATTCCTCCCGGTCTTCGTAATTGTCGGCGCAGGGGACTTCCAGCTCGTGCTTGGCGATGAATTCGACCCAGTTGCCTTTGGCTTTCAGCTCTTCGACATATATCTCTGCAAACATGCGCCGGGCCTGGTAGGCATACGGCAGATGGAAAATGAGTCTCGACCAACTGTCGAACATCTCTCCGGCAGCAATACGACCTGACTTCCTGCGGAAGTCCAATAAAGCCTCACGAATGCGAGACTGGTAACATTCGTTGCTATAAGGACCATCGAAAACGGGCGTCACCTTGTGCAGCTCCAGCTCATATTCATTGCAGTCGAGTATGCCTTTTACTTCCAGGTTCTCACCCAAGCGGTCGACCAGTTGATCTAGGTCTACGCCTTCGCTGCAATTGGGTGGCAGCAATGCCAACACCTCCTCTATAACTTGGCGCTTGCTCACCTGGCGAGTCGGCTTAAAGAAATCGTGGACCGGGCGGGTAGCCACACCAAAAGTCGAATCCATAACCAACAGGCGCGGGTTGCGTTTGATGAGCAGGGCGATAGCTCCTGCGCCTTGGGTGTATTCACCGCCAGAGGCCAGTTCGTATTTGGCATCGTCTGAGGCTACGATGATGCCGAGACGCTCCCCCCTCTTGTCCCCCCGATGGGGGGAGGCCTGCCCTCCCCCATCGGAGGAGCTGGAGGGGGACCCTACCCAATCCAGCGTATTGTGTAGCGCATCGACTGCCCCTATGCAGGCAAATGTCATGTCGATCACGTCGCAGTTGAGCAGGCAATCGGCACCATGCATTTCGGCCAGTTGCTCTTGCACCATTTCGAGTACGTAGGTCGCCGTCGGCTTGGCGCCGTCGAGTGCGCTTTCCGTGCCCAGATAAATGCGGCCTATTTTTCTCGGATCGAGATCATTTTTGTGGATGAGATCGAGCACGGCGTTAGCTGCCATGGTGGCACTGTCTTCTCGTGTATCGGCAACGGACATGGCCTCCAGGCCCAGTCCTTTATTGAGCTTGGCATAGGGTATATCCCTGGCTTCGGCCAAGGTTTCGATAGGTAGATACAACTGCGGAATGTAGGCCGACATATCGTCTATGCCAACGCTGAGTGGCTGTGGTACTTGACTCATATTTCTTGAACTGGTAGATAAAGGACCAACCCCTGCTAGAATGGAAAGTTGGCGATAGCAGGGTGCGAATTGGTCTGAATTACGGTGGGTTGAGTATGAACTTAGCTCTTTGAAAAGTTTTAAAATTTTTCAAAGAGCTAAACGAAGTAGTCTGCCACGATCCCTGGCATATCCTCTCCCAGCACACTGTGGGTGCGCCCTTGCGTGATCATCAATTCGCTATTTTCCCAAGCTTGGTGTATGAGTTTTGCCCCTTCTACCGGAGCCAGATCGTCACCTTCATCATGAATGATCAGGCCGGGCATTTCCAATTCTTCAGCCATTTGCGAAAAAGACAAATGACTGAATGGAAAGCCGAAAGCCTGTTTAAATTCGCGTTCTATGCCAGCGTGTACGATGCGGTTCAAGCCCACGATCTCACAAAACTTATCGACAAAATTCTGCATCTCGCTGGGCACACCCATAATGAGCAGTTTCTCCGGGCGAATCTGGCCTTTCAGCCTGCATAAGTAGTAAATCGATGCCATCCCCCCAGCCGAGTGCCCCAGCCAAAATTGCGGAGGCTTTTCCAGGCTTTCTACATAAACCCCGATTGCCGCCGCATAAGCCATAGCAGAAAAGACGGTACCCTCGCTCGCACCTTGGGCCGGCGCATCTATGGCGTGTATGTCGAAGCCTCGATCTTTAAAGGTCTCATAATATGGCCACCAGCGACCAGTGCTACTTTCCCAGCCGTGTAGCATGAGAATGGACGGTCCCTGGCCAGGCCAGTTGTAGACGGCTATGCGCTTACCTTCGGATACGATCGACCTCGAATTGGCTTTGGCCAAAAAGTCCTCAGCTTCTTTTCCAAAGCTGGGCCTCCGTGGCTTAGCCAGCAACCCATAGGCAATCTTCCCCGCCCGCTCTGGCGATACCTTTGACAAGCCGTTTAATGCACGGCGTACAGCGGGAAGAATGAGGGCGTCTGTCTTCACAAGAATGGGAACGGGATTGGGATGCAAAGGTTATGAAAATATAGTGTCTTTAGCCACGCCGCTCTCCGTGAAAATCAGTCGCGCTTGTCTGCCGCCAGGCAGGCAAGGGCTCCGTATCCGTGAAGATCAGCAAAATCCGTCCCCTCCGTGTACCAAAATATCTGCTCCAGTTTTTTGTTAAGGTGAGATGGGGGGTAAACATTGGACGCTCGAAGGATTACAAGCACTACGCTGCAGCTTAGAGCTTGCAAACACTTCGAGGTTCTAGCCTTGATCAGAATGGAACCTTGTAGCGTGCTCAAAACCGCAGCTCTGCGGAGGATTTGAGCTCCTGCAAGCATTCTTCTGCTTCAACATCAACGTTATAATTGTAAAACAACTTACCCCTAAGCGGAACTATTCGCAGCGAGAACAAGTTGCCCTTTTTCTACCTGTCCACAACCTTCCCCCATGCTCCACCGTATTTTCAAACTATACTACGATGCCTACTCCGGCCTACCACGCAAGGTCTGGTATCTATCGTTGGTACTGCTCATCAACCGGAGCGGAGCGATGATCCTACCATTTTTGACGGTCTACCTAGTCGACAAGTTGGGATACGAGCCCACGCAGGCTGCTTGGGCCATGTTTGCATTTGGTATAGGTGGCGTAGTAGGCAACTACGTCGGTGGTAAGCTCAACGACCGATACGGCAGCTGGCACGTGCAATGGATGGCGATCATCACTTCAGGATTACTTTTTATTAGTATGGCCTGGGTCAAAGAGCTTTGGGCTTTGTGCGGGATGATCTTTCTATCTACTGCTGCAGCCGACTGCTTCAGACCAGCCAATAAAGCTGCCCTGACTTACTATACGCCACCCGAGCAACTGACGCGAGCCTTTGGTCTACAGCGTATGGCCGTAAATCTAGGATTGGCTTTCGGGCCTACTATGGCTGCCTTTTTACTGGAATTCGCTGGCTACGAATGGCTGTTTTATGGGGATGGTCTAACATGCTTGTTTGCAGCAACCGCTTTCTTACTACTCATACCAGCAGACCGCACAGCCCGACCGTTAGTCGACAAATCGAATGAGAAAGAGCTGGTAGACCAACCAATAAGTACACCGAGCATACCCGCTCTACGCTCTGGCTGGATGACCACCTTCGCAGGTAGTAATCTGCTGCTCATGCTTACCTTCTTCCTCTTCATCGGCATACTACCGGTAGAGATGATCGAGCGCGGTTTTAAAGAATTGGATTACAGCTACTTGCTGCTTTTTAATGGGCTACTGATTGTAGTATTCGAGATGATTTTACTACAGCTCGTGAAGGAAAAAATCAGCCTGCTTAGAATCATGCAGTTTGGGGCCAGCCTGATCATTTTGGGCAACCTCATTCTGTGGCTGGGCGGAATGAACATGAGCGTCTTATATGTCTACATTTTCTTCGCCACCTTCGGAGAAATATTCTACATGCCTTTCACCCACACATATGTAGCAAAATATGCACCACTAGATCGTAGAGGCGAATATATGGGGGTCATGTCTGCCAGCTATGCCTCGGCTTTTTCACTAGTAGCCCCTTTTTGCTTTCAGCTCGAAGCCTGGTTCGGCTGGAGTACCATGGTCATGCTCAGCTGCGTGACAGGCATACTGGCTTGGATCGGCCTTAGTATAATGGGCAGAAGAGAGAAAAGAGCGCAAGCGGAACTGGATTTGGCTTAAAATCTAAAATATCCAGACTATAATCCGAAAATTACATGTAATTTTCGGATTATAGTCTGGATATTTGCATAACATGATAGATAGATCCATTCAGCCAAAAATCAAAAACCTGATCCAAAAGGGCAAGACTGTAGTTGTATTTGGGCCTAGGCAGGTAGGCAAAACAACCCTGATGCGTGCGTTAGCCCATGACATTGAGCATGCACTGTGGGTCAATGGAGATGACATAAACGACAAACAAGTCTGGGACAATGCAAGCCTAAAGCAAATACAAAGTCAAATTTCAGGCTACGATTGGGTGATATTCGATGAAGCTCAACGAATTGAAAATATTGGTATCAGCATCAAGCTAATTATCGATAACGAGTTAGACATCCGAGTTTTTGCTACAGGAAGCTCCAGCTTAAATTTAGCATCTAGTGTAAATGAATCCCTGACTGGAAGAAGATGGACTTTTGAGCTTTTCCCCATAAGCTGGACTGAGCTTGTATCACATCAAAATTTATACCCGACTATCAAAGAATTAGACCACCTGTTGGTATACGGCATGTATCCTGAGGTTGTGACTAGCGAGCAAAATCCAGAGACTCTACTTCAGGAAATAGCAAACAGCTACTTGTATAAAGATATACTAGAGTTTGGTGATATCCGAAAACCAGAGCTGGTCGTACAGCTACTTCGTGCTATAGCCTATCAAATAGGAGGCGAAGTCTCTTATCACGAATTAGCAAAAACGCTAAAAACAGATGAAAAAACAATTAGAAGGTATGTCCACCTACTGGAGGAAAGCTATGTGATCTTTCGATTACCTCCACTTTCACGCAACCCCAGAAAAGAATTATCGACTAAAAGAAAGATCTACTTCGTCGACAATGGAATCAGAAATATGCTTGTCAATGATTTAACCCCCTTTCAATTAAGGAATGATCAAGGCCAGCTTTGGGAGAACTTCATAGTCAGTGAGATCCGAAAAAAAATAAGCTACGGCCAAAAGTTCATCAACATGTACTTTTGGAAAAGCTATAGTCAGGCCGAGATAGATCTGGTTCTTCATCGGAACAGTAGCTATCATGCATTTGAGATAAAACTGAATCCCAAAAAGAAACCTAGATTCAACAAATCATTCCTCGACTTTTACCAGCCTAAAAAAACGCAGCTTATTAATCGAGACAACTTTTACGAGCTGCTTGGAGAATCATTCCAGTTTTGAGTGATCCTCTTCGTACGAAATGTGCTTGACAAGTAATCATCGAACCAAAGTCACATCCCCCGCCAAAGACAAGGTTTCTCCATTGGCCAGCAGCACTTCCAAAGTCCAGACATAGACGCCGACGGTAGCCGGTTGGCCATTGCTTTCACCATTCCAGCCCCAAAACGGACCATCTTCCGGGCGAACATCCTCTACAGAGTAAAGCTGACCGCCCCACCTATCGTAAATTTGGAAGCCTTCTATTTGGACTACCGCAGGTGGAAACCCAGGAAATAAACGATCGTTCGTCCCATCTAAATTCGGGCTGAAAGCAGTAGGTACGAAAATATTTGTCCGGGTATCTACTTCTATTCGTACAGTAGCATCGACCATACAGCCCTCTTCGTCTGTGACCATCAGCAAATAATCGGTCGTCTCTACCGGACTGGCCCAGGGCGTAAAGCAGTCAGTACAACTCAAACCGATTTGGGGCAGCCAAGTGTAGCTTAATGTACCTACCCCACCGAATATCTGAGGATTTACTCGCACACTATCGCCCAAATCGATTTGGATCAAAGCAGGCAAGTTGACAGCTAGCCCGTTGCCGGTTTGTTCGGCATCAATTACGGTATCGCGGCTACAACCCTGAATATCGGTAATGCTGATTTCATACCTATTGGCAGGCAATAGCCCGATGCTGTCTGATAGTGTCTGCGGACTGCCATTGATGATGATCTGTTCGAGCTCAGTAATATCAGACAGCAGGAGGAAACCGATCTCATCTACCCCAGCGATCGGACAATCCAGGAAGGTGGACCCCAATTCATACTCGATAGGTGGAGAATCAGGTACCAGTAAATCTTGTTGGCCTACACAACCATTGCCATCGGTAATATTGAGGCGGTAACTTCCGGGAGGTAGTAGCTGTTCTGTTCCGCTGAGGGGAGGCCCACCAGTTCCCAGATCCCAGCTGATGTCGAAAGGTGGTTCACCAATATCTGTAAATAAGGTGACGGTGACTAAGTCGCTATCGCATTCGGGATCGATCGAAAAGCTGACCTCAGGCTCGGGCTGAACAGTTAAAGTGACCTCATACAGTGAATCACAACCCAAAACCCCGACTAAACTATCAGTATAAATACCCGACTCCGTCTGCCAATCTCCAGCTATGAATATTGAATCACCGTTGCAAATAGCCAACGCTTCTTCGACTAAGACGGCATTGTCAAGCAGCTCCAGCGAAATGGAAAATATAGAATCGCATCCCCTTACATCTTGCAAGGTATCTAATAGCACAGCAGGCGCCTGAAACCACTGCCCGCCTATCAGGAGTGAATCATTGCTGCACAAAGAAAAAACCTCACCGCTCACGAATGTGGGAAAGACATCGAGATTGGTCACGAATACCGAGTCGCAACCATTTATAGAGGCAAAGGTGTCGATAACCGTAGCCGGAGCTACATACCAAATACCATTGATGAAGGCAGAGTCTCCAGGGCAAAGCGATAGGGTTTCGGATAAGGTGGTTATGGGTGGCAGTTCAACCAAATTCAAGGTATCGGGCGGACTGCATCCTGTTTCTAGAATATACTGCCCGGCTTCTGTAAAAATAGTATCTCCTAAAACGAATTCAGTACCGGCACAAAACTCGGCATTGGTGGTCAGCCCGCCACCTGCGGAAGTATAAATTCTGATCGAATCACCGGCGGCACAGCCTTCATCGGTTACACCTACAGAGAAGATGGTCAGGCTGTCACCAGGTGGGGGAACAGCCACTCTTACGGTGGGGCAATTGTTGCAGTCGAGCGGGCCAAGGGGTAGCCACTCGTAGCGATCATAGCCTGGCGGAGCCGACAGCGTGATGCTATCGATGCCGCACACAATAGAACTATCCTGCGGCCCCAGATCGAGTTCGGTAGCAGGCTCGACCGTAACATTGACGGTATCGGTGTAGACGATTCCGCAGCTGTCGGTTACCTGCACCCAGAAGTTGCCCGGCCCAAAGGCCGAAGCCGTCTGATCGCTCGTAAAGTCGAACCAGAGAATGGTTTCCCAACCTGGACCCGCGTCGAAATTGGTCACTCCATTGGCGCAGGTCACGATATCCGGCCCTAGATCGGGCGGTGTGCTCGGCGGCTGAAAATCTACGATCACAGATACCGAGGTATCTCGCCCACAGCTATCGATAATAGTCAGGGAAAAATCGCCGGGGACATCTATAACAAGTATGCTGTCTGTCGTGCCTGTAGACCAGGTAAAACTACCACCATCGAGCTGCGGCACTTCGATGATTAAAGTTTCGCCCGGACAGAGCAGGGTATCTGTGGGTAGATCGGGCGCACCGGGGCCGGGCAAGCAGCAACAGGTCTGCGCCAGGGCCGCGTCTTCGCAGTCGGTCTCGCCATTGAAATCGTCGTCTATGCCATTGTCGCATATCTCAAAGCAAGGGGAGTTACAAGTATTATTGGCTTGATAAGTCACGGGCTGGAGCTCGTAATCGTCGTCGATCTCTTCTACCGTAGAGGAGGAAGAAAGTAGGGGTAGCGGCACCCAATCTTCATCGGCATCTAATTCGATAACGGGTAGGTCGCCGATCTGTAAACACTCGTCTTGGAAGAGGCCGAAGTTGTCTAATCGATATAAGAACGACTGGTTATCGGCCGGGCTAGTCGCCGAGCTGATGCTTAAGCCACCGGTCAAGAATATGGATCCGCCTGCGGTGAGTAAGTGCTGACTATTGTCGAAGCGCAAGCTATAGCCGTCTCCGTAGCTACGCGACCAGATGACCTGGCCTTGGTCATCCATGTAAATGAGACCGATGCTAGACTGCGACGGAAAAAGGACAGCATCGAAATTGACCAAGGCCAGGTAGCCGCCCTGAAACCGCCTAAGACCGACGATCTTCTCATCGATATCTATGATAAAAGTACGCTGCCATTCTACATTGCCATCCAGATCGAACTTGACAAAATATTGAGCCAGACCTGCACCAGTCGCATTATCTCGAATTCGGCTCACACTGAGTATACCGTCCTCATCTACCCAGATGCGATCTGCAAATAAACTTTGGATGTTGTTGGTCCCAAAGAAAGTGGCTGATGACCAAACGACCTGCCCATTGGCATCGAAGCATTGGGCGGTCGTGGCATCACCTGTCTCCACATTGGCTTCGGTACCGACGGTGGAGATGGTATACAGCCTGCCGTCGTGCCATTGGGCATCGCGAGCAAAAAGCACTCGGCTGCCGAAGAGCCCCCACGATTGATTGAGGCTGGTACCCGTAAATTCGCCCGTATCGCCATCGACGGTGAAGAAGTCTAGCTGCCAGTCGGTCAGTATGGTATTGGGTTGTCGGTTGATGAGAAAGTAATCGTCGGAGCCCGGGCGTTGATCGATGTGCAACGCGAACTGGGCGGGTAGGTCGTAAGAGCGTGCGAAGACCAATTGATCATTCACAGGGTCGTACTTGACCAAAACGTTCTTACCGCCCAGCTGCTGACCATAAGAACCCCAAAAGAGATAATTGCCGTCATTGTCTATATAAAAGTGAAAGTCTTCTACTTGCTGAGTAAGGGTACCAAAAATGGACTCAAACAATATCCGCCTACTCCAGATGGGTTGGCCGACGGCTGTGACCTTGGCCAGGTAGATGGCATTGCTGGTCGCACCGGCCAGGGCCAGGTCTGCCCCATCCAACTCGATGGCCGAGTAGAAGGGATAGAAGATTTGGTCTTGTTCTTCGACCTCCAATTGAATGAATTGGGCGAAGGTTTGGCCTTCACAAGGTTGGAAACTATTGGTCACGAAAATAGACTCGCAAGCAGTGAGCTGACAAACCCCTGCCGTCTTAGTCAGACAAAGCTCGTAGATCCCCGAGCCAGGAAAGGTGAGCGGAAACGAGCTCGCATCGCTGATGAAGTCACCGTCGAGCGTCCACTCGTAATCGTCGGCATTGGCCGTCGTGCTGTAGTTGACCGATTCAAACTCTGTAGGGAACTGAATATCAGCAATGATGTCGGCCTCGAAAGCGCAGACGACCTCAACGGTTATCGTTACCTCATCGTCAGCGCAAAGTTCGGGCGTGCTGCTCGCAGCTTGTAAAGTGATCGTGTAGGTGCCAGGGGCGGTAAAGGTAAAGTTAAAGTTCTCGCCGGTAGCTTGCAGCACCCCATCGACAAACCATCTGTTGGTATTGGCACCCGTGCTAGTACTGGTCAGGTTAACGGCATCACCAGCGAGTAAAGGGCCACCTGGCGCGCCAGTCAGGCTGGCGACAACATTTTCAGGGCAGGGGCTCTCGCAGCCAAAACTTTCCAAAAGGCTAAAACGCGTATTCTCGATAAAAAAAGACATCCGATCCGACTGCCCCTGCGAAAAGGCCGAATAGCAATTGAAAAAGCCGTAGTCCATGTAGTTGATGAACATGTCGTTTTGATCGGTGGCGAAGCCGCTATCGGTATCGGTCGTGCAGGTATTGACGCTGCCATCGCAGGGCACAGGCGTGGTCGAATTGTCGGGCGGGGTATCGCAAACCTGGTCGCCATCGACCAGGCAATCGTTATTGGTGCAGCCGCCCTGGAAGGTATGGCGAAGCCCAAGGTAGTGGCCCACTTCATGGGTGAGTACGCTATTATCGGCCTCATCTTCGCCCATCCATCGAGCTTCGATCACGATGCCATCGAGTGGGCCGCCATGAGCACCCGGCAGATAAGCATAACCAGCCACCCCACAGCCGAAGCCCAAACCACATATCTCGCGCACCACGTAAACATTGACGTATTCGGTGGGCGTCCAACGGGCCAGGTCTTTGAGGGCTAAGTCTTCGCTGTCGGCTTGTACTTCGGTCAGTTCGGTTACCGTTCGGGTGATCCCATTGGAGGGTTCATTTTCGGGCGAGCGTTGAGCCAGACAAAATTGAATCTGCGTGTTGACGCCCGTGCCCTGATCGTAGTAGCCTACGTTGGCCATAGAGGCATTGAGCTGATCGAGGGAGGTCTGAACCCTTTCGTCACTGATATTTTCGGGACCATTGTTGTGGAGGATGTGGAAGACGATGGGGAGGGTGTAGGGGGGTGGATTTCCCCCTCTAGCTCCCCCGACGGGGGAGAAAAAATTTCGTCCTCCCCTGTCGGGGGAGCGAGAGGGGGATTTTTTGTTTCTCGCCCATTCCCGATATTCAAGTTCCAGCTCTTCCTGTCGCCGGGTGAGTTCTACAGGAGCTTGCTCATGGAGGTGATCGGCACCGCAGTTTAGGTGATCTTGCTTGGCTAAGGGATGTTGAAAAAATTTATTTCGGGCTTCTGGCACTACATCACCTGCACGGCTTTCAATAGCAGAAATGGAAACTATATCCAAGTCGTCAGCGACCATTTCGTCTCGATCAAATTCACTTCCTAGTGAAGATGAGGAGGCATACTGAAAGACCAAAAAAGCTACCGAAATTAGACAGATGAGCAAGGCAGACCGAGTGTACATATAGCGTGCAGTTGGGAAATTGATAGACACCAAATGTAGACGGCATCCCTACTGCATTGTCGTGTAACAGTGCTCCCGTAGCCAAGCTGACAGTAATTAACGTAGATTTTCTCTCTTTTCAGACAAGTCGGCTGGCCGACACTTTTTCGATCACACTGAAATCGAAAAAATCACCTCACCAAGGTCACATCCCCCGCCAAGGAAACCGTCTGCCCATTTGCCAGCAGCACCTCCAGCGTCCAAACGTATACACCAACAGTGGCAGGCCTACCACGGCTTTCACCATTCCAACCCCATATGCGGGCATCTTCGGGCCTGACCTCTTCGACGGCGTGGATACGACCGCCCCACCTATCAAATATCTGGAAGCTTTGTATTTGAACTACCGCAGGTGGCAGCCCCGGAAACAGCCGATCGTTGACCCCATCCTCATTCGGGCTGAAGGCGGTGGGCATGAAAATATTCGTAGTAGCTACAACGACTATGCGCACTGAGGCTTCTGCAATACAGCCCGATTCATCGCTGACGATGAGTAGATAATCTGTACTGTTGGCCGGAGAGGCAAAAGGGTTTTCACAGTTCGTACAACTCAAATCGTCGTCGGGCAGCCAATCGTAGCTGACAGCACCCGTAGCACCAACTACTTGCGGATCCAGGCGGGTACTATCGCCCAGGTCGATGGTGATGACAGGTGGTAGCGTTACGCTTAGCAATATCTCAGAGTCTTCGGGCTCGATGAGGGTATCTCGTACGCAACCCTGAATGTCGGTGATGCTGATCTCGAAGCGGCTACCCGCAGGTAGCCCGATGCTATCAGCCGGTGTTTGAACTTCGCCATTGATCGAAACCTGCAGCAGCTGAGAGATGTCGGAGATCAGGATAAAGCCGACATCCTCCACCACATCGGGCGGGCAACCGAAGAAGCCGGATTCCAGCTCGTAGTCGACCGGCGGGAAGAGGGGCACCGGTATGTCTTGTATGCTTGCACAACCATTGCCATCGGTAATATTGATTCGATAGGTGCCCGCCGGCACCAGCTGCTCGGCACCACTCAAAGGAGGCGTACCCGGCCCCAGGTCCCAAATAATGTCGAAAGGAGCCTGCCCAGCCGTGGGCACGATTGTCACGATAGCGAGATCGCTCCCACATTGCGGATCGACCAGCCAAGTCAACTCCGGTAGCGGATCGATAGCGAGTGCAATCTCGTGCAAGGAGTCGCAACCCAAAATGCCAACCAGACTATCGGTATAGATGCCTGATTCCGTACGCCATGTACCTCCGATGAAAGCGGAGTCTCCGGCACATATGGCCAGGGTCTCCTGTGTAGTGACCGAAGCATCTATTAATTCCAAAACGAAAGTATGCACGGAATCACAGCCCCTGAAATCGGCAGAAGTATCCGCTACTTCATTGGGTGCCTGGTACCACTGCCCGCCAATAAGTACAGAATCTTCGGTGCATAGAGAAAGTATCTCCGAGGTTTCTGCGGTGAGGAAGACATCTAGGTTCGTCACAAAGACCGAGTCGCAGCCATTGACCGATGCGAAAGTATCTATGGCAGTAGCAGGAGCGACATACCACAATCCATTGACGAGTACCGAGTCTCCTCTACACAGCTCCAGGTTTTCGGAGAGCGTGGGTATGGGCGGCAGTTCTGTCAGGTTGAGGGTATCGGCATTATCGCAACCGGTATTGAAAAAGTACTGTCCACCTTCAGTCAAAATGGTATCACCAAAGACGAATTCAGTACCCGCACAGAATACGGCGTCGATGGTTTGCCCCTGACCTGCGGGAGTCCAAATTCTGATCGAATCACCGGCGGCACAACCGTCTTCGGTATATCCTAGCGCGAAGATGGTGAGGCTATCGCCGGGTGGTGGCGCAGCAAATCGTACGCTTGGGCAGTTGTTACAATTGAAGATGCCGACGGGGAACCACTCGTAGCGATCGTAAATGGGCGGCACGGTGAATTCGAGCGAGTCGATGCCGCAAGCAATGGTATCGTCTGGCGGACCGAGGTCGATTTCGGTAGCAGGCTGTACGTCTACAGTGATGGTATCGCTATAGAAAAGCCCGCAGCTGTCGGTCACTTGTACCCAAAAATCGCCAGGACCCCAGGCCGAAGCTGTTTGCTCATTAGACAGGTCAAACCACAGATAGCTCGTCCATCCCGGACCGGCATCTAGCTCCGTGATGCCATTGGCACACACAATCGTGTCAGGGCCAAGATCGGGCGGGGTGCTGGGTGGAATAAAATCTACGGTAAAGGATACGGTCGTATCGCGACCACAGCTATCGACGAGGGTAAGGGCATAGTCGCCCGGGCTGTTTATGCGGAGTATGCTATCGGGTGTGCCCGTAGACCAGGTAAAGCTGCCGCCTTCCAATTCGGGGGCTCGTATCGTCAATATCTGATCGGAACAGAGGATGGTGTCGGTCAGATCGGGCGGCACCGGTCCGGGCAAGCAGCAGCAGGTCTGAGCCAGGGCCGCGTCTTCGCAGTCAGTCTCGCCGTTGAAGTCGTCGTCTATGCCGTTGTCGCAGATTTCAAAGCAGGGGGAGTTGCAGGAGTTATTAGGCAGGTAAGATACCTCCTCCAAACCGTAGAAGTCATCTATCTCCGTAATCGTCGACGTACTCTCCTGTAGCTGTCTGGGCTGCCAGGGAGCGATCACTTGTAGAGGGTCTACACCATAGCCTGCTACGGGTGTGCACTCATCTTGAAAAACACCGAACTCATCCAGACGGTATAGAAATGTCTGCAATTCGATCCCACCTGATAGCGCATTGATATTTCGGCCACCGATTATAAAAATATTGTTGCCGGTGGTGAGGAGGTTCTGGGCAGTCAGCTCATTGAACTCATAGTCGTCACCATAGCTTCTAGACCAGATAAACTCTCCTTGTTCGCTGAAGTGAGCCAGCCCCATTCTAAAATCACCAAATGGGACAAATAGTCCCGAATGAAGCAGGAGAATGTAGCCGCCTTGGAAGGACCGCACCCCTAATACTTCGCTATCTCCTGCGCCGATGAAGTATGATTCTTGCCATTCTAGCTGGCCATTCAAATCGAACTTGGTCAATAAATGGCCCTGGTTGGTACCAGCAGCACCTGTGTTAAAACGGCTTACGACCAAAACTCCATTTTCATCCGCCCAGAGTCGTTCTGGTTCCGCATTCGTAGAGATTGCCGTTCCTGGAACCAGCACTCTACTCCAGTTTAACGCTCCATTGGCATTGAAAGCACTAACACAAGATTTACTATCGTCTCCTATGGTTACTGCATCTTCAATATTGGTTAAGGTAAAGAGTTGATCTTCATGCCATAGGGCATTTCTGAGCGACAATACGCTATCGGCAGCTACTGTCCAGAAGCGATTGACGCTACTCCCTATAAAATCTCCTGTATTTCTATCTACAGAAAAGAACTCCATACCCCATTCTGATGATAGACCACTGACTTGCTGATTGATTAGAAAATATTCGTCGGTGCCAGGTCGCTCTTCCACTCTAAAAGCTAAATGCGATTCCAGTTCGTACGAACGGGCGAATAGTACTTGATCGTTGACTGGATCGTATTTGATGAGCATGTTTTTGCCATTGAATAATGGTCCATATGAACCCCATACGAGATAATTTCCATCGTTATCGATATAGAAACTGTATGCTTGTACATTATCGACTACCGTACCGTTAGGTAGTGGCAAAAAATTAATTCGCCGACTCCAGATCGGCTGGCCGACAGCCGTCACCTTGGCCAGATAGATGGCATTTGAAGCTCCACCTGCCATGGCGATATCCGCACCGTCGAATTCCATAGCGTTGAAGAATGGATCGATGAGTGGCTGCTCATCGCCGAGTTCGAATTCCAGGTTCTGGGCAAAGGTTGCCCCACTACAAGGCTGAAAAACATTAGAGACAAAAATAGTCCGGCAGCTTGTCTGCTCGCAGGCACCCGTTCCCTTGCGCAAGCACAATTCATAGATACCTGAGCCTGGGAAGTTGTAGTCGAGCGTAGCCGTGTTGCTCACCACTACCCCATCAACCGTCCATTCGTAGAAAGTGGCATTGTCGGTCGTGCTGTAGGTAATGTTCGTGAACTCTATGGGAAATTGATCGCTGGAACTTATATCGGCTTCATAAGGGCAAACGACCTGGACGGTGACGGTACGCTCATCGGCGGCGCACAGGGCCGTGTTTCCACTCGTAGATTGCAAAGTAATTGTATAAGTGCCTGGGGCTGTAAACGTGAAGTTGAAGTTGCTACCATTCGACTGGAATACGTTATCTACCAGCCAGCTATCGGTAGCGGAACCGGTGCTCGTGCTGGTCAGGTTTACTGCGTCGCCTACAGTTAATACGCCCCCAGGCAATCCAGTAAAACTAGCCGTTACCAGGCTGGGGCAGGGCGGTAGACAGCCGTAGCTATCCAGCAGACTCGCGCGAACACCATCGATAAAGAAGTGCATGCGGTCTGACTGCCCAGCCGTCAGGGCCGAGTAGCAACTGAAAAAACCATAATCCATGTAGTTAATGTGCATATCGGGCTGGTCGGTCGCAAAGCCACTGTCGGTATCGGTCGTGCAGGTGTTGGCACTGCCGCCACAGGGCACGGCGGCTGTAGAATTATCGGGCGGCGTATCGCAAACTCTGTCGCCGTCCATTAGGCAGTCATCGTTTGTACATCCACCATCGAAGGTGTGACGCAGGCCCAGGTAGTGACCGATCTCGTGGGTGAGTACAGCATTTCCGGCCTCGTCATCGCCCAACCAGCGAGCTTCGACAACGATACCATCGACAGGACCACCGTGGGCACTCGGGTAGTAAGCGTATCCGGCCACACCGCAGCCTAAACCGAGGCCACATATCTCCCGCACCACGTAGACATTCACGTACGCGCGCGTGTCCCAGCGGGCCAGGTCTTTGAGGGCCAGGTCTTCGGCTGTAGCTTCAAGCTCGGTGAGTGGGGTGACCTGGCGGGTGATGCCGTTCGTAGGCATGTTATCTGGCGTACGCTCGGCCATGCAAAACTGAATCTGCGTATTCACCCCCGTACCTTGATCGTAGTAGCCCATGTTGGCCATGGAGGCATTGAGCTGGTCGAGCGAGGTCTGTATGCGGGCATCGCTGATGTTTTCGGGGCCGTTGTTGTGGAGGATGTGGAAGACGATGGGGAGGGTGTAGGGGGGCGGATTTCCCCCTCTGGCTCCCCCGATGGGGGAGAAGAAACTACGTCCTCCCCCCTCGGGGGAGCTAGAGGGGGAGCTGTTGCTTCTCATCCAAGCTTGGTATTCAAGCTCTAATTCTTCTTGCTTCAGGATCAGTTCTTCCGATGCCTGACGGATGAGCTCGTCGGTACCGCAGTTTAGTACACCCTCATGGCTGTGCGGTTCGACAACTCGGGTAGTTTGGCTATCTGGTTTAGTCAGTAGAACAATGCCTGCACTCAATACAAGGGCGACAACGCCTAAGAGCCGCCATAATCTCAGGTTCATGGGTCGTCAGTTTCTGGGATGGGAAAAATTAAAATATAAAGATAATGTGTTTGAGCAGAAGATAGGTTTTGTTGTGGATAATTATGATAGCGGCGGGTACCCGCCGCTATCAGAATTATCCACAACAAAACCTATCTTCTGCTCAAACACATTATCGTTATATTTTAATTTTTCCCATCCCAGAAACTGACGACCCATGAACCTGAGATTATGGCGGCTCTTAGGCGTTGTCGCCCTT
>JBCCPC010000037.1:0-50567 GCA_039025055.1 Bacteroidota bacterium | reverse complement strand
GGATGACGCGACATGCTCAAATTGCTTCGCAATTTTCGACCAATTTGCTGATTTTTGGCCTGAATCCTTTGACTTAACACTCTCCATTCTTATGCTGACATCTTGTAATAAAGATATGGGTAAACCTCACCCCTGGGGGAGAGGGGTGCCACGACATGGTCTAAAGTCAAAGGATTCAGGCCAAAAATCAGCAAATTGGTCGAAAATTGCGAAGCAATTTGAGCATGTCGCGTCATCCCTCTCCCTTTGGGAGAGGGACCGAGGGTGAGGGTGAACTCGTAAGGGTATCAGGTGGAAATAGCAAAAAACACATGTAGAGATGATAGCCTCAAAGAGCTTGGAAGCCTTCCAAGCTTTATACTCTGCAAATTCCTAGGCTTACAAACGCCCACTTCTACCATTCCACCTGCGGAAGTCCTATATTGCCCGACGTTATGAAGGCAAAGAAGAAAAACGACAACAGTAGAAGAAAATTCATCAAGAAAACCGGCTCGGCCGCGCTCGGATTTATGATCGTGCCTCGATACTGCGTGGCGGGTTCAGGCATGCTCGCACCCAGCGACCGGGTCAATCTGGCCTTTGTCGGGGTTGGGGGTAAGGGCGTTTCGGCCCTCAAAGAACTGAGTAGCCAAAACATCGTGGCGCTTTGCGATGTCGATCAAAAGCGAGCCAAAGAAGGTTTTAAATTGCAAAATAAAGCCCGCAAATTCGTCGACTACCGCCAGATGTTTGACGAGATGGGTAGTGAGATCGATGGGGTCGTTATCTCCACACCAGACCATACTCATGCCGTGATTGGATTGGCAGCCATGGAGCTCGATAAGCACGTCTATCTCGAAAAGCCCATGGCGCATAACATAGCCGAGGTGCGCGCCCTAACCGAAGCCGCTAAGGCCAAGCCAAACCTCATTACGCAAATGGGCAACCAGGGGGCAAGTGGCGATGGTATCCGCAAGTTTCAGGAAATATACGACTCTGGTATGATCGGCGAAGTCGAAAAGGTCTACGTCTGGACCAACCGACCGATCTGGCCGCAGGGTAACCCCATACCCACTCAAAAACAAAAAGTGCCCAATCACCTTAACTGGGACCTCTGGCAGGGTCCTGCTCAATACCGAGACTACAACGAGGCCTTCCTGCCCTTCAGCTGGCGCGGCTTCTGGGACTACGGCACCGGTGCCCTGGGCGATATGGGCTGCCACCTGGTAGATGGGCCTTTTTATACGCTCGACTTAGGCTATCCGACTTGGGCCGAGGCTAGTGTGAGCCAGGTCTACAGCCAAAATTGGGACTCCGACTACACCCCCGAAAGCTGCCCGCCCGCCAGCAAGGTACACCTCATGTTTCCCGAACGCGAGGGTAGGGGACCCGTCGAGCTCGTCTGGATGGATGGTGGCATCATGCCCCTGCGACCCGAAGAGCTGGCCTCCGACGAGCCCATGGGCGATTGGGGCGGCGGCGTGCTCATGATCGGCAGCCAAGGCAAGCTAATGAGCGACGTCTACTGCAAGAACCCGCGCTTGCTACCACTCTCCCGCAATGAGGAAGACGACATGCCCGAGCCTACCCTCGCCCGCGTCGAAACAACCCACACCATGGACTGGGTAAATGGCATCGTAAATGGATACCAGCCCAGCAGTCACTTCGCCAAGGCCGGCCCACTGACCGAAGCCATCCTGATGGGCAATCTCGCCATTCGGTCTTATAACCACCGCATCCCCACACCCGACGATCCCAACAGCCGCTACAAGCTACCGGGTCGTACCAAGCTTTTCTGGGATGCCGAAAATATGCGCGTGACCAATGTCGATATTGCTAATCAATTCGTGAGCCGCGAGTATAGAACGGGGTGGTGATAACTTGGGCCTTTTGGCCCCTCGCGTGATTAGCTCCCTATCGGTCGCGGGGATGACTCGCCTTCGGCTTCGTGGGAAAACTCGGTCTCTCGCCCTAATGGGGATTGCTCCCTTCGGTCGCGGGATTCTAAAGTATGGGAGAGTAGCTTTAAAGTAGAGAGGCTCATCCCAGCGACGGCGATAGCCGAGCTTATCCCAACGAGCGATAGCGAGTTATCCCAAACGATGGCAAAGCCGAGTTAATCCCGACTCGCGATAGCGAGTTTATCCCAGCGAGGCGATAGCCGAGTTTATCCTTTTGTCGAAGGAATAGCGACGTTAGTCGATGCAAGCTAGGCCCCTACCTGCGGAAGTCCTTATTTTCAGCCATTAAACCCAGCAGATGTACAATAAATACGTAGCCGGTTTTTTAGCCTTATTTCTCGGAATTTTTGGTGCGCACGATTTTTATCTCGGGCGTAGATTGCGGGCTGTTGGGCAGATTGCGGCGTTCTGGACGTTTGTTTTTTTGACATCTGTAGCTAATGGTAATGGAAGTATTCTCTTTGGCATTTTGCTGGCGGTAACCTGCATCGTTCCTTTCATCTCGGCTTTGCTTTTCTTTTTTATGCCCGAAGAGCGATTCGACGAGCACTTTAATGGTGGAGCCAAGCGAAACCAGATAAGCTACGATCGGCCACTCGATCATGGCGATGTACAAGAGCTGAAGCGCGAGGGTATCACTTACTTCAAGTCGGGCGATTACGATCTGGCCATCGATGCATTTCAAGATGCACTCAAGGTGGCCCCGACCGATCCTAAGCTGCATTTTAATCTGGCTTGTTGCCATTCTAGTTTGCATGATGCCATTGCGGCCTTGCACCATTTAGAGCTTTCGGTCAGTCACGGTCTGACGGTCATGGATCGAATAAGTACGCACCCGGCACTGGAGTGGCTACGGGCTCAGCCTTCCTATGATGATTTTGTGGCCAATAACTATCGCCGCAGAGACCATCGGCACGATCACACCGTTTCTGCACCTGAGCCTGAAATGGAGCTCATGGAACTCAATAGCCCGATCATGGCCGTGGAAGCCACCGATGAGCTGCTCGACAAATTGACCAAGTTGGGCGATTTGCGCGAGCGGGGGCTGCTGACTGAAAGAGAGTTTGCGCAGCGGAAGGAAAGATTACTCAACAAGCAAGGATAGTAACTGCTTTCCCTAAAAAATCTTGTAGATTTTTCAGGGAAAGCAACTCTTTTCTATCATTGCTCCATGAAATACAGTTTTCTACTTTTTCTTTTGTTCTTCTTCGCTTGCAAGCAAGACCCACCTCTTGATCAAATTGAGTCGGCACAACAGGCCGATGTAGAGATTCCGCAGCCGCCCAATGAGTTATACGGGCCACTATTCAGGCAGATACAAATGGGGCGACTTTTTCCAGACGGAAAGACCTTTGTAGATGTGGTACCCAAGGTGTCGCCAGACAGCATTATGCGGGCTTATGAGACAGCCACGAATAAGACTGGATTCTTCGATTTGGAGCTTTTCGTACACGAGCACTTCGATCTGCCACCAAAACCAGCGGGTGGCTTTCAGTCCGATCCGGATCGGAGCATCGTGGAGCATATCAATAGCCTGTGGCCGGTCTTGACCCGGCAAGCCGACGATGAGGCAGACAATGCCAGTAGCCTCATACCCCTGCCCAATGATTATATCGTGCCGGGCGGCCGATTTCGGGAGATTTACTATTGGGATAGTTATTTCACCATGCTGGGCCTGATCGAAAGCGGTCAGCTGGATATGGCTGAGAACATGGTCGATAATTTTGCCTACCTCATCGAAACGGTCGGTTTTATACCTAATGGCAACAGAAACTATTATCTGACGCGCTCGCAGCCGCCCTTCTTTAGCATGATGGTAGAACTGCTGGCAATAGAGAAAGGCGATCAGGAAATTATGTTGAAAAATTTACCCGCCATGGAGGCCGAGTATCGCTGGTGGATGCTCGGTGAAGATGAACTGACCGAGGCCAATCCCGCCAATTTGCACTGCGTACGCATGCCCGACGGCAGCATGCTCAACCGCTATTACGACCGCGGCGATTACCCCAGGGCAGAAAGCTATAAGGAAGATGTGGAAACCATAGAAGAGGCAGTCAGTCGAGGAAGGGATGCTGCTACCGTGGCCCGCCACATCCGCTCGGGCGCCGAGTCGGGCTGGGATTACAGCAGCCGCTGGTTTGCAGATGGCCAAAACATGCACACCATCGAAACGACCGATATCGTGCCACCGGACCTGAATAGCTTGCTGCTGGAACTGGAATTAAATCTGGAATTGGGTTACGATATGTACGGCGATACAGAAAAATCAGCCGAGTATAAAAGGCGATACGAAATCAGAAAAGAGTCGATCAATAAATATCTCTACAACTCGGAGTCGGGTTATTATGAGGACTTCCGCTGGTCGGATACTACGCACACTGGCCGAATTTCTTTAGCGTCCTTGTTTCCACTGGCTGTACGGGCGGCAGGAGAAGAGCAGGCAGCAACAGTGGCTGTCAACATCGAGCGCGACTTTCTATCGCCAGGTGGCTTACCTGCCACCTTATCTGAAACCGGCCAACAGTGGGATGCGCCCAACGGCTGGCCCAACCTGCAATACATGGCCGTTCTCGGTTTACAAAACTATGGCGAAAGTGAGCTGGCCCGCCAAATCGCCACCCGCTGGATGGCCAATAACGAGCGCGTCTACGAAAACGTCAACAAAATGGTCGAGAAGTACAATGTCTACGACCTGAGCCTGGAAGCGGGTGGAGGAGAGTACCCTGTACAAGATGGTTTCGGCTGGAGCAATGGGGTTTATCTGGCCTTCAAGGCGATGTATCCCGATGCGGAGTAGGGCAACCTTAATTTTTTATTCATGTTGATATAGGTCGAACCGGCAGCTGCCGATTCGATCTGCATTAATCTTATTCTTTTTTTGTGAATTACGTACTACGCTCACTATTACTTGCAGTGGTTTCTACCTGCGCAAGTCTGCAAATAACAAACGCTCAAGCACCGCCACGCCTCAATTCAGCAGAAATTTATGCGGGAATTCAGAAGCTGCAAGTACTTGGCTCGGCCCTCTACATAGCCGCTCACCCCGACGATGAGAATACCCGCCTGATCAGCCACCTATCGAATGTGGAGAAGGTAGAGACGGCTTATTTGTCCTTGACCAGAGGAGACGGTGGTCAAAACCTCATCGCGAGCGATATACGCGAGCTGTTGGGCCTGACTCGTACCCAAGAGTTACTCGCTGCCCGCCGCATAGATGGCGGCAAGCAATTTTTTTCCCGCGCCAATGATTTCGGCTATAGCAAGCACCCCGATGAGACCTTCAACATCTGGGCGCGCGACTCGGTACTGGCCGATGTGGTTTGGGTCATTCGCCAGTGGCGGCCCGATGTGATCGTGCTGCGATTTGATCCGCGCGCGCCGGGCACGACCCACGGCCACCATACGGCATCGGGCATATTGGGCCTGGAAGCCTTCGAGCTGGCCGCTGACCCGGAGGCTTTTCCTGAACAGCTAAAATATGTAGAGCCTTGGCAAACCAAGCGCATCTATTGGAACGCCTACACCTGGCGTCGCGATTTGGCCGAGAATATCGTGCCCGAAAATTTGATAGAAGTGGGTATGGGTACCTACCTGCCCGAGCGTGGCGAAAGCGTGGCCGAGATCGCCGCCCGCTCGCGCTCTATGCACAAAAGCCAAGGCTTCGGTAGCAGCGGCCGCCGCGACAACTATACCGAGCAGCTAGAGCTACTGGCCGGCGATAGTAAAGGTGAAAACGACGATCCTTTTGCCGGGATCGAGATGAGTTGGGCACGAATAGAAGGTGGCGCGAAAATTGGAGAAGCCCTGGCTCAGATCGAGGCCGATTACAATTTGGGCAATCCAGCTGCGAGTGTACCTAAGTTGTTAGGTGTCAAGTTGATGTTGGAAGACCTACCCAAGAGCCGGTTTGTCGAATCGAAGATGAAAGCCCTAGATGAACTCATCGTTTCAGCTATGGGCTTGTATGTATCCGCTACGGTCGAAGAGACTTACGCTGTACCCGGCGATTCTTTGAAGGTAGACCTGGAAGTAACTAACCGGTCAGATGTGGCCGTTAGATTGACAGCCGCTGCATTGGTCGATATCAGATCTATGCAGCCATTAGTCGACCTGGACACGCTGAAATCTGAAGTGATCAAATACGAGCCTGTTAAAATAGATCTGGATGGTCGCATACCAGAAGATCAGCCATATTCCAGCCCTTATTGGTTGCAGGAACCCTGGGAACTAGGTGTGTATACCGTGAGCGATCAGCGGCAAAGAGGTAAGGGAGAATCCGACGATCCTTTTGTAGCATTCGTACGCCTCGGTATCGAGCATGATGGCACGGAATACGAGTTGATTTTCAATCGCCCCGTCCGCTTTTCCAAAACCGACCCGGTAGATGGCGAAGTCTTTCAGCCTTTCGAGGTTTTGCCGCAGGCTAGTGTAGAAGTTAAATCTTCCTCTTTCTTATTTCCCGACCAGGCGGCTCAAGTGGTAGAGGTGAAAGTCGCCGCTGGTCGGGCGGGTATATCTGGCGAGTTGCAACTTTGCCATCCCGATACCTGGAGCGTAAAGCCTGAAAAGTATGCAGTAGATTTTACCAGGAAGGGCGAGGAGGCCGTCTTCCGTTTCGAGCTTACGCCACCTAGTGGGGCCAGCGAAGGTATGATTGTTCCGCTCTTGGAAATCGGTGAGGAGAGCTATACCGACAGGCTGGTCGTCATCGAGCACGACCACATTCCGACTCAGTATGCGGTACTGGATGCCTCGGTACCCGTCGTCAAGCTCGATCTGGAGACCCGTGGCCAAAATATCGGCTACGTGATGGGTGCCGGAGACGAAATCCCCGCTGCCCTCCGCCAAATTGGCTACGATGTCACCCTACTCGAAGACGAAGAGTTAAGCAGCGGTGACCTTAGTACATATGATGCGATCGTAGTGGGCGTTCGTGCCTATAATACTCTGGAGCGCATGGCCAATTACAACCCCAGACTATTGGCCTATGCCGAGCAAGGCGGAACCCTTATCGTACAGTACAACACGACTTGGCGGCTCAAAATACCGCAAGAAGAGATCGCGCCTTTCCCGCTCACCCTCAGTCGCGATCGCGTTACGGTCGAAGAGGCCGAAGTGCGGATTTTAGAACCTAAGCACCCAGTCATAACTACGCCCAACCAGATCACTTCTGCTGATTTCGAGGGCTGGGTGCAGGAACGCGGTTTGTATTTCCCGAATGAATGGAGTAAAGATTACACGCCTATTTTGTCCAGCAACGACCCTGGCGAGCCCAAGCGCAACGGTGGTCTCCTGGTAGCCGAGTACGGCAAGGGACACTATGTGTATACGGGCTATAGCTTTTTTCGGGAGTTGCCGGCAGGGGTGCCGGGGGCATATCGGTTATTTGCGAATTTGATTGCTTTGGGGAATGGGAAGTGATTAGTCTTATGCTTTTGGACTTTGCTGGGGTTGACTATTTGATTTTTTGAAGTGATTAGTCTTGTGCTTTTGGACTTTGCTGGGGTTGACTATTTGTTTGCTGGTATTTAGGGGATTAGTGATTAGTCTTGTGCTTTTGGGCTTTGCTGGGGTTGACTATTTGTTTGCTGGTATTTGGGGGATTAGTGATTAGTCTTGTGCTTTTGGGCTTTGGCTGAGTTGACTATTTGTTTGCTGGTATTTAGGGGATTAGTGATTAGTCTTATGCTTTTGGGCTTTGCTGGGGTTGACTATTTGGTTGCTAGTGTTTGGGGGATTAGTGATTAGTCTTGTGCTTTTGGGTGATTTCTTGTAGATTTACAGACATCATAAACCAGCAAATTGAGCCAGCCGAGTCATAGAGGTTTTACGGAATTGAATACTTATAAAAAGGCTAGGGAACTGCGTCAGTTTGTAAGCAAAGTCATGCGTAAAAAGCTGCCTTCATCTGAAAAATATACGCTATTAGATCAAATAATAAGGTCCTCCAGATCGGTTGCAGCTAATATTGCCGAAGGGCATGGACGGTTTTATTACAAAGAAAATATCAGGTTCTGCCGTATCGCTCGCGGTTCTCTGGAGGAAACGTTAGAGCATTTTCATGTGGCACTCGACGAGGGCTATATCACAAAAGAGGATTTGCGCAAATTTGAAAATGACCACTATCAAAACTGCCGTCGATTGATTGATGGCTACATCCGATATTTAGGCAACACTAAGCCCGGAAAAGGAAAGGAAGTATGAGGAGTGAAGAGTGATTAGTAGGATCCTCATCACTTAGTCCATGAGCAATAAGAAGTATCTTGTCCCGAGAATGTTTTGAAGCAAGATTCTCATCACTTAGTATATAAGCACTAGGAAATACCCTATCCCAAGTCAGGCTCCAAAACATAGACCTAATCACTACCCTCTGATTTGCTAATTTCAACACAAGGAATAGTATTCAAGACATTTAATTACCGAGAAACCTCCCTCATTCTCGAAGTATACACGCGTACCCACGGGCTTCGGAAGTATTTGATCAATGGGGTACGAAAGGCCAAGGCCCGAACACCAGCCAATATGCTTCAGGTGATGAATCTGGTTGACATTGTTGCCTACGAGCGGGAAGATCGAGACCTCAATCGGCTAAAAGAAGTAAGACTGGCGCAGCCGTATCGGCAGATTCCATTCGATTTGAAGCGCGGCACCCTCGGACTATTTATTCTGGAGATGACCCGAAAATCGGTTCGGGAAGCCGAGGCCAACGAATCCCTATTCGACTACATCTTTCAGAGCTTTACCTTTCTCGACACTACCGAGCAGCCCGTGGCCAATTATCATATTCATTATCTGCTCGGCCTCACGGTCTATCTGGGTTTTTTGCCGATGGGTAGTTGGAGTGAGCGTCTTCCTTTTTTAGACTTGCGCAGGTGTGCATTCGTGGCTCATCCACCGAATCACCCCGATTACTTGACCGAAGAATTATCTGCAGCTTTATATAGTTTTTTGGTCTGCCAGAGAGAAGAGATCGCTCAGCTGGGTATAAATCGAAAAACACGTAATGAGCTGCTCGACGCCGTACTCCATATGTATAGGCACCAGATCGAAAGTTTAGGCGAGATCAATAGCCTAAGCGTACTACGCGAGGTCTTTTGATTCGTTAGCTTCCGCCCTCCCCGAACGATCAATGACTGTAGAACTGGCTTGCTGCTTACCCTGTAGCACCATATCGAGCACGTTGACGTGCCCTGGTTGGCTGACCATAAAGTAGATGGCCTCGGCCACATCTGGGCTGCTGAGGGGCTGAAAGTCTTCATAAATCTTCGCCTTTTCCTCATCTCCATCGAATCGAACCAGGGCAAATTCCGTCTCCTCCACATGAGCAGGACATATCTGCCCAACGCGTATGCCGTGCTCGACCAAGTCTAAGCGCATGGCGTGTGTCAGGGCATCTACGGCATACTTGGAGGCATTGTAGACATTGCCTTTAGGGTAGACTTCCTTACCGGCGGTAGAGCAAACATTTACGATAAAACCACGCTTGCGCGCCACCATACCCGGGCTAACTGCCCGCGTCAGGTACAGCAGTCCGCGCAGATTGGTGTCGATCATTTCATCCCAATGATCGAGATCGCCCTCGTGTATGGGAGCAAGCCCTTTAGCCTTACCTGCATTGTTGATGAGCAGATCGATGGCTTTCCATTCTTCGGGAAGCCCTTCGATAGCCTCCCGAGTAGCTGCCCGCTCTCTGACATCGAAGACCAACAACTGAGATTCGGTCTCGTATTCTGATTTAAGCTCTGCAGCCAGCTCTTCTAATCGTTCTTGTCGGCGGCCAGTCAGTATGAGTTTGTATCCGGCCTCTGCTAATCTTGTAGCCGTGGCCTTTCCAATGCCGGAGGTAGCACCTGAAATGAGGGCGATCTGCCCTTCGCCCGTTTTCTCGGTTTCGGCAATGCGCATCATTTCCAGGCTCAGCTTATCCAGATTATCTTGATCTTCTTTGAGCTCGGCTTGCAGTTCTTCGACCTGCTGTTTGAGTGCTTCGTATTTGGCTTGATATTCAGCTTGTTGCTCGGCCAGTTTGGATTCGTAAGCCGCTCGCTGTGTGTCGAGCTCGGCCTGTTGCACCAGTGTAGACTGGTTGAAAGAAGCCTCGTTGCCATCGGTCGCATAGGTGCCATCTAGCTCACGGGCGCGCAGGTAGGCCGCTCTGGCTAAATCCAGCTCGCCTTGGTCGCGTAGCAATTCGGCCAGCTGAAACTGTGCGGCGGCATTGGTCGGCTGCTGGTCGGTCACAATGCGAAGCTCCTTAATGGCTCGCTTGGGTTGCTCTAGCTCATTAGCGCAGAGCAAGGCGTAGTTGAATCGGGCATCTACCGCTTCTGGATCGGCTTTGATAGCCATTTTCAGCCAGGTAGCTGCGTCATATTGTCGCTCCGGGTAGTGAGCAAATAGCAAATTGCCGATGCGGTAAGCCAAATCGGGATAGTCGGCATCGAAGTCGGCCAAGGTCTCCCATTGGTCGAGCGCACTGGCATGGTCGCCAGATGCTTCGTATAGCTCACCGCTCAGGAAGAGGGCATCGGGCTGATTGGGTGACTTGTCCAGCAAGTTATCTATCTCGCGGCGGGCGCCTTTAGCGTCTTGTCTTTCGGTAGCGAGCATCAGGGCCAGGTGATACTGCAAATCGCTTTGGTCGGGCATAGCCTCGCGGCCGGTCTCCAGCAGGGCAACAGCTGAATCCGTGTCGCCTTGCTCGACCATCTGCCAGGCATTCTGAACCCAGGTCAGCGCCTGAGTCAGCTCGTCGATCTCTATATTGGTAGTTACTATTTTCGGCTGCTCTTCTGGCCCAGCAGCAGGCAGAGCGATTTCAGATGGCTGCGCCTCATCTTCGAGCTCGACAGGTTCAGTAGCTGGCTCAGGTTCGGTGATAGGTACCTCTTCAGTGGGTAGTTGTTCTTCGGCGGGCTTTACTTCCTCTGCGCTTGGGAGCTCCTCGGTGGGTGGTGCGGACTCTGGCTTTTTGGGTTCGACCTGTGTCGGGGCAGACGTTGCATACGACTTCCAGAGATCGGTCTTCTCCAGCCAGATGAAAAGCTGACGGTAGCTATCTACACGCAACTCCGCCAAACTTCTGCGCCAGGGATCATCCTTCATCTGGTGCAATACATCATTAACCGAGCTGCTTATATCTCTGATCTTGCGGTAGTAGCGATCGAAATCTTCACCTGCAGTTTCGCTGAATTCCTTTGCTTGTCGGCGCAGATCCAGATACCGATTTTGCCAGTAGCCGAAGTACTGCATGATCTGAATCTGCTTATCGATCAGAGACTCAGGCGCATCACTACCTGCCGATGGTCCCTCCAGCATAACCGGCATCAGTTGGTTGCCCATTTGCATCAACTGTATGCCATCGAGCATTGCATTCGGATTGCGGATGAAAGTATCGCTCACCAGCAGTAAGACAGCACCAGCAGTTCGATGTTTTTGTGCCAATAGCTCGGCCAGTACCGGTCCTTCATTGGCCTGGTCTACGCTCAGGTGCACACAATCGAGCCAACCCTTCAGATCGGCTTCTATGGCATAAGCGATGTCTTGGTCTTCTGCCGAGTAGGCCAGTACCACAGCGGATGCATTCGTCATCTATTCGGTCTCCAGGGTGTCTGATTCTAATTTGCGGCGCACATAGGATTCATACCTCTTTTGTCGAAAGCCACGCCAGCGTTCATAGCTTTTAGGGTATCGCCTCAGTTCGCCCTTAAACGTCTGAAAGGGACGAGGGCGTTTCAGCGCATAGCTCAGTGCCTGCCATAGCTCCTGATTGCGAACCCGGTCTACGAAAGCGCGCATAATATCGAGGGCTGCTTCTGCCGAGAGCCGCTCTATATGCAGATAGCTCTCTTCGTCGGTAGAAACGGTTTGCATGATAATTTCAAAAACTTCGGGGTCGGCTTGCAGATTGCGCTCGGGGTCGTCGGCCACGAGTACGCGACCGTGCTCGCGATGCACATACACGTCCTTTCCACGCCTAACGGCGGTTGCTATTTCGGTGATCTGCTCTTCGTTAATGGGGATCATAGTCGTGAGGCCAATTTTGCGCGCACAAGGTACGGGTCGCTGGTCATATATAGATATTCCTCTTCGGCATCTAGTTCCACATTCGAGATGGGGTAGCCTGTCGATAGGCGTACCAAAGGCGTACCATCGGGGTCTATCACCCATACACCACCTGGGCCAGTAGCGAATATTTGCCCGTTTTGAGCTACCTCCAGCCCATCGGGTAGGCCGGGCAACTCTGTCGTTCGGTGAGTCAGGTCGAGCGTCCATGAGATGGCACTCAGCTGACCGCCAATATCCAATTCGTAAGCGATAATAATGGCCTCTTCGGCATCGCTGTTTGCGATATAGAGCGTGCGGCCATCCGGGCTGAGGGCTATACCATTCGGCCTGCGCAAGTCTGAAGTCAACAACTCCAGATCGCCAGATTGACCAATACGGTAAACGCCATTAAAATCCATCTCTTTGGTGGGGTCGTCGTCTTGCCCGGCCAGCCCATAAGGCGGATCGGTAAAGTACAACTGACCGGTCGAATCGTAAACCAGATCATTAGGGCTATTCAGTTTTCTGCCCCTAAAATTATCGGCTAGAACCTCCCATTCGGCTATGGGATCATCTAGGGGCGAAAGCAGCCGGGCCACTTGTCGGCTACCGTGTCTGCACGCCACCAATCGCCCATCGCTATCCAGTATCAGCCCATTAGATCCGGGCTCGGGGCTATCGGTCGAACCATCTATACCACTATTGGCCAGCCACACCTTTTTGCCCTCGCCTTCCCGCCAACTTAAGATGTGGTTATTGGGCACATCCGAGCAAATGATCATCTGCTGCTTTGGTAACCAAAGTGGACCTTCAGACCAGCTCATGCCTCCAAAAAGCGTATCGATCTCAGGTGGAAAACCGAAGATACCCTCTCCTCTTTCGTCCAATACGTCTACAGCAAAGCGAGGTGGGGTTTCTTCTTTTTGCACTTCCCCGCCTGCTGACGCAAGGCCGGCAGGCGCTGGTAGATCGTTTTCGCGTTCCCCATCGTCTGACATGCTGCTATTGTCGGTTGAATCTTCTGAGCCGCAGCTTGCTAGGAAAAGCAAAATCAATAGGCCGTATAGTCGAATCATATTTCGCTGAGATTTAAAATTAAGGGAAGGTCAATGTTCTTCGATCTTTCTTTGGTGGTACCCCTTTGGAAACGTATCGAATAACTGTTCCAATATCCAGTCCAGCACTTTTGAGTCGCGCAAAAAGTCCGCATCCTCCAGCTCGAGTACTAGCACGGGGCGGTCCTTCTGCGTTCTGAAATACTGAAGGTAAGACCGTTGGATTCCCAGCAGGTAGTCGTCGGCTATATCTTGCTCGTACGCGCGGCCTCGGCTGGCTATCTGCGCCTGCAACACCTCTACCGGCCGGTGCAAATACACCAAAAGGTCGGGTTGGGTAAAGCCTGCATTCAGCACGTGATACAGCCTCGAAAACAGCCGATATTCCTCGTCTTCCAGATTGTTTTTGGCAAAGAGCAGCGTCTTCACGAAAAAATAGTCGGCCACTACGCCTTGGGAGAACAGTTCGGTTTGAGTCAGCTCGTTCTGCAACTGCTTGTGCCGCTCGGTCATAAAAAACAATTCGACGGGAAAGGCGTATCGCTCCGGGTTCTTGTAGAAATAGGGCAAGAACGGATTGTCGCTAAACTGCTCCAAGATGAGCCGCCTGTCGAATCGCTCACTCAGCAGCTTGGCCAAGGTGGTCTTACCGGCTCCGATATTGCCTTCTATAGCCAGAAATGAGTGGGGCAAGCTTTGCACGAGGCGAAGGTAGAGGTATAAGGTGAGTTTGTCGGCCAAAAGACCCCAGTCTTTTGGTTGTGAACCTAGGCCTATTTATGATGACGGTGGTCCGAATGGTAATTATTCAAACGGCATTAATTCTACCTTAAATATCAGTAATGATGAAAATCGAAATATTCGGCTCGATTTCAATGAGTTGTCTGTAGAACCATCGGCTGATCATCTCTACATCTTTGATAATTCTGGGCAAGACCCTGTTTTCCTAGAAGAGTATAGCGGTACTTTTTCCCCGTTTACGGAAATATTCGAGACAAGCGATATAAGTCTTATTTTTCTTAGCAATAGTTCGATCACTTATCCAGGATTCAAGATCGACCTTGGCTGTGCAGAGCTCAACTCGACCCGCAACAACATCCTTGACATCGACTGGCAAGTATCGCCCAATCCTTTTGAGCAGTCGCTCACATTGAATGGACTGCCCGATGGCGAGTGGGCCTTAGAATTGCAAACTACCGATGGTCGCACCGTAAAGTCATGGCCTAGAATGAGGACTTCCGCAGGTGGCAAGCTTACGCTTTCTGCCGAAGACCTCCCCGCTGCTACCTACATCCTCCAAGCTACTGATGAAGATGGAGGTGTTGCTGTGAAGCGGGTAATAAAGAAATAAATTGTTGACTACTTAGGTGCCTTCGGCACCTAAGTAGTCAACAACTTCTCCCAAACTTTTTTCGCTCTTCCACTCTCCACACTTTCTCTGGCTTCAGCTACGCAGTCTTTTAGGCCTTGAGTAGGCTTAAACAGCTGAATGGCCAGCGCGGCATTGGCGCAAACGACATCGAGCTGCGCTTGAGTCGCACGATTTTCCAGTACGGATTGGAAAATAGCAGCTCCCTCGGCGGCTGTATCTCCGCCGTGGAGAGATTCGGGTCGGGTGGGGGAGAGGCCGAAGTCCTTTGGGTCGAGGACCGATTGACCGCTTTGGTCGCGTATTTCGGTGGCACCCGTCAGGCTGACTTCGTCGTAGCCATCGCGGGCGTGTATGATGCGGTAGCGTCGCTCCTGCTCATTTTGAAGTAGATACTGATAGGTCCGTGCTAAGCCCAGGCTAAAAGTGCCGAAGAGCTGATAAGCCGGTTTGGCCGGATTGATGAGCGGCCCCATTACATTGAAAAAGGTCTTGACCTGAAGGGCCTTACGGGTAGGTACGACTTGTTTCATAGCCGGGTGAAATAGGGGGGCGTGCAAGAAAACGATTCCGCAGCGATCCAGCCTCTTGAGTAGCTCGTCGCGCTCGTTGGTAAATTGGTACCCCATCTCTATCAGCACATCGCTGCTGCCTACGCTGCTGCTCACGCCATAGCTGCCGTGTTTGGTCACGGCATATCCGGCACCGGCCACGACCACACAAGAGAGCGTACTGATGTTGAAAGTGTTTTTACCATCGCCGCCGGTACCTACGATGTCTATGGTGGTTCTTCCCTCCAGGTCTATGGGAGTAGCCAATTCGAGCATGGCACGCCTGAAACCAGCCAGCTCATCTACGTGCAACGGGCGCATATTGAGGGCCGAAACCAAGGCGGCTATTTGAGCTTCTGCTACTTCGCCTTTACCCATAGCGCACATCGTTTCGTAAGCTATTTGTTCGGAAAGAAATTGCTGATTGTAGATGGTATTTAAGACCTCTTTCATTATCGAGTACGAAGGTAAAAAATGAGAAACAACCTTTAAATTTGTACCCATGATCTTACGCCAAAAAAGCCTTACTGCCTTATCTACCTTGCTTGTCGTACTTCTCTTCACACAGTGCTACAGTTGCCGGGGCATTGCACTACCGACTGGGGCGGAGACCGTATTTGTAGACATATTCGACAATAACATCAGAACGGCACACCCGCCGACTTTAGCGATTCAGGCAGCAGAGGCCTTGAAGGAAAAATTGCAAAACCAGGCCCGCCTGAGAATCGTCAACAACAGGAATGATGCGGACCTGGAGTTCAAGGGAACCTTAGTCGACTACCGGGTAACCTCGGAAGCACCGCAGGCAGGAGAGTTCACCCGCCAGAATGTGCTGACCATCAATACAGCTGTAGAGTATATTAACCTGAAAGCGGAAGAGCCTCAGGTTTGGAAGTCTAATTTTTCGTGGCAGGAGCCTTTTCCTGGCGACGTGGCCCTAAGGGATATCGAGACAGATGCGATTGTGAACATACTCGACGTGGTGACCGAGCAGATTATCAATAAAGCCTTTACTGAAGATTGGTAATTCGGTGTATTTTCTGCCGAAGGCAGAAAATGCTGTTTTATCCTCTTGGCCTACCAAATATATCTCGATCTTTTGCATTGGTGGAGGTAGGCTGCTCGCGGGGTGCCTCTTCGTATATGTGGTCGAAGACTTTTTCTACGTAACTCCAATTGCCATCGTTTTCGAGTTTGAAGGCTTCGTAGCTGCCATCGGGTACGAAGACCGGCCCTTCACCGTGGGGGCCTTCGACCATAATGAGATGATCCATCATGATTTGTTCGAGATCGGTATCGTAGCGGAGGGTGACAGAAACAGCTGCGCTATACTCCAATACCAGCCGGTGGCGAGGAAGTGATCCGGGCGTAGCTGGAAAGATAGGTTTGCCGAAAACGGCTTTATCATCGTTGAATTGCAGCACATCGAGCAGCTTCCGTCTTCGGTATGCGCTATAGGTGTCGGCCCCGTAAAGCAAGTAGTAAGACTCCCCATTTTCATTTTCCACAGTTTGAATGTCGTAGACTACGTTGCCATACCAACGATCGGGACTCAGAGGCATATTTTGAATTTCCTCTTCGGGCAGCTCGAAAGATCGGTCGATCAGTGGGAAGAGCTTAAGCTCGGTATTATTGAGTTGTATGGCTCCGTAGTACCTGTACTCTTCGGCACTGACGTGCAGCTGCCAGGTAAAAATGCGAAACGAGCTATCGGCTGGGTATTGAATGGACACATGCTGCCCCAATCGCTCGAAGTCGTATTGAAAAGAGTTGGACTGCTTGAGGCTCTCGACTAAAGATGGTATAAGCTCGCGGCAAGCCAAAAATCGCTCTTCGGCCGTGCTATCGTGCAGGAGCGCATATGCATAAAAGGCCATGGAGTCTTCCTTGCTTTTGATGAAAGCGAAGGCTTCATCGGAGAGGGGTTGGGACTGGGCCAATACCTGACTAGTATATAGACTTATAAAAGATGCCAGACATAAAATTTTAGCGATTTTTTGCATCTCTTTTTGTTTAATTATTTTAAGTAAACGAATGGAACCCCCTCACCCTATCCCTGCTTATCTTTAGGGCCCCTACCCCAAAGTACGCCTTCGGGGAGAGGGAAGATCGCTGCTCTTGGTATCAGTGTGATTGAAGTCTTTAATATGATCGTTGCTCTTTGTATTATTAGTCAGGCTAGATTACATAAACGTAAACTTCTGATTATTTTACTTTAGTTTGCTTAAACATAGAATCCTTATTCCAAGAATGAGCACTGCAATTTGTTTAGCAGTCTCCCTTCTCCTGAGCGGTAAATGGGTCAAGGGTCCCATTTACTTAGCCAAGGGCTGGGGATGAGGGGATCGAACGGCAGCTTGAATAGATACGATTATATAAACCTTCATCGCCCTTAAAAAGTATTTTCTACCCAATACTTTTGCAGCATGATAACATTTGACTACAGTGGTAAAGCCGTCTTAATTACCGGAGCAAGTAAGGGCGTGGGGCGAGCTGCGGCCCTTGCATTTGCTCGTTCGGGCGCGCGGGTATGCGTGCACTATGGGGCCGATCGAGCGGGTGGAGAAGAGACGGTACAGCAATTGGAAGGTGCCGGCCATTGCCTGCTGGGTGCCGACCTGCGGAAGTACAAAAACGCCAAACAATTGGTAGAAGCCGCCCTCGCCAAACTGGGTAAGTTGGATGTGCTGGTCAACAATGCCGGCCAATTTGTAAAACACCCCGTTTTAGACACACCCAGCGAGGAATGGGCGCGCATTTTCAATGAAACCCTGCAACTCAACCTAATGGCTCCCGCCGAAGCTTGTCGAACCATCGCCAACCACTGGGTCGCCAATAAGCAGCCGGGTGTGATCATCAACGTAGGGAGCCGCGGTGCCTGGCGAGGTGAAGCGGGACAAGTCGGCTATGGCGCTTCCAAAGCCGGTCTGCACGCCCTCTCGCAATCACTGGCACAAGAATTAGGACCGCACCACATACGCGTGCACGCCCTGGCACCCGGCTTTATCGAAACGGCCATGGCCCGCCCGCACTTACAGGGCGAAGCCGGAGACGCCGTGCGCGCCCAAAGCCCACTCAACCGGGTCGCTACTACCGAGGAAGTCGCTCGCGCTATCCTCTGGTTAGCCAGTAAAGACGCCGAGTGGGGAACGGGATCAGTACTAGACTTTAATGGAGCTAGTTACCTACATTAAAATCCGTTTTATCCGTTCAATTCGCGCCCATCCGAGGCGAATTAAAACCATCATTTATTCGTAGAAATCCTACCTAAACCGCAATGCCTTAACCGCATCGATCCGCCCCACCCACAGCGAAGGCAAGATCAACACCACCAAGGTAATCACCAGTGTACCCACATTGAGCGCCAGCACCGTCCACCAATTGATAGCGATGGGGGCGACGGCCAGGTAGTAGCTCGCCTCATCGAGGCGAATGATACCCGTACTCTTCTGCAACCAGCAAAGCCCCAGCCCGATGATATTGCCCCACAGCAAGCCGAATAGCATAATGTAGCCTGCGTAGTACAAAAAGATGCGCTGAATGCCCCAGTTACTTTGGCCCAGTGCCTTGAGGGTGCCGACCATTTGGGTGCGCTCTAGTATCAGGATAAGCAGCACGGTCACCATATTGATGATGGCTACGATGATCATCAGGGTGAGTATGATGATCTGGTTATAGTCTTGAATGTCGAGCCAGTTGAAAAGGGCACTTTCCTTTTGCGAGATGGCTTCAGCGTAAATGTCGCTGGGTAAGATATTCTCCTCGTATTGAAGGTGTTCGGCAAAGGCGTCTACATCGTCTACATCGTCGAGGAAGACCTCGTAGCCACCGACCTGATCGGGTGCCCAGCCGAGTAGCCGCTGAATTTGCTTGATGTCGACCAGCGCAAACTGGCGGTCGAATTCAGACAGGCCCGTTTTATAGATGCCCACTACTTCCAGTACCCGTACTAGGGCAGGACCATCCGGGCGCAGAAAGTTGAGCTCTACTTTATTGCCGAGTTTTAATCGGAGTCGGTCGGCCGTTTCTCTGGAGATGAAAATTTGGCGGGAGGTGCTATCCGGATGTATGACAAGGGAGTCTCCTTCTTCCAGATATTGTTTGAAGGAAGGCCAGTCGAAGTCCGTGCCGATACCCTTCAATAGCATGCCTTCCATTTCTATACCGAGCGAGTCTTCGGCCAGCATAACGGTGGGCATGACGGCGTATTCCTGCACGTGGCGGATACCGCCTTTGGTCATGCCCTCGTGCTTGATCTCGCGGCCGTTTTTGAACTCGTACCAGGTCACATCACGGCGGCCGATGGTGTCGAGACTTTCGTAGTATCCATTATTACGGCTTATGGGGTATTCCATATTGTCCATGATGCTGAAGCTGGCAGAGCCATGGGTGATGTGTACGTGCCCCCAGAAGCCGAAAATCTTGCTCGAGATCTCCTGCTTGAAGCCCGACATCATGGCCGTTGCTACGATCATGACCGTGAGCGAAAGGGCCACCGCCGCAATGGCAATACGGATGATGAGGCGCGAAAACGATCGCCCACCCGATGCCGTAACCCGTCTGGCTATGAAAGCGGAAACATTCATAAGGTGCGAAGGTAATTGGAAACTAATGATTAACTTGTGATGGCAACCTAAGATTTTATAACACTATTTTTACTACCACCGGCATACATACCTGGGCCCTGTATCGAGAGCGCATACGGGCCGTACTCCACCTAAACGGCGTAGTGCCTGCATTGATTATTCTCGATGAGCTGCTGGGTGGTTCGGAAGCCAGGGTAGAGCTGGCTCGAATCAAAGGTCGCTATCTGGACTGGGCCGATTTGCTCAGTAGTGAGAACGATGCGCAAGGCTCGGTTTGGCAGCAAGAACTCCATGGCATTATAGAATCGATGGAGGGTCTGCTCGATAAGGTCTATGATCAGAATTTGGACCAGACGGCAGGTCGGGAGGGCTACCACCTGCGGAAGTCCTGGCCCAAATATTCTCATGATCTGGCTTTGGCTTTCGGTTCAAAAGCGATCTACTACAGGGACCAAACGGTATTCGCATTCGTGAGCAGAATGGACCGGGTACACTTGCCGAGTTCCCTGGTCGGCGAAGATCAGCAGCAGGCCTACAAGCGGGCTTTTTATAAGCTGCAAGACCTCTACCACGCCGGTGAATTTGAAGCGGCTTACCAACAGGGCTTGCACATCAGAGACGAACTGGAGAGTGAATCTGGCCAGCTGTACGAGTATTTGCTGCTGTCTTTATTTCAGTGCATGGGCGCAGATAAGATTATCGATTCTGCCATCGAGCACTCCGACTATCTAATGCTTAAGCAGATATACGTGTATGCCGAGCGATTGCAAGCGCTTCAGTGGGCGGGTGCGCCCGTGCGGCAGGCGTCGCGTCACCCGGCTTACGCCTTGGCGGCCGATGGTCGTTACAGTCATACGGCTATTCACAACATGCGCCAGATTGCCAATGGGTTGCTGCTGCGCGTCACCCAGCGATATAGTGCGCTCATCTCTGAGCCCGATTCCGCCGCCTCGCGCTTGTCTCTACAACGCGCCATGTGGCTGACCGGGCTGCTGGGCAGTTTTACCCGGGGCGATGCGCTTTTTGCCCCTCTGGTTATCACTGAGCTAGCTGGAGGCGGCCCCCATGCTACCCTATGGATCGAGCTGAGTGATGCCGATGTGATGACCAATCGCTATCCTGACTTCGATGCACTGGCACTACTTCGATCGGCAAGGCGTGTCGCCCGATACGAAATACTACCCGCTGCCGAAAGACCCGAAGCTACCCTGGTCGCCGATCTGCTAATGGCGCAAAGAGCGCGCTATGAAACCATCTTGAACGATCAGATGCTGGACATTTCGGAGGCCGTCATCTTACACAAGTTGCGCAACTGGCTGACCAATGCCTACTTGCTGAGTTTCCTGTTCCCGGATTATCCTGAAATCGCCGATCTGCCAATCAAAGAGATGGCCACATCAACTGGTATAGCCGACTATTTCGGCATCAATCGAGATGGTGATTTGGTGACCAAGCCCAAAGATTCGGTATTAAGCAATTTTCCATCTTATCGTTTTTTGCGCCGCTTCGTTTGCTGGGGTGAAGGCGAAGTGGCGTGGGCCAAGCGAGAAGGTGAGCTTCGCGAACTGGCTTATCTACGTACAGCCGCTGCTGCCAAAGCCCGATATGCCGAGATCGTAGACCCAGCGTATCGTATCGGCCAGCGCAATCTTAACCAGGTGCAAAAGGTTATTTCAAGCCTGAAAGACTGGATAAAATGCTACCGTGCTTATGGCATAGACCAGTTCTGGGATGCTGCCTACAAGGAAATTACCGGTAGCGGTTACTTCTGTTGGTTTCAGCTTTCGACTAATGGGTACCGAGACCCCGTTTTGTTGAGTAAAGATTGGTCAAGCCTTCGGTTTTTGAAGGAGCTGCTGGGTCTGAAAAGACAATTCGATCCTCGTGTCGCTCACACGAAAATCGCTAAAAATTATCTTGAACGGTTCATCAAGCCTCGCTATGAAGAGATACGTAAGATCACCGAAAACCAGCTTAATCCGAGCATAGCCTATCGTCAGGAGCTTTATAATTTGATGGAGCATGCGCTAGTACTTTGCGAGACGATCCTGCCGCTAGACGATCTGATCGACTTTGTCTACGATGAACTGATTGGTGAGAATATCCTGCCCTGGCTCGATCTGCACGATGGTCAGATCATCGATTACCAGCGGCAGCGTTATCATCCTGTTCCTTCCGGGAAGTTGCTCGACCGGGTGCGTAAAGTGCTGGACGAGCCCCAGACGCGCTGGCAGTTTCTTGCTGTCCGTGAAACCATTATGGTCAACCGCTACCGTGACATCCAATACGACTACACCCACGACTTCAGTGCCATTCGCTACCGCAATGGCAGACTGCTGGACCGTAAGCTGATGTTCGACTTGCTGAGACAGTGCCTCGAATTTTACGAGCTGACTGGTGACCCGGCATATCTAGTATTACCGCACCGCGAGTACGTAGCTGGTTTAGGACGTATGCGCTGGGCCTATTATTTGCGGCCGTTCAGAAAGAGCAAATTCGCCGAAGAACTAGCCCCATTCATCCTCTTCGAGCACTGGCACAACTGGCGCATCGATGGGCTGAGTTATTTATCTATTCGCAGATATGTGAAGGACGAATGGAGGCGGCACCTCAAGGCCGGGAATCTGTCTGAGGACAAACTAATGAGAAAATGAAGTTGGCGGGCTCCGCCCGCCAACTTCATATCAAGTCTTACGCTTGGCGATCTTTTTCTGCTCATTATTGCTCTCATAAATGCAATACTGCTGATACTTCGTAGGGTCTGAATCTGCCCAAATGTCTTTTCCAATCTCGCAGATCTTGATAAACTCGTCGTAAATCTGATTGCCGATTTTGACGCGCCGCTCCACTGAAATATCGCGATCGGCTACGCGGTCGTGTTGGATGTTGAGGGCATTTTCAAAACGACGGGCAGCTTCTGATACCCGGCCCAGGTGATCTTCGTTCAGGCCGGTTTCCGAAAGGAAATCGAGTTGACTGCGCGCTACGCGCACAACCCGGCGGCCACAAAAGAGAAGTTGGGCATCGGTCATATCGCCGAGCTTATTGGTGCCGAATTTGCGATAGCGGCCACTCTTTTGGCTGAATTTATTGCGCACCCGCACCATCACAGAGCGAATGGCGGATTTCAGGTTTTCTGCCGCTTCGTACTTCTTGTCGGTCACCACCATCTGATCGCCGAGTAGCTCATCGTCGCTGGGCATTTTGGCAAATTGCTCGCAGCGCAACATGAACGCCTTCAGGCTCTGGGCATCGTAGCCGTAGTCTTCAAAGCCCTCCAGGTCGCGCTTGGCCAATCGCACGGCCTCCAGACTCTGTCGATAGAGATCAGCATCCGGAAAATTGTATTTCCGATTGATGGATTGCTTCTTCATGTTGTAAAAATAAGGGAAAAATCTAAAATGTTGGAAAAACATTCATCTTTTATCTCCAGCTATCTTTGCCCTATGTCCTGTGCATATTTCCACAAATTTGATCCGCAACCTGCCCCCACGTCTTTGCCAGACCGTTTTACGTTTCCTTATCACTACCAGCCGCAGCCATTAGCGATAAGGGCGGCCGACGCGCTGAGGCAGTACCTGAAAAGGCGCGGGTGGACCCATAATTTTGGTCAGCCGGGTGGCCAAAACCCCAAAGCTCTGGGCAAGATGTTTGGGGTGTTAGTGGTGCAGAATGAAGTGGATGAGGTCGGTTATTTGCAGGCTTTTTCCGGGCGCTTGGAGGGAACCTACGACCTGCCGCCATTTGTGCCAGCGGTCTTCGATTTATATGCACCCACTAGCTTTTTCATTGAAGGGGAGCAGGAGCTAAATGAAATAAATGCCAGAGTAGCCGAGCTGGAATCTTCCGATGATCTGGCGTTTTTAAGGTCTAGACTTGCGCAGGTCGGTCACCAAACTCAGCAGCTGTTGGCCGACTACCGCGCCAGCAAGCAAGCCGCTAAGACAGACCGAAACCAACGACGTGCTCAAGCCAGCCCAGCTGACCTCTCCGAGTTGGAAGCCACCCTGAAAAGTGAAAGTGCCGAATGGAGCTACCGCGAACGCGACCTCAAACGCTTCATTCGCAACAAAGTGGGCCGCGCTCAAGCCTGGGTAGACCTTTATGAAAACGAGATAAAGCGCTTACGCAAATCGAGAAAACACAAATCGGGCCACCTCCAAAATCGCTTGTTCGAGCAGTACACCTTTCTCAATAACGCAGGTGAAAAGAAAGGACTAGGAGAGATTTTCGCTGCTTCGCCCTTGCAGGTGCCTCCTTCTGGCGCTGGGGAATGTTGTGCGCCTAAGCTGCTTCAATTCGCATTTTCGCAAAACCTGAAACCGCTCTGTATGGCCGAGTTCTGGTGGGGTCAATCGCCGCCCGATCTCATTCGCCACCACGGGCAGTTTTATCCGGCTTGCCGGGGCAAGTGCGAGCCCATACTCACCCATATGCTATCGGGCCTCGCTCTCGAAGACAATCCGCTCCTGCAAAATGCGACTCAAGAGCCGCTCGACATCATCTACGAAGACGATCACCTCCTCGCTATCGATAAGCCCGGCGGCCTGCTCAGCGTACCCGGGCGCGAGCTACAAGACTCGGTCTGGCTCAGATTAAAAACCGCAAGGCCTGACCAAACAGCACCTTACAGCGTGCATCGGCTCGATATGGAAACCAGCGGCATCTTACTGCTGGCTAAAACAGCCAAGGCCTACAAAAAGCTCCAAGCTCAATTCGCCGATCGAAAGGTCAAAAAAACTTATCTGGCCCTATTAGAGAACGAGACCGCCCAGGATGCTGGGCGAATAGAACTATCTATGAAGTTCGACTACCTAAACCGACCCCGGCAGATTGTCGTCAAGAACGGCGGTAAAATAGCCATCACCGATTACAAGGTTATCAACCGATATCCCGATGGTAAAACCCTAGTCGAATTCTATCCGCGCACGGGCCGAACCCACCAGTTGCGCGTCCACGCTGCCCACAGAGACGGGTTACATGCACCAATAGTCGGAGACAGTTTGTACGGGAAGAGTAGGGGCCCGTTGAAGTTGAGGGCGGAAGAGTTGGTTTTCGAGCATCCGATAAATAAAGAGACCTTACATCTCTCTCTAAAAACAGATATCAACAAATGGAATAAACTATGAATTCGGCGCAGCCGAATTCATAGTTTATTCTCTTCTACTTTATCGCCTAGCTGGTCTCGATACGACTTGCCCACTGGCAGGCTTTGCTGTTTGCCTTTAACGGTCACTTGTACGGAATTGCCCATCAGCGATTCGACCCGATCCATATTGACAATGTAGGAGCGATGAATGCGCATGAAGTTGCCCACAGCCGATAGTTTCTCTTCCAGGCTTTTCATAGTTTGGAGGGTGATGACCCGGTTGTCGGGTAGCCAGATGCTGACGTAGTCTTTGAGCCCTTCCACATACACGATATCGTCGAAATTGACGCGTAGCAGCTTTTTATCGACCTTAACGAAGAAGAAATCGGCACCACCCTCTGGTGTTTCCTCGCTGCTGCTGGTATGGCCTTTGCGTAGCTCGATGTGCTCTACCGCCCGATTGACCGCTTGCATAAATCGATCAGCACTAATGGGCTTAATCAGATAATCGAGGGCGTTTAGCTCGAAGCCATCGACAGCATAGTTGGGGTAAGCCGTGGTAAAGATGGTCGTTGGCGGATCGCTGAGACCGCGCAAAAACTCTGTGCCGGTCAGTTGAGGCATTTGAATGTCGAGAAACATGAGATCGACCTTTTCACTTTGTAGGAATTGGTTGGCCTCGAAGGCATTGTTGCACTTGGCGACCAAATCTATTTTTGGGTATTTCTCCAAATAGGTTTCGAGTATATCTTGCGCCAATGGCTCGTCATCTACAATTATAGCTCTGATCATGTTCTCGGTGGTTTATGCAAATTTAGTGAAGGGTCAATCAATCGAGTTCCAGGCGCAATTTAACACCATAAGTATTAGGCGATTCCGATATGCGTAATTCGTTGGCTTCGGGGTAGAGTAACTCTAGGCGCCTGCGCACATTGACCAGCCCGATACCACCGCTGGGTCTGTTTGGATTTCCCGGACTAGGTAGCAGACTGCTCTTGCTATTCTCGATAGCAAACTCTACGGCCTGGGGCTGTACGTCTATCTTGATGTGCACGAAGCCATCGCTCAGTCCGGCGTTTAGTCCGTGCTTAAAGCTATTTTCTACAAAAGGAATAAACATGAGTGGGGCAATCTGCTGCTCGCCTACCTGCCCGCTTACTGTCATGTCTATATCCATATTGTCTCGCTGGCGAAGGCGCTCCAGGTCTAGATAATTGTGCAGGTAGTTGATCTCCTTTCTGAGGGGCACCCGCTTTTCGTTGCACTCGTAGAGCATATAGCGCATCATCTCCGATAGCTTGATTACGATATCGGGGGCCCGATCCGATTTCTTGAGGGTCAGGGCATAAAGGCTATTGAGGGTATTAAAGAGAAAGTGTGGGTTGATCTGGCTTTTCAAAAAGCGCAGCTCAGACTGCATGGTTTGGGTCTGTAACTCTTGCCGTTCCTGATTATCTCTAAACCAGTCGGTCATGATTCGACCAAGGGTAGATAAGCCGGCGATAGTGAATGTCAGAAAGAAGTAGTGCCTTACGCTAGACCAGTTGCTCGGCATACCATAAACAATAAGCTCGGGTAGCAACTCCAGGGGGGTTACGGCGGCGCAGACTAGTATCAGCAGTAGCAAGTAAAGTAGGTACCTGTTCTTGCTCAGATACTTGGGAATCAAATAAAATAAATTGAAGTAGATCACACCTGCGCAGAAGATCAACTCAACACCGACTTTAATGGCCTCGAAACCTATGCTGTGCTGCTCACGCTGCGGGTCTAGCACGACCAAGAGTATGACTACCGCAGCCCAGCCCAACAAATGATAGGCCAGGCGCAAACCCATCAGGCTACCCGTAAAAAGGCTGGCGGTACGATCTATTCGTTTGGTGGAGGTAGACATGGTAGGGGTGAAGATAACCTTTCCTTCGAGACATCCGAGGAACTTTTAGCGAACAAACGTTCACTAAAAGATGCCTCCGATGACCTCAGTAAACTGGAGAACACATCCGCGGCACCTATGACAAAAGAATAAAAATTTAATCTTTGGGGTTTTCTTTCTGATTTAGCTAGGTTTTTAAGACATTCAAGAACAATTTGCCAACTCAGACCTTGTTATTCAGCAGATTATTTGTTTTTGTGAGATGCCATTGCGGTGTGTGGGTGTAACCGACCTGCGGAAGTACGAAAAATAATCAAAATCACTTAACTTAGTAGGCTGCCCGTGCCAGATTTTTCTAGATAACTCATTGATAATGAGCTGTACATGCAACAGATTTACGACCAACCGAAGAAGGAACAAGGACTTTATATACCCGAGCTAGAATCCGATGCCTGTGGCACGGGCCTGATTGCCGATTTAAATGGCCAACCCAGCCATAAAACAGTTGGAGACGCCCTGGCTATGCTCGAAAATATGGAGCATCGCGGTGCCTGCGGCTGTGAGCCCAATAGCGGAGATGGTGCGGGTATACTCGTACAATTGCCCCATCAATTTTTTAAGCATGCCTTATCGAATCAAAGCATTGAGCTGCCTGATGAGGGTGTCTACGGCGTAGCTATGGTTTTTATGCCATCCGATAGGCATTTGGCAGAGCAGTGTAGCATTCACCTGGCCGATTATGCCAATGAACTCGGTCTGAAGGTATTTGCCCACAGGTCGGTACCGACCACCAACGCACAGCTCGGAGAAACCAGTAAAAGCACTGAACCCGTCATCGAGCAGGTTTTTCTGATGTCCGAAGATCAAATTGATCAAGATGCCTTAGAGCGCAAGCTCTTTGTACTCAATAAGTATGCTACGCGGCGCATTCATCAAACCTATCCGGCAGTAGTCGATTCATTTTATCTGGCGAGTTGCAGCACCCGAACCATCATTTACAAAGGCCAACTCACGACCTGGCAACTGCCCAACTATTTCGATGATCTGAGTGATCCAGCATTTACTTCGGCCATTGCGCTGGTACACAGCCGCTTTTCTACCAATACCCAGCCTCGCTGGCGTCTGGCTCAGCCCTTCAGAATGATTGCCCATAACGGAGAGATCAATACAATACAGGGCAATAGAAACTGGTGGCACAATAAGGAAAAGCTCATGCAGACGGCTGGGCACTTTACGGAGCAAGAGTTGCAGGTGATCTTTCCGGTCTGCTCGCCCAACATGTCAGATTCCGGTACCTTCGATAATGTGCTCGAATTCTTGACCATGAGTGGTTTCAGCCTGCCGCACGCCCTCATGATGATGATACCCGAAGCCTGGCAGGAAGACGAGTCTATGCCCGACTTCAAACGCGCTTTTTACGAGTACCACAAGACCCGGATGGAGCCCTGGGACGGGCCAGCCAGTATCTGTTTCACTGATGGCAAGATCGTGGGTGCCACTTTGGACCGCAATGGTTTGCGCCCCAGCCGCTACTGCCTGACGACCGACAACCGCCTGATCGTAGCGAGTGAAGCCGGTGCGTTACCGATTCCCGCCGAAGATATTGTAATGAAGGGTAGACTACAACCCGGGCGAATGCTGGTAGCCGATCTGGCGCAAAAACGACTAATCAGTGATGAAGACCTCAAACGGGAAATATGCAGTGCGCTGCCTTATCGATCCTGGCTCAACGATGGTAAAATATCATTGAAAAGCTCGGACAATCACGATCACGTAGATACCCACTATGAGCACTTTGATCTACTGACGGATCAGCTATTATATGGCTACAGCAAAGAAGACCTCAAAGTTTGGCTCGGCCCTATGGTCGCCAATGGCAAAGACCCCATAGGCAGCATGGGTGCCGACACTCCGCTGGCCGTCTTGAGCAAAAAATCGCCACACCTGGCCGATTATTTCAAGCAGCTGTTTGCTCAGGTCACCAATCCACCGATCGATCCCATCCGGGAGCGTCGGGTGATGTCTCTATTCGGCATGCTGGGCGGGTCAGCCCCGCTGCACGAAGACGGTCAGGAGCGCGTTCGCTACATCCATCTAGACCAACCTGTGCTGTCGGATGGCGAATTGGAGACTTTGATGAATCTGGAAAAGCCAGGGCTGAAAACAGCTGTGATCAGATCGCTCTTTCGCGCCGACGGCCAGCCAGGCAGGCTGAGTACGGCCATAGAGCAGATAAAAGGGCGGGCAGAAAGTTTGGTGCATACCGGGCATACGGTGCTGGTCATCAGCGATAAAGGTGCGGGCCCTCAACAGGCACCCGTACCGAGTCTGCTTGCGCTAGGTGTAGTTCATCAGCATTTGGTCAAGCTGGGACTGAGAGGAAAAACCAGCCTGGTTGTCGAAGCGGGCGATGTACGAGAAGTCCATCACTTCGCTACCCTCATCGGTTTTGGTGCCAACGCCATAAATCCATATCTGGCATTGGCAACCTTGAATGATCTTCATAGCTTAGGCTATTTCGATGATCATGGCTTTTCGAGAAATCAGGTACAACAGCGCTACATAAAAGCCATTGGGAAGGGGCTGCTCAAGGTCATGTCTAAGATTGGTATTTCGACTTTGCAGTCTTATCATGGGGCGCAAATATTCGAAATTCTGGGCTTGTCGAAGGAGGTGGTCGACATCTGTTTTACCGGCGCGATCAGCCGCATTGGCGGCATTGGTTTCGATGGCATAGCCGAAGAGGTGCTCGCCCGGCATATGCGTGCTTATCAATTTGGTCCCGATCATCAGGCCGAGCTGCCGGAAGGCGGATTGTTTCAGTGGAAGCGCAGGGGTGAGGCCCATACGTTTAACCCCAAAAGCATCCATTACTTGCAGTTGGCGGCTCGTAAAAACAGCCAGGAAGACTACCAGCGATACGCCAAAGAAATTGATAAGCAGACAGAGCAGGCCATGAGTCTAAGGGGTCTTTTAGACTTCCGCAGGTCGAAGCCCATCCCCATATCCGAAGTCGAACCCGCTGAAAACATCATGCGTCGTTTTTCTACCGGTGCCATGTCTTTTGGATCCATCAGCTGGGAAGCACACACCACCTTGGCTATCGCCATGAATCGTATCGGTGCCAAGTCTAATAGTGGCGAAGGTGGGGAAGACCCCATTCGCTACCAGCCCGATGAAAAAGGAAACAATCTGAAATCGGCCATTAAGCAAGTTGCCTCTGGTCGGTTTGGCGTCACGAGTCACTACCTGTCTGAGGCTAAGGAAATACAGATCAAAATGGCTCAGGGTGCCAAGCCCGGCGAGGGTGGTCAGCTACCTGGCCACAAGGTAGACGACTGGATAGGTCGGGTCAGATACAGTACGCCGGGTGTGGGACTGATCTCTCCGCCGCCCCACCACGACATTTATTCTATTGAAGACTTGGCCCAGCTCATATACGATTGCAAGAATGCCAATCCGAAAGCGCGCATCAATGTCAAGTTGGTATCCAAGGCAGGGGTAGGTATCATTGCCAGTGGAGTGGCCAAAGCTAAGGCTGAGGCCATACTTATATCCGGCTATGATGGGGGTACGGGTGCCAGTCCGCTCACGAGTGTCAGGCATGCTGGCCTGCCCTGGGAGTTGGGCTTGGCCGAAACCCACCAAACGCTGGTTAGGAATAAACTCCGCGATCGTGTCGTATTACAAACCGACGGCCAGTTGCGTACGGGCAGAGACCTCGCTATTGCTACACTGCTGGGTGCTGAAGAATATGGGGTAGCTACTGCTGCATTAGTTGTAGAAGGCTGCATCATGATGCGCAAGTGCCACGTCAATACCTGCCCTGTCGGCATAGCTACTCAAGACCCAGAGTTGAGAAAGCGATTTACGGGCAAGCCCGAGCATGTGGTCAATTTTTTTAGGTTCTTAGCCGAAGACTTGCGCAGATATATGGCACAGCTAGGTTTCCGAACAGTTAATGAGATGGTGGGCCAAAGCCAAATGCTCAAGCAGAACACGGATAGTCCCTTTTGGAAGTATCAGCAACTCGATCTCACGCCGCTGCTTTACAAAGAGCAAGCCGATCAGGTAGGTCTGTACCAAAGTCAGCCCCAGGATCATGGACTCGATCGAGTACTCGATCAAAAGCTGATCGAGTCTGCCCGGCCTGCTTTGGAGCATGGTAAATCGGTAACTAAAACTTTCCATATTAAAAATACGGACCGGGCAACCGGGACCATGCTTTCGCACCGAATCTCGAGCCTTTACAAAGGAGAAGGTCTGCGAGACGGACTGATCAAGTATCGCTTCAGGGGATCGGCCGGTCAGAGCTTCGGTGCTTTTGGTGCGAAAGGCATACAGTTTACGCTGGAGGGTGAAGCCAACGACTATCTGGGTAAAGGCTTGAGCGGCGGCCGATTGATCGTGGTTCCAGACCGAAAGGCTGGATTTTCTGCCAGAGAGAACATCATCTGTGGTAATGTAGCCCTTTACGGTGCAACTTCCGGGGAGGTATACATACGGGGGCAGGCGGGCGAGCGATTTGCAGTGCGCAACTCAGGGGCTAAGGTCGTAGTAGAAGGACTAGGCGACCATGGCTGCGAGTATATGACCGGTGGTTTGGTGGTTGTGATCGGCCAAACCGGATTGAATTTTGGCGCGGGTATGAGTGGCGGTATGGCTTATGTATATGACCCGAAAAAAACTATAGCTGAGCGGGTAAATACTGGATTAGTCGACCTAGACCCTATGGGCTTGCGAGACCTGGAGCTGCTTCGGAAAATGCTGCGCAACCATTTCAGCTATACCAGTTCGAGAAATGCCTATGAGATACTTCACGACTGGTCGAACAGCTCTTGCCATTTCGTGAAAGTAATGCCACGCGACTACAAAGTCATACTAGAAAAGCGCAAAGAACAGCATACCTCTTCATATGCCGTAAAACTGGCTGTCGTCGCCTAATTCACCCTGATTACAAAAGCAATGCCATGAAAGATCTAAGAGGATTCATGAAGTACGATCGCGAGATGCCTGCCAAGCGTTCTGTAGAGGAGCGCGTACAGGATTACCGCGAGTTATATCGTCCATTTCCCGAAGCCAAGGTGGTCGAGCAAGCTACACGCTGTATGGACTGTGGGGTGCCTTTCTGCCACGCCGGATGCCCACTCGGCAACTTGATACCCGACTTCAACGAAGCAGTACAAGCCAAAGACTGGAAGCTGGCCTATGAGCTATTGACTTCTACCAATAACTTTCCAGAGTTTACCGGCCGTATCTGCCCGGCCCCATGCGAGCAGGCCTGCGTGCTGGGTATCAACCAGTCTCCAGTGGCCATCGAGCAGCTTGAAAAAGAAATTATTGAACGTGCCTTCCAGCATGGTTATGTAGTGCCCAATCCACCTGTATTCAGGTCTGGAAAGCGCGTTGCAGTAGTTGGCTCGGGACCTGCGGGTTTGGCAGCTGCCGCTCAACTCAATCAAGCCGGGCATTTGGTAACGGTCTTCGAGCGGGCAGATAGAGCCGGCGGTTTGTTGCGCTACGGCATCCCTGATTTTAAATTGGAAAAGTGGGTCCTAGACCGTAGGCTAGATATCTTGAAAGCCGAGGGCATCGTCTTCAGGCTAAATGCCAATATTGGGGTCAATATCGATGCCAACGAGCTGGTCAAAGAGTATGATGCCATCGTTTTGGCTGGTGGCTCAACTGTACCGAGAGAGCTAAATCAGACTAAGGGCTGGGGGCTGCCCGGCATATATTTTGCTATGGATTATCTGACGCAGAGCAATCGACGTATAGCTGGAGATCGATTAGAGCATGCCTCAGCTATAAATGCGGCTGGCTTGGATGTGGTCGTAATCGGTGGAGGAGATACCGGCGCAGACTGTGTAGGTACAGCGAATCGTCAAGGTGCCAGAAGTGTCACACAAATCGAGATCATGGACCGCCCGCCCAACAGTCGCGAGCCTGATATTTGGCCCAATTGGCCTATGGTGTTACGCACCAGCACCAGCCACGAAGAGGGCTGCGAAAGAGAATGGTCCATTCTAACCGAAGAGTTCCTGCCCGATCCCCACGGTCAACTCAGGGCAATCAGAACCTCGGAAATCAAATGGGGTACCAATAGCCTGGGGAAAAGCGGTTTTGTAAGAATTGAAAATTCCGAGCGAGAATTGCCGTGTCAGCTGCTACTCGTTGCTACTGGATTTGTTTCTCCCAAATATGAGGGTATGCTCCAGCAAATGGGCATTGATGTCAATGAGAGAGGAAATGTATCGACTGGAGCGGATACGCCTTATCAAACGAACTCGGACAAGGTATTTGTAGCAGGAGATATGCGCCGCGGTGCTTCTTTGGTTGTCTGGGCCATCAGTGAAGGACGAGAGTGTGCCAGGTCGGTAGATGAGTTTCTGAAAGTAGATAAAAAAGAATCTACCCTCGCCACCAAAGGAGAACTCGCTGGACTTACTTCCTAATGGTATCGATGTGTGCATCGCACACATCGATACCATTTCTGGGCTATCTAAGCCGATAGCTGATTCCTACATTCATTAAACTTAGCCCAGAGCCAACTTCGCCGGTGATACCTATTCTTGGGCTGAGAGAATAGCGGCCGCCGATATGAGCGGTGGTAAGGAAGCCGTCTTGAGGCAGTACGATAGATTCAGCACCATTCTTTTCAAGCGGAGCCTCCTGAGCTGCAACTTCAGCATCTCGTATGCCTATCCCAAGACCGCCATAAATCTCACCACGCAAGCCAATCGGAATATGCCCGTTGATACGCACTTGTATCATTCGGTTGGTTGTCTGTACGGCGGTGGTATATGATCTGTCGAAGTAGTTGATTTCAGCTCCATATCTAGACATACTACCCTGAATACCTACTGAGAATCTGGGGTTGATGCGATAGCTCACACCTATTGCAATGGGTGGTGTAATACTGCGTGTCAGGTCTTTGCTGAAGGTACCGATCAGACCAATCTGTCCATCTATGCTGAAGAATGGGCTAAAGGTGTGGTCTGAGAAAGCATCCATTCGCTTCATACGGTCCGCCTTTTGCTGATAGGGCGAGGATGCGCGATCCGGGAAGGAGCTTACCCGAGTGTTCTGTGCTTGGATGTTGAGATTGGCAAATACAAACAGTAAAAGTATAGTGTGTACGATTGTTGTTTTACTGGTCATGGCTTTGTTGTTTTATTTGGTTTTGTAAAGGGGAGGGATATGGCTTTTCAAAAGCTGTTATCCGCTTAATTCGATTACAAAGCTATGGGTGCTCATGAAGCGGCTCAACTACATTTTGTATACTTTTCCTAAATTTAATATTGGAGATATAAAATTAAAAAATTGATAATTAAGCATTTAGAAATTTATCTTCCGTATAACATGCTGTGGTCTTTTAGTACACAAAAGACAAGAGGCTATGCGCAACTCGTACACATAGCCTCTCTTAAAGAAGTTTTTGCTTTAGACTCGATTATCTGAATCTATAGCTGATACCGACTGTAGCTAGACTCAGACCAGAGCCTATCTCTCCGTTTATACCTAGCCTCGGTGTCAGTGCATAACGGCCACCAACATGTGCAGTGGTTATGAAACCACTTTGGGGTCTTACGATACGATCTTCTTCGGTTTTTTCGCCTTGTGGACCTTCCTGTGCAACGATTTCCGTATCTCTAGTGCCCATTCCGAAACCACCGTAAATCTCCCCTCGAAGACCAACTGGCAGATGACCGTTGATGCGAACCAGCAGCATACGATTGGTCGTTTCTACGGCGGTGGTATAAGTGCGATCGAAGTAGTGGATATCAGCGGCATATTTGGAGGTACTTCCTTGCAGGCCCACCGAGAAAGTCGGGCTAACGCGATAGTTGATTCCAACCGCGATTGGTGGAGCAATACTACGCGTCATGTCTTTACTGAATGTACTCATCAGGCCTATTTGACCGTGAAGCGTAAAGAAAGGATTGAACGTTCGCTCAGAGAATGCGTCCATCCGCTTCATACGCTCTGCCTTTTGCTGGTAAGGTGAAGAAGCTCTATCTGGAAATGATTCAAAACGCGAAGTTTGCGCATCTATGCTACCTGAAATAAATAGCATAATTATGGAGAGAAAGCTGAATGAAATGGAGTTCATTAGGGGTTTGAATTATGGGTTAGTAAATGAGTGAAGGTGTAAAAAACTTTAAAACGATCAAGCGAGTAAAAATTTTAGTGGGATTAGGTCTTTAACTCGATTTTATGATATGTTATGAAGTTGTTTACAGAGTTAGTTACAAATACGAACGTGAAATTTGCATTTGTTAGTTTCTAACATCAATTTATTTAGTTTTGGATCGGAACAAATAGCAAGCGGATGACTAAAACTATATTTTGTTTGTCGGCCAAATAGCAAATATTTAGTTACGACAGCGAGTTTTGTCATAATCACCTATTGCTTGACAGGCTTAGCTGCAAGACTCCAATGCTATAAGTGTAGGAAGTTGTGACAAAATCGTCACTATTCAAATAGACGCATCAATTCGCTTAAATCGTTAGTAAGTGGACCGACTCTTTTTGTTGAAATTCGGTTTTTAGTGGCTTCGTAAGTGCCAATTTGTAAATCGCCGCTTTCATCTATCAGCCAGAGCGTCTTGATGTCTGGACTGGGTATGTCGACCTGATTACCTAAAAAGGATCGATAAATACTATTCGTATTTCCATCCGTAGAGAATAAGGTCTTGCCCTCGATCGTGTTGCCGTTTTCGTCTACAACTTTTAAGGAGCGGTTAGGAGATTGAGTGATAAAGCTCCGGGCTATTGCAAAGGTGCCGAGTTCATCGAGTTCAAGCTCGAATTTAACTCTTCGTGCTTTTAGCTTGGCTTGTTCTTCCTCACTTAGAGAAGCCAAATAACTTGCTATGGCTCTATCGGCAGCATCTAGGGCTGCATCTCTTTGGCGGCGTAGTTCGTCTAGATCAGTTTTGCGCTGTTCAAGTGCACCGGAGATCGATGCCTCGTATTCAGCCAGTTCATTTTCATATTTGGCTTGCCTCTCGGCCAACTTCTCGAGGTCAAACCAGATTGGGCGCACGATTAATCGCTCTTCCTTATTCGGATTGATTAGCGTTAGCTCGTAGCGGTCTTCACTCAAATGCCTCAGCCTGACCTCTTGCCATTCGACATTAAAGGCATTGGTATTGATGGCTGGGCTTTCGGGTGCTATTTGCCAGTCGCTGCCCCCATTAAGTGCTTCCAGCTCTTCTGTACTTACATTACTGCCTTCTGCCAGAGCCATGCCATTTAAAAAGTCGAGCGTAAGGGTTGGTTGACCCTGAGCTGTTTGCAAAGGTGGCTGTGGGGGTAGTGAAGTATTTAGTGGACGGTCTTCTAGCTCTGAAATCCGGGTAGCATAATCGCGAGCTAATCTCTGGCGGTCTTGTACTAGTGGTAATTCTTCAGCTGGGTCTTGAATGTCTTCTAATTCCTGAGCAGGCACATCGGCGATATATTCCCAAGTGCGATTTGTAGTGTCGAGCTGATACAGGAAAAACAGAGGCATGCTTCCATCGCTTCCGGCTGAAATAGTAGTGCTCATTTCCAGGTCATAATCGCTGTCAGTAGCCAGACTTATACGTTGACCACCAGCGGTAGCAAATAAGTCTACAATAGCTGTTACATCCAATTGCCTTTGCTGGCCAAGTGAATCGTAACCCAGCGGTATGCCGGAGAGAAAGAAATCGGCTACATCATCCATGGTGCGGTGGTGTAGTTCTACTGGCTGAGCATTGTACTCATTAGCTAGGCGCATACGACTGACTAGTAATCTTTGCTCGTTGTTTTGAAGTAATGCTTCTTCTATGTACGATTCTTGGGTCGACATAACTTGATGTGGTGGAAGAGCAGCATGATCTACAGGCGGATTGATGTAGGGTAGGGAAGCAAAGTACGCTTCGGAAGAAGGGTAACTGCTTGTATTCTGACGCAATAGAAAAAACGCACTGATAAGTAGGGCTAGTGAAGCAGCAACTGCCCAATAGACTGGTTTAAAACGCAGCCTTTTAGCAGCTTGCGATTTTTCACCTTGGTGCTGGGCCAATAGTGCCTCGAAATCGCGATAGTCTGCAATTTTTTTCGAGTCTGGCTCGGGTTGGTTAAACCGTATGTCGTAATCGTGCTCCATCACGGTCGTTTTAGTGTAGATAGTTGGGTTTTAAGACGGCCCAGAAGTCGGTAAGTACGCATTTTAGCTGTAGCTTCGGATACATCTAAAATGGCAGCTATTTCGGCGAAGGGGCGCTGTTCAAAAAACCGCATTTCAATTAGGTTCAGTTCTCCGGGTTTTAGACGGCTTAGCACCCGTCTTAGCTCGGCTTCGCGTTCCGCTTGCTCTTGAGCCGTCATCTCTTCTGGTTCATCGGCTAGCTCGCCGTATATCGACAAATCGGCCGATACAACCCGGCGACGTTTATTTTGCCGATAGAAGAGTTTCAACTCATTCGCAGCGATGCGAAACAACCATGCGCTGAAGGGCAAGCCTCGGTATTGGTATTGCCCGAGTCGGCGCAGGGCTTTGAGAAAAACCTGTGAACATAGATCGGCAGTTATCGATTCGTCTTCACTACGTCTGAGTAGATATCGAAATATGCGCTCGTAGTAGCGCTCGTAGAGCGGTTTGAACCGGCTCGGGTCTGCCTGAGCTGCCTGCACCTCTGCCCATTCTGCCAGCAGTTGCTCTTCTTCGATACGTTGGCTGGGTTGGGAGGGCATAATGCTAGCTAGCGTTGGATGGATCGGGCTGGTTTGCAAGATACGCCTTTCTCGTTCAGTGGGGTAATGCCGGGAGGAAGAGGAAGTAACAGGGGAGGGGGAGATTTATTTCTGCACGACTGCCCGAAATCTACTCCTCGCGAAGTGGGTGAAGGGGCGTGAGCCGAAATCTCCTCCGAGGCGTCGAGACGGGGCGTTAGCCCCTGGCGAGCTCCTCGGAGGCGTATTTCGGTGGCTCGCTCGGTGATTCACACCTCCGAGGAGCTCGCTCCGCTCGACGCCTCGGAGGAGGAATCACCAGCAGGTAGAGACTCAACGATCTTCTCAAAAACATCCTCAATCTCCTCACTCGCGTCGATGCGCACAACATGCTCACCTTCTTTCCAGTATTCGAAAGCACGCTCAAACGCCTGTCTAGCTTTGTCGAGTCGCTCTTCGGTTTCGAAGAGCTCGGACTCATCTCGATTCGAGCTGATTCGCTTCATGCTGGCCTCGGCGGATAGATCTAGGAAGAAGGTGATATCAGCCCGTTTTAAGGCGCGCGCCTGACTGTTGAGTGCGGCCACCCAATCGAGGGCACCGGTTTCGGCCTGATAGGCGAGGCTACTGAAATAGTATCGACTGCTGATGACTGTTTGACCACTCGAAAGCCTGTCCAGCACACCGGTCTTAGGATTTGTTAGATGCTGGATGCGATCGGCAGCGAAAAGGGCAGCAAGCGTACGCGCATCAAAGGCATGCTTCCCTTGAAGTACGTCGCGTATCAATTGGCCGGTCGATAGAAAATCGGTCGGCTCGGCGGTGAGATGAACATCGTGACCGTTTTTGCGAAGATGCTCAGCCAGCATCTCCATTTGGGTGGTCTTGCCGCTACCATCCAAGCCCTCGAAGACGATGAAAAGCGGCTTAAATGAGCTCGGCATACAGATCGTATTCGGTGGCTTCGGTGACGCGGGCCTGCACGAAATCGCCTATGCGCAGGTAGTGGTCGGTTCCGTCTATGATGATCTCGTTATCGACTTCGGGGCTGTCGTATTCGCTGCGGCCATAGTAGAAGTTGCCGTCTTTGCGATCGATAAGGACTTTGACGAGCTGACCGACTCGGCTTTCGTTGAGCTCTAGGCTGATGTCTCTTTGAATGGCCATTAACTGATTGGCGCGTTCGGCTTTGAGTTCGGGGGGCACGTCGTCAGCCAATAAGTAGCCACGGGTATCTTCTTCGTGCGAGTACTGGAAGACCCCCATTCGCTCGAAACGCATCCGATCTACGAAAGTACAAAGCTCCCCAAACTCCTCCTCGGTTTCACCCGGGTGACCGACGAGCATAGTGGTGCGGATGGCGATGTCGGGTACGACGGTGCGTGCGTAGTTGATCAGGTCTTCGGTTTCGGCTACTGTGATGCGTCTGCGCATGCGCTTGAGCATGGCGTCGCTACCGTGCTGAAGGGGTATGTCGAGGTAGTTGCAGATCTCGTCGCGCTCGGCCATGACGTCGAATATCTCTCGCGGGAATTTGCTGGGGTAGGCGTAGTGCAGCCTGATCCAGCTGATGCCGTCTACATCGGCCAGGGCGTGAAGGAGTTCCGGCAGCATGCGCCTGTGGTAGAGGTCCATGCCGTAGTAAGTCAGCTCCTGGGCGATGAGCATGAGTTCTTTGACACCGTTGCGGGCCAGATTGCTGGCTTCCTTAACTAAGTCTTCGATCGGTCGGCTCACGTGCTTGCCGCGCATAAGCGGGATGGCACAGAAGGAACAGGTCCGATTGCAGCCTTCGCTGATCTTCACATAGGCGTAGTGCATGGGCGTGGTGATCATGCGTTCGCCGATCAGCTCGTGCCTGTAGTCAATACCGAAGCGGTTGAGTAGACCCGGCAGCTCCATGGTGCCGAAGTAGTCATCTACTTCGGGGATTTCGGTTTCGAGTTGGTTTTTATACCGCTCGGAGAGGCATCCAGTTACGTAGAGGCGCTCGATCTCGCCGGCTTGCTTACGGGCGGCCTGAGCCAGAATGGTGTTGATCGACTCCTCCTTGGCTAGGTCGATGAATCCGCAGGTATTGACCACCACGGTTTGTGCATCGTCGCTCGTGCGGTCGTGCTCGACCTCCACCTCGTTGGCCTGCAGCTGCGTAATGAGGTTCTCACTGTCGACCAGATTCTTCGAACACCCCAGGGTGATGATCGATACTTTGTTCGGCTTAAGCGATTTGGTTTTCATGGCGGCACAAAGATATTCTATTGCAGTTAATATCTTTGAGTAGTAATACTGTAGACAATTTAAAGTATAGCTATGAAAGAGCTTTCGGTTGAGGGTGAGAAGATAAGGGTTAGTTCCGAGAACAATTACATTTGTATTACTGACATTGCGAAGTTGAAGGGTAATCCGTCGTTAAACATACAGAACTGGCTGCGTAATCGGAATTCGATAGCCTTCTTCGAAGCGTGGGAGGTAATGCATAACCCCAGCTTTAATCCCTTCGAATTCGAAGGGATTAAAAAGGAAGCTGGTCTCAATACACATTATATATCGGCAAATGACCTTATTAAAGCAGGATGTATTGGAATAAAAGTCAAGCGAGGTCGGTACGGCGGGACTTACTGTGCACCCGATTGGGCTATTCACTTTGCAAATTGGCTAGACGCAAGATTTTATGTTGGCACAATTAATGCATATCGTGTTTTTACACAGGAGCTCTACGGGGAATATTTTCAGGTGAAACGTATAACTCGCGAATTGGCAGCTGAGAATTTTAAGCTCGTAACTTCAGCTGCGTTCAAGCAACTTCCCGAATCTGCCGACGAGTTGTTTGAGCGTCATATTGCGTCTGTGGAAGCCGATATTCTCAATTTAGCTCTTTGGGGTATGACTGCCAGTGAATGGCGTATAAAGTTTCCTGATCAACATAAGAAAACCACAAGAAATATGCGCGATTATGCTACACCTGAAGAGCTGAAGACCCTGGCTTCATTGGAAGTGCTCAGCCAAGAAATGCAGCAAACAGGATATACGACGGAGCAGAGACTTGATCGATTAAGAACGAGATCTCAAGAACTCTTAAGCCATTATGTTTCAACAGAAGATAAGCTTGCTGTTCTTACTTTGGCACAGAAGAAAAGGGGCTGGGGGTATATTGAAATGGAGTAGTTCGTGTTAATCAGTTAATCTTGATGACGGTAAATTGATAAATTACTTTTTCTTTTCGGAGACTGGTTAGCGGGGAGCGTGTAGCGAACTAGTCAGTCATAAACTCCTTAAAATCAAACGGCAATACAAAGCTATCCTCCCCAACCATTTTCACGTCTTTGCCATCAACTGAGGCCGACTGAATATTGCTATCCAAACCGACTACGCGCAAAAGTATCGTCTTAAAACTCGCCTTATGCTTACCGGTCTGCGACTGTTTGAGCACTAACTTGCCTTTTTGATAAGTAAAAGAATAATCGGCCACTAGCGAGCCATCTTGGAGGTAATCATAGCCTTCACCCTTGTCCCAGTAGAGTTGGCCAGTGCCGGATTCGGCCAGGTAGAGGGTAAGTGACAGCTGTTTAGCAGCAAGGGTATCTACCGTCGCTTGGCAGGGGGTATCTACCTGCGGAAGTGCAGAACCACCAACCATATATATAGGTATGCGATCGGCTTGCAGCTTGATTCTGTATTTTTTGCCGCCGGCGTATTTTTTGCCCGTCCAGTAGTCGTACCAGTGGTGGCCTTTGGGCAGGTAGATTTGCATGGTTTTTTGCCCTTGCTTCAAGACTGGGCAGACAAGCATACTTTGGCCCACCAGAAACTGATCGTCGAAACGGCGGCAGAGCGGGTCTTTCTGATCGGCGAAGAAGAGGTTGCGCAGCAGCGGTACGCCCGTTTCGATGTGGTCGCGGAAGGCGGTGTAGAGGTAGGGCAGCAGCTTGTAGCGCAGCTCGATGGCGGCCCTGGTCTGGCTGGTGTAGGGCTCGCCGTAGACCCAGGGTTCTTGATTTTGACGGTTCAACAACTCGGCTTGTTTTACGGCATCGGCCTCGGCTTCTGCGGCTCCGTCGGCATTGTTGCCCATGCTGTGAACGCGCATAAGCGGGTGAAATATGCCCAGCTGTAGCCAGCGCACCATCAGCTCGCCGGTCGGGTCGTCTACAAAGCCGCCAATGTCAGTACCCACGAAGCTGAATCCACTGATACTCAGGCGCAGGCACTGGCGGTTGGCTATGACCAAATGCTCCCAACTCGCCACATTGTCACCTGTCCACAGGGCGGCATATCGCTGTCCGCCGCTGAAGGTGGCGCGGCAAAGTAAAAACGGGCGTTTCTTGGGCTTGAGCCGCTTGAGTCCGTTGTAAGTAGCGCGGCTCATCTGCATGCCGTACACATTGTGCATGGCATCGTGGTCTGCTCCGTGCCCCTCGAAATCGTGCTGCACATCGCTGGGGAATGTCATGTGATTGACCTTGAAAACGGCGGGCTCGTTCATGTCATTCCAGAAGCCGCTGACACCCTGCTTGTTGTAGAGCTCGCGGTACAGTTTGCCCCACCATTCACGGGCCGAGGGCTTGGTGTAATCTGGCCAGACACACTCGGGCGGCCAAACTGGGCCGATCATGTGGCGGCCATCCTGGCGGCGGCAAAACGCATCTTGCTTCATGCCCGACTTATAGACCTCGTAATTATCGTCGACCCGGAGGCCAGGGTCGATCATGACGACGGTTTGGAATTTGGACTTCCGCAGGTCGGAAATTAGCTCCTTTGGATTGGGGAAATATTCCTCATTCCAGGTAAAACATCGGTAGCCGTCCATATAGTCGATGTCGAGATAGATGGCATCACAGGGGAAGTTTTTTTCCCGAAAGTCATTGGCCAGTTCGCGCACCCGGCTTTCGGGATAGTAACTCCAGCGGCACTGGTGGTAGCCCAAGGCCCAGAGCGGCGGTAGTTCGGGCGTTCCCGTCAGCTTGATATAGCGAGCAGCCACTTCGTTCAGCTGCGGCCCGTAAATGAAGTAGCAATCGAAGTCGCCTCCATCCGCCCAGATATTTACCTGCCCATTCTTCTGGCTGTCGAAGTCGAAGTGGGTGCGGTAGCTGTTGTCTAGAAATAAACCATAGGCCCCTTCTTTGCGCAGTCCGTAAATGAAAGGTATGGCTCTGTACAAGGCATCGCTATGATTGCCGTAGCCAAAGGAATCGGTACACCAGTTCTGATAGGTTCGCCCACGAAGATCGGTATCGCCCGTCTTGTCGCCTAGGCCATAAAAAGCTTCTTTGTCTTGGGCGTCGAATGGTAGGCGCAGCTGGTCTAGCCCTTTTAACAGGGTCGTGCGCACCTGAAACGGCTCGGACTGAGCGAGTATCCGCTTATTGGTGCCGGCATCTCTGATCGTTATGCGCCCGTCTTTTTTGGCCATGCTGAGTTTCACCGCTTTCGACTGCCAGTGCCAGGATCGCTTGTCTTCGGTGGCCTTGACTTTTATGTGTCCTTTGCCACTTTCGGCTATGGCATAGCTATGGTGTACGGTTGGCTCACCAAAACTATATCTCAATCTGACGACCTCGTCGTTTACCCAAGAAATGCGCAATTGCACCTTACCTGCACCACGAATAATGTGCTCCAGCCCACCTTCGGCTTTCTTGACCGATTGTACACGACCCAACTCGTGCAAGTAGTAGACATCGTCGTAGCGGGTGGTCGTAGCAGCTACGGCATCGTTGACCATACTTTCACGGGGGGCATAGGGTGGGGGAGGGGGGAGCTTTTTGCGTCTGGGCATGATGTAAGACTTTGTAATGATTTACGTGCAAATAAAGCGAATTGCAACTTGGCTACCTTCTAGAACGTATATTGTGTAGTAAACTCCTGCTAAATTTTGCATCCTAATCCATCATACACGACTGAAAGAGAATCGATCTTACAAACACTGCGTGATTTGAAAGACCACTTGAATTCAGAATATCAAGTTGTACAGCTCGGTCTGTTTGGGTCATTCGCCAAAGCAGAGGCGGTTGCTGAAAGCGATGTAGATGTGATCTTAGAATTTGAGAATGGCACCACTGGTTTGAGAGATAAAAAGAAAAGAATCAGATCCCTTCTTGCGCAGAAGTTTGGTCGCCCAGTAGATTTAGCAAGAATTAAGTATTTGAAGCCTTACTATCGGGATCAAGTTCTAGAATCGGCAGTTTATGTCTGATAAGGACAAGGCCAATCTATTGGGGATGATCGATGCTCTGGAGAAGATACAGAGGTATACAACAGATCATGAGGACGCAAATACATTTTATGCGGATGTTCTAACTTTCGATGCAGTATTGATGAATCTTGTAATTTTTGGCGAGATGGTAGCTAGACTATCAGAAAAGTTTAAAGACTCTGAATCTGATATACCCTGGAGTCAAATAAAAGGATTGAGAAACATAGTTGCGCACAACTATTTTGGTGTCGACCCCGAGGAAATATGGGAAATCATACAAGAAGATTTGCCAGAGTTAGAAGTCCAAATAAAGGTGATCGTGAAGAACGATCCAACAGAGAATTAGTCAAAATACAGAGGGGTATTTATATGTTTAGGTTCGAATCACTACACGCGCCAAACCACAAAGAAGATTGGTTTATATTAACTACAAGCAGCGGAAATTACGAACTTCGATTGGGTGGTGTAAAGCCTACTACCGTTTCACCGACTACAGAAAAGATAGACTTTCCATTTGGTGCTTGCAACATCATCGACATCAAGACTGATGAGTTTGCATGCTTCATAGAGCTATCCAACGGCTACTGCATCATTCACTCCGATAGTGTCATTAGTGGAGCAGGCGATATTTCCTTTAGGGTCTACTTTTGGACACCTGCTGAGTTTGAAGCCGAAAGAATGGAGTGGTATGATTCTTGCGAAGATTTGAAGTCAGTAAGTTTATCTAATAAGTGACGTAAAAATTCTAGCTCAAGATCATTTTTTTCCTTACCTTTGCCCGCCAAATTAAACCTACAACTACAAACGTCTATCGCGATGGAAGCCATTCAGTACGTACAAGATCAAGTAAAGCTGAACCGTGAGCAGCCCCTGCCCGAGTTCCGTGCCGGTGATACCGTAGCCGTCGATTACCTCATCATCGAGGGCGACAAGCAGCGTGTACAGACCTTTCGTGGTGATGTGATCCAGATCAAGGGCGAAGGTGCAACCAAGACCTTCACTGTTCGCAAGATGTCCTCAGGCGTAGGCGTAGAGCGTATCTTCCCTTTCGCTAGCCCCAATATCGACAGCATTAAAGTGATCAAGCGCGGTAAGGTGCGCCGCAGTCGGCTGTTCTACCTGCGCGATCGCGTCGGTAAGAAGGCGAGAATTAAGGAGCGCAGGGATTAAGCTTCCCGTAAGCCTGCCTATGTAGTAGCTAATGGCCTCTTCTGAATTAGTTTTCAGTTGAGTAAGTGTACCGTTTGTGTCTTTCTTAATAAGTGATCTGAGTTTGCATAGACTTGTAATTGAGTCTACAGTCAAAGCTATGTCGAACTAATAATACAAGTCTTGCCGAAACAACAGGTGAAAAGATATAGCTGGTATTTTCTATTTGCCCAATTTTGTCAAATTAATAAACTTTTCAGCATACTTCTTCGTTTTTGCTATGCAATGTGGCGATTTTCTTCATTTGTAAACTAGTTGAAATACCTAGTTTGCTGTAATGTGTAAATCAAAGCTTCTATTATTGTGACAAATAGATTACATTTGCACTGCCTATCACTACAGTGTACCTTGTCGATATATTTCGGCTACATTGGTGCGCGTTGATTAAACATGGAAATATGAGCTCGAATCACCAGTCGAGTAGCTATGCCGTGGTCCTATATCTTGGACTCGACGGTACAGAAGCTACATCAGAAGAACAAAATCAAGAGCTCTCGAACCATATAAAATCCATTTTAAACTTAAATAGACTAAATCTATTTAGCTCGAGTGAACTCGAGAATATTTCTTTAGATTCAAAGAGAGACCGTAAGATTTCACTAGATCGGCTGGCAGGTAAACGCACACAGGAGTTGGATAAGTGGTCTAAACAATATCCAAACGAAAAAGTGACGTTACTTCTATCGCGTTTTGCTCCATTTGAGCATCTGGAGAGCCTGGAGTTGATGGAACAGCTTCTCAATGACAATCGTCTAGATGACATTCTTTTCGCCGACCTACCCAATTTTAATAAAGATGATCTGTCTGCCTTTGCTTTAGTATATCGAAATAGAATCAAGCGCGAGCAGGCCCATTCAAGACAGCGTAGAGAAGGTAAGACTAAGAATAATCGGCAAGGCGATCATTTGAGTAATCCCGAGAATCGGGATAAGATGGTTTGCAAAAAGAGGCTTCAACAATGGTACCTCAACAATCACAATAAAGACTCACTTAAAAAATTGATAAAAATTCTTCAGGACGAATGGATTAGCGGGGTAGATCAAACGCTTGAACATCAAGCACTGCTTTTAAATAGCCAAGACAGTACAACCTCTCGTGGTAATGTTCACGGTGCTAAGTCGGTTCAGCGTCTGAAAAAGCAGCTTAAGGAGTTACTGTTAAGTTACAGGCCTAGGCGGTCTTTTTTGCTGTTAGCAGGCGACACTGGAGGAAAGGAAGATGTTCAGGATGCTGGGTTTAGGGAGCAAATCGGAACAGCGGTGACAAATATTACTCCAGAGGGTTTGACATCTAGGAATACAAAGGAAATAATTAAGTCAGGGAAAAAACCTGTATCAGGAGTGATTCCAAACTCAAGTATAGGCCAGGAAACCCTACAGCGTCTTCCTGTAAACTTTGCTAAAAATGACAATCTGCCCGATTTCGATAGCCCTTTTGAATTGTCTATTCCTGCTGATCTTGCTAGAGAAATGGGCGATTATCTGTTGGTTAGATTGCAAAATAACTGGGAAAGTCGTGATAAAAGCTACTTCGTGTCTAAATTCTACAGGTGGAACGAGCAGGCTGTGTTAAAAGATGGGCAGTCTGTGCTTAGTATCGATCCTGTTTCGGGTCGAGCTCCCTTCTTCTTTCCTGGGGTTTATCTACTTTCCGTGTATGAAGATCCTGAGCAGCCAAAAAAATCTTACATCACATATCATCGAATGCTGACCTTGTTTAGGGAGGCTTACGATTTGAAGATGAGCAGTCCGTTGTTTGATAAATTAAAAAGACATGGCAAACTATAAATAGCCGTTTATCAACTACTAGTTAACGTTGTTGATTTTGACTTACGATGTCCGGTTTTTTTATATACGTAGGCTGTCCTAAGCTGATTACCTGCATAGGTGTAAGATCCCCAGTGTCTGGGATGTCCCAAATTGTCTCCATCATCCGTAGGGCTTTTGATGTTTAGCTTGGCTTCACGCAGTGCAATATGGACACTTTTCGCATGCCTTTTCATTGTAAAAGCATCGAAAAAATTCTGGAAAAATTCTTTGGACAGTCCCGTATTGATCTTGAATAAGGTGTAAATGAAGTTGTGATGACCTGCCTTAATGAACCTAACTGGTAAGCAGTCGAAATCTTGAAGTCTATGTATTTCCCCAGCACCTGATCTACAGCTATTTACAATCAGTAAATAAGTAGAGTTTTTGTTTTTGTCGTCAAATTTGATGCTGGATGAAATATCATCCCAAGTGATAAAAGTATGTTTGATATCATTTTTATTTTCCAGATTGTTCTGGCACGCTATGATCAAAGAAAGTTCGGTTGTACGGCCTTCAATTGGGCAGGGTAAGGAATGGGTATTTAACATGATAATACCTGTTTCTCCAGCAAGTAAGGTCGCGATAGCGTTATCTTTGGCCTGCTCAATCTTTTTTCTGCCAGATTGATAATTGCCGGGAAAGTAACGCTGATAATTATCGACGTAATAGTCCTCGCCGTCTATACTAGTATCTGCTTTTTGGCCAGTATCAGGAAGACCTCCAAGATGCCTATCAACTTTTTCTCTAAGGTCTTTAGCCAAACTGTGAAAAGCAGAGTCCCCAGCATATCCAGCTACAAAGCGTTTGTCTTTGCCATCGTTGCTGGGGATAAAGGTGCCTAAAACACTGAGAGTGTTCATCTGAAATATGGTCCTGGTTATCGAGTCTGCATGAAGCTTGGAGTTATAGGTGTATCCAATATAGTCGTGATTATCATTGCCGTGATGATTAAGTAAGGAGACTATTGATGGATAGTAAGTAATACTGTGTCTGTCGATTAAATAGTTTTGATCAGACCACTGCTCGCCATCTTCATTTACATGATAAGAGAATGGTTTTTGATTGTCAAATAGAATGTCAAAAGGTACCCTGGCGAGACAGTCGTTAGGTATGATATATAGCCTGTTTAGCGTATTGTCGATCAATGCACCTTTTTGGAAGCTTAGCAACGGTTTCCATACGTCATTATATATATTGATGCAGCTCTCGTAGATATCTTTATTCAAGGTATAGAATATCTTGAAAGCTTTTAGCGGAAGGGTCTCATCAAACTGTGGAACAATCCAACTGTCCTTTTTAACAGTACGATATTCTAAATAATTTTTGTATTCCTCCCAGTAAGTACTGTCTAGTGCTCTGTGAAGAAGGTTTACTTTTTTCCGGAGGTATGTTCTGCCCCCAGGTACATTGTATCTGATTAGCCTTACGGGTTGTTCACCACTGTACAAGACTAAGGAAAAAATAAATCGGTTGGTCAGTAAAAAACAAATGACCGCGCCGTTATCTGTCTCATTGTGACGAAACTCATTATTGAATTTATTGAGTAAGAATGCCTCCTCGTTTTTGGCCTCTTTAATGTCTTGAATTGTACGTAAGTTCCTCCTGTTTTCGTCAGGTTTCAATCGACCAAACTGGTCCATAATGCTTACTTCTAAATCAGTAAAGTCTTTGTTTTGATTTTTGACTTTATCAAGGGCTTCTTGTGCTTCGTCGAGTAGTTTTTCGGTAGGGGTATTGGGCTCGACTAGGGCTTTTGTTAAGTTTTTGACATTTTTATAGAGCGTCTCCATTTTTCTCACATACTGCTGGTCCCTGGCACTTAAATCCTCTTCCTTATCTAGCTCTAGGCGAGAAAACTCATGTAATGGTCTCCCTGATCTAGGTAATTTGGTCTTAGAACATAGGATGTAGTGATTAGCTACTTCTTCTTCGCTGAAAAGAGTGTCTTTTTTTCCGGGTCTGTACCTTTTGGCCATGATCTCCAGACCTTTGAGCATGACCGCTCTTGCATGGTCGACTAAATGTAGCTTGTAGAGGTTTTCGTAATCTTCCCAGCCACTGACTGGGTTGTCGGTATCGGGCCTTACATCTCGAAGTAGGTCTAGAAACCTAAACCATTTAGCAGAGATCAGCACATTATTACGTATCAATTGATCGATACTATCTTGGTTGGAGTGATTGCTTCGTGACCATGCCTGTATCAGACGAAGTCTATACTCCAGAGTATGCATAAGCTTAGAGGTAGCAATCCGATATTGTTCCGTTTTATCAGGATCATCATTTGCCCAATTCAGCGGTAGCTCGTTTTCCGGTACTGGTAGTTCACTTAATGGGTTTTGGTGTATTCGATCAGTATCTCCTTTGAGTGCGTCGTTGATTTGATTTATGAAATGATCTTTTGGATAACTGTCTGGCGAGTAGTCGGCTAATTCGGCTTCAAAGTCATGCGGTTTTCCAGGTACTATACCTGAATTTATGGCAGCAACAGAAGCCGCAAATCCCCCTAAATAGTCCTTCAATTTCCATCTTACTCGGATGAGTAAATTATAAGCATCGATTATTGTAGAATGATAGGAAAGCCGAAATGTTGATCGTCTTGATATGGCGGATCTTAGGCAATATTCTTCTGCTAGTTTCCAGTATTTTTTCGCTTTGCTACCAACTCCTTGATCCTGGTCGGCTATAAGATTGCCCCAATAGTAGTACAAAGTGGCCTTTCCAGTATACAAACTCGCTTTGTACCTGTGCATTTCAGCCAGAGCTACTTTCTTAAAGTGCAGCTCTGCTTTTTCAAATAGACCTTCTGCTTCCTCAAAACTCTCTATAAAACGCTTAAAATCTATTGGCTTATAGACATTCGGCTCATCGTGGTGATCTATATCTTGCTGTTCGTATGGTGTCGTAGAGGTCTTGGCTAAAGAAACTAGGGCAACACCTTTGTAAACAGTGTATGCCGTATCTTTTTCATAAGCAGTTATGAATTTCTTTATAATGGTTTTGGCAGACCTATAATTGCCTTGATCTAAATATACTTGGGCGATCAGCGCACTTATCCTTTTTCCCTCGTATTCAGGTTTGGCATCGCCCAGTTCTTGGTGATTTTTGATAGCCCTGAGAAAACTAAAAATAGCTGCGAATGCATTGCCGTGTTTTCTGTAGTTCTTTCCCAGAATGATATTAGTACGGTCCAGCCTCAGTCGATTGGCAAAATTTTTCCACTCTGATGCGTGTGTGCCTACCTTGAGATCGTCGGGCATTTCATGTAGCTTCTCCTTAAGTGCTTTAACCTGCAACCCCAACCTGATACCCTTTAGGTTGTGGCCCTGATAAAAGTAAAAGTTACACAATTTATCCATGCATTCGCAGATCACTACGATTCGATCTACAAAGTGTTTATTTACCATTTTGGCCTCCAGATCTTCGTCTAAAAGACGGTAATATTCAACTTCAAATAAAGATCGAATGACCTGCAATGCATCGTACAAGGTCTGTACAGGTTTTTCGCTGCTAATATTGGACGAATTGGCATTGCCACATAGCAAAGAAAATCGCGTGAAAATCGCCAGACAATACAGTTTGTCGGTAGGCCAGTCGTTAATACTGTGTTCGTCTAAAAAAGGAAGACCGGATATTTCTCCTAAAAAATGTTGGCGCCCTTCTTCGAACTTGCTATTTGAAAAGAAATTTATATAACGGAGTTGATGTATTTCAAATATTGGCATGTTTGCTAGTATGTGATGTAAAAGTCTGGGCTCGTAGCAGGCCAATGATACCACTACTTATTCTATAATTAGCTTATTACGTAGCTGAAAATGTTAAATATGTTTTGTCAATATAATTTATGAGTTAGTCTGTTTGCCATGATAATAAACAGTATTGGTAAGGCATTTTTATATTCGCTATCTTTCGACCTGCGCAAGTCTTAATTATACTAAAGGGACTGGACTGAAGTAGCAGATATAATCACTTACAGAATTAGGATGCCTTGATATATATAATTGGGGAAGTATAGGTTAACAAGGTAAGATTTGTGATTTTTCAAATTTCTGGAAATTCATAGTGAGTAATTTCGCCAAGGCTATCTGATGTTCTTCATTTCCGAGGTTTTCGAAAATACTTATTACGGCCTTATGGAATGCTTCTTTT
>JBCCPC010000036.1:0-52175 GCA_039025055.1 Bacteroidota bacterium | reverse complement strand
TGCTTGTCGAAGTAGACATTCATGGAATCGTAGCTGGAGTAGTCGACCTCGGCATCCAGGCTGTCTTTGGAGATTCGGTAATCGGTGTAAGTGCCCTGGAAGGGGGGTGGCTGAATGCTGTCGAGCGAATCTATCTCTTCATTTATCGAAACAGTGTCTGTTATAAATCCAGGCGGCAAGGTGTCAATAAGTGGTCTCTGTCTTTGGAGTCCTATGGACTCCAAAGACAGAGATAAGCCTGATGCTCCCACCTGCGCAAGTACAAAAAAAAGCAACGTTAAACTACAAACCCAACGACCCCATACCCATCCACTGCACAAACCGTACATTTGTGCTAACGCACGCTGTACATTGTTAGCACCTATAACAGAATTTGAATATGCGGTTGGCTTGGATACCACCATTTTCTAGACTAGTGCGCGCCCTGGGGCTTTTGATGATCCTAACGAGCATTTGCGCCATGACGTCGCCCTTTAATATTCGGATTAACGAAACTTTAAGAGATTCGGAAGGCAAATGTACACAAGTGCCGCTGCAATCGAGTATACGCACGGTGGTAATCGATGCAGGGCATGGGGGTAAAGATCCGGGTTGTTTGGGTGGGCACAGCCAAGAAAAGCACATCGTACTCGGTATTGCACAGCGATTTGCGGCACGTCTAAAGGCCGCCTTTCCGGAATTGGAGGTCATTCTGACCCGCGACGATGATGTTTTTATACCTCTGTATGAGCGAGCTGCCATAGCCAATAGAGCAAAGGCTGACCTTTTTATCAGTATTCACGCCAACTTTATGCCGGGTAGCCAGGCCACCAAAGGCAGCGAGACTTATGTGATGGGGCTGCACACAGCCGACCACAACCTGAATGTAGCCAAGCGCGAAAACTCGGCCATTCTGTTAGAGGCCGACTACGAGGCGAACTACGATTACGATCCCAATAGCGATGAAGGTCATATACTGATGGCCATGGTGCAATCGGCCTACCTGGATCAGTCGATCTTGTTTGCCGAGCAGGTCGAGCGCCAGCTGGAAGCCGTCGGCAGGAAGAGCCGGGGCGTCAAGCAAGCCGGATTTGTCGTATTGAAAGAAACGGCCATGCCTTCGGTATTGGTCGAGTCTGGCTTTTTGAGTAACCGATCAGAAGAGAATTACTTGCTCAGCATAGCCGGGCAAGAAGAAGTGGCCGGAGCACTACTCGAGGCTTTTAAGGGTTACAAGCAACTGGTAGACGGCGGTGAAGCCGCCGTAGCCAATTTAGACAAGACCGCCACACCTCTGGTCAGAAGTGTCGAAGCTGGCCTTACTCGTGGCCCAAAACCCGATGCAAACAGTAATCGCAATGGGAGGAGAGCCGCTGTGGAAGCGACGCCCGCCACCTATCAATTTAGGGAAGTAAGCAATCGGGGTAATGCAAGGGTAAGCCCACCGAGTGCAGCCCCACCGGCAGCCCCGAGCCCACCCGAGCCGGAAAAGCTGGCCGAACCCGTTCAGGCGGCATATTTACCCAGTCAAGAAGAACGGCTACACGCCAGAGAGATCACCCCACGGAACACAAACAGTCGCTCGGTCCATGTACCTGCCGCACCAGCTACTACACCCAATACGAACGCTCCAACTCGGGCCACTGATATGACCACAGAAACTGAGCTACTTGCTACTCACAGCCAGCCAAATAGTATTACCTACGACTACTGCCTGCAGTTGGCCGCCTCAGCAACTGCCATTCCCAATGCCGATAGCAAATGGGCATCGCTAGGCTGGCCCGTGAGTCGCGTACAAGAAAATGGGATGTACAAGTACCAGCTTCGCGGGCTTGGCACAGCCGAATCGACCCTAAACATGCAGCGTAGAGTCAAAGAAGCCGGCTTTAATCAAGCATTTGTGGTGATCTATCGAAACGGGGCAAAATTGAGTCCCCATGAGACTAGAAGTCTACTCTCAGAATAGCTTAAGCCCTAACCGTATGGTGAAAACTCATACAAACATCATCAGAACTATTGCAAACGGCCAACGTTTGTCAAACCAAATACCAAACTAAACTTACCCAGACCACTATGAAAATTTCTAACGAGGTGAAAACTGGTGCTCTGGCCATAATAGCCATAGCCCTGGCATTTTGGGGATATAAGTACGTCCAGGGAAATAATATTCTATCGAGGGCACAAAACTACTATGCCGTATACAACTCGGCGGCAGGCGTTACGCCGGGCACACCGGTCCGTATGGCGGGTGTCAGTATTGGCTCTGTATCTGAAGTAACGCTCGATCAGAACAATCTGACAGCAAGGATCGACTTCAATATCAACCCCAATATCAAAATTCCACCAAACACATTGGCTACTGTCAAGTCCATTTCCGTACTCGGCGAAATGGCCGTAGACTTAACCTATACAGAGCCCTGCTCTGGTCCGAGTGACTGTCTGAAAAATGGCTCCGAACTAAGAGCATCCACACAAAACATGTTTCAAGCCATGCTGGGTGCTGGAGAAGGAGAAAATCCGCTTAAAGAGATCCTCGCCGAAATGGGAAAAGTCGTTTCTCAACTTGATAAAAGGCTATTCGGCGATTCCAGCAACCACGTCATGGCCCGTACCATGCGCAACCTCGAAGCGACCATGATCAATATGAACGGTGCATCTGGCAAGCTCAATGGCATGCTCGCCGCCAACTCCGGCCCGCTGAACGAAAGCATGCAAAACCTCGTCAGCTTCAGTGAACAATTAGCCGAAAAGAAAGCGGAGCTGTCACTTATCATTGACAACACAGAAGGTTTTACTGATGAACTGAGCAAACTAGAGCTGGAGGCTACTCTTAATCAGACCCGTAACTTGCTCGACAGCGTAACCCTTACCATGTCCAATGCAAATAGCTCTATGGAAGGCGTAGATAACATCATGACGGCCATCCAAAACGGAGAAGGCACCCTGGGCCGATTGATTTACGACGAAGAAATGGCCGCTACAATCGAACGAATGAGTGGTTCGCTTGACACCCTGATCACTGATCTGGCCGAGCGGCCCTACAGATATATTCCGTTCAAGAGCCGTAAGCGAGTTATGAAATTCGACAGAAGGGATACCAGAGATCGGGCAGATGATGTGCAGATGATCCCCGACGAAGTAGAAGCCGATCGCCGATAGTTTTCATCTATGCAAATACTCAGCGCCGCCGACATAAAAGCAGTCGATCAGGCAACTATGCAAGCCCAACAGCTCGAAAGTCAGGAGTTGATGGAGAGAGCGGCGATGCGGCTGGTGATTGCGCTTTGGCAAGAGAAGCTAATTATTCAGGGTAAAACACAAAAAATTCTCATCATTTGTGGAAGCGGCAACAATGGAGGCGATGGGTTGGCCATGGCCCGATTGCTACACGAGCAAAATTTTGACATATCCGTTTGGCATGTAGCTATAGGTGAGGCAAGTCCAGATAATATGCTGATGCAAAGCAAGTTGCCTGATGGTGTCGCATACCAAAGAATAGATAACCGAACTCCAATATCACAACTTGAACTCGGTCAGTGCGAGCTAATCGTCGACGCGCTTTTTGGCGTTGGCCTGAGTAGGCCGATAGACGGTCATTGGGCCTACTTAGTTGAACACATTAATCAGCGCAAACCAGGAAGAGGACATGTGGTTGCTATCGACCTGCCTTCTGGTTTATCAGCTGAACAGGCTGCAAGAGGGGCCATTATTCATGCAGACCATACACTGTGCATCGGACTGCCAAAGCTCAATTTATTTTTTGCTCAAAATGATCGCTACATAGGCCATTGGACGCTGGTCGACATCGATCTCGATCAAAGTGCCATTGAGCAGAAAGAGGCTTTGGCCTACTATACTGGTGCAGAAAATGTAAAACCGATACTGAGGGCGCGAAAACGCTTCGGGCATAAAGGTACCTATGGGCATGTGGGCATAATCGCCGGTTCATATGGTAAGATCGGTGCTGCGATTTTGAGTGTAAGAGCGGCCCTACGATCGGGGGCGGGACTGGTTACTGCCCTTATTCCGACTTGCGGTTACACCCTCATGCAGACCAGCGTGCCCGAAGCCATTTGTCAGGTAGATGAGCATACCTATGCCGTCAGTCGAGTGGGCAATATGGATGCATTCAGCGCACTGGGCATTGGACCGGGGCTAGGTCAAAACCCACTCACCATCAATGCCATCGACGAGCTTTTAGATCGGCTCACCAAGCCTGTAGTCGTCGATGCCGATGCGCTGAACATTCTAGCCAGCCAGCCCGAGTGGCTGGTTCGTCTTCCCAAAAACAGCATATTGACTCCTCACCCAGGAGAGTTCGACCGGCTTTTCGGTGAGCATAAAGAAGACTTCCGCAGGTGGACGACCGCCCGCGAACGCGCAAGTGCACTCGGGCTGGTCATCGTCTTGAAAGGGGCATATACCTCCATCTACACACCTGAGGGCGAGACTTTCTTTAACAGCACTGGAAATCCAGGCATGGGTACAGCCGGTTCAGGAGATGTGCTGACCGGCGTCATCACCGGTCTACTCGCTCAGGGCTACGACTCCGTAGATGCTGCCCGCCTGGGTGTATACCTGCACGGGCTGGCGGGCGACCTCGCCGCCCGAGAAGAAGAACAAGAGGCTATAATTGCAGGAGATATTATTGCGTATTTGGGCAAAGCCTTCAAAAAACTAAGAGAGGCCTAAATAAAATCGCAGATTTTATTTAGGCCTCTCCATTTTGGAGCCATCCATCGGACTCGAACCGACGACCTACGCATTACGAATGCGTTGCTCTACCAACTGAGCTAGGATGGCAAATTGCTACCTTACGACCGCAAAAGTAAAGCAAGTGAAACAAATTTCAGAACTTATCGAGCAACTCGATCTCGAACAACTGGAACGCAATCTCTACAGAGGGCAAAGTCACTCAGTGGGTAGCTCCCGGGTGTTTGGTGGGCAGGTATTGGCCCAGGCACTCAGTGCGGCATTCCGCACGGTACCCGAAGACCGGCAAGTGCATAGCCTGCATAGCTACTTCGTGCTACCCGGTGACATTGCCGCACCCATCGTTTTTCAGGTAGACTGCATCAGAGATGGCGGGAGTTTCACGACTAGAGGCGTAAAGGCCATTCAGCACGGCGCGGCTATTTTCCAGATGACAGCCAGTTTCCAGCTGGAACAGTCGGGCTTTGACCATCAGATCGATATGCCTGACGTACTTCCACCAGATGAGCTGGTCAGCTATGAGGGTATGGCCAAGCAGTTTGGGGATCAGCTGCCTCCGCAAATCCTGAAATTGCTCAAGGTCGAGCGGCCGCTTGAATTCAGGCCGGTAGAGTTCCACAACCCCTTTGCTCACGAGGTCTACAAACCCTACCGCCATGTTTGGCTCCGCGCCAAGGGAAGCGCCCCCGCTGAAAACGCCAACCTACAAACCCAGCTTTTGGCCTATGCCAGCGATTACAACTTGCTCACGACCGCTCTTCTACCCCATGGGCGAGCAACAGATTACCAAAATTTGCAAATGGCCAGTATAGATCACGCCATGTGGTTTCATCGTCCATTCGACATTAGCCAGTGGATGCTCTATGCTATCGACAGCCCGAGTGCCAGCGGCGCAAGAGGTTTTACACGTGGGCACTTCTTCCAAGATGGCATACTTGTTGCCAGCGTTGTACAGGAAGGCTTAATGCGACAAACTTCTGATAATTAATGGACACGCATCAATAAGACGCTCGAGATGGGACTTTCACCCGTGGTGGCTTTGCTAATGGGTGTCGTCTCCGCCGTATTCGGTGGCGTGATCAGAGACGTACTAGCCAATGAAGTCCCCCTGATTTTCAGAAAGGAGATTTACGCCTTTGCCTGCGTAGCCGGGGGTAGTGTCTATCTGCTGATGCAAGCTCTGTTTCCAGTATCGGGTGCCCTCTTACTCATTCCAATTGGGGTGGTAATCGCGATACGAGTTCTAGCTGTGAAGCGGCGATGGTCTTTGCCGTTCAATGCGAGGTAGTCTATCGCGTATATTCTACTCTTACCATTTTATCACCCATCATCAGCTTGAAGAAACCCGACTCCGTAACTGGCTTAAGGTCATGACCAATGAATGCCAGGTCGCTGGCGTCGATGGTGAATGATACTTTTTGGCTTTCACCGGGGGCGAGCTCGATTTTAGTAAAGTTGCGCAATCTTCTTACACTGGGGGTGATGGAAGCATACTCGTCTTGGCTGAATAGCAAGACGGCGTGTTTGCCTTTCCGCTCACCGGTATTGGTTACGGTCGTGGAGACAGTTAGGGGTTGCAGGCCGCTGAAAGATAGGCTGGAAATCTCGATCTCACTGTAGCTGAAGTCGGTAAAACTCATGCCGTGACCAAACTCGTACTGCGGGTAAAAATTGGAGTCAGGGCTAGCGTGTATCGGCCCTTCGGTAAACTTATGATCGTAGAAAACCAGGTCATTGGTTGCTCTGGGGTAGGTAATCGGCAGTCGGCCAGAAGGGTTTACACGTCCAGTGATAACTCCTGAGATAGCTTCGCCCCCATATGGTCCTGGGTAAGCAGTGTACAAAACCGCCGAAGCCAAATGCTCGATCTTACTGAATACCCTCGGTCTGCCTTCGGCTAGTACGAAGACCAGTGGCTTACCTGTAGCAGCCAGTTCTTTGGCTAGATCGAGCTGCCATACGGGAAGTTCCAGATCGTTGATATTGCCTTCCATCTCGGTATAGCTCGACTCGCCCAGGCAGAGTACGATTACGTCAGCACGTTTGGCTGCGTTGACTAAGTTTTTAGCATCCCTTTCTGGGTCATCAAAATCTGGGCCGAGTCGGTAGTCTATTCTATCGCGGCCGATTTCATCGAGCATAGCTTCGTAGATGGTAAGGTTGCGACCCAGGTAAGCATCCGCTGCGTCTCCTTGCCAGCTGACCGTCCAGCCGCCGTTGAGGCTTCTCATATTGTTGGCGGTAGGGCCAGCTACAAGCACGCGAGTATCGGAAGCTATCGGTAGGATGTCATCTTGATTCTTTAAGATTACAACCGACTCTTCGGCGGCCCTGCGGCTTAGGTTAGCATGGTCCTCGGAGCCGAAAAGCATAAAGTCGGAGGGATTCCAGACAGTTTTCTCATATAGCCCCATCACAACTTTGACCGCGAGAATTCGGGCGACCGACTCATCTATTCGGCTTATGGGTACGGCACCCTCTTCGACCAGTTCGAGGAGTAGATCGCAGAAGTCGTAGGTGATCGGCGTCATGCTCATATCCATACCGGCCATGACGGCAAGTCTTACCGCTTCCTTGAGGTCGGCCGCTACGTGGTGCTCTTCGACCAATTTATGGATGTCTTCCCAATCGCTAACGAGCAGCCCCTCGAATCCCATCTCATCTCGGAGTATGTCTGTCAACAAGTGCCTGTGGGCGTGCACGGGAATACCATTAATCTCACCAGAGTTGATCATGATGGTGAGGGCACCAGCATCTATAGATGCCTGGTACTGCGGGAGGTAATATTCTCTGAGCTGCCTTTCAGGCAAATAAGCTGGGGTGCGATCATCTCCGCTGAGGGGTGCACCGTAACCGGTGAAATGCTTGAGGCAGGCTGCAACTCTCTCATCACCGACTGGCAGATCGCCCTGATAGCCTTTGACTGTAGCAACGCCCATTTCAGTATTGAGATAGACATCTTCACCGAAGCTCTCCCAGGTGCGAGGCCAAACGGGGTTACGACCGACATCGAGTGCGGGACTGAAATTCCAGGGCAAGCTGGCGGCCTTCAGCTCGTAGGCACACATGGCAGCGCAGTCTTCGGCCATATCTCTGTTGAAGGTAGCAGCCATGGCCAGCGGCTGCGGAAATAAGGTCGCTCCTGATACATAGTTGGGCCCGTGGATGGCATCTACACCGTATAAAACGGGTATGCCGCCATTGGCCATGGCCATATTTTGTATTTGCTGCTGAAACTCATACCACTCGGCCGGTACCAGATAAACGCCATTGGGGGTGTTGAGAATAGAACCTACCTGGTAGTCGACCAACGCCCGCTTGAGACTATCTCGATTGACCTCGAAGGGGTCTTGTGGCTTGTTGGGTAGACCCGAGCAAACGAGATCGGCTGTGATTTGGGTCATCTGACCGATCTTTTGCTTCAGCGTAAGTCGAGATAGCTCTGATCTGACAAAGGCATTTTGCTCGTTATCGAGGAAAGAAAAGGTTTGTGAGTAAGATAGGAACGGAGCCCAAAAAATACAGATGGAGAAGAAGCTGAAAGAAAACAGCAGACGAGATAGGTTCATACCTGCGAAAGTCTGAAAAAAAATCTATCTGTTCTTGTATTCTTCCCAGCTCATTTGCTTGTAGTGGTTTTCATTGATGAACTTCAGCTCGTTCATGAGATTTTGCGGGTTTTTGAAGCCCGGACTGATGCTGATCCGCTTTTGGGTTTCGTCCATGTATACCATGCTCGGGTAGCGGAGTGAGCCGTCGAGCAGGGCAAAAGCCAGTTCGTGTACCCCATTTCGGCCTTGATCTTTGAGCCAACGGAAGGTGTGATTGTCGTATACGAGTGGCTCCTGAGCTTCCGCGTCTAACTTGACGGCATAGAAATGGTCACGAATGTAGGCACTCACGATAGCATCGGGGAATACGTTACGGTCCATTTGCTTGCAGTAGCCACACCATTCGGTATAGACGTCTACTAATATTTTGCGGGGCTCGTCTTTCATCTTCTCGATGGCTTCGGACCAGCTCAGCCACTCGATTTCTGCTGCTTCCGCTGGCGGATCGAATTGGCTGACCGATGTAGTCGCTACGAAGAGAAGTAAGGTAATGGTCAAAAAAGACCCGGGGAAACGCTTCATGGATTGGTGCTTTAGTGATTTGAGTTGTGTAAAAGCTTTGGGGATAAAGCCTGCTTAAAATTTGGGGCAAGGTACGGCCTCATTGTCATCTGCATCGCCTGTATACGACACACTAATCTCAAAAGTGTTTCGCTGCCGCCAGTTTTGGGGCAACTGATCGAGGCCGACGTCGTAGCTGAATCCGACGATGAGGTTGCTATACTCTATGCCAAATAAACCGATAAACGAGCTGACGCTGAACTCGTCTACATTTCTGACGGGCCGCGCCCATCCGCCTAAGTGAAGTGCCATGCCGCGATCTTGATTGATTAAGAATCTGAAGTTGGCCCCACCGTTGAGGGCCAAATGCGGACCTTGGCTGTAGGCCAGCACACGCGGGTGAAACTCTACGAATTTGCCCAGCGGCAGTCTGAGGTTAAGGTAGCCCGAGTAACGGCGCGGCAGTTTATTGCTGACCTGTACAACATCGTCTTGGGTAGCTTCAAAAAAGAAACTCTGCTCGGGCTCGCCGATGTGGTGCAGGGCCGCGCCCAGGAAAATACCCAAACCGCCCTCTGGTGCATAGCTGTAGTTGAGTCCGATTTGATAATCTCCGAAAGCGAAGTTGTTCTCCGGTAGCCGCTCATCCGTTAATCCGATGGAATAGCCATCTTCACCATTGAACTCGTCTTCAAAGCTCAGCTCGTCGTAGCTGATGTTTCGCTGCGCAATGCCGAATTGTATACCCAAGCTCAACGTTTGATGATTCCTGGGGTCGAGTGCTTTGTGAAACGCGCCCGAAAACATGATTTGGTTGGTACTGAAGTTGACGCTAGACACCCGATCGGTGTAGAAGACCATGCCGACTCCGAAGGCATCTTTATACCTGCGCTTGTTGGGATTGAGGAAAAACCTAAAATCTGCTGCTGCCGAAAAGGTGCTATACGGGCTATCGAGCACCTGCTGCCACTGCTGCCGATGTATGAAGTTGACCCGATAGCGACCCTGATACAGACCCGTCAGAGCCGGATTGAGCGTGAGCGGCGAGGCAAAGAATTGGCTAAAATGCTGGTCTTGGGCTGAGATTCCACTGAGAAAAATACCGCAAAACAAAAGGGATAGCAGAGGTTTCATGTATTCAAAATTCTATCTTCTTTCTAAAGACCTCCGGTCTTTAGAAAGAGTACTAAACTGAAAGTTTTTTCGATTTGACGCCTGGAATTTCAAAGAAATCCCAGGCGTCAAATCGAAAAAACAGCTTTGTTATATATCCTTGAAAACGAACGCAAATATGCAGATTAGATTGCTGATTTCAGTATTATAATTTCTGCCCTATCTTGCCTTCTCTTTTACTATGATTGCAAATACACACCCACAATACGCCATTGGTCGCTTTGCGGCCGCTGCGCTGCGCCGTCAGGGTCGCGAGCGATCGGAGTTGGTTAGTCAGCTGCTCTTTGGCGAGCCGGTGCGTATCATTGAATCCAATAAGAACTGGTCGCGCATTGCTTGTGCTGACGATGGTTTCGAGGCCTACGTGCGAAACGAGCAACTCCGAGAAGTAGACGAGATTACGTTTTTGCGCCAGAAAAATAGCCCTTCATTTGCGCTCGATTTATTTGCGCCCGTATTAGGCGATCAGTTTGCGCTGCCGATCACCATTGGTGCGAGGCTGCCCGATTTCGATGGGCTGCATCTGCATATGGACAACAGGCGATACACCTACTCGGGTCAAGCCGCCATGTCTGCTGATCTGAAGGCCAGCCCCGAGCTAGTTATCAAGCTAGCGAGAAAGCTACTTTACTTACCTCAATTGAGTGGCGGACGTACGCCCAGCGGTATAGATTCTGCAGCTTTGGTGCAACTGATCGGTCGAATCGTCGGTCTGCAACTCCCCCGCACAGCCGATACCCAAGCCAACTGCGGCCGCACCATCGATTTTATGGTACAATGCCAGGCAGCAGACCTAGCCTTCTTCGACGACAGCCGAGGGAATATCAATCACGTTGGTTTCATCCTGCCCAATAGCCGTGTGCTACACGCGGGCGATTGCGTGCGCATAGATGCCATCGACCACTACGGCATTTTTAATTTTGAGCGAGGGCGTTATACCCACCGGCTGCGCATCGTCAAGCGGCTGCTACCCGATATGGAGCAGCAAGATGTGTTGAAGACAAAGAAAGAGATGGAGGAGGTAGACCCGGCGCAGCTTTCGGTGTTTGGGTGAAATTGCGTACTATTACTTTGGTGTACCCCACCTGTCATAGCCCAGCATTGCCAATTCTAAATAAGCTTTTTGATATTTTTCACGATGGCCTCCAAGAACATGATCCTCTGCATAATTCATGTTTTTAGCATAGAATTTCCGAGCATATGAGGCTATATCCAAACCACAGCAGTTAAAGCCATATTCAGAAGAATAATCCAAACCAGTAATCTGCATATCGCCATTCTTAATTGGAATGCTATTCGTCATAGCATACTTCTTGGTATCATCACCACAGCATTCTGATTCGCGCATTATGCTGTTCAACAAACTAACTGCAACATTAGGATTACTCAGAAAGGAGAGTGACTCAAGTTCCTTCAAGTGGGATTTCTTTTCTATTTCACTTAAACTTGCAAAGTAATTATCTAAACCAGCCCTTTCCATACTATGTAGCTCATCGATCAATTTTGGAGAAGATACACTGTCACGAACACACGACACGAGAGAAGTACACAAAATGGCGATCAAGGATAAATAGCTGCAAAACCTGCTCATAACCTAGGATTTACAGCTAAAATTAGGGGTTATTTGGCTTTATATCAAATACCGTCTACTCACCCTACATAGCTCACTTGCTTCACCGCATCCATAATCTTCTTAGGATTCGGAAGATACTCCTCCACGAAAGTCGGCGCATAGTGCAGCGAGGTATCGGCGGCATTGACGCGAATAACGGGCGCATCCAGGTAGTCGAAGGCGTACTTCTGGATTTCGTAGGCTACCTCGGCACTGATGCCACCGAAAGGCCAGCTTTCGTCTATGACCACCAGGCGGTTGGTCTTTTTCACGCTGTCTACAATGGTCTTATGATCTAGCGGGCGGATGGTGCGCAGGTCGATCACCTCGGCGCTGATCCCTTCTTTAGCCAGCTCTTCAGCCGCTTCCAGGGTGGGTAGCATCATTTTGTTGAAAGAGACCAGGGTGACATCCGTTCCCTCGCGGCGTACGGCGGCTTTACCGATAGGCACCAGGTATTCGCCTTCGGGCACTTCGCCCTCCATACCGTATAGTTGTTCGGATTCCATTACACAGACGGGATCGCTATCTCTGATGGCACTTTTCAGTAAACCTTTAGCATCCGCGGGGTCAACACAGGAGATCACTTTCAGGCCGGGTGTGTTGGCCATCCAGCTCTCGAAGGTCTGGCTGTGTTGTTGTGCTAACTGCCCTGCCGAACCCGAAGGACCGCGAAACACAATCGGGCAGGCATACTGTCCGGCAGATTGCGAAAGGGTCTTTGCGGCATTATTCACGATCTGATCGAAAGCCAGCACGGCAAAGTTCCAGGTCATAAATTCAATAATGGGACGCAGGCCATTCATGGCCGCACCTACGCCGATTCCTGCAAAGCCCAACTCGGCTATGGGCGTGTCTATCACGCGTTTAGGGCCGAATTCGTCGAGCATGCCTTTACTCACTTTGTAGGCACCGTTGTACTCGGCGACCTCTTCTCCCATTAGGAAAACATTCTCGTCTCTGCGCATCTCTTCGCTCATGGCTTCGCGAAGGGCATCTCTTAAGGCAATTTTTCTCGACATACAGTGGTTTATTTCAGGAATGCAAAAATACGTCAGTATCGCGGTTCTACCTAACTCAACCCGCGCAGCCTTTTAAGAGTTGTATCAACTGCGTACCTTTGCGCCCTCCCAGAACAATTCACTACCAACCAGTTATGTCCAAGCGTAAAAATTCTCGATCTACTTCTCTCTTTGTGGCTGCATTAGCTACCATTATGGTATCTAGCTGCAACCGCGGCGTCGGCTGCCCAGCTAATAATATGTCGGTAGAAGACAGTGTGCTCGATATCGTAAGCAACATCATCTCTACCCTATTCTACAACGGCATCGAGCTGGCTACCAGCCTGGTTGCCACCATTCTCTAAGTTACTGTGAACTGGCACCCGCTCACTAGCGAGCAATCCATACACGATCTGGTCGACCGCAGCCGGGTCGTACCCTGTCTCATTTTCAAGCACAGCACCCGCTGTCCCATCTCCAGCATCGCCAAGATGCGACTAGAAGAAGGGTGGGACTTTGAATCTGATCAGCTTGAACCTTACTATCTCGATCTGATCAGCTTTCGCGCGCTGAGCAATCTGGTCGCTACGCAGTTCGATGTGGCGCACGAGTCTCCGCAAGTATTAGTGATCAAAGATGGCGAGTGTACTTACGACACTTCGCATTTGGATATCAATATTTCGGAGTTACACGAGTGCTATCAAGACTGATAGTTTATTTTTGAGCGATGCGGTTCTTTGAACCGCATCGCTCAAAAATAAACCACTTATCTATTGTGCCCGAGCAAAACAAAATACAGATCACCTCCGACGGCTCTCAGACTGTTCATTCGGGGCAGTTCGATATACAGTACCACTCTATTCATGGGGCACTCACAGAAAGTGAGCATGTATTTATAGCTGCCGGACTGAAAAATCGACTGGAAAGGCCACACCAAGACCGACTCCACATAGTCGAAATGGGCCTGGGGACGGGACTCAATGCCTGGCTTACCCTTAGAGACGCCCTTTTACATCCGCATATACAGTTTACGTACACGGCAGTAGAGAAATTTCCTCTGGAGCAGGAGCTGGTCGATCAGCTCGACTTTGCTTCTTTAATTAGACTTCCGCAGGTGGATTTCAAACACATTCACGACAGCGAATGGGGTGCTGGTCAAAAACTATCATCGAATTTCACCTTCCAAAAAGTCAAAGGCGATTGGCTGGAGGTAGCACCTGAGTTGACCCAAGCAGACGTTATTTACTACGACGCTTTCGCCCCCAATGCCCAACCAGAGTTGTGGTCGGAAGAGGCCATGCAGCTCAGTGCCGATTTGCTCCATCCTGGCGGTTGCTGGGTGAGCTACTGCGCCAAGGGTTCGGTCAAACGCGACCTGAAAAAGGCGGGATTGGATGTGCAGGCATTGCCCGGGCCACCCAGAAAGCGGGAGATGACTAGAGCGTGGAAGGCAATCTAATTTGTTTGCTCATTCTACGATCGGAAGGCCCTGATGCTGCGCATGGCAGACCTTCCTAGTTTTTGGGAAGTCCCCTCCGGGGCCATAGCATATGGTTAACGCTCGCGGAGCGAGCTTTTAACTTGACCACGCAGAGCGTGGTTATTCCGAGTTAGAGCATGGTAGCTGCGGGCTATCGCTTAAGCTTGACTTTCTCAGTTTGCTTATTTTTCTCCTTCATCTCTTCGCCCATTTGCTGGCTGGCGACGAAACTGGCAGTCATATTGGAGAGCATATCGGCACCGGCGCTGGGGGCGTTGGGAAGCATAATCAGGTTTGAGTTGGCGTTTTCGCCCATGCTTTGGAGGGTGTCGTAGTGCTGAGTGACGACGATTAGAGCCGATGCTTCCTGGCTGTTGATGCCTACGCTATTGAGGATATCTACAGACTCTTCGAGGCCTTTGGCGATCTCGCGGCGCTGGTCGGCTATACCTTGGCCTTGTAGTCGCTTAGACTCGGCTTCGGCCTTGGCTTTGGCAACAATGCGGATGCGGTCGGCTTCGGCTTCATATTCGGCGGCTAGCTTTTCGCGCTCGGCGGCGTTGATGCGGTTCATGGCGACCTTTACTGTAGAGTCTGGATCGATATCGGTAACCAGGGCTTTTACGATACCGTAGCCATAGCTGGCCATGGCGTCTTGAAGCTCTGCCTTTACCGCGATGGCGATGTCGTCTTTGCGCTCGAAAACATCGTCGAGTTTCATCTTCGGCACCTCGGCACGAATGACGTCAAAGACATAAGCGTTGATTTGCTCGTATGGGTTTTCAAGTCGATAGAAGGCGTCGTATACCTTTTCGGGATTGACATAAAACTGCACGCTGACCTTCAACTTAACGAATACATTATCTTTTGTCTTCGTTTCGACCAATACATCCAACTGCTGGATTTTAAGGCTGACCCGGCCGACTACTTTGTCGATAAACGGGAGTTTGAAGTGCAGACCAGGTCTTTTAACACTATTGAATTTTCCTAGCCGCTCTAGTATGGCTGCCGATTGCTGCTTGACGGTAAAGAAGAGCGATAGCAGAACCATTAGGCCAATGAATACAAAACTGATGGTGAAGACGTTAAAACCTTCCATTGGATTGAAGTAGTTATTGAGTTACGGTCTAAAGATAGGACCTCCACCTGCGGAAGTACAAAAATATCTATCAGTTGTAGTACAAAGCCTACGAACTAAAAGTTTAATGAATTATGCTAACGTGCGTCAAGTGTTAATTGAGGGTAGCCTTTAGTTGACTGCCACGACTGATTTGACCTCTGGAACGGTGGTCTTGAGCGTCTCCTCGAGTCCTGCTTTCATGGTCATCTGGCTCATGGAGCAGCCGACGCAAGAGCCTAGCCACTTGACCTTGACGGTCATCTCGTCGGTTACGTCGACCACTTCGACATTGCCACCGTCTATGGCGAGGTGGGGGCGTACGCTATCGAGTGCTTTGTCTACTTTGACGATCCAATCTTGTCTGCTGAGGTCTGACATATCTGCAAAAATACGAGAATAAGTTGAGTTATAGATATTAGTAGTCGATTGTTGAAATTATGCGGTGTACCCCATAAGTTTCATTGCTTCGCGGGTCTTTTCATCAAGCCAGCCTAAAATCAACTCTTCTTGATTTAAACCTCTCTTGATGATTTCATTACCTACATCTAGATCAGTATTGTCTTTCAAAAGCCATACCTCACCATTGTTTTTGAGCTCTACATGTACGAGAACAGCATGATACCACTTCCCGTTGTGATGACCATGGTTTAAAAGAACGAAATGACCATCATCAACAAGGAGGTAGGTTTTTAATCCATCGGCATTAGATGGAAGATAATCCAACACCTCCCTAAAGTAGGATTTGATAATATCTAGGTTCCGATTCATTTTATCCATGACTCAATATTCTTAGTTGTTGGGTTATAGATCAACATTAAGATACTGTATTTCTTAATAACTTCCATGAAGGAAGGCTCCGTGAGCAGTCTATTATAAAACTGTTCAGGTACAGCTAAGAACAACTCACGATCAGGTTCTTGTTTACTCAAGATATTCAAATAGATCAAATACTGTCCAAAAGCATCTCTAAACTGGATAACATCACTTTTACCCAAAAAACTTTTTACCTCGACCGCAATTTTTTCTTTCCCATTTGTAGCTCCAATAACATCTCTTTCTGCTCCCAGATCGATTAGAACTTTAGTCGTTTCTAAAGGAAGGACGTAAGGATCGTGAGTTATTTCCCATCCATCTTTAGTAAGGGCTTCTATGACCTGATTATGATAGAAATCTTTTGCTGCCATTGTTATTCTACTCCAGATTTTACTCTTTCATCACCACCCTAGTAGTAGGTGCCATCATTTCATTCCGAAGTGCGACTTGCCTGGCGACGTTTTGAGCTACTTTTTCCCAGGCTTGGCGGGTGATGGGGTCATCTTCGTTGAGGAAGGCCGGCCGACCGTTGTCTCCGCCTTCGCGTATGCTTTGGACGATGGGTATCTGACCGAGTAGCATACTGCCAGTTTTTTTGACCAGGGTTTTGCCGCCGCCTTTACCGAACAAGTAATATTTGTTGTCGGGCAGCTCGGCGGGGGTGAACCACGACATGTTTTCGACCACACCGAGAATAGGTACGTCTACATTATCGAGCCTAAACATATTGGCGGCTTTGACGGCATCAGCCAGGGCGACTTCTTGCGGGGTAGTGACCAGCACAGCCCCGGTAACGGCTACGGTTTGGACCAGAGTGAGTTGCACATCTCCCGTACCTGGAGGCAGGTCGACGACCAGAAAATCGAGGGGCGGCCAGACAGTCTCGTTGAAGAACTGGCGAATTATGGCAGCCAGCCTTGGCCCTCGGAGCACGACGGCCTGCTCGGGCTCTACGACGAAGCCCGTACTCATAACCGGAAGGCCATAGGCGAAGAGCGGCTTGATCTTCGGCTGCCCGTATACACGCTCTACCTGTGGGCGTTGACCTTGCAAGCCGAGCATGGTCGGAGCAGAGGGGCCGTATACGTCAGCATCGAGTAAGCCAACCGCACCGCCTAGTGACTGAAGGCCCAACGCCAAATTGACTGCGACAGTGCTCTTCCCTACCCCACCTTTTCCGCTGGCTACGGCTATAATGTTGCGCACCTGTGGGAGTGGGTTGCTGGCTGGCTTGGTTTGGCCGGGTTGTCTTTGTGGAGGTTGCTTCAGGTGTAGGTGTACATTGGCCTGCGGATAGATGGAGAGAATGGCTTCCTGACAGGCAAAGTTGAGCTGCTGTTTGTACTCTGGATCGATGTTTGAGAGCTCGAGTACAAAGCTTACGTTATTATCTTCGATCTTGAGGTCGCGCACGAGGTTGGCCGTAATCAGGTCTTGACCGGTTTTCGGATCCTGGACGGTGGCTAAGGCTTTGACGATTTTTGCTTCTTCGATCATACAGGTATTATAACATCGAGAAGATACTTCCGTTTAGTTCTGGTGTTTACCAAAAAGTCCTTCGGACTTTTTGGTAAACGCTATTTTAGGATTTCAAGCAATCTATCACTACTCATGTACTCAAAGTAACGCTCAGTCACATTAAAATCTTCGTCGAGCACAACCAAAGTCGGGGCCACAAACTTCCCTTGGCGATGTGCAAATAGCTGAGCGATCTGATGCAATGGATTTCTAGACTTGCCAACTTGATCATTGATGAATTTTCGGCTACCGAAGTCGACAGATTGCTCACTTTCCGCATTAAACCGGATGGCATAATAGCTTTTATTCAGCTTGTCGATTACATCTGGCTTGGTGAAAACCACCTTATCCATTTTGCGGCAGTAGGTGCACCAGTCGGTGTAGAAATCGATGAAGACTTTCCTGGGCTCTTCGGCAAGCGATTCCTCCAATTGCTCAAATGTAATCCACTGAACAGAAGCTTTTGCTTGCGCATTTGCGGATTCGCACATAAAAAGCAGGAAGATGACCGGTGCCACTATCTTTTTCATCATCACTACAGATTTCCGATTTTGACAGAAATAAATACAGAACGTGGTGCGGCCGGGCCGTAAATGAAGTCAGAGTCTCGCTCAGGTCCGGAATCGAACTCGGGCTGATAGCTGTTGAAAAGATTTCTTACCCCACTGCTGAGTTCGAGTTTGAAATCATCGGAAATATCAAATCGATAGCTGCCTTTGAGATTGACATCGAAAAACGGGTCGGTATCGATGAGATTCAGGAAGCCATCATCGCCTACTACACGAGGAACGATCATGGAGCCGGTATAGGTGCCCGTCAGGTCGATCCTGAAATCGTTGGAGAAATTGTAATAAGAGGTAAAATAGCCGTACAGGTTGGGGTTTCTGACAAATTCATCTACGGCGACTATGTTGTCGGTCCCATCTTCTGGCTCGAAAAGTACCTGGGTTTCGTCGTAGCTGGTTTGCTGAAGTGTACCACCAATCTGAAATGCTAACTGGCGGGATGGCGAATAGCCCGCCTCAAAATTGATGCCCGACACCGTAGCCCCTTCTCCATTTCTCACTTCTTCGAGTATAGAACCGTTAGGGAGTACGGATCCCGTACTTACCTGGGTGAAGGGGTTGCGCAATTGAGTGAGGAAACCTTCGACCAGCAAGTTGATTTGCGTCAAGCCCTTGGTCTCGGTGTAATTCAAGGAAGCTGTAAAAGCATCAGAGGTTTCCTTATCCAATTCGTCTGATAGGATTACGAATAAAGGCTCGCCTCCGACCGAGGATATGTGTAGGTCTTCGTTAAATGCTTGAGGCGCACGGAACCCACGCGCGTATCCACCCCTAAAGCGCAGATTCTCATTGATCTTGTAGAGCAAAGTAGCTCGCGGACTGAAAACACCAATACTTACATCGGCCGATCTGTCGATACCGCCTATGGTATAGATACCATCCACGTTGGAGATATCGTACCTGCCTCCAAGTAGTGCGGTGAATGATTCGCTGGGTTTCCATTCGTATTGAGCGAAGAAGCCAGTGGTATTGACTTTCTGATCGATCAGGCGGTTATAGCCTTGAATCTCGTCGCGGGTATCGTAATATTGATTTTCGAGACCAATGGTGAGCACGTCATTATTCCTCAAGTAGTGATTGAATTGCGTACCGGCTACTACGGCCAAGTCTTTTGTCAAACCATAAGCATTCAACGCCAAGGTGCTGTCTTCGGCTGTTCTACCGCCGCCAAGACCACCGTAATAACTATCTCGTTGGGTACTTTGGGTTGAAGCATAGACCGAAATTTTATTCCGGCTGTCTCTGCTCCAAAGCTCATAATTAATACCGCCAAAAAAGGTATTGTGATCTAGCTCTTCGGTGATGTCGGTGAAGTGCGGGGCTAAATCCAATCGGTTACCTCCTCTGCGATATTCTTCCAGCGCACTGAAATCGAGGGTGATTTTGCTGCGATCACTCGGTTTGAGGAAAGCCTTTGCGCCCAGAATGGTATTCTCCAAATCTACCAGCTCCGTAAAACCGTCGTCATTGGCGTCGTAGCTATCACGGTTTCGACTCATGCCGTAAAAAGTGATGCCAGTAGTTAGCTCCTCATTGACAATAGAGCCATTCAGCGTAAATGTCTGATCCAAAGCATCGCCATCAATCAGGGCGGTATTGGAGCCTAGCTGCCAGTTGTTTTCCACCGGGTCTCTGGTGATGATATTGATGGTACCTGCTATGGCATTAGATCCATAAAGTGCCGAACCCCCACTGCGAACCACTTCTACCCGCTCTACGATATTGGTCGGTATTTGGTCTAGTCCATAAACGCTATTTAGCGCACTAAACACCGGGCGACTGTTGATCAGTATTTGCGAGTAGGCCCCTTCCAATCCATTTAGACGTACCTGGGTAAAGCCACAGTTTTGGCAGTTGGTTTCGACCCGCACGCCGGATTGAAAATTCAGCCCTTCCGAAATGGCTATCGACTGAGTGGCATTAAATAGCTTATCATCGATCACACCAACCACTACAGGATTATTGGCTCGGTCTCGCTCATATCGGGTGCCGGAGACGACTACACTTTCCAGGTTGAGGGCATCTTCCTGGAGGGTGTAGTACCTGACTCTTGGCTCAGGGCGTACGAATTCGATTTCCTCGGATATAGAGATATAACCAAGATAACTTACCGTTACGGTGTACGTGCCTTTAGGGATGTCTTTGATGTGAAATTCTCCATCAGCATCGGTCAGGGCATTGAGGTCTGTACCATTTAATGAGACGGTGGCAAAAGGCAGAGGCTGCTTGACATTATCTAGGACTTTGCCTTTCAAAGATTGAGCTTGGAGATGGGTTAGAGCGAGGAGTAGGAGGGTTAGGATGGGGAGTATTTGACGTATGGATGCATTTATACGGCTACCCCACTGAGCGGTCAAATTCTGACGTATAGATGCATTTATACGGCCACCCAAGAATTCTCTAAACAAATTAATTTGTTTCATCAAATTTATAATTTAGATTAATCTAAAAACAAAGATAAGCCTTATTTCTTATCTTCACAACTGACCACAGATTGTTATGCGTCTTTATTCATACGTAAGCTTATAAATTCCCTTACAAAGCCCCTTACCCAAACTCTACCGCATGGCCAGTCCCACTGTCGAAAATTATCTCAAGGCTATATTTCATTTGTCCAATCAGTTAGAACGGGTTACGCTGACCAAGGTAGCCGATGAGCTAAGCGTATCGGCACCTACGGCTAATAGTATGATCAAAACCCTGAAACAAGATGGACTGGTCAACCATAAAAAGTACGGCCCAATAGACCTCACACCTGAAGGACGAAAAGCTGCGGCCTTGATCGTACGCAAGCACCGCTTGACGGAGATGTTCCTGGTAGAGCGCATGTTTTTCGGCTGGGAAGAGGTTCACGCCATAGCCGAGCAGATCGAACACATTCAATCACCCCAATTTTTCGAGCGGATGGATGAGATGCTCGGCCACCCGCAGTTCGACCCGCATGGCTCGCCTATTCCAGATAAGGACGGAGCTATGCATCATCATGCTTTTCGCCGATTAAGCGACTGCGAGCCTGGGCAGAAGCTACGATTATCCGCAGTCATGGAAGCTGGAGACGACTTTCTCAAACACCTCAACGCAAGAGAGATCAAACTCAATACTGTTTTTGAGCTACTCCATATAGACAGCTTCGACGGCAGCCTTCGCGTCGATTATGAAGGCCATAATGCAGAAGTTTTGTCAAAAATGGTCGGAGATCGGCTATTGGTTGTTGTCGAAGAAACATAAGGCGTATTTTTGCTTAATGTCTTTTCACGTTGATACCCGCGGCTTTTACGGTCGCTTCGGTGGGGCTTATATCCCCGAAATGCTACACGCCAACATCGATCAGCTCAAGATGAGCTATCGACAGATTATAAAGGAGCCGGATTTTCAAGCTGAGTTTCAGGAGCTCCTACGCGATTACGTAGGTCGTCCGAGCCCGCTCTATTTTGCCAAGCGACTCAGCGAGCACTACGGCTATAAGATTTATCTCAAGCGTGAAGACCTCAACCATACCGGCGCGCACAAGATCAATAACACCATCGGTCAGATACTTCTCGCTCAGCGGCTGGGCAAGACGCGCATCATAGCCGAAACCGGGGCCGGTCAACACGGCGTAGCCACAGCAACGGTCTGCGCGCTTAAAGGTCTGGAGTGTATCGTCTACATGGGCGAGGTAGACATTGCCCGCCAGGCACCTAACGTAGCACGCATGCGCATGCTCGGTGCCGAAGTACGTCCAGCCACCAGCGGCTCCAAGACCCTCAAAGATGCCACCAACGAAGCCATTCGCGACTGGATCAACAATCCGGAAGAGACACACTACATCATAGGCTCAGTGGTAGGCCCTCACCCCTACCCCGATCTAGTGGCTCGATTCCAATCTGTCATTAGCGAAGAAATGCGCCATCAACTCGAAGAGAAAGAAGGCACCCCGCTGCCCAAAGCTATAGTCGCCTGTGTAGGTGGCGGCAGCAACGCAGCAGGAGCTTTTTACCACTACCTCGACGACCTGGAAGTCGATCTCGTATCGGTTGAAGCCGCCGGTTTGGGCGTAGAAACCGGCGAAAGTGCCGCCACCAGCGTGCTCGGCACTGAAGGCATCATTCACGGCAGCCGTACCCTCCTCATGCAAACCGACGATGGGCAAATCGTAGAACCCTACTCCATCTCCGCCGGTCTCGACTATCCGGGCATCGGCCCGCTACACGCCCACCTCATTAGTGCCGGCCGTGCCAAGGCCATCAGCATCACTGACGAGGCCGCTCTAGAAGCAGCCCTCTTCCTCAGCCGTACCGAAGGCATCATTCCCGCCCTCGAAACCGCCCACGCTTTCTCCGCCCTCGACCAGCTCGACTATGCCCCCGATGACGTCGTCATCGTTTGCCTGAGCGGAAGAGGAGATAAGGACCTGGCGACGTTTGAGGAGTATTTGAAGCGTATTGCGTAAACGGTACAGGGTACAAGGTACGTGGTACCAATACCTCGTTCCCTGTACCTTTTACCGTGTACCAAATACCTTGTACCCCGTACCTCATACCCCCTACCCTTATGAACCGTCTCGACGCCCTTTTCTCCTCTAAATCTTCCGACATCCTCAACGTCTACTTCACGGCGGGCTACCCCAATTTAGGCGACACAAAAGACATCATCCTCGGGCTTGAAGCGGGCGGGGCCGACCTCATCGAAGTGGGTATTCCATACAGTGATCCGCTGGCCGACGGCACGACCATACAGCAGAGCTCCTCTCAGGCACTAGCCAATGGCATAAGTTTGGAAGTCCTGTTCGAGCAGTTGACTGAAGTGCGCCAACAAACCGAGATACCAATCGTCCTCATGGGTTATTACAACCAGGTCATGCAGTTCGGCGAGGAGCGTTTTATCGAATTTTGTACTTCCGCAGGTGGGGACGGCCTCATACTCCCCGACCTTCCGCTTGCTGAATTCCAAAATTCCATGCTATCGCTTTGCCAACAAGCCGGCTTGCGGGTTTCCTTCCTCATCACCCCGCAAACCAGCGAAGATCGCATCCGCCAGATCGATAACCTCAGCGACGGGTTTATCTACGTCGTCTCCTCTAGCTCCATCACCGGAAAAACCAGGGATATCAGCCCCCAGCAGATCGAGTACTTCCAGCGCATCGAGGCCATGAATCTCAAAAATCCAAGACTGATCGGTTTCGGTATCAGCGATGCTAAAAGTTTCAATACCGCATGCCAGTATGCCAATGGGGCGATAATTGGGTCCGCCTTCATCAGAGCACTCGGCGCGGGGCGGAATGCGGGGGAAGACGCCAAAGCCTTTGTGGAGAAGGTGCGGGAGAAGGAAACTATATTAACATAGCAACTCGCAGGAGCTCAAATCCTCCGCAGAGCTGCGGCTTTGAGCACACTACGAGGTTCTGTTCTGAGTAAGGTCAGGACCTCGTAGCGTTTGCAAGCTCGAAGCTAAAGCGGAGAGCTTGTAATCCTTCGAGCGTCCGATGTTTCCCCCCTCAAGTAAACTCATTGGCCTCCCCTACCTCCTACAAGCACACTGCGTGGGCATCAGGCTATTGCTATCGGTCATGAGTGGCCAGGCATTTCCGCTGCCAGCTTGCTCGAAGAAGAAGGGGGCACGCGGTTTATCGTAGTTGCCGATTTCGTTCATGGTAGCTGAATCGTATAGGCGGCCATTGACCATGGTGTAGACCACATTTTCCGATTGGCGAATATCTTCGAGTGGATTGCCGTCGATAACGATGAGGTCGGCCAACTTACCAGCTTTGAGGCTGCCTATCTCCGATTCCATACCGAGATAGCGTGCGCCGTTGATGGTGGCACAGGCCAGGGCTTCGTGATTGGTCATGCCGCCTTGCTCAAGCATCCACAGCTCCCAGTGGGCACCGAGTCCTTGCAGCTGTCCGTGGGCACCTAGATTGATATGGACACCTTCGTCGGTGAGTGATTTGAGTGACTGGCTGGTCAGAATGTGACCATTGTCATACTCTTCTTCTGGGATCATGGTCCGGTGGCGGGCTCTGGCGTCGACTACAGGTCGAGGCGTGAAGGTGAGCAATCGATCCTTTTCCCAGACATTGGTATGCTGGTACCAGTAGTACTCGCCATTGACCCCACCGTAGTTTACGATGAGGGTAGGCGTGTTATGTGCATCGGTCGTCGCCCAGAATCGGGTGACATCACTATACAGGGGTGCCACCGGAATATTGTGCTCGACCCCCGTATGGCCATCGGCCAGCATGCTCATGTTGTGGTAAAAGAACGAACCACCTTCGGGTACGACGAGCAAGCCCAGTTCATCGGCTGCCCGCATGACCATCTGGCGTTGCTCGCGGCGGGGTTGGTTGTAGCTTTTCACACTGAATGCGCCGTAGGCTTTGGTGCGACGCAGGGCCGAGCGCGCATCATCCAGGTTGTTGATCACCGCTTTAAAGTCTCCATCTGCACCATAGATGATAGTACCCGTACTATAGAGTCTAGGGCCGACCATTTCCCCGGCTTTGATCATCTCGCTGTGGCTGAAGATCATTTCCGAGTTGGAGCTTGGGTCGTGGGCGGTGGTTATTCCGTAGGCCAGATTGGCGTAGTAGTACCAGTTTTGTTGTGGACTCAAACCGTACCGAAAGTCACCCAAATGGCCGTGAACGTCGACTATGCCTGGCATGATGGTCTTGCCAGTGCAGTCGACAATCGTGGCATCTGTGGGAATTCGACCTGCGGAAGTCCTTAAAATAGAAACGATCTTGTTGTTTTCAACCAATACAGTTCCCTGCTCGATCACTTCTTCACCTTCCATGGTGATGATGCGTGCGTTGGTCAGAGCGATAACGCCTTTGGGTACATCGGTGCTGAGGTTGACCTTGATTTGTAGCCCTTCTTCGTCCATGGGCGGAATGCTATCGGCAGCCCCTTCCAGGAAGGAAAACCGGTCGGTTAGCTCGTCGGTGAAGTATTGGTCGCCCAGTGTCCAGTGTAGGCTTTTACTATCTTTTGACCAGTGGATGTTGATGCCCGCATCTTTGGCGACCTGAGCGACAGGGACAGCCTTGGTCTTGGCATTGATACCGACCGTTTTGCCCGTTTTTGGGAAGGGGGCAATGTAGACCTTAAACAGTTCTGACCATGCGATCCAATTGTTGTCTGGGCTAATGCTGAATCGCTGGGTGTACTTGCCGTCGAAGTGCTTCTTTTCATCCGTGCCATCGCGCTTTACGCTGGAAAAGCTTTTCGTCAAGCTGCCGAATAGGAAGCCTCCGGTTTGGAAAAAGATGCGCTCCCCATCGGCACTGAAACTTGGAAATTCGCCTTTTGGCGTGACGAGATTGGGCTTGCCTTCCTGCGTAGAGACCGTGTAAATGCCCGGTTCGGTGCAGTAAGTATACCCTTGATGTCCATTACCACCGTCTTTGCGAAAAACGATGGTCTTGCCGTCGGGTGAAAAAGCTGGTGTACGGTATATACCAGGCTCAGTGGTCAAAACCCGCTCTGTTCCGGCCTGCAAATTGCGCAGTCGCAACTGACCGCGTTCCTGGTCATCCCAGCTGACATAGGCCAGTTGGCTGCCGTCGGGTGAGAAGGCGGGCTCGAATTCAAATTCTGTATGGTCCGTCAGGCGCGTGGCCTCAGCGGCATCTTTTCTCATTGTCCAAAGATGCCCGACTGCGTTGAATGCCAGTGTATTCCCATCCGGACTGGTTGTCAAATGGCGAATGACGTTTACATCCACATTTTCCGTGTGTACAGGATTAGGCTGACGGCGCGTCTCTGCGACTTGCATCTCTACTTGAGCTGTGAAGGGAATCTCTTCAGCTTTAGCCTCAGAGGCTGGATCTGTATTTACTTTGACGATCTTGCCATTTGCCCAGATCACGATATGCTTATCGTCAGGAGTCCAGTCGTAGCCGGTATAGGCACCGAAAATAGCCCAGGCCTCTTGTTGATCTTTGCTCAGACTATCGTGCAGGGTAAAGGTTTGGCCGGTTTCCAGTTCATGCACCATCAATACGGACTTGGTGCGGACGCGACGCACGAAAGCCAAACGCTTGCCATCGTGCGAAATTTGGGGGCGACAGGCACCGCCGGGGCCGCTCAAGATCGTTTTTACTTTGTTTTCCTGGCGATCGTATTGCTTGATGACGTATATCTGGCTGTTGGGGTCTTTATTGTATTGAAAGTAGCCGCCGGGATACATGTCTTCGCTGTAGTAGACGTAGCGACCGTCCGTGCTTACGCTTGGTTCGTTTACGTCTTGCTGGTCGTTTTTTCGTTCCGTTAGCTGTATGCCGCTCCCCCCGATGATGTGGTACATCCACATCTCTCCTGCGCCCAATGATCGTTGAGAGGTGAAGTGTTTCCGCGCTACTAAGTATTGGCCGTCCGGTGTCCAGACCGCGTTGTTGAGTAGTCGGAAACTCTCTTCCGTAATTTGACGAGCGTTGCTTCCATCCACATCCATCACCCAGATGTTATCCCCGCCGCCTGCGTCGCTCGTAAATAGTAGCTGACTGCCGTCTGGGCTAAATCGAGGCTGCACTTCCCAGGCTAAGCCTTGGCGGATTGCCTTCGCCTGGCCACCATCTATGGGTAGCGTATAGATATCGCCTAGCAAATCAAAGGCAATTGTTTGCCCATCCGGGCTCACATCTACGTTCATCCAGGTACCTTCATCTGTACTGAATTTCACTTTGTCCCAGTTCCATTCTCCGGGTGGGTCGTTTACTTCCCAGTTGTCTTCTTGTGCGTGAATGGATAGAATTCCGATAGTGAGAATGAGTAGTGTAGATAGTGGTTTCATGAGGCAAATCTAATACTTAGGCAGTAGCTGGTTTTTCAATAATTGCCTAGCTACATTCCAAAACCACAGAGGATATTTGTTTCTGACACAGATGCAACGGATATTTGGATGCCGCGGATGTTGGCCCAAGGGTCAGCTTTAACACGTTGCTTTGAGTCCTTTCTAAAACCAATGATGAATTAAGCTGACTGAGAAGTCATTTTTGTTCAAACCTAATCCTGGAATCCATAAGAGCGCTTGCGCGTATCCATGTCATCAAATCTATATCCTAAAAAATCCGTGGCTTCTGTTAAATCCTGGCATCTGTGTTAAAAACAAGAATTTGCCAAGTCCTCTTCACCAGATAAGCAAATATGGCATTTAAGCGCACAGCCTTCATTTTCATATCAGGTCTATCGATTGGCTGTTTTTTATTGAGCTGCCATCAGGCGGATGGGAAAAGAGACTCATTTAGAGCAGTCACCCACGGAGACTTTAAAGCTTTCATAGCTGCCACCGGCTACGTGACCGATGCCGAAAAATACGGCTGGTCTATCGTCCAGCAAGATGTGTTCAATTTCATTACGGTCGATAGTGCTGATTGGAGAAAGCCAGATGGTGCTTCCCCGCCCGCTTCCGATAATTTGCCCGTCACCCAAGTCAGTTACAATGATGCTATGGCCTACTGCCAATGGTCGAATACCAGGCTTCCGACTTATGAGGAGTACTGGAAGCTGATTAAGACTGACAAAAGAAAGGTGGTCACCGATCTGAATGCGCCCATATCGAGCACCCAAGAGGTAAACATCCTCGGCAATGTTTGGGAGATCACTTCGACCCGAGTAGGCGGCAATATTCGCCTGGCAGGTGGCTCGCTATTCTGTTCGCCCACTACCTGCTATGGCACCTCCAAAGAAAGAGAGTTGCTGGTGGATAAGGAGACGGGGAATGTGCATATTGGGTTTGGGGTCGTGGAAAAGATTTGATGAACTGCGCCGGCCCGGGCAAAGGAGTCATCAATAGGACTTTTGAAGAAGAGCAAACGTACCGGACAAGCCGACTCGCCAAAAATTATACGTTTGTCGTTGCTACCTTTACCCTCATGCAAATCACCGCACAGCAGCTAGCTACCCTGGTCAACGGAAAAGTAGATGGGGACCCCGAAGCCATCATAACTCACCCTGCTAAAATCGAAGAAGCAGGCAGCGGCAGCATTACCTTCCTGGCCGACCCTGCATATGAACACCACCTATACAAAAGCGAAGGTACCGCCGTACTTGTAAGCCTGGACTTTAAGCCTAAGCAAACCATTAGTCCCACCATGATTCGTGTAGCGAACGTGCGGGCCGCAGTTTCACAATTACTATCTACCTTCCAACAAACCGAGGCCGAACGCACCAAAAGAGCAACCAGCACTAAGGCCATTGTACACGAAACGGCCGCCATCGGAGAGAATGTACGCATCGGCAAGTTCGCTATCATAGAGGAAGGCGTAACGATAGGCAACGACACGGTCATTCTAGATCAGGTCTATATCGGGCCAGGCGTGCGCTTGGGTGCGCGCTGCGTGATCTATCCCGGCACTCGCATATTGCGCGATTGCGTGATCGGCAATGACTGCACCCTCCACAGCAACGTCGTAATCGGTAGCGATGGCTTCGGCTTTGCCCCCCAAAGCGACGGCAGCTATGAAAAAGTCCCCCAGGTCGGCAACGTCTTGATCGAAGACCAGGTAGACATAGGTGCTAATACCGTCATAGACCGGGCCACTATGGGTTCTACCATTATCAGACGTGGGGCCAAACTCGACAATTTGATACAAATTGGTCACAACGTAGAGGTCGGTAAAAACACCGTCATTGCCGCCCAAGCAGGCATAGCCGGTAGTGCCAAGATCGGCGAAAACGTGCGCATCGGCGGTCAGGTCGGTATAGCCGGGCACTTGACCATAGCTGACGGCATCTCGCTGCAAGCCAAAAGCGGTGTCGGTGGTCACCTACGCGAAGAAGGCCAAGCCCTCATGGGTGCCCCTGCACTACCCTATCGCGATTTCCAGCGGTCGTATGTCGTGTTTAAGCAACTGCCGGAGGTCTATCGGGAGTTGTCGAAGCTGAGGAAGGAAGTGAAGGAGTTACGTAAGAAATAAGGAAGACCCTCCCCCATTTTTCCCTACCTTTGCCCCGCATTAGCGACTGTTTACGAACTCCAAAGCTTTTCGATCAGCCGTACACCATATGAAGCAAACAACCATAGGCCAGGCGACCCAACTATCAGGCGTGGGCTTGCATACCGGAGCCAAAGTGACCTTGCAGTTCGAGCCCGCACCAGCCGGACATGGCATCAAGTTTCAGCGAGTCGACCTGGAGGATGAGCCCACGGTCAATGCAGACGTCAAGCAGGTTCATAGTACTGACCGTTCAACGACCATTAAGCAAGGCGAAGCGGTTGTCTCCACGGTCGAGCACCTCATGTCGGCCCTTTCCGGTTTACAGATCGACAATTTGCTCATTAAGCTAGATGGGCCCGAGATCCCCATACTAGACGGTAGTGCTAAGCCCTTCGTAGAGACCCTGAGAAAAGTCGGCAAAATCGAGCAAGAAGAAGACCGACAGTACTTCGTCGTCGAAGAACCCATCTCCTTTCTCGACCCAGAGACTGGTTCCGAGCTAATCGCCTTACCCCATGACGGCTTCGACATCCGCTGCATGATCGATTTTGATAGCCCCGTTTTGGGCCAGCAATACGCCACCCTCAACGATCTAGACGAATACGCCAACGAGATCGCCCCCTGCCGCACCTTCGTATTTCTACATGAACTGGAAGTACTCTTCGATCAAGACATGATCAAAGGTGGCGATCTGAACAACGCCATAGTCATAGCCGACCGTCACATTCCGCAAGACCGCCTAGACAAGCTGGCCAAGCGGATGAATAAGGAAAGCGTAGCCGTTACCGAATACGGCATCCTCAACACCCTCGATCTCCACTACCACAACGAGCCCGCCCGCCATAAGCTGCTTGATATCATGGGCGACATCGCCTTGCTCGGTGTACCCATCAAGGGGCGCATTCTGGCCACCAAGCCCGGCCACAGCGTTAATGCCGAGTTCACCAAACTACTCAAAGAAGCCTGGATCGACCAGCGCCGCCTCAAAGGCAAGCCCGTCTACAACCCCAACGACGAGCCCGTTTTCGACCTCGAAGGTATAAAACGGTACATGCCCCACCGCCACCCTTTTCTACTCATCGACAAGATCATCGAGCTGGGCGACGATCACATCGTAGGGCTCAAAAACCTGACGGGCAACGAAGCCTTTTTCCAGGGGCACTTCCCCAACCAGCCGGTCATGCCGGGCGTTCTACAGATCGAAGCTATGGCACAAACCGGCGGCCTGCTCGTGCTCAGCCAAAGGGATGAACCCGGCAATTGGGACACCTACTTTTTAAAGATCGAAAAGGCCAAATTCAAAAGCTTCGTCGTACCTGGAGACACCCTGCTTATTAAGATGGAATTGACGGCCCCAGTTCGTCGAGGTATCGTTCAGATGGTCGGCACTTGCTACGTCGGCAACCGCATTGTATCGGAGGCCGAGCTCATCGCCCAAATCGTCAAACGCTCGTAGGTATGGCCATTCACTCCCTCAGCGTCGTTCACCCCAATGCCCAAGTTGCCCCCGATGTAGAAATAGGGCCTTTTGCCGTTATAGAGGAAGACGTAGTTATAGGCTCCGGCTCATGGATCGGGCCCAACGCTGTCATCTTCTCAGGTGCTCGCATAGGCTCGGGCGTGAAGATTTTCCCTGGTGCTGTTATTTCGGGCATCCCCCAAGACCTGAAATTCAAAGGGGAAAAAACCACCGCCGAGATCGGCGACAATACGACTATACGCGAGTTCGTCACCGTCAATAGAGGTACAGCCGCCGCGGGCACCACCAAGATAGGCTCCGATTGCCTCCTCATGGCATACGCTCACGTCGCCCACGACTGCATACTCGGCGATCGAGTCATCATCGCTAACAACGTCAATCTAGCCGGTCACGTGCTTGTCGAAGACTTCGCCATAATAGAAGGGCAGGTTGGGGTCCAGCAGTTCACGCGCATCGGTCGCCACGCCTTCGTAGCCGGGGGCAGCCTGGTGCGCAAAAGTGTCCCGCCATACATCAGAGCAGCCAGAGAGCCGCTATCCTACATAGGCGTCAATCGCGTAGGTCTGGAACGTCGTGGATTTGATCCCAAAACCATCAACAACATTCACGACATCTACCGCATCCTGTTCGTCAAAGGCCTCAATCTGAGCAATGCCATAGTCGAAATTCGCGAAAAGGTCGCTCCCTGCGAAGAGAAAGACGAGGTACTCGCATTCATCAAAGAGACCGAGCATACGGGCATCCTCCGCTCCTTCCAGCAGCTCAATGGTAGTAATGGCAACCGCGTCAACCACGATTAAAGCGGTCTTGTGGACGTAATCTTCAACAAGGTTTACAAACGATTCGATCGGGAGTGGGTCATTCGTGACTTCGGCCAAACGTTCACTAGCGGTAAAGTCTATGGCATCAGCGGTCCCAACGGCAGCGGCAAGTCCACCCTCTTACGCATGTTGGCTGGCCACCTTACACCTGGTCGCGGCCAAATTCAGTTTGCTCATGCAGGCCAATCCATCCCTGCATCACAGGTATACTCCTACCTCAGCATTTGCGGTCCATATATCGAGCTCATCGAAGAGCTCACCCTGCAAGAAGCTATTAATTTTCATTTCCGCTTCAAAACACCCTTATCCGGGTTTTCTTTATCTGCACTTCCGCAGGTCGTCCAGCTCCACGGAAACGAAAGCCGACCCATTTCAACCTTCAGCAGTGGAATGCGCCAGCGGCTCCAAGTCGGTCTGGCGCTCACCAGTGCCACCCCACTTTGCATACTCGATGAGCCTACCGTCACCCTCGATGCCGAAGGCAAGAAATGGTACCAAGAGTTGTTGGCTCGCTGCAAAGCCGATCGACTGGTAGTGATTGCGAGCAATGAGGCTGGTGATTTGGAGCAATGTGAAGAAATCGTAGAGTTGTAGCTCACTCATCAATGGGATGACTCGGCTATCGCCTCGCTGGGATTAGCTCGGCTTCGCCAACGCGAGAATTAACTCGCTATCGCGAGTCGGAATAAACATAACTTGAAAAAATGATCCTCTGAACTTTAGAATCACAGCGACCGGTAGGGAGCTAATACCAGTGCCGCCGACAGGCGCACTATTCACAACGACCGGTAGGGAGCTAATACCAGTGCCGCCGACAGGCGCACTATTCACAACGACCGGTAGGGAGCTAATACCAGTGCCGCCGACAGGCGCACTATTCACAGTGAGCGATAGCGAGCTAATCACGCCGATGCCGATAGGCGAGGCAATCCCGCGAGCGAAGCGAGTTGTCACTTACTCTTTAGGTCTTCCATCAAACTCCTCGCCTTTTGAGCTGGCACAAAATCTGGATCCGCATTTCGGTAGATTTCTTGTACTTTTTCCAGAGCTTCTAGTGCCTCATCAGCTTTTCCCATTTCCTTACTGATGTAAGCTTTTTCTAAAAGTAGGTCTGGCCGACTTGGTTTTACGACCAGTTCCTTGTCAAGAATTTCCTGAGCCGCATCTAGGCGGCCCGCCAGTCGATTGATTCGAGCTTCTACTACAGATGGCGCTACATTGATACCCGCCGCTTCCTTTTCCGTTAGCAATTCTGCGGTTGCCACGTAATCTTCAGAATAATAAGCCCGCGCAAACTCATTGTAAGCAATATACATAGTACCCAAAGATTCTAGCGTACCAGAACAATCTCTGATCTTTCCGGCGGGGTTTACCAGCCCATCATAGTTATTAAAAATAGCCATCGTTGGCACCAAACATTCAAAGAGCTGAGCATAGGCTGCATCGAAAGGAATTAACTCTTCATAAGCGCTACGAATGCCCACCTCATCGTCTGTACACATAGCTAGTTCTAAACGGGTATAGAAGTTGCCGAGCTTGATCTGATTTAAAGGAGCCGACCTACTGATAAATTGCTCATAATCATCCAAATTTTTACTGGCTTCATCTATCCTACCTTGAGAAATATGAACGCGTGTGATGAGGTTATAAGCTCTGGTCGAATCACTAACTGTATTAGATTGATCCAACATATCTTGCAGCAACTTTTCAGCTTGCTCATAATTCCCAACACGCACCTCTAACTCCGAAAGCTGATAAAGGGGGTCCACATTCAAAGGATCCAGAACCATCATTTCCTTCAGCAACTCTCTAGCTTCCTCCGCGCGCCCCAGCTCTTGATACAGATAAGATCTTCTCAACCTATACAGATCATCGTCGGGAAACTCTTCTTGCGCGGTTTCCATGATTTGCTCAGCGTTTTCGAAGTCTTCTTTATCTGTATACAATTCATACAGTCTGGCCAATGCTGCTTCCCGATCCGAAATTTCGGCGGCTTCCTTCATCAATGCTATAGCCGAGTCTATACCATATCCTGTTTTATACCAGTTTTCCAGCGCGCTGTAAGGCAGATAATCATAAGGATATAGTTTTCGGTAAGACTCCATGATCTTGGCCGTTGCTTCGTGCTGCTGCTCGAGTTGAAGTAAGACGAACTTATACATAAACTGATCGCGCTCTGGAAGTACTTCCGAGAGTCGAACAGCTTGGCGCAGGTAGGTTTTTGCAGAATCTACTTGGCCCAAGCCATAAAATTTATCTCCTAATGAAAAAGCACAGGCTGCACAAACCGGATCATTATCGATAGACTTTTGAAAGTGTCCTATGGATGTAGGAAGGTCTCCAGGATTGAGTTGAAAAGTTATCCAGCCCTTGATGTAAGCCTCTAGTGAAACCTTTGAATCTGTAATCAATGCAGAAGAAGGCAGATTAGACACATAGATATCATCGTCTTCAAACTTGGGCAGATATTCATCAATCTGTGCCTTGAGTTGATCGACCGCTTCGAATGGTGAAGCACTCTTAGCATTTAATTCGAGTACCTTTTGGCCATCACTCGTATTGTACATACTTCCTATCAGTTCATGATTCTGATCATCAGTCGTATGCTCCATGGATATGAAGTAGTCCAATCTTTGTTTCTCAGCTATCTTGCGCTTGGTCGCAAAGTTGACCTTATTATAGGCCTTAACTCCATACTCATCATATCTAGCTGCCAAGTTGAACGCATTGGTAGATATTACCTCCGGCCGCTGTGTCAGTGAGTTATGTAAAAGCTCTGCATAAGCCACACCCCACCAATCTGTAGGGTCAGTTTTTCCTGTTGCATTCTCGAACTGAAATACGCCAATTTTTTGGACGGAAGAATGAGAAGGTATAGCCCGAGCTTGTTCTACTCCTTCCTCATCGACAAAGGCGACTGTTTGTGTCTGTGCAGTAGCCTTATTCGAGATCAGAATAGAAAGCATACCGACCAGACCGAGATTAGCGAATACCAGGCTCGTCTTCCACCCGCTGCCAGTAGCTTTGTCTTTACTGGGTAGACCACGGTAGTATATCAAGAGGGCCACTGCAGGTATCAATCCTAACCAGATCAGTAAATACCTGTCCACCCACACTGAGCTAAACTCATACCGATTGCTGATAAACTCGACGAATTGTAATAGACCGAAACCCACGGCTAAGTAAGTACCCAAGAGCTGAGGCACCTTAGCTTGCATGAGCTTTTCCGTAAATGAGGGCATGTTGTTAGTTTAATAATGCAACTGCAAATTTACGGAAATTCCTATTTTATTAGACATTATGCGGAAATGGTTTCTAGAGCGAAAAGCGCAGCATTTTTATCGAGAGCAAGGCACGCCCGGAGCCTGGTAGCCTTAGCTACCAAGGCGAGGACGGAACGCAGCTATCGATGAAAAGGCAAGTTTTGCGCCTAGTAAACTATTCCGCATAATGTCTATTGCCTACTTGGGGGTGTTACCTAATATCTGCGTTCTCTCGAAAGGCAACTTCTAAACAAGCTCAAGCGCATTTATTTACCCTCGCAGTTTTCATTGTACGTCGCAACGTAGCCAGCCAGCTCCTTCCAATCAGGCTTCTTGCTGATTTTCACAGCACTACAGTCACCAAGTAAATCCTCAAAGGCTTTCTTGAATTTTTTCTTGTAAAGACGAAAACCTACCTCATCCCCTTTTACGATGTAGTAAGATTTTTCATGACCTCCGGTAACTTGAAACCCAGCCACACCAATACCATTTGTTTCGTTAGCGAAGGGATCATTATATATTTTTATAGAACCATTGAAATGCGGATTAAGCAGTTGCATCATTACACGCCGTTTTTTATGCACAAGCAGCTAGTTGATCCATATCTCGTACTAGGATGCGTCCGCGGTTAAAGTAAATTAAGTTGTCCTTACGCAACTCATTGAGTACCAAAGTCACTGTTTGGCGACTGGTACAAGTGATGTTTGCTATATCCTGGTGGGTCATGCTATGCTTGAGCAAACGCTCTAGGCCTACAGGACGACCGCGCTCTTCTACTACAGAGTGTAGGAACGTAATAATGCGACTGCGGGCGTCTTTGAAAATGAGATTTTCAAGTCTGGTCTCTGCCTTGATCAACCGCTGACCAAATAGTTGGAGAACACGGTGGCAAACCTCAACATTGCTCATCATAATACGCCTGAATTCTTCTACCTTGATGGTATAAAGCTCGACTTCTTCCTTTAACGCATAAGCAGACTCTGTGCGGGTCGTTTCACCTACAAGACCTAACTCGCCAAATACAGCTTTGGGGTGGATCAATCTTTTAATCACCTCTTTGCCTTCGCCGTTATGAATACCGATCTTGACGGTTCCCTTATTCAGCAGATAGATGTGGGTAGACGCGTCACCTTGCTCGTAAATCGAGGCATAGCGGCCCTTGCGACAGACTTCCATATGATTAACAAGCTGCTCGATTTCGCGCTCGTTAAGGCTTTGAAATAATTCAAATTCGTTGAGGAGGTTTTTTTTGGCAATGCGATCCATATCTCTGTTCTATTTTGTTTTGAGTCAGCAGGCTTACACAAGCAGCTATATGTACAGGAGACACAGAATAGAGCGACACCCCCCCAAGGCGTAGAACAAAAATTCTTTAAAATCGAAAAAAAGCTTGCTAGAAATTGACCTGTAAGGTGTCTCTTACGAAATTATATCCCGCAAATACGCCTTGACCATTGGTCACATTGTTAGAAATTTCTACAGCATCCACGGTGGGCAGGTTACCATTCTGGCGTTGCCGACTGAGACTAGATTGGAAGTTGTAGTAATCGTCTGATACGACTCGGAGCTCTACAAATAACCTACCGGGGCGCTCTAAATTGACGAATTCTTGCGTGACATTAAGCTCCAATAATGGATCGAATGGCTTGTTTTTGATTAATACACCACCACCTGACCTTAAGATAGCCGGTATCCAACTATTTTCCTGATTATTGAATGGAAAGAGAATTGGTTCTAGCCTGCGATTGATTACTACTGTATCTCCTACGTTTGGCACAATCTTAAGTTCTTCGACCTCTTGTAGTAGCTTCAGATGATAATAATCATCGAATATCTCAGGGTCTTCGTAATCGAGTTCGAAGGATAGGTGAAACAAGCTACTTCCATCTTCCTGACTATCTAAGTGAGAAGACAACTGCTGGAAAGAGGTAATTGGAACTGGCTCGGGTATAGAGCTTACTGCACTTACCGGAACATAACCAGAAGCATTAGCGTGGATAGTATACCGGACCCCTGCCCTTGGTTGGAAATCGAGTGTGGTGTAATATGGTAGCTGACCATCCCGGCCCTCTACTTGCTGGAGGACCTCCACTGTTTCATCGCCAATCAAAAGCCTTACTGTCGCACCTTCTATGGGCGTATATTCTCCTGTTGTAAGAATGGATTGCGTGGCGGAAAGTTGGACTTCTACAAACTCGTCTGGAAAGAAATTGGATAGCAGGACCATCTGTGGCTCTGGAATATCCAGTTCTAGCTCGACCGGTTCTTCACACCGGAAAGCTACCATGGCAAGTGATACCAATACGAGTATTTTGAGTAGTGCCCTCACGCTGATTGTTGCAATAGACGCCTTAAAAGTAAAGAATTGCCGCGGGTATTACAAATCAATGGTCTTTGGTCGCTTGCCAGAAAAAGTGAGTTCGTAGGAAAAAACGGGGAGAAGTGGTGCTATAAAGACCTGTACGAACTCACGTTGGGCGGCTAATTCTCCCTCTTTGCTGACGTAATCGGTGCGCAGATCGTAGTAAATCGGATTCCTGCGATTGTAGGCATTGTAGACGCCCAAATTAAATTGATGGCGGGGTTCACCCAATTTTGACGGAATTCTGAATCTCAGATTAACGTCCAAGCGATGATCTGCGGGCAAACGGAACTGATTCCGATCTCCTGCAATGGTGGTGGGATCTTCAGGTTGAGTGAATACTTCCGTAACTTCTGGCGGCAGGTTAAAGCTGGTCAAATTAAAACTATAAGCGGCTCCCGAAGCAAATCGCCAAGCCAGATTGAGATCTACCCTTGGGCTGATCTGACAGAATACCGTTAATCCAATCGAGTGCTCGCGATCAAAACGGAAGGGGAAAGGCCGCCCGAGATTCACTCGTTCGTCGAAGGTCCTTTCAGAGTTGGCCCAGGTGTAAGACAGCCAGCCCGACCAACGGCCTGCACCCAATCGACGTGATAACAAAAACTCAAGCCCTTCGGTACTTCCTTTGCCCTGACTCACATTATTTGACCAGGTCTGATCAGCTTCGATATTCGGCGCATACAAGAGTATTCGGTTCATTTTGCGCACGTAAGCACCAAGTTCCAAACGCCAGTTTTTAGTTAATAGCCAGCGACTCCGCAGACTGATCTGTCTGGCTCTCGCCGGTTGATATCTACCGGTACTGGGCACCCACATATCTGTAGGCAAACCTATAGACACACTGCTGAGTCTATGGACTGCCTGGCTCGTGAAATCCAAAGATGCTTGCACATCGAAGCGCGGATTGATCTGTCTTCTTGCCAGAAGCCTGGGCAAGAAATCGAAATTAGTCTGACCACCGTTTACCCAAAATTGCCCTCTGAAACCACCCCTGAATAACCAGTTACCATGCTGAACTTTTAGCGATGCATAGGGAATGGCCTCAAATGGAAGCTCTTCATTGGGCGCTGTTTCTGGGTTATTGACGATAGAGCTATTGGCCTCGCTAGAGATAACCAAATCGGTCAGAAAATTGTAGGAACCTAGCTCGAAACCAAAATCCAGCCTGTTATTTATACCGAAGTGGTACTCGGCATCGAGATCTAAACCAATTCTTCTAAGCTGGCTACCTAACTGCTCGATGTCGAAGGTGCCAGTCTTATCACCAGCTACGGTCTCTTCCAGGGAGTCGATACGGGTGAACGCTGCGCCTACATTTAGCTGACTGTAGGATACCATGAGATTGGTGTATAGCCTACCTGGAAAGTCGTGGGTATATCGCAATGCAGCCATGGTGTTATTCCATTGTACGGCCTGACTGCCCGTTTGTAAGCTTCTATACCTGAAGAGTGCGCCGACATTGTTGATGACGGTTGTATTTTGGACTTCAGTCGCCTCGTTCTCAAAATCGTCTAGTGCCCTGAAAAAGCTGAAAAATATGCGGTCATTTTTTCCAAGCTGATGGTTGAGCTTGAAGTTGATGTCGTAAAGCTGGTAATCGGTTTCGCCGCTGCGACCGTTATTTTCTTTGTAGCGAGCACTCAGATTTCTGATGAGCGGCCTAGCCCAGAGATAGCGACCGGTAATGAGGAAGGAACTCGTATCGGGTATGAGCGGTCCTTCAGCCGTAAATCGGCTGGCCCCCAGGCTAGTACCAATCTGGTATTCATCGTAGTTGAGGTTGCCATCGCGGGTATGCACATCGAGCACACCGGAGAGCCTTCCCCCAAATTTGGCGGGGATAGCCTCCTTGTATAAGTCGATACGCCGGATGGCCTGCAAATTGAATATGCTGAAGAGCCCGGCAGCGTGGCCGTAGTTGAAGAGGGGTACGCCGTCTAGCTGCACCAGGTTTTGCCCTTGGTCACTTCCTCTGATGAAAATCCCACCTAACCCGTCTGCACCTGTTGTGATGCCAGGTAGCAAGCTGAGGGTGCGCAAGGGATCTGCCTCACCACCAGGGCCGGAAAGGCGTTCGGTTGCTTCGATAGAGACAGGGTCGCCTTCAAACTCCAGGCCGAGGGGCAATAGCGTATCTCTGTTGAATGGGACCAACAATTCCGGTAAGGTCGCATCAGGTTTAAGCTTGATAATCAGCTGCTTATCTCGATCAAATAGTACTTTAGCTTTATAGGGTGCATAGCCTGTATAGCTAACAATCACTTCGTGCGCACCACCCGTCAGGCCCAGGCTAAACTTTCCAAAATTATTGGCGACTGTGCCGATTCTCAGATTTGTCAAGTAGATGTTGGCACCAATCAGCAATTCTTTGGAGGCGGCATCGATCACTTCTCCACTAAAGGTAAACTGCGCCTCCGACAGATTCGGATCAGGGTAGATATCTATGCGTGGGCCCGCTGGGCTGTATGTCCATATCAGGCCCGTATTCGTGAGCAGTCGATCTAGTAGAAGATCGAGCCTGATACGTTCTGATTGATGAGGCTCTAGATCGAAACCTTCGACCCGATCTGTGCGGTAAGCCAACGGAACGCCTTGGTCAGTCAGCGATTCGAGGGCTTGCTCTAAAGTGGTGGATTGGCGACCAAAACGATATTCTGTTTCCAGCACCGACTGCGCCCGTAAGCCGGTCAGGAAACCGACCAGCGGAAGTACAAAACAGAGAAACAGCCTGGTGAAGTGCATATCGTTGACGTCATAAATCTAGTGTGCTCAGACGTGTTTATCGGCAGCTGCCCGTGATACTGTATCGGTTCTCTTGTCCGGAAACAGGCGTAATATCTAGGCCATAGTGTCGCTCGATAGCTACAATTACTTCTTCTATCGGGTCGTCATTGAACCGGGCAGTAAAGCCGAGATTCGTGCACCCATGATTGGGGCTCAACTGCATATTCCACTTGACCCGATAGGCACTCGATAAATCGGCGAGTACCTTGCCGAAGGCCGTATCTTCAAACACGATCTGGCCAGTGCGCCAGGCATGTCGATTGAGGTGGGGAGCATCCATGCTACTCAGTCGGTCGTTTTGCACCATGCCACACTGCTTAGGGCCGAGTTCGATGAAATCAGTGCCGTGGTGTAGCTCAACCAATCCTTCGGAGACCTCTACTATGAAACCTTTCTCATCCTGGCTCAGGTTGAATGCCGTACCTACTACCCTTACGACAGACTTACCATTGTCGATAATAAATGGCCGAAGTGGATCGGACGCAACTTGAAAAAAGGCTTCTCCATCGATCTTTACACGACGCTCGGTATCATTGAAATTTTCGTCGAGTTGGATAGAGGTGTGGTGGTTGAGTAGAATCTGGCTACCGTCTTCGAGCGTGACCTGGCGGGTTTCCGCTTCGGCATATAACAAGTTCGGATCTTCTGCGAAGGCAAATTTCCAAACAGCTAATGCAGCGACGATTAGGGCGAGTGCTGCGGCCAACTGAAAAATAGCGGGCCTCGCCTTTTTGGGCTTAGCAATATCGACATGCGCCATTCGCGCATGCAACTTGGTGAGGCCATCATCGACGCAGGGCTCGTAGTTGGTTCGGTAATGTTGAGCGAGCTTGTCTATATCAGCTCTTTGGTGGTTAATCATTAGGCGCTCGGTTTGACCGGCATTATGTAGGAAGTGAATGTATATGTATGACACGAGGATGCGCGCATACCCCCAATCTCCTTTTCGTAAATATCTGATCTTTTTGTCATCTGTGCAGCAATTATTGGCACTATGGCCAGATTGTAGGTGTTAAGAGTAATGCAACCGACAAATATTGGCGCAAAAACTTGTAAGCGCGTGTCATTTGGTTCTCGACGGTTTTGACGCTGATGCCCAGCTTTTGGGCGACCTCGTCACGAGGCATCTCTTCGAGTCGGCAGAGCACATAGACCAAGCGGCAGCGTTCGGGTAGGGAGTCGATCGCGGCATCTACCCGTGCTTGTAGCTCGTTGAGTTCGAGTTGGCTGGTGGGTTGATTGGCGGCTGTGGGTATGTCTGGTAGCTCGCCATCGGTCTGTGGCATTTTAGACCGGTCGCGCAGCCAATTAAGCGAGCGATTGCGAGCTGATCTGAGTAAGTAGGCCCTGGGCTCGTCGATTTGTGGGAGTGTATTCCTTTTTTTCCACAAGTTTAAAAAGAGTTCTTGCACGACATCTTCGGCAGCTGCTGGGTCTCTAAGGATGCGCTCGGCCGAGCGGCAACAATCGGCATAGTATTGCCTGAATAAGGCATCGAGCGCTTGGCTTTCGCCTTGGCGAAGCCGCTCAAATAGCTGTAGATCGGAGGTCGTTTGTTGCATTTCTCAGCAGGTAAGGTATGACATTCCGTGCCTAGCCTAAAAAAATCTTTACCTTGAGCCGCGTTTAACAAGACTCACACTAGATGTTTAAGAAACTCAGCCTCCTTTTCGCTACCCTGTTAAGTCCGATTTTTTTGCTGGCGCAAGACGAGCCGGGTGCGGTAGATGCGGCTTTACAGCGTGTATTCGAGCCGATCACAAACTTCATTGAGAGAATAGTATTTTTCACGCTTCCAATTGGTGGATATGACGTGCCTTTCGTTTTGATTTGGCTGATCATAGGTGCGACCATCTTCACATTTTATATGGGCTTCATCAATATTCGTGGCTTTAAACACGCCATAGATGTGGTACGCGGCAAGTACGATGATCCGGACGATGAGGGTGAGGTCTCTCACTTTCAAGCCTTGACGGCAGCCCTTTCTGGTACTGTAGGTGTTGGCAACATAGCAGGTGTGGCCCTGGCCGTTGGTGTTGGTGGCCCTGGTGCGACCTTTTGGATGATACTCGCAGGTTTGCTAGGTATGAGCTCTAAGTTTACGGAGGTCTCTCTGGGCCTAATGTATCGCAATGTCAACCCTGACGGTAGTGTTTCGGGTGGTCCTATGTATTACCTGGAGAAAGGAATGGCCGAAAAAGGTGGCCGCTTAGCTATGCTGGGTAAAGTGCTGGCTATCATGTTCGCTGTTTTCTGTATCGGTGGCTCTTTCGGCGGTGGAAATATGGTACAAATCAACCAAGCGACCAATCAGCTCATCAGCGTAACTGGCGGTACGGAATCGGTTTTCTACGGTCGCGGGTGGATCTTCGGATTGTTGATGGCTATCACTATCGGTATTGTCATTATCGGTGGTATTAAAAGCATCGTAAAGGTGACCGATAAGATTGTCCCATTTATGGTCGGCATCTACATTTTGGGTGCTTTGGTGGTGCTGGGGTATCATTTTGCTGAGATTCCTGCTGCTTTTAGCGCTATCGTCAGTGGTGCTTTAAGCCCCGATGCGCTTTACGGCGGTATTTTGGGTGTTTTGATTCAGGGCTTCCGCAGGTCGGCCTTCTCCAACGAGGCAGGAGTGGGTTCTGCTTCTATCGCCCACTCTGCTGCTAAGACCGACGAGCCCATCAGTGAAGGTGTGGTCGCGCTCTTAGAGCCGTTTATCGATACCGTGGTCATTTGTACAATGACTGCACTCGTCATCATCATTACCGGCTATGGCGAGGGTGTCGGCGGTGGTCAGGAGTGGGCATTCTACGGGCTTGAAGACGGCTCTGTAGCCGATATCAGCATCACATCCAAGGCCTTTGAGTCGGTCATCAGCTGGTTCCCGATCGTATTGAGTGGGGCCGTGATTCTCTTTGCCCTTTCGACTATGGTGAGCTGGTCGTACTACGGCCTCAAGTGCTGGACCTACCTATTTGGTGAGAGCAAGACTAATGAGAATGTTTTCAAAGTGATCTTCTGTCTTTTCGTGGTAGTCGGCTCTGCGATTTCTGCTCGGGCTGTATTCGCTTTCGGAGATGCCATGATTTTCGCCATGTGTTTCCCCAATGTATTCGGTCTATTTTTCCTTATGCCAAAGGTTAGGGAAGCACTGAATGATTATATGGCGCGTGTAAAAAGTGGGGAGATTAAAAGGATAGATTAAAAAGGTACTCGGTATTAGGTACAGGGTACTTGGTACTCTCGATCCAAGTACCCTGTACCTAATACCAGATACTAGCTCTTGTTTTTATCCTGGAAATCGAGCTTCTTGATGCCCATCTTGTACATGGCCGACTTGATATTGACCTTGAGGGTTTCTTTGACCGTAGTAAGTGTACGCTTGACAATTGACTCATCAGGGCGAGCGAGGAACTTACTATCGCGGTATTCGACACCTTCCTCGACTGGCGTATAGTAGTAGACGTAGAATGACTTTCGCGTTTCTCCATCAGGGACGGTTACTTTATTCACGCCGTGGGGAGAATTCTCGTCGGTCAAGAAAACAACAGCGCGGTTGAAACCAGGCATTACTTTCTTTTCCATTTTTGTCATGCCTTTGTCCCAGAGGGTCAAGTGACCGCCGTATTCATCTTTCCAGTGCTTGTTTAGGTAGACCAGCATATTGATGCGACGCCAGGCATTGAACTGGGTGCTCATGTTGTAGTCGATGTGTACGTCGACGTAGCTGTTGTTGGCACCCTGGTGGATGCCAGCACCCGTGTTGTCGGTCGTAACGAAAAGGCCATCGATATTGGTGAGCTTTGACATGACCTCGCAGAATTCCTCACCGGTTACGGCTTCCTTGGCATCGGAAAAGACCGGATGCCAACGCTCGAATTTGTAGTCTTCAACTTTGTTCTCGTTAAGACTTTTGCGCTTCACCTTCATATCTTCCACCTTAGGGAAGTTATTGTAGAGCTGCTCGGCGACCTCTGGCCGGAAGAAGTTGTCGATAACGATGTAGGGGCAAGGATGACCTGCGTAAAACGCCTCGTTGTATTTGGCGATCGCCTCTGGGGTCGTGTGCTCGGGATTGATGATTCCATTCATAGTCCGTGTAGTTTTTTGATCAGGTGGTAAAAGAGCTTCGGACTCAAGCGTCTCAAATACAAAAATACGACCTCTTTACCCGCTATAACGACGCTATGCCTGCTTTTCTTGGTCATAGAATTGGCAATTTTTCGAGCGGCGCGCTCTGGCGGTATGCCATTGGCCTGCGCTTTGCTGTCTTGGTTGGCGGCTTGGCCGGTCTCATCGAGGGCCTTTTTGGCCACATCGGTTTTGATGAAGCCTGGGGTAACGAGCAGCACGCCAATCTGATGTTTTTCGACCTCATAGCGTAGAGACTCAAAGAAACCATACAAAGCGTGCTTAGTCGCGGAGTAAGTCGTGAGGTAAGGCGCACCGTATCGACCAGCAATTGAGCCGACGGCCACGATTTGCCCACTCCCCTGCTCTATGGCCTGCGGTAACCAGGCGCGAGTCAGGCTCACTGCGCTTTGATAATTGACCTGCCAGAGGGTGGCTTCGACTTCGAGTCGAGTCTTCTCGAAAAAGCCTTTTTGGCTAAGGCCAGCGTTTAAGATGAGGTAAAAAATAGAACCGAGCGCATCAACAGCGGACTGTAACAGTTGATCATAATCCTGTGGCTCGGCCAAGTCAAAATGAAGCAGATGGTAAGTTTGGCCTTGATCAGTCGGTAGCTCTTCTACTAGTTGGTCTAAAGCCTCTTTCCGTCTGCCGCATAAGACTAGGGAATAGCCTTGATTGGCTAGCTCGGTTGCTAAGGCGCGGCCGAGGCCGGAGGTGGAGCCTGTGATGAGAGCGGTTTTCTTCAAGTGTAGATGGCTTAATTTTTAGGACTTCCGCAGGTGGCGTGCCTACTCGGTTCTCGTCAGCCGAATCGCGGAAAATTTAGTCGGCAGACAAAGTTCCGCCCAGCGGAACAATTTGGCTGACGACAAATTTTGCGCTTCGTCTGACGAGTTCGCGAGAAAACTTTCCACCCGCGGAAGTGCAAATAAAAAACGAAAGGCCTCACCGAGAAAACTCAGCAAAGCCTTTTAGTAGTGGAGGCGAGGAGATTCGAACTCCTGTCCAGCGAAAGTGACACAGGCCTTTCTACATGCTTAGCCTACGATCAGATTGTCGGGGCGGGGAGAGTTCGTCGGCCAACTCGTATCCCGACCTTAGATCTTTTATTTCGCCAGGTACTCAGATCAGGGTACTCGACTAGCCCGAAAGGATGAGGGCGGCCATCTGTGTATCGGACGTCAAGACGGCGGCCACTTAACAACTTAATCTAAAAAGATTAGGCTGCCATTGCATAGTTGTTGCCAACTAAAAGGGTTAAACCTTATTTGATAACGGAGTAACGGCTCATGCTCCGACATGCTTAAACTGCATCGGTCATTCCTGTCAATTCCGGTACGCCCCCGGGGGTGGTGTATAAAAGGAGCACTTTTGCTCCAATCCGGCTAATCTAACGTATCAGCTTAATTCAAAGTTTCAGAAGAATATGCAAATCAAGCAGCTTTGAGATCAAAAAAGATCACCAACTACACGATGTATGTCCTTTGGCCCCAGAACGATTATATCATCCGCTAGTGGATATGGTGGATCAATAGTTGGGCAAATAATGAGAGCAGTAGGATTTCCTAAATCGTCTCGGGAAGTATAAAGGCCTTTGCTGAGTTTGGGTTTAGGTGTAGTTTTTATCTCAACGACAGCAACAATAACTCCTCCTCTTTCCAGTATCAAGTCTAGCTCGGCGCCATTGCTGGTCCGATAGAAATACAAATAGGTTTGCTGATGCTGAATGGCTACGTATATCTGCTCAACCACATAGCTTTCAAAAGAGGGCCCAAACACAGGATGTCTGCTAAGTACGAGGTAATTTGTGATACCGAGTAGCGCGTGTAGCACACCACTATCTCTTAGATACATCTTTGGCGATTTTACCAATCGCTTCTTGATATTGGCATGGTATGCGGGCAATCGTCTTGCCACAAAAGTTTGTTCCAGGATATTCAGATGTTCTTTCAAAGTGCGATGGTCCATTTGTAGCGATTTGGCAAGGGACTGATAGTTTAGCAACTGCCCCGACTGGTGGGCTAGCATGGTAAGAACCCTACGCATTTGAACAGGGTTGCTCACTAAACCTATGCCAGCCAAGTCGCGCTCCAGGTAGGTGCGCAATAAGTTTTCCCGCCAAATAAAAGAAAGCTCGTCCGAAGGAGCTAATACGCTTTTCGGATAGCCGCCCCTTTGCCAGTGCAATAGATAATCTACTTCGCTTCCTATCTCCTGCATACTCATACCTGTTAGCTCTTCAATGGCAATTCGCCCAGCTAGCGTTTCTGAAGCATCTCGAATTAAATCGAAACTAGCCGATCCTAAAAGAATAAATCGACCAGGTTTACGATTTCGGTCAATCACAGATCGCAACTCGGTAAATAAACCTTTTCTATGCTGTACTTCATCGATGATGATCAAAGTATCCAGATACTGCTCAGCAAATGCTTCCAGATTCGTGAGTGCAGCCAAATCTGCCGGTCTCTCCATATCCAGATAAATCGATTTAGCAGCTATCTGATTTCGCAAAGCTGCAACTAGCGAGGTCTTCCCTATCTGCCTGGGGCCGATCAAAACGATGGCCGGGAAAAAAGTGTTTAACTGAACTAGCCTTGCTTCAAGTGACCTATTAAGATACATTTGACTCATAACCATGCAAATTTAACATTAATATGTATGATTTGCATGGTTTATATTGATTAATATATCTAGCCAAAATTTTTCCTTACTTTTGCCACCGCACACACGGGTGTGCAGGAGCCTGGTAATGCCGACTGTCGCATTACCAGGTTTTTTATTAAAAATTTCCTGCTAAGCGGATTTCATCCGCTTAGCAGGAAAAACTTATGATCATGTACGAACTCAATGCCGACGCCAAAGCGGCCATCGATGCTTTTGCAGCCGCAGTTCAAGCCCACGAATCGCTCCCTGCTTATTTAGAAGAAGGGGAAGACGAGCATTATCAAGCCATCAAGACGGCACTGGAGCCGCAGATCGAGCAATGGTATAATCATGTGGCGGCCAATTTCCCCTTGCAGATAGAGGCGTTTGAAAAGGCGCTACTGAATGAGCAACTGGAAGGCCTGTTTTTGCCGCGTGTGCTGGGCTATGCGACGCTCAGACCTGAGATCAACGACTACTATAAGTACGCGCGCCAACCGGATCATCTGCGGGAGATATTGCTATTTATCGCCGCTAATGACAACTTCGATCAGTTGAAGCAGCGCATCGGTCAGGGTTTGCAGGTGGCTTTTGCACTGGGTAGCGACATTTGGGTATCGAGTCTGATCAATGCGGTAGGCAACAAGCGGGTAAGGCAGTTTTACCAGTCTCAGCGCCGAGATGACAACCGAACCGTGGAGGGGCGCAAGCGCACCTATGTACGCTACGCCCGCCAGTTCCGGGATAAAAACTACCAATCGGCCGAGTTCCCGCAGACGGCAGAGGAAATGGATGTGTTGAATAAGTCGCTACAAGACTTCCTACGCTATCGGACCAATAGCGAGTTCGACAACCAATCGTTGGTTGCGCCTTTGAATGCGTTGATGACTAATGAGGCCTTAGCCGGGCACCCCAAGCTGGTAGAGATTGCCACGATTTATGGCGCTTACTTCGATCTACCACCCACAGAGCACGAGGTGCTGCAAAAGACCATCAACGAGGCCCGTTCAAACGATGAGATAGACGCTCAAGACCTCATGTTGTCTACAATGCTGGAGCTAAAAAACAGCCGCAAAGTCAAATTCGGTCCTGAAGAGGAGCAGCGACTGGGCAAAGCCATCGACCGCTCTATCGATGATAAGCTGACACAGTACTTCGACGTGATGGATAAGGTACATAGCAAAGGCTATGTGCAAAACGAATCGGCCGAGGCTATTCAGGCTGCTTACGACCTAAATCCGGGTTTGAGCGATTTCAACGAGAATATGCGCCAGAGTATCTACGGTTACTTCAGTCGTTTTGCGCTCAATCTGGAGCCAAGCGACTATAAGGAGTGGTTTGAGTTGAGCCAGAAGCAGTACCCAGTCTACCTGAAGCTATTCAGCAACGAGGCATTCAGCCAGCAATTGAAAGACCTCTACTTCAAGTTTGCCAAAAAGCTCATCAAAGCTTTCCCGGACAAGCGCGGTAAAGACTATCGCGAGATCAAAAAGACGGTTATAGCTTCTGCCCTGTCTTGGGCGTTCATGACCGAAAAGCAGTTGAAGGAGTTCTTTAAGACGCCGAGGAAGAAAAAAATAAAAACTGAATAATTCGTGTTTTTGCGGCTATGCCGCAAAAACACGAATGCTTACTGGAACAGGGTGCTTTAAAATTTGTATTATGGACAAATTTTATAGACCACTATGTCCAGACTCCTAATCGTTTCCAACCGTTTGCCGATTACTGTAAATCGCCGCGACGGCGAGTTGCACTACCATCCGAGTGCGGGTGGGTTGGCGACGGGGCTCAACTCGCTCGATGATGAGTACAACAAACTCTGGATCGGCTGGCCGGGTCAGGATGTTCATGATGAGTGGGAGCGGGAGAGTATCCGCCAGGATTTAGCTAAACTCAAGCTGGCACCGGTATTTCTTACGCCTAGGGAGATCGAGCTCTATTACGAAGGCTTCAGCAATAAGACCATCTGGCCACACTTTCACTATTTCACGGAGTATACCACCTACCGCGATAGCTATTGGGATGCCTACAAGGAGGTCAACTTCAAGTTTTTCCAGGTCGTCGAAAAGCACATTCAGGAAGACGATATGGTCTGGGTACACGACTACCAGTTGATGCTACTGCCAAATATGATACGGGAAAAGTTTCCGAATGTGAGTATCGGGTTCTTCCTGCATATCCCATTTCCGTCTTATGAGATTTTTCGGATTTTGCCCTGGCGGCAGGAGTTGATGGATGGTTTGCTGGGCGCCGACCAAATCGGTTTTCACACCTTTGGCTACATGCGCCACTTCCTAAGTGCAGCCTATCGCATATCCGGGCATGAGCATGAATTTGGTAGGCTCAATATTGACAATCGGGAGATCAATGTCGATGTATTTCCGATGGGGATAGACTATGAGAAATACGCGCATCCAGAAATAAACGAAGACGACGTAATCGTTCGGGAGATCGAGAAGCTGCATACCGGAAGGAAGCTTATCGTCTCCATCGATCGAATGGACTATACTAAAGGTATCCCTCAACGGATTCAGGCTTTCGGTGATTTCCTATTAAACCACCCAGAGTACCATCAGAAGATCGACTTGGTGATGCTGGTCGTTCCTTCTCGCTCTAATGTGGATACCTATAGAGAGCTCAAGCGAGAAGTAGACGAGCTGGTCAGCCGGGTCAATAGTGAGATCGGTACTTTCGACTGGACGCCCATTCACTACTTTTACCGATCCTTGCAGTTTCCGGCATTGATGAAGCTCTATCAGGAAACGGATATTGCTTTGATTACCCCCCTTAGAGATGGCATGAATTTGGTGGCTAAGGAATTTATAGCTGCCAAAGAAGATAGCAAACGCGGGGTCCTAGTGCTGAGCGAAATGGCCGGTGCCATACACGAGCTAACCGAAGCAATCCCTGTCAACCCGCAAGACCGCTCTGATATTGACCGCGCCTTAGTCGAAGCTCTGGAGATGCCAGAAGAAGAGCAGGAGCGTCGTTTGATAGAGATGCAAGAAAAACTCAGAGTCTACGATGTTAAAAACTGGGCTGCTAACTTTATCTCCGAACAAAAAAGACTACGCGATATCAATATCTCTCAATCCAATATGCCCCTACGCGAAAAGCTGCTCAAAGACGTTTGCGCCGAATATCGGTCCGCTGATCAACGACTATTCTTCATCGACTACGATGGTACCCTCATGGATTTTCACGTCGATCCACAAGCCGTCTCACCAGATGAGGAAGTCATCGAAATACTGACATGCCTTGCCTCAGACGATAAGAACCGTGTCGTTGTCAATAGTGGCCGCGACAGAAACACCCTCGAAAAGTGGCTCGGCCAGCTCCCCATTGAAATGGCCGCCGAACACGGCGTATGGATGAAAGAAAAAGGCGAATGGCACCTCAACCCCAATGTCACCGATGCCTGGAAACCCAAAGTGCAGGAGCTACTCGACAATCTCGTAACGCGTACGCCCGGTTCTTTCGTCGAAGAGAAAGACTACAGCTTGGCCTGGCATTATCGCGGTATAGATCGCGACCTCGGCCAAAAGCGAGTACGAGAGTTTAGAGATATGCTGGCCTATCTCATCCAAAATCAAGACCTTCAGGTATTGGAAGGTAATAAGGTGGTCGAGATCAAAAACGCTGGCGTCAATAAAGGAAAAGCCACCCAGCACTGGGTCGGCCAAAAGCCCTGGGACTTCATACTCGGCATAGGTGATGACTCGACCGACGAAGATATTTTTAAGGCCATGCCAAAGACTGGAGTGAGCATCAAAGTCGGCGGCGGGAGGACTAGTGCGCGCTATGCGCTGAGTAGCGTAAGTGAGGTCAGGGAAATGTTTAAGGAGTTGTTGCGGTAGGATATCTCAGAGCGAGGAGGTTTTAGATCAAAAAATGTAAATTTGGCTAATTGATTAGCTAAATTTGGCTAATGAATCAGCCAAATTTAGTTAAAAGGGCTATTGAGGATAGCTTGATAGGCGCACTGCAAAAGGGGAAGGTGACAATTACCCAGAGTTATTAGAAATTTCTGATCGGAACGAGCGAATCGAATATTTACGAGAGCTTGTGCAATCTTATATATTGAGGGATATACTCGCTTTCGAGACTATTCAAAACTCAAGAAAGGTGCTTGACTTGCTAAGGCTCATCGCATTTCAGACTGGCCACGAAGTCAGCCACAATGAATTGAGTCGAAAGCTGGGTATACACAAAGATACTGTGGCGAAATATCTCAACCTCCTAACAAAAGTCTATATTATTCACGAGCTAAGCGGATTTAGCCGCAACCTGCGCAAAGAAGTGGTAAAAAGTAAACGGTACTACTTTTATGACAACGGTATTCGCAATGTCTTGATAAACGACCACAAACCACTGGAACTTAGAAATGATCAGGGGGCGTTATGGGAAAACTACATTATTTCCGAAAGACTCAAAATGCAAGCTTACGAGCGTATATTTTCCTACAATTACTTTTGGCGCACTTACGACCAGCAAGAGATAGACTGGGTAGAAGACCGAGGTGGCAAGCTATATGCTTATGAGATGAAGTGGAACCCAAACAAAAAAGCTAAGGCTCCTATAGCATGGTCGAAGGCTTATCCCAATTCAGCGTTTGAAGTGGTGAATCCGGATAATTATCGTACTTGGTTGTATATTTAATATCTCATCATGCTCTTCCAAATTTGCTCAGACCTACACCTCGAATTTCCAAACAATCGAGCCTGGATCAGCGAAAATCCATTAATTCCAAAAGCAGATATATTGATCATTGCCGGCGACACTTACTATTTAGACAGAGATTGGACGGAGTTTGAATTTATTCGACGTATTTCAAAAGATTTCAAGCATACCTATATCATTCCCGGCAATCATGAGTACTACGGCGGATATGATGTTTCTACTGGATTGGGCCAAAGGCAGGTGGAAATCCTTCCCAACGTGACTTTACTCAACAATACTTCATTAGATATCGATGGTGTAAGACTGATTTTTTCAACCATGTGGTCTAAAATCAACCGGAATATGCTGGCTATTATGCGCGGCATGAACGACTTCAGGCTGATCAATTACCTAGACCACAAATTCAATATCAATGACTACAATCTGCTGCACGAAAAAGCTTGGTCGTTTTTAGAAAAGGAAATAGCGAAACCTGGAAAAAAGCTTGTCATTACCCATCACCTACCAAGCGAACTATGCAATGCCGAAGAGCACAAAGGCAGTGAGCTAAACGAAGCTTTTTGCATAGATAAGACCCGATTCATCGAAAACAATGATATAGATTATTGGGTATATGGTCACAGTCATAGAAATACGCCCGAGTTTGAGATTGGAGGGACTAAAATGGTTACTAATCAGCTGGGGTATGTGGGGTGGGATGAGCATTTAGACTTCAAAAGAGAATTTTTGATACAACTGTAATGCTTGTTCTGAGTACTTTGCTTTAACTTCGTTGGTGAGCGGAAATATCATACCCTAAAGGAAGTTACTCAAAAGACTAATACTAATCCGCCTATTATCATATTACATATAGATATACCCATCACGAAGTGGTTTGGGCATGCACAGAGGTTCCACATACTGTCCTGAAATTTAAGGTCAATAGTGATCTGATCTCATCCTTGTAGCTCTTTGCATTCTCGAGAAATTCAACAATGCCTTGCTTGAACTGCTC
>JBCCPC010000035.1:0-52274 GCA_039025055.1 Bacteroidota bacterium | reverse complement strand
GTAGAGAGTTATTGAAGAACTCAGATATCTTTGTAATGATGGTTGGGTCGTTCATTCTTATGGATTTAGACACCCACAAAATGTAACGTCCAGCCGTCATTTTCAAATCAAAGGGGTTGTGTCAAATCGCAACTGCGCCCAAAAGGATATTTCGACTGTGGTCGAAATATCCTTTCATCTATGTAGCGCGGGGGAGACTTGAACTCCCGACCTCAGGATTATGAATCCTGCGCTCTAACCAGCTGAGCTACCGCGCCAAAAAGCGAGCGCAAAGATAGTATTCTTTTGTGACAGAATAATCAAAGGGGAAGAACTAAAGACGTAACATGGTAGTTTTTGAGGCTTAATTTTAGGGAAATATTGTACATATTCTGTTAAAGTTTTGTTGTCCGCTATGAATGGCTGAACAATGAAGGAAAGAATAACTTACATTTGAGTTCTTATAATCCCATTCATGAAGCAAGCCTTACTCCTTCTTACATTGATGTCATTTTATTTGTCCTTGTCGGGGCAAAGTGTAGGGGGCGATGCGCTTCAGGTTTATCCGAATCCTGTGGTTGAGTCTTTTGAGGTCGATTACCGAGGCCAGTTGAGTTCGTTGAGGGTCATGAATATGTTTGGCAGAGAGGTCGCGCGATTCGCATATGAGGAAGGGAAAGATTATAATATCGGCAATTTACCCAGGGGCATGTATCTCGTTCAGTTCAGAGATAGACAAAATGCCGTTGTGAAGACTCAGCGGCTCAAGAAGCAGTAAGTTTTATTTGTTCCTGAGATTTCTAAGTGCTGCCAACTCTCTGTAGGCAGATCTGGCCCGTTGTGCAGGGTAGCCGAAATATTCATGACCGCCTTCGAGGTTTTTTGAGACGCCGCTCTTAGCCAGTATAGTGGCACGGGCACCTATGGTCAAATTTTGAGCAATACCAACCTGACCGAGTAATACACACCATTCTCCTATAGTTGTATTTCCAGCTACACCAACTTGCGCAGCGAATAGGCAATGCGGGCCAATGTTACAGTCGTGGCCAATCTGTACTTGAGCATCAAATTTGGTACCGGTACCAATAACGGTTGCTGACGAAACGCCTCTGGCTATGGTGCAATTTGGACCAAGCTCGACGTCATCTTCCAAGATTACATGCCCTCCACTTCGCCACGGGGTATACCCTTTGCTGGTCTTTTTATAATAAAATGCCTCACCACCAATTACACAACCAGGGCCTACGATTACTCTATCACCAATTTCTGTGTATTCGCCGATGATGGCGTTTGCTTGTATTAGACTGCTCTCACCTATAGTAGCATTTTTACCAATGATCGCCCCGGGCTCGATTCGGGTACTATGTCCAATTTTAGCAGTCGGGTGTATGCTATCTACCATTGGCTCAATAGGTCGCTCAGCGAGCACAAGACTGTTATAGGCAGTGAATGGATCCGCCAGTACGATGAGTGCTTTACCTTCGGGCACCTCCTGCTCTTTATCAATTAAAATGAGTGATGCCTCACTCGACAAAGCCTTGCCATAATACTTATGGAAATCTACGAAAGTTACATCTCCATTTTCTACGTGATGTATTTCGTTGATGCCTCGGACTGCAAGGTCATTTGGCCCCAGGAGTTTACCTGCCAAACGAGCAGCTAATTCTCCGCTTGTGAATGACTCTTTGAACTTCATAACTAGTCCGTTGCGACGCCAGCTAGACGGTATTTATAGTAATGAACACAGGCACCATATATCCAGCCTTCTTTTCCAGACTCGGTTCGGACTTTTACCCACGGAGCATCAGGTGTAACTTCACCTAAATCGATTCTATACGTTGAATCTGTCTTTTCGCCCATGAACTCCACTTCATCATAAAGGGATAGTCTATCTATCTTCCCATGATTTAGTCCTGGCCCTGAGCGCACGTTCGCAAAGTCAACACAAACATATAAGGGCGTATATCTTTCCCTCACAATTTCTCTTCTCAAGCTCGGATCACGTACCAAGCTATCGCCCAAAGGTGGCTGGGTTTGAGCGCGCATTAAGGCTTCAGCTCTAGCTTGTACTTCGGCATCGTAGGCAGCGGCTTCTGCCGCTGCTTGAAGACTGTCCTCATAATTAGCCCTGATGACAGCCTCATCGGCCAGTGAGTCGCTACTAGCTCCGCTACTACAACTTCGATAAGCAAACAATACCAGCAAAAACATAAGTAAAGATGCCAGCACCAAGGTTACACCACCAGTAGACTTAGCCATATTAGATGTCTATTTATGCCCAAAATTAGGGAAGGATGATTTAAAAATTTGCAAACAAAAAATATTATAAATACATTTGAGGTGTAATTAGTTGTTATTTGAGGCACTTGAAGTCCCTCCTTCCCTTATCCAATTTTCCGGTTTAGCCCTTAAGCTCAACGAGTTTTAGAGGCAATACTTTGTATATCTTATGTCGTACAGCAGCGAACTGTACTACCAACTTGCATTGAGTAGAGTAGAAAATGTAGGCCCCAAAACAGGCCGTTACCTCATTAAAGAGTTGGGGCTGGCTGAAGAAGTTTTTCACTTGCCCCTGAAACAACTCAAAAAACTAAAGGGTGTAAGTGAAAAAACCATAAGGTCTATAAAGTCTGAAAAGCCTATCAGAGAAGCTGAATCAATTCTCAATTATGCAGAGCAGACCAGCCTGAGAATATTAGCTTTTTCAGACGATCACTATCCAGACAGGCTCAAGGGTTTCGACATTGCTCCACTCATACTCTTTGTTAAAGGCCATATTGACTTACAGCGTCAGAGAACAGTAGCTGTTATAGGTACCCGCCAAGCTAGTGCTGAGGGAATTAGACAGACTAAAGCCCTCGTAGAAGGATTACAAGATTATGAAGCCGTCATTGTAAGTGGATTAGCTTACGGAATTGACATAGAGGCACATAAACAGTCTTTGAAAATGGGTGTGCCGACTGTTGGAGTGCTCGGAAGCGGTCACGAGCATATCTATCCGAGTATTCATGAAAAAATAGCCCGGCAAATGGTTGAAAATGGTGGACTGGTAAGTACATATCCCTTTTGGCAAAAACCCGAAAGGGAGCACTTTCCAGCGAGGAATCGCATAGTAGCCATGCTATCTGATTGTGCAGTCGTTGTAGAATCTGGTGAACGCGGTGGTTCAATCATAACAGCCAATATGGCTTCCGAACTAGGAAAACCAGTCGGTGCATGCCCTGGTCGAGGCGGACACGTACACACAGCTGGCTGTAACGCAATGATCAAAGCCGGACAAGCAGAAATGATTAGGTCTGTAGCAGATATAGCTGAGTTACTTCGGTGGGTGCCTGCGGAACAAACAGCCAGACAGGCAAAGCTATTCGCAGATTTATCTCCAGAAGAAGACCAAATTGTTACGCAGCTCAAGATTTGTGAAGAGCTCGCGGTAGACGAATTGAGAAGGAAGCTTAATTGGTCATCAGCAGCTCTGGCAGCACAGCTCCTCACTATGGAATGTAAAGGACTTTTGGAGGCGAAGCCAGGTCCTGCCTATAGCCTAAGCGGTTTGGTTGCTGTTTAGGAACGACGATTAACTGTACATTAAGCTCTCTGCATGATCTAGACTTCGAGGTCCCCAAGTCCTATATTTGAGCTCTAAAATGAACAACATGCTCTGGAGACCAGCATCTGGGCTTATAACTCTATTGATAGGATTTACTGCATGCACCACACCCAGTAGCGTAGGCCCCCTTACAAAAGTAGGGCCGACAACCACTCAGGAGAATCAAAGAGAAATACAACCTAAAATCGCTGAACTAGAAAAGCCCAGTCTGCCGAAAAACATCATATTCATGATAGGAGACGGTATGGGCATATCTCAAATCACAGCAGGACTTTTCAGTAACAACAACTACTTGGAACTAGAACAATTTCCAGTAATCGGTTTACATAAACCATATAGTAGCGACAATTTAATAACGGACTCCGCTGCTGGGGCAACCGCTTTTAGTGCCGGTGTAAAAACCTACAATGGTGCCATCGGAGTAGATCAAGATACACTACCCGTTACGACTATTCTTGAACTGGCAGAAGAGGCTGGGATGGCTACAGGTCTAATCGCCACATCAAGCATAGTACATGCAACTCCAGCAAGCTTTATCGCACACAATTCATATCGAAAGAACTACGAAAATATAGCCGCCGACTTCTTAAATACAGAGGTTGATCTACTGATTGGCGGCGGTTTGAAATACTTCCAAAGAAGAGATCAAGACGAGCGAAATTTAGTCGATGAATTAAAAGCTAATGGGTATACCGTAAACAATTATGTGCAAAAACTTCTGCACGAAATATCTTGGCCCCAAACGGGCAACTTCGCTTATTTCACAGCAGACTCGGAGCCCATACCCCAAGCACAAGGGAGAGATTACCTAATTCCAGCTGTAACGAAAGCCCCACCATTTCTTGAGAAAAGGTCACAAAACGAGGGTTTCTTTTTAATGATCGAAGGGTCGCAAATCGATTGGGGAGGTCATGCCAATGATCACGACTACATAGTCACCGAAATGCTAGAATTCGATAAAGCTATAGGCCTGGTGCTAGATTATGCAAAACAGAACGGTGAAACATTAGTCATCGTAACAGCAGACCATGAAACTGGTGGCTATGCCATCAACTACGGCTCTACAAGAGATAGTTTGGTTCCGGCATTCACTTCAGATTATCATACAGCTGACCTCATACCCGTGTTTGCGTACGGTCCAGGTGCCTCTGAATTTGCTGGCATATACGAGAATACAGCCATTTTTGACAAAATGACGAACTTGCTAGGGCTGAAAGAAGATCAATAACTAATTATCTTGGCGACTTTTAGATGTAGCTTAGCCGTAAGTCCAATCCAATAAATGGTAGGACAGATATAAAAAACTGGGCATCCTGAACTCTATTTGCACCCATCTCATTAGATGTTTCATATCAAAAATACTATAATCACTACAGGATTTTGGACACAAAGACTTTAGAACAAGAACTAAAAACAAATCTTGCCAACTGGAAGAGTATTGTATCCCGTTATCAAAAAGCGGATATCAGAAGAGCCATCCAACAAGTCATAACTAGTTTCGGCCCCTTCATTGTACTCTGGATACTCATGTATTTTACATTTCAGTATTCACTATGGCTTACCGCTGGGCTGGGGCTGATTAACGCATTTTTCCTCGTTCGCATCTTCATTATACAGCATGACTGCGGGCACTATTCTTTTCTTTCAAAGAGAAAAGCGAACGATGCGCTAGGCTACGTCTGTAGCTTCTTTAGTACCATCCCATATACTTACTGGGCAAGGGTACACAGCTACCACCATGGTCATACTGGTCAGCTCGAACACAGAGACATAGGTGATATAGACTTCCTGACTGTTGAAGAGTACCGAAACCTCACCAAATGGGGAAGAATCAAATATCGCATGTTTCGCCACCCTATTGTACTTTTTGTCGTGGTTCCTGTCCTGTACTTGGGTGTTGTTCAGCGTCTGCCACAGATATCATTCCCTGGCTGGGGCCCGATTCATAAAAAACAGCACTTCAATAATTTGATGCTCGTACTGGTCTATATAGGCCTGGGTTTCTTATTAGGATGGAAAGAATTTCTCTTTATCCAAGGTATTACCCTTCTCTTTTTTGGGATGATCGCGTTTTGGTTCTTCTTTGTACAACACCAGCACGAAGACACTTACATGCGCTGGTCTAGAAACTGGGACTATCTGACCGCAGCCATCAGAGGTGCGACCTTTTACAATCTACCTCGAATAGGTCACTTCCTAACCGGCAATATTGGTTATCACCATATTCACCACTTAAGCTCGCGTATACCGAATTACAACCTGAGAAGATGTGCACTAGAAAACCCAATCTTACAGAAATATGTAACTACAATCCGCTTTTTCCCTAGCTTGAAGATGATGTTTAATAAACTCTACGATGAAGAATCTCAGCGCATGATCACGCTTAGAGAGTTTAAGCGAAGGAAGTACACATTAGCATAAGAGCTTGTTGGGGAATCGCTTTTTGAGCGAACGCAGCCAAATTTTGCGCTGAACGAGGCGCGAAGAGGGCGCTTAGCCTTAGCTAAGCAACCGATGAAGCAACGAAGTGCAGCACAAAATTTGGCAAGAACAGCCGAAAGTGTGATTTTCCAAAAAGCTCTAAATAAGAAAGGTGGTGCAGCTGCACCACCTTTCTTATTTATGCTTCCCATTCTGTATGGAATACGCCTTCTTTGTCGACACGTTCATAGGTGTGAGAGCCAAAGAAATCGCGCTGTGCTTGTACCATATTAAGAGGTAATCTCTCCGACTTGAAAGCGTCGAAGTAATGTAAGGCTGTAGATAAGCAAAGGGCCGCGACTCCTCTTTCAGACGCCAGGTGAAGAACATCTTTCAAAGCGTAACGCCCCTCTATCAGATCACCCCTAAATTGCTCAGATATGATCATGTTCTTCATATCAGAACGGCTATATACCTTTCTGATCTTCTCCAGCAATTCGGCTCTGATAATACAACCGCCTCGCCAGATTCTAGCGATGCCCGCTAGGTCTAGATTGTAGTTCAGCTCTCCGCTAGCCTCTGCAAGTAAGTGCATCCCTTGAGCATAGCAAATAATAAAGCTGAAATAAAGTGCTTTTTCTACTTCTTGGGCCAGCGCATCACCGTCTATTATACGCTCCTCATAGGGCCTATTATCGGGGAAGAGCTTATCGGTTTTGACCCTAAAATCTTTGAAAGATGAAATGCCTCTCATGGTTACGGCCGCATCGATAGTGGGAATGGGAACACCCAAATCCATAGCCGTCTGGCTGGTCCACTTACCGGTACCTTTTTGTTTGGCTTTGTCTAGTATGGCATCGATCAGGTCTCCGTTTCCGTCGAGATCATCCTTTGTATGCAATATAGCAGCCGATATTTCCATGAGGTAGCTATTCAGCCGACCCTTGTTCCAGCTATCGAAATACTGCCCAATCGCCTGATTTGAAAGGCCACCTACGCGTTTGAGAATATCATAAACCTCGGCAATAAGCTGCATCAAGCCGTATTCTATGCCGTTGTGTACCATCTTTACGTAGTGACCGCTACTGCTCTCGCCTATGTAGGTCACGCATGGCTCGTCATTCACCTTCGCAGAAACGGCTTGGAGTATGGGTTTTACATCCTCCCAGGCAGATCGATCACCTCCAGGCATGATACTGGGGCCGAGTCGTGCGCCTTTGGCACCGCCAGACACCCCTGTACCTAAAAATCGAAAGCCTTTTTCTTTCAGCTCCTCGTAGCGGCGGTTTGTATCGTCGTAGTGACTATTGCCGCCATCAATAATGATGTCTCCCTCGTCGAGAAGGGGGAGTAGGCCTTCGATCACTTTATCGACGATCTTACCGGCGGGAACGAGCAACATAATTTTCCGCGGCTTCGCCAGTAAGCGCACAAACTCATCTTGGGTACCTACGCCTTTCACCCGCATAGTTTCTCCTTCATCATTAAGGGCTGCGACCTTCTCTTCGTCTATATCTGTGCCGAGTGCGCCAAAATCATCATCTGCCACGTTGAGGAGGAAGTTTCGCCCCATCACGCCCAGGCCAATCATGCCAAAATCGTAAAGCTGGTGATCCATAAGAAGAGTGGTGGTTTTGATTTGTACTTCCGCAGGTGGGAGCGTATCGCGTAAAGCGTACATCGTATTGCGACCATTAGCTTTTTGGTCGCTGTACGCAATACATTTTAACGCTGTACGGATCCACCTGCGGAAGTCTAAAAAAGAAAACGGCCTTAAGTGCAAATCAAAGGTAAGCTACTCAACGATAAAAATTGATGACACTCCCCTCGGACCAGTACAAAGAGTCGCCTTCGGTTGATTTCCATTGTCGATCTACTTTGATTTGATGCTCACCTATAGGTAGATCGTGAAGCGGTAAATGATAGATCAGCCCATTTTGTTTGCGCTTCTGATGCCGATAAAATCGCCAGTTGCTGCTCTCCAGCAAGCTGTCGTTAAGGTAGAGTTTGTGGATACTTGCAAATGCAGATAGAAGACTATCGACTTCGGCATCTTTGTTGTAAAATGTACCCAGATTGAAGGCACCTTCCAGCTTGATACCGGCGTACCTCCCGGGCTGTAGTTTGGGGTACTTCTTTTCGATAACGGGATCCTGATATCTGGATAGGTAGGGCGTGAAAATTTCTAAGTAGTTGTCTTCACCCACGTAGCGATCATCCAGACTAGGCTGACTAGCATATTGAAGCGCTTCTTCCGGTAAGATATTGTCATAATGCTCGGCCCGAAGACTTAGCATGCCTCTTTGCTCGAGGTTGAAGTAAGGGGAGCGCACGAATTGAACAGAAGCGATGACAAGCACTGCGATGATTAGCACTGGTAGCAACCTACCCAATCTCCGCCCAAACCGATTGTCGATCAGGTTGTGATACAGCGGCCTGTAAATCCTGGCCAGCGATAGCCAACCGACAAATCTATAGATGGGGTAGTACCACTTATGCGTGAAGGCACTTCTTTTAAAAAAGCCTATAGTCGCAAAATCGATGAAATACAAAAGTCCGAGCATGAGGGAAAACACCCCTAAAATTTTACTTGCGAACTCTGCACCAAATACGCCAAAATAACTGAATAATAATCGGGGTAAGTATAGAAGAAATGAGAAGCTAGACAAACTAATTAGGGCGAAAATCAGTACAAAACTGACGGAGAATGCAATGCTGCAAGACAGCTCCAATCTTTCAATATAGCTATCGAAATGGCCAATCCTTCGCTTCAGAAAACGGCTAAATCGCTCCTTGTAATTGAGCTCTTCGTAGTCGATATCGCCTGAAACATATCGAAGACCAATGGCGGCTATCCAAAGACCACGGAGCAATACGTGGACGATCAGGCAGCCGATTAAAAGCCACAGGGCTATAAGTCCCGGATAGTATAAAAACCTTAGCTGCTGCGCCCAGGTAGTATCTGTAGCCAGCAGGGTGAGGTCGTTTTCCCATCTGGCCATTGGCTCCAGCGCGCCGATCAGTAAAAAGATAGCAAAGCCCGAAATAAGCAGCTCTAGCTCCCAGCTGTTCTGCTGGATGCTGTCTAGCAGGTCACTTATGGAAGATTGATTTTGATCTTTCTTTGGCTCGATGTTGTCTTTTTGATCCATTCTATCGTGGCTCGGGTAAATTTACAACATGGCGGCTCCAAATACGCCAGCACTATCGCCGAGTAGCGGTTTCAATATAGGCGTATTCAATTTTGGATTGAAAAGATGTTTTTCTATTTCAATAATTCCTAAGGTGTAAAGCTCGTCGATCTGGCCCAATCCGCCGCCGAGCACTACGGCATCGGGGTCTAGGGTATTTATAATATTAGCTATGCCTTTACCAAAAAAATGCAGCAAGCGCCTAATCGTGACTTCTGCATATTGATCGCTGTTGGCTCTAAAGTCAGATACGATATCCTTCAGTTTTTTGTCCTTTCCACTTAACCTGGCATAGTATCGCTCCAGGGCTGTGCCAGAGATAATGGTCTCGATGCAGCCCACTCGACCGCAATAGCAATGTCCGCCCGAGTGATCTAGGAAAGCATGGCCCCATTCGCCCGCTATACCTTGGCTACCAGTCCAAGCCTTGCCATCTAAGACTAATCCGCCGCCGACGCCAGTACCCATTATGACACCAAAGACGACTTTGGCATTAGGTAATTCTTGCTGAACGACACCTAATTTGGTTTCGGCAAGGGCAAAGCAATTCGCATCATTGGATAATCGAATCTCTCTGCCGATTTTTTTGCTGAGATCGCTTCGCAGTGGTTTCCCATTGAGCACTGTCGTATTACAGTTTTTCATCAGGCCGGTAGAAGGCTCCGCCGTCCCAGGTGTACCTATGCCGATGTAACTTGCTTTTTCTCCGACGGCGTCCTCTAGTTGTTCGACCATTGCAGCAATTTGGTTGAGAATGTGTACGTAGCCCTTTTCCCGCTCTGTGGGAATACGCTGTCTGATTTTCACCTGCCCGCTTTTGTCCAAAACAACGCCTTCTATCTTGGTGCCACCCAGATCGATACCATACAATAAGTTAGAATGCATGGCGGTAAAAATAGGAAAGGTGCTAAACTCTGAGAGCTGAGCACCTTTCGCAGTTTAGTTTGACTTTATCCGAAGGATTAAAGTCAAACTTATTCGAGGGGCAATCTTTACAGGTTGCCGGGCAGCAATACTGCATTGAGGACGTGAATTACGCCGTTGGTAGCCTGAACGTCAGTGCTTACCACACCTACATTATTGCCAGCGGCATCGGTGAGGGTTACACCATCATCGCCGATGTTGACCGTAAACTCCTGACCTGTATTGGCCGTACCTACTACCTGACCGTTGGTCAGATCTGAAGAGAGTACATTAGCACCTCCTACTACGTGGTAGGTAAGTACAGATGCCACTTGATCTCCGCTTAATGTAGCAACGGTTTCTTCGATGGCTTTGAAGGCGTCATTTACAGGCGCAAAGACGGTGAATGGCCCTTCGCTTTGGAGTAATGGGACCAAATCGCCAGGTGCGCCACCCAATACTTCTACTAAAGTTGAGAACTTGCTGTTTGCAGCAGCATGACCCACTACGTCTAGTGGCAGCAATACACCGTCGATAGCGTGAATAGTTCCGTTGGAAGTTTCAATATCAGCGATAGCCACTTTTGCGCTATTGTTTACTGTGACATTGCCGCCTTCACGCTCTACCAATAGAGAAAGTGCAGCACCGTTAGGACCAGTTTCTGCAGCTGTCGCAGCGTAGGTTTGTCCTTCGGCGAGATCGGTAGAGGCGATGGCCGAGCCACCAACTACATGGTAGAGAAGCACCTCTTTCACCTGATCGTCGGTGAGCTGCGTTGCATCGATGCCAGAGGCTGTAAATGCGTCATTAGTTGGCGCGAATACGGTGAATGTGGCTTCTTCGTTAGCCAGTACATCGACTAAACCTACTCGGTCAAGTAGAGATACCAGCGTAGAGAAGCGCTCGTCTCCAGCAGCAGTTTCGGCAATGGTCTTTGGCGTATCTTCTTCACTGCTCTCTTCCTCTCCTTTAGGCGCAGTCTCGCAAGAATTGAAACCTATGAAAAGGGCAGCAATGAGTGCCCACATTAGGGATAGTTTACCAATTTGCATGGTGTGTTTTGGTTTTTTGGTTAATGGAAAAGCTCGGTTCGGAAAATGTCCGAACCGAGCTAATTTATTTTTAGCCTTATCAGCTAAATCAGTGGTCTAACAGCTTACAGCTGTCTTGGTTTTAGAGATTGCTAGGTATCAGAACCTTGTCCAACACATGTATTACGCCGTTGGTAGCTTGGATGTTTGGTAATTCTACATTGGCTGGCGTCATTGTAGAATCTTCGATAGAAACATCTTCCCCTACTTTATTTACAGTTATGGATTGGCCCACATTGGCTGTTGGTACGACTTGGCCGTTACTCAAACCTTCAGAACGGGCGTTTAATCCTGTGATCACGTGATACGTGAGTACCGTAGCAATTTGCGCTGGCATCAGCCCATTGACTGTATCCTCTATGTCCATAAAGGCAGAGTTGAGTGGCGCAAAAACAGTAATTGGATTCGTGTTTGTCAGTACATCTGGAATGTTTCCTGGTACATCCTGACGAACAACTTGACCTACCAATGCAGATAGATTAGAGTTGGCTGAAGCATGACCTACAATATCTAGTGGCATGAGTACATCGTCAATTGCATGAATAACGCCATTGGTTGCGCGCACATCTGCTGCCACTACGTCTGCAGTACCATTAACGGTAACATCGGTGCCCGAACGCTCTACGAGCAATGATAAAGCATTATCACCAGGACCCGTCAATGCATTCGATGGTGCATAGGTCTGACCCTCGATCAAATCAGTTGAAGCGATTTCAGCACCGTTGATGACGTGGTAGTTTAAGATTTCAGCGAGTTCATCGTCATTAAGCATGGTAGGATCGATGTTTGCATCTTGAAATGCTTGATTAGTTGGTGCGAATACGGTAAATGTACCATTAGCATTATTCAGTGTGACATCGAGATCGACGCGCTCTAGCAGGGTAACTAATGTGGAGAATTGAGCGTCGGCAACTGCCGTCTGAGTGACGGTCTGTAGCTCGGGTTCGTTATTGTCATCGTCGTCATCGCAGGCACTGAAACCTACAAACATCAGACCGATGAGGGCCCATGAAAGAAATGATAGCTTATGCAATTGCATGTTTTTGGTTTTTTGGTTGAATTGAAATAATAGAACTGCGCCAACATAATCATCACAAATAAGATGTAATGCTCGATGGCAATAGTGCTCTAGCTAAGTAGTGATCTTAGCTTGAGCAAATACAGCAAATTTTAAGAAGTGTGTTAGCGCGTCCTATTGACGATAACTATACCATATCCGACGAGTAGATGTTCACGGCTAATGAAAAATTGTCTAGTAAATGACCATTAGTTCTAAACCGGTGGTTCTGGACAATTTTTCTAGAAAGGTTTACAAACTCAACCAATCGAGAAGCAATCTCGGCCCGAACGCGGTAGCCTGCCTATCTTTGGCATAGGGCCCAGCTTTGAGGGCTACACCAGCAATGTCTAAATGCACATAGCTCGGGTGCTCGGCTGTAAAAAACTCTAAGAACTTGAAAGCAGCGATGGCCCCGGCGATGGGTTTGTTGCTCAGGTTGGCAATGTCGGCCACATCGCTATCGAGGTCAGGGCGGTATTCATCCCAAGGGGGTAGTGGCCAGCATCTTTGCCCTACACGTTCGCCCGCCTCCATGAGGGCACTGACCATATTTTGATCTTTACTGAACAAAGCCGCGCACTCATAACCGAAGGTTCGCACTGCACTGCCTGTGAGGGTAGCGATACTCATCAACCGGCTGGGCTTATAATTCTCAACGGCATAAGCCAATGCATCAGACATGATCAAGCGCCCCTCTGCGTCGGTATCTATTATTTCTATCGTTTTCCCACTATAAGATTGAATGACGTCGCTCGGCTTTATACTTAGCGCATCTATACTGTTATCAGTGGCAGGTACAATGCCTACTAAATGTATAGGAAGCTGCAATCTGGCAGCTCCCTCCATTGTGCCTAATACGGCTGCTGCACCACCCATGTCCGATTTCATCAAGTGCATATTGGTCGGCCGCTTGAGTGAAATACCGCCGGTATCGAAGGTGACACCCTTGCCGATCAGTGCAGTAGGACCACCCTCGGGCGCATCTTTGTGCCGATACTCCATAACAATGAAATGTGCTCCGTCTTCACTACCTCGATTTACGGCCAGTAGGGCGTGCAAGCCCATTTTTTCGCAGGCAGCCTTATGGTAGATATGGACATCGTATCCGTAGGTGTGGGCCGATTCTTTGGCCCAGTCGGCCAGCATTTGAGGTCTCTTTTGGTTAGCTGGCGCATTGACCAAATCCATGATTTTCTTTTCGATATCGGCAAGAATCAGCTTGTCTTCCAAGGCCGAAAGAATACGGAGCGCATCTTCTCTATCTTCGGAGTCTTTTATTGTTTTACCGAAGTATAGCGGCGTTATTTCTATATCTGGCAGCTTATCGACTTCTTGACTTTTCCACTTTCCAATCTGGTATTGGCCAAGAGATAGGCCTTCTACAACCGCTTGAAGCCTAATGTCATCAGCAGATTTTAGTAGACTATCGACGACTATTTTTTGGGGCCAATTTTTGTTGCTTTTGTGGGCCAGTAGACGAGCAGCTTCCAGGGTTTTACCGTAGTTGCTTTCGCTGGGATTAAGTTTTAAAAGATAGCATTGCCGACCATCTGCGGTATAAAAAGCACGGTGCTCGTAATTTCCTAGGCCTGTCGCGGCATAGTATTCTGGGCTTTCTGGATTGAAAAATTCTCCGGCATTGGCATCGACGATGATTAAAGCGGAGTCTTTCGATATTTCATTACTGGTGTTGAGCCTCATATGGGTTTGGTTTTTTTGCTACTCGAAGAATAGCCATTCAATGGCATTGGGGAATTCCTGACCCCAGCGCGCTTCATTGTGCAGGCCGTTGGGGTCTATTTCTAGCTTTACAGCGCATTGACTTGGGTTTGTTCTTTCAACCAGCTCGTCTCTATACTTTTCCAGACGCTCCACTAGCTTGGCACTTTCCTTACCTCCGCCATATATGTAGACTCTTCCGGTAAATTCGTCATTTAAGTCCATCAGCTCCCAAGGTATGTTGGGAGTGACCCAAAGACTAGGGCTGAAGATCATAAACTTGTCATAGACCTCCGGATACATAAGCCCAGCATATATCGATATCAATCCGCCCAATGAGCTACCGCCTATCCCGGTGTGTTCTGCTTCTGGCTTCGTTCGGAAATTGCTGTCTACAAAGGGCTTGAGGGTGTCTGCCAAAAAGCGTACATATTTCTTGCCTTCTCCCCTGCCGAGCTCCGTATTGAAGCTGGGGGTGAATTCTGACATCCGCTGCTTCTCGGCATGATCGATAGAGATGATGATCACATCGCCTTGATCTCTACTAGCCAGGCTCGCCAAGCGCTTATCGACCCCCCAAGAGCCGAAGGGGGCACCATCTTCAAACAAGTTCTGTCCATCTTGTAAGTAGAGCACAGGGTACCGCTTTTCAGTATCATTATAGTCGTGTGGCAGTAGGGCCGCTACCCGTCGTGTTCGTATGAGTTGAGGTATTTCAAACTCCTCGCTCAGTATCTCGATAATCGGAAGAAATTCTTTCGGAAATTCGTATTTGATGCCCGCCCACCTATGCACGTGGTCGGTATGCTGCCATCTTTCTACGGTTTTTTTACGCCGGTTGGGTACATAATCGCCCAATTCGTTTAGCTCAACAGCATCCCATCCGCCACGGGTATACTTATACTCTACCCACTCGGTTTCCTGGGGCAGCTCCAGCTCTATTTTATAGTAATTGGGCTTGTCGGTCGGCTTTAGTCTGTAGCTATCCTGACCGGGTTTCCAATCGTTGAACGAGCCCGTTACGTAAATAGGGCGCTCATCATCTATGCCGTGATCATGTACGAGTAGTCTTCGCCGCATCGAGCAAAGGTACTATTTACCCTTTCCCTGAATCAATACAAGTAGGGTGTAAAAGAGAATTTTGAAATCTAGAGCGAGCGATTGATTTTCGATATACAGCAAGTCGAACTTCAGGCGCTGCACCATTTGGTCTACATTGCTGGCATAGCCGAACTTGACCTGCCCCCACGAAGTAATGCCTGGCCTTACTTTAAGCAGATGTCTGACATGAGGTGCGCGCTCCATGATCTTATCGATATAGTACTGCCGCTCTGGCCTGGGCCCGACCAAAGACATATCGCCCTTGAGCACATTCCAAAATTGAGGCAGCTCATCGAGGCGGTACTTGCGTATCGTTGCTCCCCAGGGCGTGCACCGGTCGTCTTGATCGGAGCTTAGGGCCGGTCCACCAGCTTCGGCGTCTAAGTACATAGACCTGAACTTATAAATAGTGAATGGCCGCCCATGCAAACCTATTCGCTCTTGCTCATAAATGATCGGCCCTTTAGAGTCCATACGCACGCGTACAGCCGTGTAAGCATAGATCGGAGATAAAATCAATAGCGAAAATGCGGATACCGACACGTCTAACAGCCGCTTGATAACAGCCTGCCAAGAAGCCAACCTCGTTGCTTTGATTTCTATGAGTGCAGCCCCAAAAACATGGGTCATCCTGACAGAGCCCAGCAAGATATCGTACATATCTGGGATGATCTTGATCAATACCCGGTCACCAAACTCGTAAAGCTGATCCAAGATAGATTTTAGCTGATCGTGCTCACTGGTTTCTATAGCAATTAAGACCTCCTCAATGCGCTCTTCTTCCAGTACTTCCCTAAGTCGCGATAGCTTTCCCAGCCTAGGTAAGAATCTGGCTAGCTTGGGGGCTGCACTCGGTTTACCTTCTATAAAACCCAAAAAGCGGTGCCCACCCTGACCCTTGGTATCCAGTAATTCTTTATACAGGTCTAGTGCCTTTTCATTGCAACCGATAATAAGGGTATTGAAACTAATACGACCTGATTTAAGCCTTCGACTTGCGCGGGTCAGTTGCACCATGCGCTGAACGCTGGTCAACCCAAACTGTAAACTGAAAAGTGTAAAAAAACTGGTGTAATAGGTTGTATAGTCAGCTACCTGATCGTCGAGAAGTATGGTGAAAAACAAGATCAAGACACCAGCCAGACTCAAGAAAAAAGTCTGAGCCAGTGTGCGTAACCTGCTGAGCCTGTATATATCGATGTACTGATCGAATAGGGCGTGAAACAATACCCAACTCAGGGGTATAAAAATGGCCCCCCAAAGGAAGTTTTCATCAGAAAAAATGCGTCCCCAATTCAAGACGCTCATCTCCGTCCATGATCGGTTGATGAAAAAAATGCTCCAGGCCAACAGTGCAGCCAGCCAGTCGCCTATGACGTAAAACAGGCGGTCCTTTTGGCGAGTACCTACCGTATCAGGGTGTATGACAATATGCGGAGCCTGAGAATTCAGCGATACAGTAGTTTGATATTATCCAGAAATATATCCGCTTCTGTCAGGCCTTCCGGTAATATAGATGCTATGCCAGTTTGAAAAATTTCGGTTCGGTTGTTGGCGTACAAAACACTCAAGTTGAAATAGATTTTGGTCCACTCTTCGCGAGCGACAAAGCCCGGGTCGAAGGCTCGGAACTCAAAGCCGTCTCGATTCGTCCCTGAAATGCCTACCAGTGCCAGGGCCTCTGATCTAAAGTCCATTTCCAGCCACAATCTAGGTGTCTCGGCTTGAGTAAATATCTCCTCGAATACAGGATCGGCCAATATCTCCACCACGGCATTCGTATCGCTGAGTCGTATGACTCCGCTTGCCTGCCCCTCGAATATACTTTCGGTAGTGGTGTCTATGGGGTCTCCACCTATCAAAACCGAGTTGTAAACACGCGCTTCATTAGGCTCGAAGCCTTCTATAAAGCCAAAAACGACATCGTTTCTGTATCCGATATTCTGTCGGCCTATGGCGATCGTTTCACCTGGTATCAACTCGACATCGCGGTTTACCGCCTCGTAGAAAGGGTAGATATTAGGCAAAGAGGAGAGTCCGTTTTCCTTTACGCCAGCCTCGAATCTCAATGCGGTCGGCCCACTGAGGAGCATGGGGATGCGGGCAGGTAGATCGTAGACCCCCAAAAAGACTTCGTCAGCAAAAACCCACACGTTTTCTATATCGGAGCTACTGCTACCCTCGCTGGGATCGGCCGCGAAATTAAAGCCCTCAAAAGTGACATAAGCAGGTTCTTGCTCTTCGGGATTACAGGAGAAGAAGACTACCTGCGGAAGTGCAAAAAAGACAAACAGCCATCGAAAATAAACCTTCATAAGGATCTAGATTTTGGGGTTGGGCAGATTGGCCTGGCGTTCCTGCATGGCCTGCGTAATACGATGAGCCAGCTTCAAAGCTCTAAAGCCATCTTGAATAGGGACTTCCGCAGGTCGATTGCCCGCTACTGACCGAGCGAAGCTCTCCAGCTCCATCTGAATAGCGTTGACCGGGCCCACTTCTGGTTGACTGATGTGAATGAGACGATCTCCCTTCGGCGTCTGTAAAGGGAAAGCCTGCCCGCCTTCAGGCAGGTCTTTAGCGTCTGTCTCGAACAAACGTACGATCTGCGTCTCCTTGTCGAGAAAGTCAAGGCTAATGTAAGCGTCGGGCTGAAAGAGCCTGATCTTGCGCATCTGTTTGAGGCTGATGCGCGAAGCGGTCAGGTTGGCCACGGCACCGCCGCTGAACTCGACCCGCGCATTGACGATATCGGGCGATTCGCTGACGACCGCCACGCCGCTGGCGCGCACTTCAGTCACTTCGCCCTTCGCCAATTTGAGTACGATGTCTAGATCGTGGATCATCAAGTCCAAGACGACACTCACATCGGTACCCCGCGGGTTGAAGGTGGCTAGTCGGTGAGCCTCTATAAAGTAAGGGTCGATGGCTCGCTCGCCCAGCGCTAGTAGAGCCGGATTGAACCGCTCTACATGACCGACCTGCACGATCAGCCCGGCCTGCTGGCTGATCTCGATCAGCTCTTCGGCCTCAGCCAGGGTGTGGGTCAATGGCTTTTCGACAAAAACATGCTTGCCCGCCAGTAGCGCCTGCTTGACCAACTGATGGTGGGTAGGCGTGGGCGTAACTACATCCACCGCATCGACCGCGCCAAGCAGGGCTTCGTAGCTCTCGAAAGCTTTCGCACCCGTCTCTTCAGCGACTCGCGCCGCCTGCTCGGGGTCTGGGTCATAAAAACCAACGAGCTGAAGGTGTGTATCAGCCAATCGTATACACTTGAGATGAATCTTGCCCAAATGGCCAACACCCAGTAAACCGATACGCAGCATAGAAAGTAGAAGTAGTTGTGGCCTGCAAATTTAGAGAACACTATTCGTACCTTGCACAAATGCTACCCAGATTGCCAATTGGACAACAATATTTTCGTGGTATACGCGAAGAGGGCTCATTGTACATAGATAAGACTGAGCATATTTACAACCTTATTCGGTCTAGTAAGTACTTCTTCTTAGCCCGCCCACGTCGTTTCGGCAAATCACTGACGTTATCTGTCATCTCTGAACTGTTTCAAGGGAGCCAAGAGCTTTTCAAAGGGCTCTGGATAGAAGATAAATGGGACTGGGAGCAGACTAATCCGGTCGTACACATCCAATTTAACGAGATAAACTACAAGGACCAGCCGCTGGAAGTTGCTTTAAGACGAGCTCTACTGCAACAATACAAGCGTCACAATATCGAACCACAAGGAGAGGTGGTAAGTGATCTATTTGGTGATTTGCTACAAGAGCTTTCCGACAAGAAAGGGCGGGTTGTTCTGCTAATCGACGAATACGACAAGCCACTCATTGACTATCTAACCAAGGATAAAATAGAACAGGGTCTGGCCCACCAGGCGCAGCTGAAATCGTTTTACAGCGTTATAGAAAGTAGCGATACCTATTTAAAGTTTGTGCTGATCACCGGTGTGAGCAAGTTCAGCAAAGTGGGGGTGTTTTCCGATCTCAATAATCTACTAGACATCACTTTTCATCGGCTAGGTGAAAATCTGGTAGGTATCAGCCAGGAAGAACTTGAAACGCACTTTGGAGCGGCCATAGATCATAGAGAAAAGGAAACGGGCCAGACGGGCATACGAGATCGAATAAAAATGTGGTACAACGGGTATTCCTTCTTCGATGGCCAGGTAAAACTATATAATCCTTTTTCAATCTTATCTTTTTTTTCAGCCTGGGAGTTTCAGAATTTTTGGTTTTCTACGGGTACACCCACCTTCCTGGTCAATTTATTGCGCGAACGAAACTACTACCGCTTTGATCGCGCTTCAGTGGGCCAATCGGGATTCGAGAGTTACCAGATCGACCAGCTCGAAACCGTGCCGCTACTCTATCAAACAGGCTATCTGACCATAAAAAACTACGATCGCGAGTTGCTGGTCTACGATCTCGACTACCCCAATCGAGAGGTTAAAGACAGCATGCTTCAGCATTTGATCGCTGCCTTTAGCCGTGGAAATATCTTCGAGTCTGCGCCCACAGTCGTCAAGTTACGCAGTGCCTTTCTAACTAATGATTTGGAAAAGGTCGTAGAAATCATCAACAATCTTTTCCAGTCCATACCGCATCAGCTATTTATCGAAGCCAAGGAGAATTTATACCATGCTTTGATTCATTTACTCTTCACCTATTTGGGGCAGTACATACAGTCTGAGGTGAGTGTGCTGCGCGGTCGTATAGATTCGGTCGTCCAAACCGATTCGCATGTTTATATCATAGAGTTTAAGCTCGACCAGTCTGCTCAAGCTGCACTCGATCAAATACAAGAAAAAGACTACATGGCCCCATATCGCGAAAGTGGAAAGGAGATCGTAGCCTTGGGTATCAATTTTAATAGCGAGCAAAAGCGCATAGATGGTTGGCTGACAGCGTGAGATGCCTGTACAACATCTATTAAAATCAATCTTCACTTATGTACCGACTTAGTCGGCCACCTGGCAAAATAGCGGGCCAAATAGACCTGATTGGCTCGAAGAGTATATCCAATCGGGCTTTGATCATCAGAGCTTTGGCAGACGAGCCCTTCGAGATCGAGCACCTGGCCGAGGCAAAGGATACACAGCAGTTGCGAGCCTTGCTCGCTTCCGATGGCGAGGTATTGGATGCCGGGCCCGCTGGTACGACCTACCGGTTTATGACCGCCTACCTGTGTACGCGCCCGGGTAGTCAAGTGCTGACAGGCAGCGAGCGCATGCTGCAACGCCCCATCGGTATTTTGGTCGATGCGCTTCGGGTGCTGGGGGCTGACATCGAGTATTTAGGCGAAGAAGGCTACCCGCCACTACGCATTGGATACCGACCACTAAATCGGACCAGCCAAATCAGTATAGATGGCGGTACCAGCAGTCAGTTTATCTCAGCCTTACTTTTGATTGCCCCGACCTTGCCGAATGGGCTGACGCTAGATATCGAAGGCAAACTAGTCAGCAAACCGTATGTAGACATGACCTTGGCATTGATGCGTAGGTATGGCATCGATTGGAAGTGGACAGAAAATGCGCAGGCGATCGTTGTGAATAAAGGGACTTTCGCAGGTGGAAATCTTTACGTCGAAGCCGATTGGTCAGCGGCATCCTACTACTACGCCATAGCAGCTATCGCGGAGGAAGCGGACCTCTTCATCGGGGGGCTTCGGGAAGATAGTTTGCAAGGAGACAGCGCCCTGGCAAAAATCTATGAGAAATTTGGGATAGAAACCGTGTTTGAGGCGGATGGTATCCACCTGCGCAAGCCTGCCTGGCGAGTGCACGCAGACAGATCTGCAAAAACAAAGTCAGACAATGAAAAGAACCTACCTCCTGCCATGATCGAGCAGGATTTTCTGCTCTGCCCGGACATCGCACAAACCATCAGCGTGACTTGTGCGGCTTTGGGCACCCAAGGTTTGTTTTCCGGCTTAGAGACCCTGCGTATCAAGGAAACCGATCGCATAGCTGCACTCCAGGCCGAACTCGCCAAAGTAGGTGTTTTTCTAAGCAAACTGCCCCCCCGCCTGACCGGAAAAAGTGAGAAAACTTATTACTTGCAAGAGGGGCACGCTCAATTCGATGCTGTACCGCGATTCGACACCTACCACGATCATCGCATGGCTATGGCCTTTGCCCCATTGGCGATGCTGGGCGAGATAGAGATCGAAGACCCGATGGTGGTCGTTAAGTCTTATCCTAGGTTTTATGAAGATTTGAGTAAGTTGGGATTTGTAATATCGTCTTAACCCATGCCTGGAAAATTTTTGATAATAGTTGCTTTTTTGATCATTTTCAGTTGCAAAAAGCCTGAAAACGATACTCATGCCGTAGATGTCCCATTGCGCCCCATAGAGCTGCGGGTAGATCGCGAAGTAGAAGAAGCCCCCAGACCATCTAACCGTATCCGTATTGCGAGTAATCGTGAGCTGACCGATTATTTGGCACCTCGACTAGTAGCGATCATGACGCAGGTCGAAACAGCAGAAGCTATTTATAAAAGGCCTTCTCAAATAGACTGGCTCAGGCAGCTCAAAGTCGATTACAGGCGCATTTTCAATCAACTCAACTTGCTGGGTAACAAGAACGACTATACCGTAAGTGCAGAGTTGACGCCTGCTATGCAACAGCAAGTACAGGCATTGATACGATTATCTGGAAATGATATAAGGCGCCAATACCCCGACCTGCTTCGCGATCAATTGGAGGAGATGTCTAGAAACCTAGCGGTGGTGGGCAAGGGGGTCACCAGTAATTATCTGGCTCTTCAGAAAGATATGGTACAACTGATCAATAGTCACCTGGAAGGACTGACGCAACTGTTTTAGTTTTATCTTCACGGTATGCGATGTGAAGATATTGTTATAGTTGGTGCAGGACCTGCGGGATGTGCCACGGCACTTAGGCTAGCGCATATGGGGATTCCCAGCGTTTTGATCGATCGATCTACCTTTCCACGCGATAAAATTTGTGGCGACGCTATCAGTGGCAAGGTCGGCGTTCTTTTGGATCGGCTCGATCCGGCTATCATGCAGCGATTCAGAGACAGATACGCGCCGACTGACGTATGGGGCATTCGCTTTTACCCGCCCAACGGCAAGCTGATCGAACTGCCCTTTCAAGTCAACTATGAACGTATTTACAATCGGGCCCCAGGCTATGTGAGTAAGCGCATGGATTTCGACCACTTCCTGATAGAGGAAGTAGGCCGAAGAACAGAGATCGAGTTGCTGACTGGGGTTGCGATCTCCAAATACGAGCGCACCGAACGCGGCTATCAGATCGAAGACATTAACGGTAAGCATATTTTCGATTGCCGCTTGCTGCTTATGGCCGACGGGGCGCACTCTCGCTTTGCGCGCGATGTGGGTAAAATGACCAAAGATCACCATCACCACGCAGGTGCCGTCAGGCAATACTACCGTGGTGTAACGGGCTTCCATCCCGACAACTTCATCGAGCTTCATTTCCTGAAAGAGATCAACCCCGGCTATTTCTGGATTTTCTCGCTACCCAATGGCGAAGCCAATGTGGGGCTGGGTATGCGCAGCGACATCATCGAAAAAAAGAAGATCAACTTGCGCAAGGAGCTAAACCGAATCGTAAAGAGCGATCAGTTTAGGGCTCGTTTTGCCGATGCCGAACCCCTAGAGAAGCCCATTTACTACGGCTTGCCACTCGGCTCCAAAAAACGCATCTTATCTGGTGATCATTTTATGCTTTGTGGCGATGCGGGCCACCTAATCGATCCGCTGACTGGAGAAGGGATAGGCAATGCGCTATACAGTGGTTTCATTGCTGCTGAGTTGGCTGAGAAGTGTTTGGCAGAAAACAGGTTTGACGCCAATTATATGCTGGCCTATGACCGCCGAATTAAGCGCGTACTGCGCAAAGAAATGATCTTAAGCTATCGATTGCAGCAGGTCATGCAGCATCAGCGCATCACAAACTTCCTGACGAGCTTCATCGCTGGCAACCCCAAGCTGATCGAGACCCTGACGCGTATGTACACCGATCTGGAATTGCGCAACCAACTGATCAATCCTATTTTTTGGTGGAAACAGATAAGAGGATCGAAGAACCGCCAACACAATGAAGCCGTGAAACCACTTTGAATTTTGTCAGATTTATGTAATTCCGGTAAAAAAAATGTCATTATAACCAACCCCTCTTCTAACAAATGGCTCTTTCGTGCAGTTAATTATGCAAGTGTCGGTTCTCGACGCTGTTATGTTGGCTTAAGTTTCATAAACTAGTGAGTGTAAAGCGAGCCTCCGACCTGTGAGTCGGAGGTTCTTTTTTTTTACGAGAAACGCCCAAAAACTTTCAGTTTTTGGGCGTTTCTGATTTAGTGTTTTACGACGCAACCTTTGTGTTCCATGCCGTCTACATTGACGCGGTAGCAATAGTGGCCAGCTGGCCAGCTGACATCGCCTTCTAAATTGTAGTCGGTAGTGCCAGGACTGAGTGGCACGGTCATCAAAACTCGCCCAAGTGGATCAGCTAGCTGTACTTCACCAGCGGAAGCGATGGGCTCATCAAAGCGTATGCGCAGTTGCTGCTCGAATGGATTGGGGAAAAAAGTAAATGGCGGAATTTTATCCATTAGGTCTTCGGGGGCACCGGGAGCTAAACTCACTTCGTGTAGCAGGTCATCGTAGTCCATGGCTACACTCGGGAAGTCGCCGGCTATACGAATCTCGTCTGACAGACGCATGTCGCGAGTAGCGCGCAGCAGTACGTGGAAATGTGTAGCTGCACCGTTAATCGGCTCACCAACTAGCCTGAGTACATTGTCGTAGCCTTGGTTACCGTAAAAGGCCTCACCAAACTCGAAGTCGGCGGGTGCTTGCTGCACTAAGTTATCGCCAAAGTCGAGGGCAAACTGAAAGCCATCGATTTCTTGGGTATTGCCAGCCACCATAAATTTGAGGTCGAACACTTCACCCGCTTCAACCTCGCGATCTACAAACGCAATATCCAACTGATCTGGCGATGTGTATCGCATTGCTGCGAACTGTGCACCATCTTCTACCAGCGAGCCGCCAATCGTCAAATCAGCAGAAGAATTTACATCGCCAAGCTTGTAAGCTACGAAGCCCTGATCATAATCGGCAGCATTGATCTGTGAGAGATTGAGCACAGATGGGATCGGTAGCAACCAAGGATTTTCGAGATCGGGGAATTCATGGGCGGCTCCCACAAATCGCCAGGGGTTTCCATCATCGAATTGCTGCTGAAGGTCGAGAATCAACCGCCTGATCTGTACGATATCGATAACCGATACGTCTTCATCGAAATTCACATCGGCTGCGAGATACTGATAGGGAGAGTCAAACTCTTGTATCTGCAAGATGTGGCGAGTGATGATGACAAGATCTTGCACCGTCAGTCCATTGAGCCAGGTATCTTCTCTCGATGGACTGATGATATTTTGATCGCAAGCAGCCAGGTCTTCGAAGCCGTATACCCCCAGTCCGCCAGTGATATTATTATTGACTGAGTTGCCACTGACCAGTACATCTATGCGTGTATCGAACAGCGGGTCCCAGGTACCTTGAACAAGTACACCACCATCTACGTCGATGGTCATACTGGCGCATACTTCCGAGTACTCGGTCGTCAGAAAGACATTGTCTTGCATGACCGCGATGTCGGTATTATACATGATGATGTCGCGGAAAGTGGTGGTGGTGATCCAATCTTTTTCTTCATCTGTCAGCAGTGGATCGTTGAGGTAGAAGAATCGATCTCCATCGCGAAGGGCTCTGAACTGTACCTCCATAATACGGAGCACAGTTTCCCCAAAGATGGCACCAGGCATAGACTTTTCGGTCAGCATGCCTACCCAGGGGTCTACTTTGCGAATGTCGCCACCGTATAGGAAAGACAATCTTCCCGCTACTTCCAGATCGTCGTTGATCTGCTCTACGAAGGTGTAAGGCGACAGGCCATAGGCTAGTCTTACCTCATTGAAAGTAGGAAGACCCCGCTCACGACCTCGCTGAATGTTGATAGCAACCAAATCCATCCCTCCGGCCCCTGGCGGGCCAAAGAGGAAATTTCTTACGTCGTCAATGACCTTACCATCAAACTTTTGCTGGTTTTGCTCGGCCATTCCACGCAGATAGGGTTCCAGACCACCAACATCGGGTAGTGCCATAGGATTAAAAAATGCGTGGCGCAGATCAAGATTACCCTCCGGAAGGATTTCGCCGTATTCATCTGTGCGCCTGATGTTTCCGTTGAGTAGGGTATGCCCCATACGGAAAGCCGCCGCTGAAAAAACATTGGCCAGCTGAGGTACTACAGTCGGGTCGTAGCCAGAGTAGGGTTCCAGGTTTACGCCCATAGCAGGTAGCCACTCGTCGTATACGATAGATTGGATCAGGCCACTTACCATCTTGCGGGCATATTGATAGATTTCTTCGTCCGTCCAGTCGGGGTTGGCAGCAGCGATCAGGTCCGCCTGTCGGTTGTGCTCCAATACGAATAGGGTATGCATAGCAATGAGCAGTGGATTTTCATTCACCCGCAAGTCGCCAGCTACAAATAGTCTGGGCGCGAAGCCTACCGGATCAGCCATATGCGGAGCAGTAGGGTCTATTTCCGAGTCGAACTCGCCGTCTATCGTATTGTAGGGAAGCAGTCCACCTGCGGAAGTCTTTAATTTCCCCCCTTCAAAAGTGCGTAGCCAATCAGCTGCCTCCTGCTCGGAGTGATAGACTGCCGAGCCGTCTATGAAGGCCGTAATGTCGTTATCGTACTGTCGCGGATTGTCGGGTGAAAGGCCCGTGCCTTCGATGGGTGCATTGCGCAATAAGCCGATGGTCATGCTGCCTGTACCTACTGGATCGAACTGCGGATCGCCTGCGGGTATCTGAATGTCGAATGGCTCGCCGGGATGCTCGGTCAGGGCCACATCGTGATCGATGAACTGGCCGAATACCCAAGTGAAGTCGCTCAAGGTCATAGGGTCGTTGACCAGGCCCTCTTGGGCAAAGAGCGTGTTCGAGATCGTTCTTGGATTGGGCCTGTCTATGCCCGGCGGCACACTGATGCTATCGGCAAAGCCATTGCCTGTGAACCTGATTAGCGGAGAGTGGGCAGCGCCCCATTCTTCGTGATCAGGATTATTGAATCTGCCATCTATCGTACGGTAAATGTCGGTGTCGACATTTTGGGCAAAAAAACCGGAATTCAGTAGGCCCAACAAGAGGCCTGAAAGTAAAATTTGTTTCATGGGGGCGCGTCTTTGTACCCAGTTCAGGGACATGGCCAACTAGGGCAATTAAAAGAGATTATGCATTTACATAGTCGGAAAAAGGTGCCCAAATATACGATTCAATTTAGTATAGGTTTAAACAGTCGGCGTGTTTTTGACTAAAGTTTGTCATCATCGATCACGCCAAGCCCGAAAAGGGCGAAGTCGAAACGAACGGGGTCATGGGGGTCTATAAGTCTCAAGCGTTCAGTCAGTTCCAGCACGGCAGTCCAATCGCAGGCCTTCCGTTTGAGTAGTTTTAGGCGTCGGGCTATGCGCTCTACATGCACGTCGAGGGGTATACATAATTGGTCAGGGCGAATAGATTTCCAGTCTCCAAAATCTACGCCTTTGTCGTCTTGGCGCACCATCCAGCGCAGGTACATACACAGGCGCTTGCAGCGCGATTTGCGCAAGGGCGTAGCTACGTGTTTGCGCGTACGTTGGGGCGCAAACGGCAAGGCAAAAAACTGATCGTGAAAGCCGATCAAAGCATGGGTCAGGTCTTCATCATCATCCTGCATATGACGGGCGAAAGCGTCTTCCAAGCTATCATTTTCCGAATAGTAGCGTTGTAGCCATTCCAGAAAATAGAGGGTATCGGTATACTGAAAAGTGCGGTGCTTCCAATCGACAAAGCGGGCGCGGTCTTTTTCTCGGTGCTCGGTCACGAATTTGTATGGCTCATTACCCATCAATTCGACCAGCTCGCGCGATTTATTGATGATGGTATCGCGTCGCCCCCAAGCCAGCATAGCCGTCCAAAAGCCGATGATCTCCCGGTCGCGCAGATCAGTAAATGCGTGTGGCAGCGAGATCGGGTCTTGCCCTATAAACTCGCGCTGGTTGTAGCGGTCTGCACTTTCGTGTAGTAGTTTTTGGACTTCCGCAGGTGGGGGCTTTCTTAGTCTTCCCATGGCTACACATACAGATTATAATTTACTCCTCGCCCAATGGGCGAGGAGTAAATTAATTCTTCATTTTTATTCATACAACTTCGACTTCATCAATCCCCACTTACACAGTCTGTGTACCACCGACACCCGCAATACACCCAAGCCGTACTTCATGCTACGCCGAAAGTTGATGCTGCTGGCCTCTTCAAAGTACTTGGTCGGACAGGTTACCTCGCCAATATGAAAGCCCACGTAGATGATCTGTGAAAGCATTTCATTGTCGAATACAAAATCGTCGTCGTTGGCCTCGAAGTTGATGGTTTCCAGCACCTCTCGGCTAAACGCACGGTAGCCCGTGTGGTATTCAGAGAGTTTGTAATCAATCAACAAGTTTTGGAAGAAGGTCAAAAACCGGTTGGCGGTGTATTTGTAGAAAGGCATCCCACCTTCCAATGCGCCGCGGCCGAGAATCCGCGAACCCAACACCACCGGAAAAAGGTCTTCGCCTATGATATTGACCATGCTCGGTATCAGTTTGGGCGTGTACTGATAGTCTGGGTGGAGCATGATGACGATATCGGCTCCAACTTCCAATGCTTTGCGATAAAGACTTTTCTGATTGCCCCCGTATCCTCTATTATTCTGGTGCACGATGACGTGCTCTATGCCGAGACTACGGGCAAGCGCAGCCGTCTGATCTTCGCTGGCATCATCGCATAAGATGACTTCGTCTACCAGGTCTAGTGGAATTTCACGGTAGGTCCGCTCTAGTGTAAGCGCGGCATTATAAGCGGGCAGTACGGCGACTACTTTTTTATCCTTATACAGCTTTGAAAAGATATTTGAATCGGCGCAAAGGTAATTCAGTTGCTCAATTGGCCAATTCCGGCATCCAGTGTACGAGCTTGGGTACACCTACGCGAAAACGCTCTTCTTGCTCGGGGCCAAACTCCCAGTTTTTCCTGAATTCGTAGTAACCTTCCATAGCACCGATCGGGGCATTCATTTGCACCCAACTCATATAAACGTGGCTTTTGCCTGGCTCTATCACCGGCTGCTGACCGATTACACCTTCGCCTTCCACAATATGCTCACGGCCATCGCCCTCTACGACCCGCCAGCGGCGATTGAGCAGCTGCACGGTCTCCAAGCTGTTGTTGCTGATTCTGATCCGATAGGCGAAGATGTACTTCTCCGATTCGGGCTCGCTGTATTCAGCCTGGTAGAAGCTTTCGGCACTTACAGTGATGTCTTTGGTTGTGAGCTTGATCATGATAATTTATATAATGCAACTACAGAACGCACTAATGAATTCTAGGTTCATCCTCACACCATGCAATCAAAGTTATCTGACCGGCGCGCGCAATTCTAGAAATAGAAAAACATACTAATAATCACCATCATCATCGTAACTCCTACGATCCCTTCTGTCGTTCTGTTTGTCTTGCTGTAGGCGATAGCTCAGCGTAATATCGACCTGCCTGACTCGCCAGCGGCTATCGCCTTCGGCAAAGAAATTATCAGTAAAATTGGTGAAGCGCCAGCGGCGACTGTTGAAGAGGTCTCGCACACCCAAAGTGATGGTAGCCCGGTCCTTCCACAGATCATGGCTGGCGGCCAAGTCTACACTGCTGATGCTGCGCTGGCGGCCCTGGGGCTGGTTTCTTGGTGCCCGATAGTTGTAGCGTAGTTGCACATTAAACTTCGGACTCAGCTTAAACCGAGAGGTGCCCCGCGCAAACCAGGTGAAGCCACTGGCCGAAAAGTCTTGCTCTTGGGCCCTGCCCTCGGTCTCGAAACCAAAAAAGTTAATATCAGAAGCGAAACGCCACCAGGGAGCAATATCGTAATTGATATTCATCTCCAGGCCGTAAGAGTAGTTGGTCGCCAGGTTTTCAGGTTGCGAGATGCTATTGCCCAGGCTATCGACTACGCGTATGTTTTCTACTACTCCCTGGGTTTCTCTGAAATAGAGCGCGCTGCTGATCGATCCTTTGTTGAAATACTTCAGGTGGCCCAGCTCGAAAGAGTTGGTGAATTCCGGATCGAGATTGGGATTACCAGAGCGAAAATTCCGATTGTCCGTAAAGGTGAAGAATGGGTTGAGTCGCCAAAAGCTCGGTCTGCTGATTCGGCGGCTGTAGCTAAGCTGCAAGCTGTTCTGATTAGAGAGCTCCAGATTCAAAAAAGCCGAAGGGAAAAGATTGAGAAAATCGCGCTCGTTGGTCTCATTGGTTTGTAGCAGCTCGGTATTGATATAGCTGTACTCCGGCCTCAAGCCGACCTGAAAAGACCAGGGACCAAACTTATTTCCATAGGTCACATAAGCCGCGTAGACTCGCTCTTCGTAATCAAAGGTGTTGGTGAATTGGTCGAGTGCAAAAAACTCGTCTGTGTCTTGGTCTAATTCCTCTACTATAAAATCATTACCCACATTTCTGATCGATGCCCTAAGCCCAGCCTCCAGCCGATGATCGTCGCCCAAAGGTCGCACATAGTCGGTTTGGAAGATAAGCTGATTGGAGCCTTCGTCATTGTTAGATCGCTGTATCAGATTTTCACGGTCGGCCGGGTTGCCTAGTGCATCGAAAAATCGATTGCTGAGATCAGATCCTTCGATTTCGCGCTCGTCTTGGTAGCGCAAATCGGCTGTAAGCTTGTGCCCATCCAGGCCGGGTAGCTTCAGTTCGTATTCGAGGGAGTACTCTAGGCGGGTCTCATCTTCAAATTCTTCATCGAGCCGGATCTCACTACCCGTCGGGTTTTCCAGGCTGTTGATGAAGTCGAAGTAGCGGATGGTATTGGTATTATTATCGTCGCCATACCGGTAGGTGAAGGCTGTGGTCAGGCTGCTATTTTCACTGAAAAAGTAGTCTGCCCCGAAGCGAAAGTTCAGCCCCAGCCCCTGTCGAATGCGCTCGTTATTTTGGGTAAAAATGATGGTCTCGCCAGGATTGAAGACCTCCGTGTATAGGCTACCATCGCCCGGCCGCTCTCTGAAGTTGGCTCCTATATTGGTGAAGAAGTTGAATCTCTCTGACCGGCGATTGAGATTAATGGATGCCCCCAGATTGTCAGGGTTACCAGCCGTTATATCGAAGCTGCCATTCAATCCTCGGCTTTCGTCTTCTCTTAAGATGATGTTGATGATACCGCTGGTACCTTCGGCTTCGTAGCGGGCACTGGGGTTGGTTACTACTTCTACCCGTTCGATCAGGTTGGCAGGTAGCTGCTGCAAGCCGGAGCCATCGCCCCCTAGCAGCGTAGATGGCCTGCCGTTGATGAGTATGCGTACATTGCCACTACCGCGCAAGCTGACATTACCTTCCACATCGACTTGAACTGAGGGCACATTGTCGAGCAGTTCGGTTGCACTTCCACCTTGACTACTGAGGTCCTTACCAACATTGAAAATTCGTTTGTCAAGTGCCAGGGTCATGGTCGATCGTTCGGCCGACACGACGACTTCGTCGAGCTGGGCAGAAGATGAAGATACCGAGATCGTACCCGCATTATATCGCTGCCTGGGGCTTAACTCAAATACTTCCGTCGTCTCTGGCTTGTAACCTAAAAAGTCGACTTTCAGATAAAATCGACCGGGCTTGGACTCGATCTCGAAACGACCCTCAAAATCGGTTATACTGCCACCTATCAGTTCGTCTTCGGTATTGTATAAACTTACCGTGGCATAGTCGAGTGGGGACTCGCCGTCCTTATCTATCACTTGACCAATAATAAAGGCTTTGGCATCTTGTTTGCCAACGCTTGGCTGTGAGAATACTAAAGAGGAGGATAAAAGGGCAAATAGTCCGATTACAAATCGCGTAGAAAAATTTTGCATGTAGCTACAATGATTTCGAGGTATACGCATGCCCTAACGGTTAGCACGAACAAACGTTCGTTCGCATACGCGCTATCCTATCATTTAAAGGCTAGAAAATAGTTAACGACTTCTTAATGCACACAATAAGCGAGTCGGCTCATGCTCCGCCCCTCGGATGCAGCAACCTCAGCGTCCGTAGTTTCACCCCTCTATCGTTGTAAATATTCACCAGATATAGACCCTCAGGTAGGTTTTTTATATCGAAGCCGTCTTCGGTCTGCTCATTGAATACCTTTAAGCGCCGCCCCAGAGTATTGAATACCTCTACTCGACCAAAACGCTCATTGCGCGGCAACTCTACGAAGAACATCTCTGGCGCAGGGTTAGGGAAGACCCGAATGGATGGCTTTATCGATGGTGCTTCGTTCACGCGTTGACCACGCTGCGTGATGCTGATCTTGAATGAAGCGGTCGCCAAAGGTCTACCTGGATTTTGGGCATCTACAAAGGGTATCCTGATTCGGCCATTACCGCTTATACTATTGGGTTGAATGATCAACTGAAATTCGACGGTCTCCTCCTTACCGATTTGAAAAATACCACTATCCGAAGCACCGCTATCTCCTGAAAAGCCAATTCCACCTCGCCTGAAAACCACCGACCGCCAGCCACTTTGCTGGTGGTCCAAAATTTTATCGTACCGCAATTGCAAACTCCGACCACTTACATTAGTGAGCCGCACACTGCACACCTCTTCATAATCTGGGTCTATATTATCGAGTACGGTATTGCGCTCTACCTGGCTGGGCTCCAAATCTAAAGTAATCGCATCCGCTGAAGACTGCGCACGAATGCCCACGACTGAAATTACTAAAAAACTGATACAGGTAAAGATGTGGTGCATGTAAGTATTTTGGCTACAGTGAGTTTATGAGCAAGTCATCGACTATTGTTACGTGAGGCAGCTATGCAAACAAAGTTATAGCATGTGGGCGTAATCTAAAAGACTATATCACCTTTCGCGCTTTTCAATTCAAAATTTTCTCTATTTGTTCAACACCAGTCGATTCGTTTTCTGGTTGATAAATGCGAATATCGTCTTCCTTAATATGAATAGTCCGAATGGCCTGGGTGCGTACGCCCACGTCGCCCGAGCCATTCTCCAACCTCAAAACGCCACGTGGACAAACAGCCGAACAAACGCCACAACCTACACAACTACTCCTCACAATATCTTGCCCTCGCTGCGCATAATGGCGCACGTCTATGCCCATCTCGCAATAGGTCGAGCAATTGCCGCAAGAGATACACTGGCCGCCATTGGTGGTAATGCGGAATCGACTTTGAAAACGCTGTACCAAGCCCAAGTATGCTGCTAACGGACATCCGAAGCGGCACCAGACCCGATTGCCCATCAGCGGGTAAAAACCCGTACCGACCACGCCGGCAAACCCGGCACCGATCAAAAAACCATACCACTGCTTGGTAGTGCTATTATCGATCAATAGTAGCGTGTCTCCACCAGCCCAGATTCTATAGCCCAAGGCACCGACTAAAAACACAGTTACACCCGCAGCCACATACATGCCCACGGCCGATATATCGACCTTACCCGCCCGGTATCTATACCAGGCATAGCCCATTGCCCCGGAGAGCAGCGTCATGATGAGCAGCAAAAAGCTGGTGCGATTGAGCCAGTATTCTTGTTTGGGCAGGTAGCTATAGACCACACCCACCGTCATGATCACCGCAAAGACCAGCACCAGGTGAATGAGCCAGCGCTCTACCCGCCAGGCCCTGATACTTTTGTCGCTCAGCTGCCGCCAGGGGTCGCCGAGGGTTTCGGCCAGGCCACCACAGCCACACACCCAGCTGCAATACCAACGCTTGCCCACCAAATGCACCATGAGGGGCACCCCGATAATGATGAGCCCGATGCCCCAGAACAGCATCGCCTTACCCAGGCTGCCTGCACCCCAAAGCTGATTGACCTGCCACTGCTCCAGGAAGTCGTAGTCGAGCGGCCAAATGTTTTTCAGGTCCATCCAGGGCTGGTTCAGAGCCACCAGTATTTCGGGTATCAGAAAGGCGAATGACGTCTGAAAGAAAATGACGGAAGCCGTCCTGATCTGCTGATATTTATTGTGCTGGTATTTGGCAAACATCCGCACACCCATAACTGCCACAATCACCGTATACATGAGCCCGTATAAAAACCACTGACTAGCCGCCCCTCCACTCAAAGATCGACTGACTGGATCGACCATCTTGACCCAGGCCACAATATGCTGCGGCATCCAATATAGCAAGATGTAAAAACCGATGAAGTAGATGCCGGCTATAATGCCCAACCAACCCGTCCATTCACCGGGGCTGGCCGATTTGGCCGGGTGGCGCAAAATGCCCCAGTCCGATAAGACCGCTAAGCCGAAGATCATCAAGCCTACCCCTGCACTTATAGCTGGCCACATCCATTTATCGCCCATGTATGTACACCCATACACCAGCACACCTATGGCCGTGATAGACAGGAAAAACGCCCGCCAGCCGAATCGAAGCCCCCTGGTCAGTGAGTTATGGTAGATATGGTCGTGCTTGATGCCCGGCGGCTGCCTGAATTTTGGAATGATATATAGCAACCCACCTATAATGCCTAAACCGAATGTCAGGAATAGCCAGAGTAGTGGATTGCCCGTGACCGGCCCAACTGCCGCATCGGAAGTCAGGCTGACTTTTCGGCCCTTATCGTTGGTCAACCAGCTTGGTATTTTAACCTGCCAGGCCTGCATACCTTCCGGTACACCTTCCGCTTCTATGCGTGCCTCGATGCGTTCGTTGGTTTGCTTCCAGACGTCTTTGATGCCTTTCTGAAAGGCGAAGGTGCTGGCGAATTGACGCTCATTTTCATCCAGCTCGGCAAATTCTTCGCGCAGTGCCTGCACTTGCCATTGACTATTGCCGCCCAGATTATCGGTCAGAAAAGTTTCGAGCTTATCTTGACTCAGCTCATAATTATCTAGTCCGAGCATGAGGGTGAAAAACACCAAACACAGCCCAAACAGCCCCAGGCCGATCTTCTGTATTATCGTTTTACTGGTGGTCTTACTAGGCATGGCTTAAGCGTTTGACACTTTGCGGCGATACTTGCCGATACCCAAAAAGCGGAGCACCGGCTCCAGTCCACGTTTTTGCAACAGCTTGAGTTCTTTGCCCGTCTGCTTGTTGTACAAGTCGACCACCTCTTGCTCGTATTCTTTGTAGAACTCCGGGTCGAAATTAGCCAAGCCTAGATTTTGTAGCACGTCTTCTACATGGGTACCCAGTTGTATCCACTTTTCGCAAACCTCGTGGCGATATCTGATGCCCATCAAGTTGAAACCCCTGATCTGCCCAGTGCGCTCTTCGTAATTGATTCTTATGGCCTTCTCGCCACCATCGTGTTCCCAGTATAGACTAGCTAGCCCTTCCCGGCCTTTCGCGGGCACTTCGCCGTAGACCTGATACTCGATGTCTAAAAACTTAGCCGAGTTAAACCAGATGCCAGGATCGTAAGAAATGGATCGACCAAAAATATTGTAGGCCACCGTCTCCCCCATCATGCGGCCGGTATACCAGATCGCTTCGATGGGTCGGCGACCGGGGCGAGCCTCGCGCAGTTGAGCACAGTCGCCTATGGCGTATACGTCGGGCACACTCGTTTGCAAATACGCATCGACCAAAATACCTCGGTCCAATTCCAGTCCTTTCGCATCTTTCAAAAAGTCGATAGTCGGGTGCACGCCAGCAGTTAGCCCTACGAATTGGCATTCAATAATGTCTCCATCTTTGGTTTTGATAGCACCCACGGCCCCTGTTCCGTCGTCGATTATTTCATCTAGTTCGGTATGCTCACGCAGGTCTATGTGATGGTGCTTAATGTGTCGGCTCACCATGGCACTCTCCTCTGGCGGAAGGGCATTACTCCAGTAGGTCGCTTCGCGTATCAGCAAGCTTACCGGTATGTGGCGGCTGTGGAACATTTCAGCCAACTCTATGCCGATCAGGCCGCCACCCACGACTACAGCCTGCTTAATGTCGGGGGTATGCTTCTCCAGATATTGCAAGTCTTTGTAGCTTACCATGCCGCCTACACGCTCCAGATCTTGCCCAGGCCAGCCAAACTTATTAGGTGTACTGCCCGTAGCTAGGACTAGCTTATCATACGCCATCTGGCTGCCATCGGCGAAGTGCAGCTCTTTTTGGATGGTGTCTACATGCTGCACATATTTTTTCACCAGATCGATCCGGTTTTTCGGCCAAAAGCCCGGCTCGTAAGGCTGTGTATCTACAAATCGCTGGTGGCCCATATAAATATACATCAGCGCTGTTCGCGAAAAAAAGTAATCGGTTTCTGCCGAAATCAGGCTTATCCGCACATCATCACTCAACTTGCGCAACCAGCGTGCCGCCGTAACTCCAGATATACCATTACCGATGATGGCGATATGCATGTTCCTTCAGATAAGTTGTCTTCTAGCTCGAATTCAAGGCTTAAGGTACATGACTAACGCCATTGATCTTTCGATAAGTTGTCTGAAAAAGTGGAGCTACGTCAGTTCAAGACATTAGGCCGTTTTCATTTTTAGGACTTCCGCAGGTGGTAGCCTCCCGCTTGAGCGGATTAGAAGCTTAACGCTTCCGAGGAGCTCGCCAGGACTATTTACTCGACATGGTGTATTTCAACCATACCGAAAGGAGGAGAAAGCGCAGCATGATCTAGTTTTTTTGGCTGCTCGACACATCGGAGGGGGTGCTACTTGGGTCGCACGTGCAAAGCCGATGAGTTCGCTGATTTTGGTTATTCGACGTGTTTTATCTCAGCAAGGGAGAAAGCTGGGACTACATGTTCTGATTCCCAAATTTCACCGGTTAGAGCGTTTGTATACCTAATATAGACATCCCAATTTAAGAGTTCGTTTACCTCCTCTGAAGGCACTTGAATTCTCCATTTACCTCTATCATCTTTTTCTAAAATTTCTCCATTTATCCACAACTCCATACTATCTGTATGTGGGCGATTTTCAATCTCGAATACAGAAAAATATAAATTCGATAGCCCAGATTCCGCATCGTTGTAACCTTTGAATAACAGCTCATATGTAGGAAGTATCATAGCGCAATGCCCTGTATATCCAGCGAGTTCGTCTATAACTGATAACGCCCAGTAATTTACGTCCGTTTTGAAATGAGCCCAATCAGAACGAGTAAATTCTTCATTCAAAGACATCTGATCAACCAATGACATGAAAGCTGAGTTAACATCTTGAAATCGCTTTGCCTCTGATCCAACTTCTCCAACTTTAAAGTATCCACTATTCCTCAGCCAGGCTTCAATATTTACTTGAATTAAGTCTACGTCTTTCTTAATCAAATCTGTATACTCTGCTAGAGGATGGCATAGCTTGCAAGTACTGTAATAAAATCTTGGAGGCCTATTTTCAATCATATCATCAGCTGCTCGATCTATACTGTAAATTAGGCCGAGCAACTCATCGTTTCGGTAGGAAATAGATAATTCTTGACTTTTAATTAATCTCATCAGCCACCGTCTCTCACTCTCTAAAGTCTCTCCAACTTTAGTCCACTTATTTTGAACTACCCTTAATTCTTTTGACAGTGAGGCTTCAGTTCTGATATGTCTGTCATACTCTATCCCAAACCAAACCACCAATCCAAAAACAACCACGGCCAAAAATGAAATGGACAGAAAACGCAACATCTTACATAGGATTTGGCCTCATAATTCAAGCAGGCACAAAAAGTAACTAAAGACGCATATTCAAGCTGATGGCTACCCCCGGGCTAAAATTTTCTCCTGCCTAGGCAACCTTTGAAGCTTTTCAGGATATGCAGATTGAAGACAACATTCTTTTTCTCGAAAACTAACTCCTATGTCATACTTCAAATCAATCTACTTCTTAGCTCTAGGGCTATTTGTATTGTTATCTGCTTGCGGCAGGGACAATAGCCTAAATACAGAAGACGTCGTTCCCAGCTTCAACCCAGCTATAGTGTCTGTCGTAGATACCCCCGGGTATAATTTAGATACTGCTTTTTTTGAAATCGATTCATCCAATCTCATAGCCGATCTCCGCATAGATGGACAAGGAAACTTTGTCGAAAATGAAGGCTACTGGTGTTCGTTTAGCACTTTCATGATAGCATCAGACAATAGTTTTCTCGGAGAATTAGATTTCTTTTTCGAATTTGATCCATTGACTCCTCAAGAGGAATTTATCCAAGCGGCGACTTACATTCCGACAAGCTTTCGTGGCTCTAGCCCACAAGATATCGAGGACTTGATACAGTGGATAGAAGCCGGTAGCGACCCGAGTTCTTTTCCAAATCTGAGTTTTGGTACTTATGAATACAATGCCTCAGATATACAGATCAGCGTTTCTAATATCGAGCTAGACATTTTCCCGCCTAGTAACGAAATGTTTGGAAGTTTAGCACACTTCGATAGCGCAACCTTAACCCTGACGGGTATGCTAAGCGACAATAATGGCTTCTCTATTCCATTAGATGGAATTATTGAGCCATCCTATGCTTTTTTCAGAATCTATGACGAGTGATTGATTAAGTAAACTTTTCAATCTATCGGATACCCAAGTGAGCAGTAAAAACGAACATCCTGAGAAAAAAATAGCCTTTTTAGTAGAGGGCTGCAAGCAAGGTAATCTGTCTTGCCAAAGGCAAATATTCGAATTATTTGCTGGCCGAATACTTACGGTTTGTAGAAGATATGAAAATCGACAAACCGGCGCTAAGGATATTTTACAAGAAACCTTCATAAAAGCCTTCGATAAGATCGGTCAATTTGATCCACAGAAAGGTCGATTCGAAGCTTGGTTAAAACGAATAGCAATAAATACTGCGCTGAAATCACTTCGAGGACAAACATTGACTCTACCCCTTCAAGATGCCGATTCAAGCTATACCATGAATGTAGAAACGTCTGCTTCTCCCGATCTTAGGGAGGAGCAGATTCTGCAATTAATTAAAGAACTACCAACCGGCTACAGAACAGTATTCAACCTGTATGTAATCGATGGATATAGCCATGCAGATATCGCTAAAAAACTCAGCATAAGCACACAAACGTCCAAGTCTCAACTCTCTAAAGCCAAAGCCAAGTTGAGATTAAAAATTCAAAGTATTATCAATCAGGAATCTGAAAGTATTTGAAAAAACATAAGTCATGAGCAAGCAAGAAAATTTCGAGGATTGGCGTCAACGGCTAGAAAAATATAGTTCCCCATTAGATGTAGACAGCGAGTGGGCTAGTATAGCACCAAATTTGCAAAAAAATAGAAAAGCTAATCGCTGGCCGATCCTTTTATTCTTTTTGTTAATAGGCATCTTATCGATAGTAAGCTATTCTATATCAAATGCAAAAACTGAACCCAGCAATGAGGAATCAGCTCATCATACGGCGTTTAATTCAACCACTATCCCGCAATCAAATGTCTTGGACACCTTGATTGATCGTATCGCATCAACAAAAGCAGAAGGGTTGAATATAGATAAATCAGATCTTCAAAAATCAATGAAGGAAGAAAAGAAAAATATTGAATTAGCAGAAGATATTGTTGCTCCTGAACCCCTAACAGTCAGCGACAACTCAAATTCAATCCAAGATTCATTAATTGGCGATGACAAGAGAAAAGAAAAGCCTGATTATACGCACTCTGAACAAACTAGTAACGAATCTGCTTCAGAACGCCTGAAAAATACAGGCTCGCCTGTAGAAATTGAAAAGCAAGGAGCTATAAAAAATATAAACAGCCTGGCGATTTCAGAAATTTACGAGCCTTTGCTTGATAGGGTTCAACCTCTTTCAATGAATTCATCGAATGCAGTAACTCTAGAAAAACCCAAACCCCTGATATACTTTTCAGCAGGACTCGGTACGACTCAGCAGCGATTTTCGTCAGATGATTTAGATACATCTTTGATGCGCAGTGATTTCGAGGAGCATCTAGAAACTTTTTCTCTGGAGTTAGGTGCGAGGTGGCCATTATCTAACCGCACATTTCTGACGACTGGCCTGACTTTCTATAACTGGACAGATCAATTTTCCGTAGACTACACCGCCCAGCAAGATTTCCTTTTAGAAGATGTACTCATACGTATAATTGAGAATCAAACGTCGGGCGAGACAGAAGAAGTTTTTGGAGATACCATTATCTCCGGTTTTAGAAATGTCTCAGCCGTGCACTACAATGAGTACAGGGCCTATGGCCTTACTTTCGGACTAGGTACAGACCTCTGGCGCAAAGGGCAATGGCATGTATCCTTAGGTGTCGACGCCATACTTGAGATGAGATTTACTGCTAGAGGTAGGTATCTGGAGCAACCAACCTTAATTTCAGATCTCCAAGATTTCGGATACAATAAAAACAGATTGGGTTGGAGTGCCCGTCTGCAACTTGGATTAGGCTACAATCTCAACGAGAATTGGACCATCATGTTTGCCCCCTTTGCGCAAAACCGCTTTAGTAACCTATTAGATAGTGGTAGCGATAACAAAGCAACTTATTGGCGACTTGGTATGAACCTGGGCGTGGGCTATCGACTTTAAATATAAAGTTATAAACTTATCTTAAAAGGATAGTTTGAGCACCATAAGGCGATATAAACTCAAGATTTACGCTATTCACTTTCTGGGAAATTTTGTCGTAATGGGGCTGATGTTTGGCTTAGCTCATCTGAGCAGAGGCGATTCTTCTTACAGTTTTTGGAAAGATGTGATCTACTACGGACTTGCTTTTGGCTTGGCTATGCCATTTGTGCCTATCTTATTTGGAAGATATGTGGAGCGAAAACTCGATATGAGCTGGGAAGAGATTGTGCAGCGACTACAAGCGAGTACATTGAATAAAAGCCTGGTTGAAAAAAGTGGCAGTCTGATTGAGCTCAAGCTAAATACCACTGATGTGCATAGGATACCCGCTGAGGTTCATTGGGATGGTGATGCGGTAATTTTTGTTGGATCAAATAGGCAGTATAGAGCATTTCGGCAAGCATTGAGCTTAGCTAATCAACTTAAAGGAGGTGCTCGTACCTAGCTCGACACCACGGAAGAGGCACTATAACTACCAAACCCAATAAAGAAATAGAAAGAAAGCGCGACCTGTAATTGGGACTTGAGAGGAGAATGCTGAAAGTGGTGAAAAGTGACTCAAAAAGAAAGGCTCAAGTTTTGTCTCAGGGCTTGAATTAGTTCAAGTCTTTTTTCGTGAATTCATACCATCTTTGTTGAGTGTTGCATCATCAACGCAGTTGAAAATCACCAATCTAAACTAACTCGATATGGCTAGGGCTTATTGGATCCACTTCTTTGTGGTTTCCCTTTCAGGAATATTCTTTCTTCCCCACACGATTCACGGGCAAAATCAAAATGACGAAATTATCAGACCGACCCGTGCCAGTGCGCAAGATATGTCACATGTAAACTCAGTTCCTAGGGACTTCGAGACTGAATTTATTGTCACAGACGAAGAAGGGCGTAGGAAATGTGAGATGCTCATGGAACTGTATAAAATACTTGAGACAGATCCAACAGTGCCCAAAATACTCCCTTATGTTCGGGAAGATTACATTCAGCACAACCCTATGCTGGGGGACGGTCCAGAAGCATTAGCTATGTTTTTTCGCAGTTCGACCAGCCAATATCCTGTAAAGATCGAGGTGCATCGCATAATAGTTGTAGACAATTGGGCATTCGTGCATCTCAACTTTAGAAATATGGATACTGAAGATCCAAATGATCTGGGTAGTACAGGGGTAGATATTTTCACTTTTGGCCCAGATGGAAGGCTATCCGAACATTGGGACGCGGTTCAAAATGTTCCTGCTTTTTCAGCCAATACAAACGGTATGCTACTTCAGATAAGCAAAGAGTGAACTTGAATTTTGCCTTGTAGTGGCAAATTGCTCTACAGCCCAAACATCCTAATTTACACAGACACATAGATTTTGATAAGTATTGCTTGTAGGGTACTTATCTGACCCCTCGCTATTCGCTTGTATTTCCATTATCAAGCGATAGGAGCTATCTCTATGTTAGCAATAATCATTTAAAGCCAATTACTCAACTCTATCAATCTGTAAAAATGAAAGCAATTTACCTCCTATTTATTCCAATATTCATAATGAATCAAGAAATATTGGCACAAGTTGAGTCCTTTGCCCCTCCGGCAGTAGACCTCGAAATGAGATATTACGATCGACACAAAATCGATATCAGTAATCTTAGGGAGTTCTACGAAGGTTTACTGAATGCCGATGCCATGATTCATGCGGATGGGATGTTTGATGCGGAATCGAAATGGAAGTTCACCCTTTACCAAATGATATTGGCAGAAAGCAATCACTTTCAAGCTCGCAGTGCATACCAATTGTCTCTGATGGGCGTGCCATTGAATGAGATTCACGCTTTATGGTCGCCCGATTATCCTACGACTGTTCGAGATCCCCGAATGCGAGCGGCATTTGAATATTTGAGTCATGCCTCTAATCTGCCTACGAGCGTGACCGCAGATACACATGCTGCACTCAGGATGCATTATACCGATCGGCAGATTGCTGAATTGACAGACTTGACAGCCATAAATGCATGCAACGCGGTATACGATCATGTTCTACCCATAGCAACCGATCAGAAAACGACCGATTGGGCCACTGAAAATTTAGCAGCTGTTGGATGGCAAGTCGGTTTGAATGCGGGAACTGCTGAAGAACAGCGGGCCCAGGCATTCGTTGGCGATCTCCTGGATGGTGTTTACGAAGAAGTGAATTCGAAGTGGCAAAGAGGTGATTTATCTGCTGCAAACCCCGAGTTCGAAACTGACTGGGTCAATATGATTACGGGATATGATATACCCATGATCACTTTCGATAGAGATGCCGATGGTGTGGAAGATCCTTTTGATTATTACCCCGATGATTATAATCAGTGGAAAAAACCTGGACTGGAAGAAGAAAATATGCCAGATGCTTCTATCCCTCAATTCGATGTGGCTGCCTATGATTACGCGTTTTTTCAACCTGCTTCACTACCGAGAACTAAATACCCCTTCAGCGATCGCCACCGATTGGATGTCGAGTGGACTCGCCAGTCGTCTCTGGGTACTCTGATGATAGACTCTTATCTACTTTTTTGGGATCGAGCTATCGATCTTCAAATGCGATGGGAGCTGTTTTTTGTTTATCAATTGGCTAGTGGATGTGTACATTGTCAAGTACATGGCTCCTTTGGTATATTTCAGGAATTTGAGCGTGAATACATAAATGATGAGATTCCAGAAGAAGATCTCCCAGCAATTATAACATACATCCAGTCTCTCATGGACTTTGAAAGGTCCGATCTATTTACAGATGCTCAGAAAGCTGCTTATCGCTTTGCAAGAGATGCTGGTCCTATGCCATCTCGCACTACAGCTGCACATATTGAGGATCTGCGCCGCTACTATTCAGACCGAGAGATTCAAGAGATCATAGCCAATGTAGTTTTGACAGCATGGCTGGCCACAACAATGCAGTCACAAGCGACCGTGACAGATCGAAAAAGTATGTCTTGGGCCTTGAGAAATCTTGGACCCATGGGCTGGAACCCCGGTGTACATACTGGCTGGCCCAATGAGCAGCGTCCATATCATATGAGCGAGCTCTTTACAGCGGTTTATGGAAAAATATCTACAGGAGAAGTCCCCGATGCAGCAACGGAATGGGTGGGGGTTGATATTCCACTTGCTGTAGATACCGACAATGATGGTGTAGATGATGCTTTCGATGGGTTTCCCAACGATCCAAATCGATGGGCTGATACTGATCTCGATGGTATAGAGGATTCCGAAGACGAGGATATCGATGGCGATGGAATCCCCAATGATCGGGAAAGATCTATAGGTATTTTTCCGTACAAGTCTGATTCCGATGGTGATGGAATTGATGATCCAACAGAAATTGAAAGAGGAACAGATCCAGTAGATCCACGCGATTATTAGCGGATTGTAACAACATGTCTAGCAGGCATCGAGCTATGATTTTCAATCAGCGAATCGATGCCTGCTGAGCAATTTTCATCCATTCACTAGTACAACCCGATTCAGGCAATATGAAACAAGTGTACCATACCGACTGCCTCTTCTTTATGAAATGGCCAATAGTGCTCAGACACCAATTACATTTCAGAAATCTCTTCTCCTTCAGCTTCCTGGCAACCATTCTTCTTTTCATTTTAATGTCAAGCCCAATTCGTGCTCAAACAGACGATCAAGACAGCACGAGAGCACCCCGCCAACCCATTGGTCGATTCCCAGATGATGCTATAGTCACCAGAGGAAGTTTTGATAGATCGATATCCATAAATGGGACTCCTGGCTCATTTAGAATAGGCGGAGCCGTAACAGTCAATGCCAATTACGACTTTGATAATTTCGGATTTCAACAGATCAGCTTCCAACCCACTATTCCACTTGATGGGAGCAGTGAAGATGGCGAAGATCAATTTGGTGTTCACGCTCGCTTAACTCGATTCAACGTGGATATACGCACGCCAACAAAGTTGGGCGAAGCGCGGGTGTTTATAGAGGTTGACTTTTTTGGTGCTACTGGAAACGAGCTAGTCAATGACTACACCCTTCGATTGCGACACGCCGTAGCCGAAATAGGCAATTGGAAGTTTGGAAATTTCTGGTCTGGTTTTATGGATGTCTTTGCACAACCGGAAACAGCCGATCCGGGTGGACCGTTGGGCTTGCCCAGTAAAAGGAATCCCGGGCTTTATTACGTACACGGCGAACAATCTGAAACTTCATACGGCCTTGGTATTGAAAACCCAACAGCAGATTTAGCCGGGCAGCTTGAATTTCAACGGTCGGAGTCTATGCCCAGTATTGTCGGATTTTTTAAATGGCAAAATAAATGGGGGTATGCGCGTGTTGCTGCCATGACCCTTCAGCAGCGATCCACTTCAAGCGATAATATTACAGGCGGCATTAATGTCACGGGTAGAATAAATCTACCATTTTTGCACGAGCGAGACAACCTGGCTTTTGGTTTTCAAGCAGGCGAGGGATTTGCACATTATTATTCTTCTTTTGCTGTCGGATTAGATGGAATAATACGAGACAATGGAGATATCGATGTGACGAGCATCATTGGAGGTTATGCTGCTTACCAGCATTGGTGGACTGAAACGATTAGATCTACATTTAATGCCAGTTTTTTTGACTTTGACTTACCTTCTGGGTTCAATCCAGGTGCATATGCCGGAGGGTTTCGCCTGGGCGGCAACCTGGTTTGGACACCTGTACTGGATGCGACATTCGGGCTGGAACTGAATTATGATGCCGTAGAAACATTCGGAGGGTCGGAAGGGTCGGGCTTACGTCTAGAGTTTGTTTCGCGCTTTGATTTTTAAGCTATCAAGGTATACAAGTAAGTTTTCAAGTAAAAAGTAGATGGTTTAGTGCTGTAGATTAATATGGATTAACTTTTTTTTGAATGCTGAAAGCTAATTTTCCGGCTACGTCATATACTATCCAACCAATCATAGCACTGCTAACATGTACAATAAACTCTTGCAAAGAGTCAGAGATGCTGGCTTCAATGTAAGTGATGAATTCTTGGAACAAATAAAAGCTAATTCAGAGCTTATTTTCGTCGGTAAAAATGAAAAGCTTATTGAAATTGGTACTGTTCATAAGTATGGATACTTCATACTTTCTGGAAGCTTTGTCAGATCGGTCATTACTGATTTTGGTGAACAAAAAGCCGTATGGTTTTATTTTGACGAGTTATTCAATATGATGATTTCTCCGGATGGGTATTTCACAAATAATACGACCAAGTATGAGATAAAAGCAATAGAGAATTCTAGATTGATTAAGTTCAGTAAGGAGAGTGTAGACTCTTGGATATATGAGCATGCTTTTTTTAGTCAAATGTATCTGGAAGATATAGCTCAAGAATTTCTAATTTTGAATGATTTTTGGGCTTATAAACTAAGCCATTCTACCATACAATTTATTAAATACATTAACTCCAAATATCCAATTATTTTAAATCGTGTGCCTGCAAAACACATAGCTCATTTTCTAGGCGTTAGTCCAGAATGGTACAGTAAATTAAAAAAGAGGCTTTAGCTCGACACTTCGGAGGAGGCGCTCGCTGGGTTAGGCGTAGAATGCTCTTTTTCTGAAGCTCATGGTCTGTAGCATTTTAGTCGCTAGTTTTCCAGCTTCGCCGTACTGCGTGGTGGCCTCTCGAAGCTCGCGCTGGAACTCCGGGAAAAGATGAATTAGGGCGCGATAGGCTAGGGGCAGCCAATGCTTGCTGCTCAGGCCGCGATAGTGCATGCGACTCAGTTCGAGCTCTTCGGCAAGTGCGCGGAGGCTAGCGCGGCTTAGTCGATCGGACCATGCGTATGGAACTGCTCTCGATAGAAAAGACAAAAAGCTGCTGGCATGTAGTGCCCGCTCTAACTGGTCGAGAGCCCAATCCGAAATGAGGTGAAATCGAGGCTCGTCTACCTGACTCAAACTGCGCATCAGACTTTTCGGCCAGGAGTCAATCGATAAATCGAAGCGTAAAACCATCTTGGCAATAGCCTCCAAACCTGCTTGATCGTCGTGGTATACGCATGCTTTGGCTAGTGGCGGAAGTAAGTCTTTGGCCTCGCGGGGGCCAGCAACCAAACGATTTACGAATTGAAAGGGCTCCAGGTCGGGTAGCTCCCACCATAAATGCGGGGGGAGATGCTCTAGTAAAATAGCTATAGTCAATCCTCTGGCTTCATAAAGGCCATATGGCTCTAGTCGCTCCTTGGTGGGTTTAGGTAAGTCGATTTTGAGGCGATGTTCTTTTATTTGCAGGCTTTCAGCTATGAGCTGGGTAAAGTGGTCGGTCGTGGTCGCCTCTGCCAGTTTGAGCAGTAATCGAGTGGCTTGTCTTCGAACCTGGCGACGACGTGGCTTTAGAGTAGACTGTAGAAAGGTGCCATCGCTCTCATTGAGGCCAACGGAAAGCGATTCGAGCAATCGCGCCTGTCGGCTGCCATCCAAATTGGGCCAACTAGCGATGAGTGCTTCGCGGGCAGCAACCGGGTCAGCAGCTCGCCATAAGCTCATCAAAGCAGCCTGATCGGCAGGAAGGTGCAGGCGTTTCCATTCAGCCTCAGGCTCACCGGGGAGGTACAGGGCCGACCAGTCTGCGTGAAAACCAGCAAGCCAGCGACCACGAGGACCGGCTAATTGAAGAATCTCATCTCTGCCCTCTGGCTCACTATTGATGGCCAAGCCCAGAAGTTTTGGTAGCAAGCGGTCTGGTGGTCGGAAGCCAGACTTTTTGATCACTCGTATATATTCGTGTATACAAGGTGCGTATGGCCCATCCAAAATCAAATCGAGGGCCTTGCTCATTTTCGCAGGGGCAGGCGGAAGCTCACGATCCGAAAAGTCAATTGCCTTTGCGATGGTGCCTTTGGTGTTTTCACCAGCTACCCCAGGGGGAGGTTTGAGTTTTTCTGGCTGACTGGTGCGTTCTAAGCGATCTAATATCGGGAGGAGCTGCAAGATTTGCTCGGCGGGGTCTTCGACAGCTTCGAGGCCCATGCCTTGAGCGAGTTTGGAGACAGATTCGGGCAGGGGTGCTCGCGCTGTTCCGAGGATGGCGGATTGGAGGAGAATTTGGTATGTATTACTGCCGGACATGAGGGACAAGATAAGAACCAAGAGATGAGACTTTAGACCGCTCACTGCGTTCGCTGCGAGACTTTAGACCGCTCACTGCGTTCGCTACAAGATTTTAGATCACTCGCTAGCGCTCGTTGCGAGATTTTAGACCGCTCACTGCGTTCGCTGTAAGACTAACAGCTACAGAATTGGCTTTTCTTGTCTCTTAGTTCTTGTCTCTTAGTTCTTGTCTCTTAGTCCTTGTCTCTTAGTTCTCAATTACTGGGGGAGCTTACATTAGATGATGAGTGGATATATAGCACTAAAAACGCCTCTTAATTGAGGGATGGCTCCACCTGCGGAAGTACAAAATTCAAAACATCCGAAAACCTTGTTTAAGACAGCTTTGAGCGGTACCTTTGCCCCCGAATTAGAAAACCGTTCTCACCAACACTTAATACATGGCAAATATCGGTCTAGTCAAGCAGGTTATTGGTCCAGTTGTAGATGTCAGCTTTAGCGCTGAAGATGCGCAGCTCCCTGCTATTCTCAATGCCTTGGAAATCAAGCGCGACAATGGCGACACCCTCGTTTTGGAAGTGCAGCAGCACCTGGGCGAAGACGGTGTGCGCACCATCGCTATGGACGCGACCGACGGGCTGACCCGGGGTACGCAAGTAACGGATACCGGCCGCGCGATTGCCATGCCTATCGGCAATGCGATCAAGGGTCGCCTGTTTAATGTGGTCGGTGAGCCTATCGACGGTCTGGGTGCAGTACCCAAAGGCGATAATGCCCGCCCGATACACGCCAAGCCACCTACTTTCGATCAGCTTTCTACGGAGAAGGAAGTACTCTTTACCGGTATCAAGGTGATCGACCTGATCGAGCCCTACACCAAGGGTGGTAAGATCGGCCTATTCGGCGGTGCCGGTGTAGGTAAGACCGTATTGATCCAGGAACTGATCAACAATATCGCCAAAGGTTACGACGGTATCTCCGTATTTGCCGGTGTAGGTGAGCGTACGCGCGAGGGCAATGATTTGCTGCGCGAGATGCTCGAGGCGGGTATCATCAAGTACGGCGAAGATTTCATGCATAGCATGGAAGAAGGCGGCTGGGATCTGAGCAAGGTCGACTCTAAAGACCTGGAGGATTCGAAGGCGACCTTCGTATTCGGCCAGATGAATGAGCCTCCCGGTGCCCGCGCCCGTGTAGCCCTGAGCGGTCTGACCATCGCCGAGTACTATCGCGATGGCGATATGAGCGACCCGACCGGTGGCCGCGATATCCTCTTCTTTATCGACAACATTTTCCGCTTCACGCAAGCAGGTTCTGAGGTGTCGGCCCTGCTGGGTCGTATGCCATCGGCGGTAGGTTATCAGCCGACGCTTGCTACTGAGATGGGTCTGATGCAAGAGCGAATTACCTCGACCAAGCGCGGATCGATCACCTCCGTACAGGCCGTATACGTACCTGCGGATGACTTGACTGACCCCGCTCCGGCTACGACCTTCGCCCACTTGGATGCCACTACGGTACTGAATCGTAAGATTGCGGCCAAGGGTATCTACCCCGCCGTAGATCCACTAGACTCTACCAGCCGTATCCTCGATCCAGCCATCATCGGCGACGAGCACTATAATACTGCCCAGCGTGTGATCAACATTTTGGCTCGCTACAATGAGTTGCAAGACATCATCGCCATCCTCGGCTTGGAAGAACTGAGTGAAGAAGATAAGCTGGTGGTAAGCCGCGCACGCCGCGTAGAGCGTTTCTTGAGCCAGCCTTTCCACGTAGCCGAGCAGTTCACCGGTCTTCAAGGCGTGTTGGTCGACATCAAGGACACGATCAAGGGCTTCAACATGATCCTCGATGGCGAGGTAGACAAGTACCCTGAGCAAGCATTCAACCTGGTCGGTACCATCGAAGATGCGATTGCCAAGGGCGATAAGATGCTGGCGGAAGCGTAAATAATTTTTTGAATGATGCGCTTCGCGCATCATTCAAACTATATCGATATGAATATCTCCATCCTCACCCCCGACCGTCAGGTTTTTATTGGCAGCATAGAGTCGGTAACTGTGCCGGGTACTTCGGGTCTGTTTCAGGTAAAGCAAAATCACGCACCGCTAGTTAGCAGTTTGTCTTCTGGTTCTGTGAAGGTGATGACCTCCGGCGAGTATGCGCTTTACAATGCTGACAAGGGAGAGCTGCAAGAAGGATTGACCGACCGACGTGAGATCACCTTCTCCATAGAGGGGGGCTTTATCGAGGTACTACGCAATGAGATTTCGCTGCTCGTACAAGGCGTCGATAAGCTGAGTTAATCATATTAATTTGCAACGGAGCAGACAATAAATGAGATTAATTCCTATATTACCCATCTAATTTTGGGAGCTATTGCATAAAGTATTCAGAATCAAGGTATTGCTCATGGGCGCATTACTCATGTTCGCGTCCTTTGCGTACGCAGGGCGTGGCAATCCTTTCGAGCTGGATGAAAGACTCCCTCCTGTCGAAAATGAAGAAATAGCTGCCTTAGGTGAAGGTGCTACACCAGATGAGCCAAGCAATCCATTCAATGTACGCTACAGGAGTGTAGACGGAGAATACGAGCGCGAAGACGTACAGCTCGTAGCCAGAGAAACGGTCAAGCCCGTACTGGATGCGCGCGGCAAGCTGCTGGGCATTCACATCGGCATGCTGGTCATTTTGGGTATTCTTTGGTCGACCATGCGGCCTACTTTGACGTCTTCCTACAGAAGCCTTTTCAACTCCAGCGTTGCCTGGCAGATGTACAGACGAAAATCTGGCGGCTTGCGCAGCAGGTTGTTATTAGGATACGCTTTTAGTGTATTCGCCATTGGTTTTTTTGCTTACCTACTGACTCAGTATTTTGAGCTACTACCGGGTAATGAGCCCTGGATGCATTTCGGATTAATGAGTGCGGGCGTTGCTGGCGTGCTGGGTCTAAAGCACCTACTACTCAGCACGACAGGCTGGCTTTGGGAGGCTTCGGAAGAAACCAGCCGCTATGGTTTCTCAGTTATGATGAGTGCTATCGTGCTAGGTATGTTTCTGGTACCCGCCAATCTATTTATATCTTATGCGCCCGAAAACATAACCCATGTCATGGTATACGGCACCCTTGCGCTGGGCGCAGCGATCTTCGGCTTGAGGTGGCTCAGAGGGCTAGACATAGGCAACAGTGTGTTGGGTAAAAACCCCATGCTATTTTTGTTGTATATTTGCGCCGTTGAAATCGCCCCCGTAGCCCTGTTAGCCAAGTTCATTTACGAGCAGGTTTAGCAGACTACAACTGACCGTAATTCCGAAAATATTATGGCGGACACCAGTCAAGCGCCAGAGCGGACATACCGTCCCATCAAGTCTATTTTAGTATCTCAGCCCGAGCCGGAGCGCAATCCTTACGAGGACTTAGCGAAGCGCTACGACCTGACCATAGATTGGCGTCCGTTCATTGAAGTAAAAGGACTTACGGCCAAAGAATTTCGCAAACAGCGGGTCTACCCCAATGAATTCAGTTCCGTCATCTTTACTTCTAAGACAGCTATCGACCATTTCTTCCGTCTATGTGAAGAAATGCGCATCGAAATGTCTGGCGACACGCGCTACTACTGCCTGACTGAGGCCGTAGCCAACTACTTGCAAAAGTTTATCGTGTATCGTAAGCGCAAAGTCGCCGTAGGCAAACGCACCATAGATGATCTGGCCACGACCCTCAAGAAGTATCGCTCTAAAGAGACTTTCTTTCTGCCCTGTAGCAACCTCGGCGCCAAGAAAGTCACCAACTTCCTCAACGACAACAACTTCAACTGGAAGGAAGGCATGATGTATCGCACAGTCTCCAGCAACCTGAGCGATTTGGAAAACGTATTCTACGACGTACTGGTGTTTTTCAGCCCGCTGGGTATTCAGTCGCTTTTCGAGAACTTCCCCGATTTCAAGCAGAAGGATACGCGGCTTGCCGTTGCTGGTAGTCAAACCACCAAGGCAGTCGAAGACCACGGCCTAAAGGTAGACATAGCCGTCAAGCCACCGGAAGTCCCGTCTATGACCTCTGCTCTCAAGGAATACCTCAAGCTATCTAACCCTCAGTAAGCCATAATATGACACTGGCCGATCTGACCGGGCGACTGCAAGCGCGCCTACAGCAGCCCCTGCCCGGTGCAGAAGCACACGCCCTCATGTACCCGGGCTTCCGAGGTGAAAAACCGGGCGGCATACCCGATGATGCGCGCGTAGCAGCTGTCTTGGAACTGCTTTATCCGCTGCCAAATGGGCGTATCGGCCTTCTATTCTTTCGGCGTACCAGCCACGATCCGCGCGATGCGCACGCTGGTCAGATCGGCTTCCCGGGTGGCAGCGTAGAACCTGAAGATCGAACTCTGGCAGATACGGCCCTCCGAGAAGCCTGGGAGGAAGTGGCTGTAAAGCGCGAATCCGTACAGCTGATCGGTCCTCTGAGCCAACTTTACATTCCAGTCAGTAATTTTCTCGTGCATCCCTTTTTAGGTGTGGCCCAAACGCGTCCCGACTTCAAAGGCCAGGATGCCGAAGTCGACGAAATACTTGAATTCCCCCTCGAAGACTTCCTTCAGCCAGATGCCCGCAAAACCAAGGCCATGGCTATGTCCAGCGGCTTCCGCCTACCCAATGTGCCCTACTGGGATGTACAAGGCGAGACCGTTTGGGGTGCAACTAGCATGCTGGTGGCCGAACTCGTGACGGTTATTCAGGAAGTGTACTGAGGGGACTTAAAGAGTAAGGTTACTTTTTATTTGTACTTCCGCAGGTGGGAGGGTGTACAGCAAAGCGATTTGTAAATATGTATTGAAGACTAATCTTACATCAGAAAAATCTTCTTGGAGAAATCTTATGGGAATCGCAAAATCAAAACACTACCATCTCGCTCGAATGAAATCAATTGCAGCAGATTGAAAGACCTACCATCATGAGTGAGTACGCATCCGTTAATTGTTGGAAAAGTAACATCTCCATTAGACGTTCCATCGTAAAAAATCCTGGTAAACTCTATGTTAGCCCCATCTCGTAATGTAAGAATTTCTTCTCCGATTATATCGCAGTCAGATTGAGGTTCTACAACGTCATCATCATCGCAGCCAAAGCAAATAAAAACGCAAAGAAATAGAGAGAGTAATCGAATATTCATACTTGAAAGTGTTTTTATTTCTTCCTTTTAACGAGCATTTCTGAGTTAGGTTTTAGAATTGACTGGCCGCATTTTAACATACAACCAGATTACCATCTCACTAATCATTACCAATGATGGTCAGTATGAGATTCCTAAACCTCCTATTTATACCCATCACGAAGTGGTTTGGGCATGCACAGAGGTTCCACATACTGTCCTGAAATTTAAGGTCAATAGTGATCTGATCTCATCCTTGTAGCTCTTTGCATTCTCGAGAAATTCAACAATGCCTTGCTTGAACTGCTC
>JBCCPC010000034.1:0-54201 GCA_039025055.1 Bacteroidota bacterium | reverse complement strand
CCAAAATGATTACCTGTGGGTACCTTCTATTTGGACGGCGCGTAGACGGGGGCTTTTTCGTTGGTGGGGATGGTCAGGACACAAATATCTGTTTTTTATTTTTTCGCCTACCGGTAGGCCGCAGGCATACCGGTAGGCGAAAAAATCAAAAACATATATTTGTGTCATGACCATCCCCACCAACGAATACGCCCCCTTCTACGCGCCTTACATAGAGAAGGTACCCACAGGTAATCTTTTAGAAGTCTACCAGGCGAGTGCAACTGAGAACAGAGATTTCTACGCCACCGTAAGCCCAGAAAAGCAGAACTATGCCTATGCCCCCGGCAAATGGACCATAGCCGAAGTACTCCAACACGTCATCGACATGGAGCGGATTTTTGCGGCTCGCCTGCTTCGAGTCGGGAGAGGCGACCAGACACCACTGCCGGGTGTAGACCAGAATGATTATGCGGAGGCTGCCAGCTTTGAGCTGCGCCCCTATGATGGTCTGGTAGAAGAGTATTTTCTGCTCAAGCAATCCAATCTGGCTATGGCCAAAGGTTTCCCCTCCAATGCCTGGGCAAGAATGGGCAATGCCAGCGGCAATGACGTTTCAGCCAGAGCACTATTCGCTATGCTTGTCGGGCACGAGCAGCACCACTTGAGAATCATAAGGGAGAGATATTTTAGCACGAGCAAAGGCGCTTAAAGCACTAGTTAACATCTTACATCAACACACCTCAAATTACCCGTCGCACATTTTTAACAGCCAGTTTTTTTCGGGTAGTCCTTGCTCTTCCATCACCTGGTGCCTAAAGTCTTCGACTTTTTCCGGTTCATGCGGATTGAGTCGCCTATATCTACGCAAATAACTCACTAGCTTTCGGTAGGCCTTGTAGTGATAATCCAAGCTATCCTTTCGGCGGCGCAAATAGATATCAAAAGCGTCCAAACTGGCATCGAATAAACGTTGCTCGGCGAGCTGTTGATAGACCCTAAGCTGCAATACGCGGATATTGAGCGTAGTGAGTACATCTTGATCTTCGGCAGCCTGTAGATATTGCATAGCCTCATTGAGCTGGCCTTCCTCATAAGCCAAGCGCGCCTGATTCAAGGCGGCCGTAGATTGACGATATGCCGGTGAGATCTGCTCGGCGTAGAGATCGATAAAAGCTCTCGCTCTTTTTACATTTCCCGATTTGAGGGCCAGGGCCACAATGTTATTAAAGGTAAATCGGGACAGTCGACCGCGTTCTTGTAGCAGCTGTTGATCCAAGCCGAATTGATACAAGTCCAATGCTTGCTCGCCCGCTAATCGGTCGCCTGCATTTACGCCACGTATGCAGTAATTGACCGCTAGTAGCAGCAGATCGCGAGCTTCGTTTCGATCCCAGTTTTTAAACTGATCTAGTTGGCTGATAAATGATGCAAAGGCCCTTTCATTTTTTTGCTGAGATAGCATTTGGTAGCAATGAAAGTACTGGGCCAGTACGGCATCTTGTTGGAGTCGTTTTTCAAACCCCGCTGACTTCAAAATGATACGTAGGGAAGACTGCTCCAATTCACCAGGATCTACCGTTTGGCTGGCCAGACCCTGGCAGGCCATGCGCAAGCTTTCCAGCAGGTATGCTCGCTCCAGCTGCTGACTCAGGTCCGTAAAATCTTGCCGTTTGGTACTCCGCTGGGCTATCTTGTACCTAACCGACTCGCGACCCAACTCATACTGCAGCCAGGCCCATTCGCTACCTGCCAATGCTTTGGTGGTGCCTTTTTCCATTTTGCGATGCTTAGATCGATACCGTTTGAGTAGATTCCTACTCCTCAACTGCTCTTGTAGCCGAAGTGAATTTCGAAGGTCATCATGCACGGAAGCACTCTCCTGTATCAAGAACTCATCAATTATTTTGAGCAAATCACTCTTTAATAGTCGATACTTCACATCATCGAATGGCAAATCGGGATACACCCCTCGCCATAATTCCCTTTTATCCAGATGATCTTGCCGATTTTGCGGCACCAATTCGGCCAGTCTCAATAGCTCCTCACGCTTATTGAAATAGGGCGAAGACAGAAATTCGAACAGTCTTTTGCGCTCGGCTTCCGTAAATTGATGAATCAGCTGAGTTAATTGATCGGCTACCACTTATATGTTTACTACAAATTATAACTTATCTTATTCATTTTCAATTACTTAAGATAAATTATTAATTTAAATTCACTACAAATGTAAAATTTTGTAGTTGCTGAAAGCTATTTCTTGATGCACATTTGTATCGTGGCCAATGTGCAAGTACACAAAACCACATCACTAAACCTCTTTTCATGTCTAATCTCAGTAATCCCATGAAACACTTTTTTACCAGCATTTTCCTTTTTTGCACCAGCATTCTATTCAGTCAGACCGTCGATCTATGTGCTGCTTGGCCAGAGGGCAGCTTCGATCCAGGGGCAGAATTTACTGTCTTGATCGAAGTACAGAACTATGTCGACATCACCGGAGGGCAATTCACCCTTTTATATCCGAATAACGAATTGGAATACACCGGCTATTCTTCAGCACTCTCCGATGCTGGCAATAGCATAGACATCGAAGATCCAGATGGGGGCGCACTGCGGCTCGTCTGGTTTGAGTTGCTCACCAATGGCGTTACACTCGATGATGGCACTGCATTGTTCGAGCTGCATTTCACCACCCTAACCAATGTAGAGTCACCCAATATCTCGATCTCTGATACCCCTGTCGAAATTGTAATTTCCAGCTCTGCGCCTGACGCAGTGCCCGTTAGTATTTGTGGACAGCCATACACCACTAATCTCTCCGACTTCTGCCTCGCCTTTCCAGAAGGTCCCTACATAGCGGGCCAGCAAGTAGAAGTCAGTCTGATTACGACCAATTTCAGAGATATATCCTTTCTACAGCTACCCATTAGTATCGACTACGATATTCTTGAGTTTTTGGCAGTAGTCGAGCCAGAACCCTTATCAGGATTATCAACATTCTCTTTTGAGGTCATTGACGAAGGTATGCGATTAGTATGGATCGAATGGTTGGGTGATAGCTTTACGCTCCCAGATGGCAGTGTGTTGTGGAACCTAATTTTTACCTTCTTAGAAGACACCGACGAACTACCAATCGAGATCGAACCAGCCATAGGAGGCACCCAGGCTACTTTCGGATGGCAACCAGAAATACCTGTCCCAATCACCATTTGCGAATCCTCATACATTAACGGCCAGCCGGCGAACTTGCAAGCCGAAATTTTCACGGGCTTTGGCGACTGTGAGGCAGCGATCACTACCGATCCTATGCCCGGCTGGTCGATTGAGGTAACTGATGCCACTGGGCTAGTGACCCGCACCGCAGTTACTAATCAAGGTGGCTCAGGCTACTTAAATCTTCCTGTCGGCAACTACACCTATCAATGGATACCACCGACCGATGCAAGCGACTGGAATATTTGTACACCACAACCTATAGAAGTCACAGAAGAAGGCCAAATCATATCTCTCCAAGATCGTGCCGAACCCCAAGGCGACTGCGCCAACACCTACGTAAACGTAACTTCGAGTAATCTTCGCCCCTGCTTCGAAAACAATGTATTCTATCTACAATACGGAAATTATGGCCCGGCCGTAGCAGAAGACGCCTACGTCGACATTACCCTGCCAGATGAATTTACCATCCTATCTACTGATGCCTTGTACGAGGAGCTATCTAACGGCAGCCTGCGAATCCAGTTGGGCGATCTTCCGGCAGGAGAGATAGGAATCATTTCTTTCCGGGGTCAGATAGACTGCGATCTTCCGGTTGGCCTTACGCTTTGTACAGGTGCCGTGATCGCACCAAACGATAAAGACTGCAACTCCGGCGGTCCAAATTATTTGGGTGCCCGTCTTCAAGCAACAACACAATGCGAAAATGGGCAGGTCACACTCCAAGTCGAAAACATAGGCGACGGTCCGAGCGGAGAAGTCGGCTTCGTCGTCATCGAAGACGTAGTCATCTACATGCAAGACGATATAGAGCTCGAACCAGGACAGACCACGACTAGGACTTTCCCCGCCAACGGCAGCACATGGCGCGTAGAATTCGATCTTCCAGATGGTGCCCCCTACCTCTCACAGGCTCTGGCTATTGACGAGGGATGTGGGACTTCCGCAGGTGGAAACTTCACTATGGGCCTAGTGACTGCTCTTCCTCTGCTAGACGATGATACTTGGCTAGACCGCTACTGCCTCGAAACCACGGCAGCCTACGACCCCAACGACAAGCAAGCTATACCGACAGGTGTAGGCTCCGAAAACTTCATTCGCCCCAATCAGCGACTCGACTATAAGATTCGCTTCCAGAACACCGGTACCGATACGGCCTTCACGGTCATCATACGCGATACTCTGGCTGAAGGCGTCTACGACTATGCCAGCCTGCGTCCAGGCATCAGCTCACACCCCTACAACCTGACCATTGAAGACGAGAATATCCTCACCTTCACGTTTGCGAATATCATGCTGCCCGACAGCAACGTCAACGAGCCTGCCTCCAATGGGTTCGTCCACTTCTCCATCGACCAGCTGCCCGATCTGCCAGATGGCACCACCATCAGCAACAGAGCTGGCATCTACTTCGACTTCAACCCGCCCATTATCACCAACTACAGCCGGCACACCGTTATGCGGTCCATTATCAGCTCCGTACATCAGTACCATGCAGCTGGCGGGCCTGTACAGATATTTCCTAACCCCATGAACGCCACCCTTTCTTTTACGCACGATGACTGGCCAGGATCTGTCACCTTCCAACTCATCGATTTTCTCGGTCGTGAAGTACTCACGCGCAGCTTGACTCACTCGGGTCAGACCATCGATCTTCCTCCCCTCAGCAATGGCACCTATACATACCGCTTGCTGGCTGATCGAGGGTTGCTGCAAGTGGGTACGCTAATGAAGCAGTAACGTCCTAGACCCATATTTCAATCTTATTCCCCTTTCCAGCAAGCTGGAAAGGGGATTTATTTTTGTAAGTACAATTATAAACCCTTACTTTTGCAGCCGCTTTTACCAAAGCTATCTCTTCTTGCGGATGTGATGGAATTGGTAGACATGCTAGATTTAGGATCTAGTGCCGCGAGGCGTGTGGGTTCGAGTCCCTCCATCCGCACTATATAATTCGGTCGGGTCGATTTCGGCCCGGCCGTTATAATTTCCATCCATGCCCAACTTCGATTACGATCAGATCGCCGATAACCGCGCCGCCATCACCGTTACCATCACAGAAGACGAGCTGAAGCAAAAGCTCAATACCGAGCTCAAGAAGCTGCGCAAGCAAACCAATATGAAAGGCTTTCGCAAAGGCAAAGCCCCGCTATCTGCACTGCGCAAAATGATGGGTAATCAAGTTCTCAGCGAGATCGTAGACGACAGTATCAACACTGGCCTGCAAGAGTATATCGAAGATCACGAACTCGATCTCATTTTTGCACCTATGGTTCAAGAAGGTCAACAAATGAATGTAGATGCTAAGAGCCTGCAAGATGTGACCATTGCCTTTGATCTGGCACTCAAGCCGCCCTTCGAGATCACGATGCCCTCTGAGCCCATGACGCGCTACACCCTTAAAGTAGACGACGAACTCATCGACGAGTCGGTCGACCGCATTAAAAAGCAAAATGGTGAGCAAGAAGAACTCGATGGTCCAATCCAAGCCGAAGACATTATCATGTTTTCTGCAAAAGAACTGGGCGAGTCTGGCGAGCCAAAAGAAAACGGTTTAGCTTCTGATTTCGAGACCATCTTCGAAGACCTAAAAGAGGAATTACAAGAGCAGCTCAAGGGAAAGTCGAAGGACCATAGCTTTAGCCACGACATCTACGAGTTCGAAAAAAACACTTCCGAGTACATTGTCAAAAGGCACCTGCTACAACTGGAAGACGAGGAAACTGAGTTCAATAAGCAATTCAGCTTTACCGTCAAAGGCGTCAAGCGACTGGTACCAGCTGAGCTAGATGAAGAATTCTTCGAAAAGTTCGATCCGGAAGGTAAGGTGACCGACGAGGCTACTCTACGCGAGAAGATCGCCGAAGACAATAAAAACGGATTCGCTGTACAAGGAGATATCTTATTGAAAAATGAGATTACTCAGCACATTGTCGAGCAAACGGAGATAGACCTGCCCCAAGAGCTCGTAGATCGAGTAAGAGGGGAAGAAGGCAGCAAAGCCGAGCGATTCGAGCGCGGTATCCGCTGGATGCTCATCCGATCCAAATATGCCAAAGAACAAGAGATCGAGCTGCAGCCCGAAGACCTCAGGGCTGTTTCTGATGCACGCCTAATAGCTATGCTCGGCGGCCAACGCTCGGAATGGGTCACCGAAGAATTTCTCGACAACTGGCTGAAGCGTTCTCTCGAAGACGAAGAGCAACGAAACAATTTACTCTACGAGGCACTTGAAAAAAAGATCACCGATCAGCTATTAGAAAAGGTTGAAGTGGTCGAGCAAGAGGTCTCTGCCGATGAGTTCAACGACATCATCAAAGACTTCAACGATCAGCAAGAAGAGGAATAAGCCTTTTCACCCAACCCTTACATTGGTATTTACGTTAATGACGGGAGAGAGTCAGCAGCCTCATGGCATAAGTCTACCCCCCTAAGTCAAAAATAGACCATGATACCTAAGAACGAATTTTATAAGTACGCCACTCAGCACCTGGGCATGAGCGGCATGCACCTGGAGAAATACGCCGAGCATACAGGCACTCAAGCCTTTGGCCCAAACATCACCGGTTTCACCCCCAACGTTATCGAAGAGCGCCAGATGAATATCGTCGGTCTCGATGTTTTCAGCCGCCTCATGATGGACAGGATCATCTTCATGGGCGTTCCCGTAAATGATTACGTGGCTAATGTCGTACAGGCGCAACTGCTCTTCCTACAGTCTACCGATCCCAAAAGAGACGTACAGCTCTTCCTGAACAGTCCAGGCGGCAGCGTGATAGCAGGTATGGGTATCTACGATACTATGCAGTATGTATCACCCGATGTGGCGACCATCTGCACTGGTCTGGCGGCAAGTATGGGGGCCGTACTTCTGGCTGCAGGTGAAGCTGGCAAACGCTCCATCCTAAAGCATGCGCGGGTAATGATCCACCAGCCTAGCGGTGGTATGCAAGGGCAGTTTTCCGATATGGAGATTAGTTATCAGCTTATTTCCAAGCTGCGCAAAGAGCTCTACGACATCCTCGCCAAGCATACCGGCAAGACCTTCGAAGACATCGAGCGCGATAGCGACCGAGACAACTGGATGACCGCACAAGAAGCCAAGGACTACGGCTTGATCGACGAGGTTCTCCTACGCGACGAAGACGAGTAATTTAAGCTCAAAACAGAAGACACCCACATTTTCATACTTGAGTTTTAACGATGCGAGGAAAAAAGCAAGACTACCGATGCTCCTTCTGTGGCAGAGATAAGAGCGAAGCCCTGGTGCTTATAGCCGGTCTCAATGCGCATATTTGCGAAGTATGCGTAGAACAAGCCCAAGAGATGGTAGACGAAGAAATCTACGGTGGTCAACCCCACCGTGGCGACTACGATTTCGATCATAGGCTAGGCCATGCAAATGCCAAGAACTGGGAGTTACCAGACGACATCCATCCCCGAGACATTAAGTCTCACCTAGACCAATATGTAATCGGTCAACGAGAGGCCAAAAAGATACTCTCTGTGGCTGTTTATAATCACTACAAACGCTTGCGAGAAGGCAAAAAAGCCAACAAGAGCGATGTAGTGATCGAAAAGAGCAATATTCTTTTTGTTGGTCGTACGGGAACGGGAAAGACTCTGCTTGCCAAGACCATTGCCAAGTATCTGGAAGTACCTTTTGCCATCGTCGACGCTACGGTTTTTACCGAAGCTGGCTATGTAGGCGAAGACGTGGAGAGCATCCTCAGCCGCCTCCTTCAGGTGTGCGAATATGACGTGCGCGCTGCCGAGCGAGGCATCGTTTACATCGACGAGATTGATAAGGTAGCCCGCAAAAGTGATAACCCTTCCATCACCCGCGATGTGAGTGGAGAGGGCGTTCAACAAGCTATGCTAAAGATGCTGGAAGGCACCGATGTAAACGTACCGCCCCAGGGAGGTCGCAAGCATCCCGAGCAAAAGTTGGTGAAGGTCAATACCGAGAATATCCTCTTCATCTGTGGTGGTGCTTTCGATGGCATAGAACGACACATTGCGCGTCGGCTCAACACCCAGGTCATCGGTTTCGATACCGCAGAGACCAAGGAAGTCGACCAAGACAACCTGCTGCGCTATGTCAATCATACAGACTTGCGCAGGTTCGGTCTCATCCCCGAGCTCATCGGTCGGATGCCCGTACTCACTTATCTCAATCCATTGGATAAGCCAGCCATGCGCCGGATATTGGTCGAACCAAGGAATAGCCTGGTCAAGCAATATCAGCATCTCTTCGCACTGGAAGGCATCAAGCTACACTTCACCGACGAGGCCATCGACTACATCGCAGGCAAAGCCATCGAATACGAACTCGGTGCCCGAGGTCTCCGCTCCATATGCGAAGCGATCATGACCGATGCCATGTTCGAGCTACCCGGTACAGACATCAAAACGCTGACCGTGGATGCCGATTATGCTGGAGCCAAGCTGGCAGGTAGTAAGCTGGAGGCGTTGAAAGCGGCTTAGTAGAATGAGTTTTAATTTTTTCTGCGGCAAAGCCGCAGAAAAAATTAAAACCCTTCAGGCCTCCTAATCCCCCACTGCGTCGCATCCTGATATTCCTGCGCAACTTGCACGATCTCTCCTTCTTCAAACAGCCCGCCAGTGAATGTGATGCTCGTTGGCAGCCCATTCTCTTGAAAGCCGTTGGGTACGGTGATACAAGGGTGCCCAGTAAAATTGGTAATCACCAAGCTGGAGCTCGCCCAAGACGGGTGAACATATAAATCCACCTGCTCGAATACCTCGGCCATTTCTTCTATAAGTAATCGGCGATGGCGGTTGGCCTGTACATACTCGACCGCAGGTACGAATCGTGCTGCTCGGAATACATTGGGCCAAGCGTTAGCTACCTGGCGTTTAAGTTCGTCGTCTCGACCTGATCGAGTGAGCTCGTCAAAAGCTGCTGCGGCTTCGACTTCAAGGATAGAGCGAATGGGCGGCAGCTCTGGCAGGTCGATGGGTATGAGCTCGTAGCCGAGTTCTCGAAGTTTTTCTAGCGTCTCCTGATCTTGAGATTTGAAAGGATAATCGCCTTCAAAATCTGAGGCTAAGTATCCGATTCTAAGCGGGCTTTCATCTCGCGTTTCATAATGTAGCGGTGCTTGTACAGAAAATGGATCTCGCTCGTCCCGACCATTCAATGCCTTGAGCACAATAATTGCATCTCTTGCTGATCGCGTGATGGGCCCGATTTTATCCATCGTCCAAGAGAGTGCCATAGCCCCGTAGCGGCTCACGCGCCCGAAAGTAGGTCGCAGGCCCGTCACCCCACAAACTGTCGAGGGGCTCACGATACTGCCCAATGTCTCCGTGCCGATAGCAAAAGGCACTAGCCCAGCCGATACAGCCGAAGCAGAACCAGCAGACGACCCACTAGAGCCCGTAGTTGGGTCCCATGGGTTCCGGGTCATCTCCCCATACCAAACATCTCCCCAGGCCAGGGCACCCAAACTCAGCTTGGCCACGAGCACAGCTCCGGCTTCTTCCATTTTTTCTATGGCGGCCGCATCGTAGTCGAATGCCTGATCTCGATAAGGGGTTGCGCCCCAAGTCGTGCGATATTGTTTGGTGGCTAATAAGTCTTTAGCGCCGTATGGAATACCATGTAATATTCCTCTATCTCTTCCGGCAGCAAGCTCAGCATCGGCTCGGGCTGCTTGTTCCAAGGCTAATTCTTCAGTCAGGCTTATCACACAATGAAGTTCATTGTTGTGTTTGCGCAGCCGGTTGAGAAAGTATCGGGTGAGTTCTACACTCGTAATCTCTTCCTTTCGCAGTCTAACAGCAAGTGTGGTTATATCATCATAAGCAAGATTAGAACTATCCTGAGATATAGGTGGAAAATCAGGTGGGCGGTGATACATAAAGAAAGTGTCTTCCGGCATGACAAACCCCTCCGGCCTGGGATCGAACTCTAGCGTCGGACTCACACCATTATCAAGCGGGGTTTCGCGTATACCGGCATAGGCCTCGCGATATTCCTCCAGGGTCGGTAGCAGCAACTCGATCTCCTCTTCGGTCATATCGAGACCTGAAACTTTGAGGGCAGACAGTGCCTCCTGTTGAGTGATGTCGTCGATGAGCATCTCATTGGCCATGGCCCCTAAGAGAATGAGGATGGGAATGAGAAAAAGCTTTGGGTTAAACTTCATAAAACTTACGATTATCCTTCGAGACCTCCGAGGAAATTCAGACAAACAAAACGTTTGTCCAAATATGCCTCGGAGGACCGAAGGCCTTTTCACTTAAACGATTGCCCGCTAATTCTGTTTCTGGTTTATGCCACGCACCATCGTCATAGGAGCCGGGATAGCCGGCATCGCTTCTTCCATACGTCTGGCTCGAAAGGGCCATGAAGTCGAGGTCTACGAAGCCAATGAATACCCCGGCGGCAAGCTGAGCGTGATCGAGCAAGACGGATTCCGTTGGGATGCGGGACCATCGCTATTTACCCTGCCGCATTTAGTGACCGACCTCTTCGAGCTATGCGGCGAGCAGCCTAAAAAGTACTTTCAATACGACCGGCATCCGACCTCTTGTGTCTATCACTGGGAAGATGGCACGCGCTACGTGCTACCAGGCGATCAAGACGAGATTGCCCCCAGTATGGCCAAGACCTTCCGCGTAGACCAAAACCGGGTAGACCGGTACCTAAAAAAAGCCAAAAGGAAGTACGAGCTGACGGGCCCTGTCTTTCTGGAGCAAAGCCTCCACCTGCGGAAGTCTTATACTTCATGGTCGACCCTAAAAACGCTGATGCAATCCGGCGGACTTGGTATTTTCAATAGCCTGCACCGAGAAAATGAGCGGCACTTCGAGGACGAGCGGCTGGTGCAACTCTTCGACCGGTACGCGACCTACAACGGCTCTTCGCCCTACCAAACGCCAGGCATTATGTCGATGATACCGCACCTGGAGATGGGCATTGGTACCTTTTTCCCCAGGGGCGGTATGTATGCCATTACGCAATCGCTGGTCGGGCTGGCCGAGCGACAAGGGGTCAAATTCCACTTCGGTGAGAAGGTCGAACAGATCGAAGTGGAAAATGGAAAAGCCAGCGGCATCACCATCAATGGGCGGGCGAAAAACGCCGATTTCGTGCTCTCGAATATGGATGTGTTCGCCACCTATCGTCGCCTGCTACCCCAGCAAACGCAACCCGAAAAGATCTTGCAGCAGGAGCGCAGCAGCTCGGCCCTGATCTTCTATTGGGGCGTAAAAGGAGACTTCCCGCAGCTAGACCTGCACAACATCTTTTTCTCCGACGATTACAAGCAAGAGTTCAAGACCCTTTTCCAGGATCGAGATATCTACGACGACCCCACGGTCTACGTCAACATCAGCAGCAAGTGCGAGCCAGGCGATGCGCCCGACGGCCACGAAAACTGGTTTGTGATGATCAATGCACCGGGCGACTTCGGTCAAGACTGGGAGACTCTGATCGATCGCGTCAGGAAGCAGGTAACTGACAAGCTGAGCCGCATGATGGGTATCGACCTAACGGAGCGAATCGTGAGCGAAGCCATACTCGATCCGCGCAGCATAGAGTCGCGTACACAGTCGCATCTAGGTGCACTTTACGGTACGGCTAGCAACTCGCGTTTTGCAGCCTTTTACCGCCACGCCAATTTCTCTCGCCGCATCAAAAATTTATACTTCTGTGGTGGTTCGGTTCACCCCGGAGGCGGCATCCCGCTTTGTCTTCATTCGGCCGCTATCGCTACCGATATGATACCCACTGCATAAGCGCGAATACGGACAAGCCCCCGAAACCACGCTTGTCTACTAGCGTTAGATGCTGGTTATTAGTATTCATGTACGAGCGCCTCAAAATGTGGCTCTGGCCCGATCGTGTAGAGAAAATTCGATCTGATCTCCAGCATGTTCCGTCCGAAAAAATCGGTATCGGTCTGCTTTGGCTATTTATCGGCAGCGCGCTGATCGGTATCATGCTAGGCTATGCCGACTGGTTTCTACCAAAGACACCGCTCAACCTCACCGTTTCTCTACTCATCGTTATGTACTGTGTTTCCATTAGCCGACAGGCTATGGTCGTGCTATTTGCTATCATGATTATGGGCTACCTGGCCGAAGTCGCCGGCGTGCATAGCGGGGTCATTTTCGGCCAGTACTACTACGGCGAAAACCTGGGGATCAAAATATTCGAGGTGCCACTCATGATCGGGGTTTTCTGGGGCATTTTGACTATGGTCACCAATCAAATCGCCAGAGATTGGTCCGATAAAAGATGGCTGGTTTCCATTGTTGCAGCCGGTCTCATGGTCTGGCTCGACCTACTCATGGAGCAACTCGCCAGCGACTACGACTTCTGGCATTTCGAGGGCGGGCTCGCAGGTGTACAGAATTATATCGCCTGGTTTGCGCTGGCCTTCGGCTTTCAGTACCTAATCTATCCCTATCTGACCAGTACAGGACGACGCGTGTCGATTCATTTGTTCTTGAGTCAGTTTGCGTTCTTTTGGGTGGGGTATCTTATTTTTCGAGGGTAGGAGGTACTAGGTATTTGGTACAGGGTACTAGGTATAAGGTACTAGGTACAAGGTATTGGGTAATAGGTATTCGATATTTCTAGTAAGGTTTCTCTCAATAATTACCCAGTACCTAGTACTAAGTACCCTTTACCTTTTTTGCACTTCCGCAGGTAGACACCCTTCTAGTAAGCTGACTAATCTCTACTCCTAGAATCGGCTTTTGTTAGGTACGCAATACGAACTACGCTATACGCTGTACGCTTCCAATAAAGGCTTTCCCGCCCAACTCCCTTCAAAGTCTAAGAGCCTGAACCTTGCAAACAGCTCCTCGCTATACCAACCCAGCTCGCGGGTCATACGCACAGCTTTGAGGTGCTCGGGGCTTTGGTAGGCATAGGCCCGCATGGCCTCCTGGTCGCGCCAAATGCTGAAGGTCGCCATCTGAATGACGGGTACCTCGCCGATTCCCTTTTTGAAGTAGAGACCATCGGCATGACTCATCGGCTCGCTGGAGGTGGGGACATAGCGCCAAAATTTGATTAAATACCTGGGCTTAATGGTAGCACGAGTAAGCACGCAAAATGGACCGACGACTTCTTCTTCTGGCCAATCGTTTGCCTGAAAAGGCTCCTGATCAGACCAGGTACCGTGTGCCCGCACGCACCCGAGGTAGAGCGTGAGTATATCGTCACAGAAGCCGGAGTAAGTCTTGTAAAGCTTCGACTCTTCCACAAATTTTTGCGCTTGCGCTCTGCTGTCCCAGACAGAAAGTAGGCAGTAGGTACCCCAGTCGGCATAGGGGCTAAAACCGTCACCACGGCCGCTGCCCATTAACTTGTAAAATCGTAGTCCTTCTTGGTCTTTGAGCATACCATGCCCGCGCTGCATCATCAAAAATGCCTGCCCCCTCGCCCGAAAACCGCTGCACTGAAAAAATGAGACACAAGTGATGGATGCCATGCTATGAAAAGATCATAAATAGTGGATAGGTTTAGGTAGATGTGTATGAGAAGGGGAACCGTGCCGATCACCTGATAGTAAAAAACCGATCCCCGCCTGGTATTTAACCAAACGGAGACCGAAAGCAATTCCTGCTGAAGGAATTAATACATTTTATATATAGATTACTCTTTCACCTTGGCACCGCCGCTATTGCTGCGAGGCGCACCGTAGAATGTGAAGCCACCATTGCTGTTTACGAAGCTGTTGTGGATAGAAAAGTTGGTAAAAGTACCATCAGCTGCAAAGGCCGTGCCTCTGTAAGAACCTTTAGCAACAGATACATCGCGATTCTCCTGCACCTTAGTCCAGTTTCTAGTCTCGCCATAGTAAGTATCTACCTCGCCAGAAGCGTCTTTACCGCTGACTACATAATAGCCATTGGCTGCGTCATAGTCGGCATCGATAAACTCGACTAAGTCACCAATCCGCGCACCACCGCTATTGCTGCGAGGTGCACCAGAGAAGGTGAAGCCGCCATTGCTGTTTACTTCGCCATTGGAAATAGAGAAGTTGGTAAAGGTGCCGTCATCGGCAAAGGCTGTGCCTCTGTAAGAACCTTTAGCAACAGATACATCGCGATCTTCACGCTGTTGAGTCCAGTTGCGAGTAGATCCATAGTAGGTATCCACCTCACCAGAAGCATCTTTACCACTAACGACATAGTAGCCATTTTGCGAATCGTAATCGGCGTCGATAAACTGGACCAGATCACCCACTTTGGCACCACCGCTGTTGCTGCGTGGAGCCCCAGAAAAAGTAAAACCGCCATTGCTGGTTACTTCGCCGTTGAAAATAGAGAAGTTGGTAAAGGTGCCGTCGTCGGCAAAAACAGTGGCTACATAAGCACCATTGATTTGTGATACATCGCGGTTATCGCGCTGGCGCGTCCAGTTGCGAGTTGTACCGTAGTAAGTGTCTAGGTCACCAGACTTGCTGATGCCGCTCACTACGTAGTAACCGTTGGCTATGTCGTATTCAGCAGAAATGAAGGTTTCTAGCCCACCGTCGGCTTCGCGAAAATCTATTTCGGTATTTTCGTCCTGCTGTGGCTCTACGAGTTCCTCGCCGCAAGATTGAAATAGGAATAGGCCTGCACATAGTGCAAGTAATAAATAAGATGATTTAAGCATTGATTGAAGTTTGATTATCTGGGGGAATAGTATGGGTTTAGATTCCTGAATCAGATAATTGTAATTGAGCAATATCGCCCTGCACAATCGCTATGAATCTACGTAGCGATTGTAGTGAAAATGCTAAACTGTACAATTAATTTTTCTGAAAAAAGTAGACTCTTCTTCGCCGGAACATATGCTTGTGAGTGCATGTTCGGAACTTCTGAATAGGTATTCAATAAAAACGGAAGAGACTAAACCTGATATGCTATACCTCTCAATTCAGTTGCAAATATACTGAATTTTATACTGTCCAATAGATAATGAGCTATCACCAAAAGAATGGCGAGACTTTTTGCACGTCATTACATACACGAATATAGACCGAATCGGAAAAGACTTTGTTATGTGTAAACGAAATCAGACTTTTGTCCTACGGACAAGCAAAAGAAGTACATGAGCAAGGTCGAAATGAAAGTCCCCGTCATAGGGGAATCAGTAACGGAGGTAACCCTGTCGCAATGGCTAAAGGGCGATGGAGAGATGGTAGAAATGGATGAGCCCATCTGCGAGTTCGAGTCGGACAAGGCAACGCTGGAATTTCCGGCTGAGGCAGCAGGTCGACTCGAATATGTAGCTGCCGAAGGTGACGATCTGGAGATAGGTGCGCTGGTAGCGCGCATAGATACGAGTGCAGCGGGCGAGGTCTCGTCAGCCGAATCGCCCGAAGAGTCTACTGGCAACTCGTCAGACGAAGCCCTGTCGGGCGATTCGGCTGACGAGGCCACTCCTTCAGGCGGCAAAGAAAGCTACGCCACCGGCACCCCCAGCCCAGCCGCAGCCAAGATCTTGCGCGAGGGCAATATCTCCCCCGAGCAAGTGAACGGCACGGGAAGAGACGGTCGCATTACCAAAGCCGACGCACAGAATGCGGTGGCTGCTACTCCTAAGCCTGCTGACGAGAAAAACACTGCGGCACGGGAGGTGGATAATTCACCCACCAGCTCCCCCCGAGAGGGGGAGGGCGAAGCTCCCACTCCTAAGATTGCTTTTAGCCGAGAAGCTCGCCGCGAGAAGATGAATCGTATGCGCCGCACTATTGCCTCGCGTTTGGTCAAGGCCAAGAACGAAACGGCCATGCTCACCACTTTCAACGAGGTGGATATGAGTGCCATCATGTCGCTGCGCAAGCGGGTGCAAGAGCGGTTCGTGGAGAAGAACGGCATCAAGCTGGGCTTCATGTCGCTGTTTGCGAAAGCCTGCGCCAACGCGCTCATGGAAATGCCAGGCGTGAATGCGCAATTGAGCGAAGATGGCAAAGAGCTGATCTATCACGATTATGTCGATATCAGCTTTGCTATTTCTACGCCAACGGGTCTGGTCGTACCACCCATTAAGAATATCGAGTCTAAGGACTTTGCGACCATCGAGCGCGAACTCAAGGCCCTAGCCGCGAAAGCCCGAAATAACGAGCTAAGCATAGCCGAAATGCAGGGTGGCACCTTCACAATTACCAATGGTGGGGTGTTCGGCTCCATGCTGAGTACGCCCATTATTAACGAGCCGCAGTCGGCGATTTTGGGTATGCACAATATCGTGCAACGACCCGTAGCCGTAGATGGCGAAGTAAAGATCAGGCCCGTGATGTACATCGCGCTGAGCTACGACCACCGGGTGATCGATGGCAGCTCTTCGGTGACCTTTTTGGTCAAGGTGAAGAATCAATTAGAAAATCCAGATCTACTACTTTTGGGTCTCTGATTTTAGTACGGGGATGCGCCCTTCGGTCGCAACTTTTAATGGGACGCAGATCAACGCAGACTAACACGGATTTTTCCCTTTTTAATATCCGCGTTTATCCTGCGAAAATCAGTGTCCTGATTTATTAAGCATCGCACATTGGAGTGTACCGCTCCGCTCCTATGACCGCGCAGAGCGCGGTTTTACCTAAGGCCTGATATCCGGTCCTACTGTAAGCTTACCGCTTTGCTCTAGCCAAGGGTCGAGTATATCAAACCCATGGTAGCGTTCGTCTATCCAGATGTAGGTCTTTTCCATCGTTTCATCGATCCAGTCTTTGAGGTATTCATTTTGCTTGGACTGGCGAGTGGCCTCTTGAATTTTGGAATAGTCTTTGCTCAGGGTTGCGCGATGCGGTGGCGTGCGCGCCTGTAGCTGCACGATGCGCACGTATGGATCATTGCCTGGGCCACGATACTGCATGGGGGCCGTAACGTCGCCAACTTCCAAAGTATCGATGGCGAAGTAAACTTCATAGTCGAGATCGCCGGTCTCGAAAAAGGGTGCACCCGTTTGTGGATTGACCATGCGGCCGTCGTTGGTATAGCTTTGCACTTTGTCGTAGCCATAGCGCTTGACTGCCCGGCTAAAGTTGATACTATCTGTTGTGATTAACTCGCGCACATCACTTAGCTCGGTGATGGTATTTTGGATGTCTTCGTCAGTAACAGAGGGCCTGATCAAAATGTGGCTGACATGAATGTTGCTACCCCGCCTTTCTTGAAGCAGAAGAATGTGGTAGCCAAACTCAGTTTCAACGACATCGCTCATTTCTCCGGGCTCGAGATTGTAAGCGGCGGCTTCAAACTCAGGGACGTATTTGCCACGTCTGGCCCAGCCCAGGTCGCCTCCTGCCTGGCGAGTACCGTCCATGCTATTGGCTCTGGCGGCATCGGCAAAAGTGATCTCGCCATTTTTGATCTGCTCACCCAGTGCCTCTAGACGCTCTCGGGCCTTTGTTTTGCTTTCGTCGTTGGGCCTGACAAGCTTAACGATCTCGCCCACTTCGACCTCTGCATTGAAATAGGGCAGGCTATCAGCCGGAATTTGTGCGAAGAAGTCGCGTACTTCCGAAGGCGTAACCCGTACCGAGCGGATGATCTGCCCTTGCATGCGCTCAGTAGCGATCTGCTCCTGGAGATCGGCGCGGAACTGCTCTTTGGTCTGTACAACGGTCTGGCCATAGTAATCTTCGAACTGCTGCTCGTCGTAGTTCATGTAAGCCAGAATACGGTCTATTCTTGCTTCCAGCTGCTGCTCGACTTCTTCGGGAGCTACTTCTACACTATCGAGTTTGGACTGATGGTAAAGCAACTTGCCGGTCATGAGCTGATTGAGCAGTATACCGCGCGAGTTTTCGGGCATTTCCCCTTGATTCTGGCTGGCCATAAGCGCGTATTGCTCTTCCAGATCAGAAAGGAGAATGTACTCACCACCGACAATGGCAATGACCTGATCTATGATCGCGCCGTCGTTTTCTTGGGCGTTGATCGAAGCAGGTGATAGAATGACGAATAACGCCAGTGCTATAAAAGCACTTAAGTATCGGAAACTAGAATTGAATACAAGCATATTATTCATTTTTAGCTTATAGCCGACGGCTAACAGCCATCGGCTATAAGCTAATCGGCTACTCAGGCCAATCAAAGATTTCAATATTTTCGGCCTCTAGCTCGTGTTTGTAGATACTATCTCGGGCACGAGTGAGGACTTCTCTTTTTCTTTCGTGCAAGATCATGTTTCTGACTTGATCTCGTACATAACTAAATGGGGCAACTTCCAGCCGGTTTTTCTTTTCAAACAGCCGGAAGTAGTATCGATATTGCCCATCCTGCTGCGAAAACTCCTGGCGTGAGCTCAGGTTGTCGGCTGTAAGCGTGCCGGGTGGGCACCGGTCGGCGACTTCGTCTAGCTTGTACCAGGCACTGGGGTCGAGCAAGGCTAGCTCGGCATATCTATCGCAGTAGTTGGACAGAGCTGCTGTATCGCTAACCTCGCCGTTGTTCCAGAAGGTACGCAAGCTATCGGCAGCTGGCGTCGGGTGCGGCACCTTGATAAACAAGCAGCGAACGATCGGTCGGTCGAGTAAAAACTGCTGTTGGCGCTCATCAAAATATCTTTGCAGCTCACCTTCGCTGAAACTGGTGTCGACCAGTTCGTTTTCCAGCGTCCGCTCGTAGTTTGAACGGATCAGGCTGGTTCTGTAGTCGCGTACCAACTGATCGATATTCATATCGGGCGGAATCTTGTGCTCGGCTTCCCATTCGACAGCGGCATTGCGAGTCCAGCGATTGACGAGCAGCTGAGCCGTCTTAGCAGAGTCTTCAGGCGTAAGGCCGGAGCCAAGCATACCGTCCAGATCAGACAAGTGAAGCTCTTTATTGTGAACGCGGGCCAGCAGCGGGTCTTGCTGCTGGCCTTCTCCAGCACCACAGCCTGACAGCACGATGGTTAACGCACAAAAAAGCCAGATGAGCCAAGAGCAGCCGATCATCAATCTTTGACGAGTTTGTTGAAAACGCGTTTGTAGACCTTGACCGGGAAGCGACGGCGCAATTCCTCGACCCACTCTTTTTCGAGCTGATCTTGGTAGTCGGCGATCACATAACCTCTGGCCTCGTCCAGCTCTTTCTGGCCCCCGGGCATGATCTGCTCGATCTTGTAGAAAGTGACTGTACCGTCGCGTGGGTTGGTTACCGGACTCGTTGTAGCACCACTCGCCCATTCGACATCGCCCAGTTGAGGCAGGCGACCTTTCTCGTAAGTGTCTGGCTGAACGTTGAGGTCTTGGCGACCAAACTTGTTTAAGACAGCTTCGGAATTGTTGGTGCGTGCGAAATCGTAAATGGCCTGCTGCTGAGCCAGCTTATCACCAGACACCTGATAGAGGGTCACCTCGGCGCGCTCGTCCCAGGTATAGTCGCTCCGGTGATTGGCAAAAAACTCGGCGAGGCCAACGGAATCTTCGGCGGCTTTATCCCATACTTCAATTTTGGTGGCTTCAAAGAGCAAGATGCCTTCTTCGTACTCGCGCATGAGTGACCTGAACTCGGGGTAGCGGTCTTCGAGTTTGGTTTCTTCGTATTCGAGCAGTACTTCGCGAGTCCATTTGGGGAAAAGTATATACACAGCACCTCGGCTCCCATCGTTTCGCCCTGCGCTCATACGCTCGCGCGCATTTTCGGCCAGGTAGTCTTGAAAATCAGCCAAGGTGTACACCGTTTCACCATTTTCGCCCAGCAGCAGTAGGGGGCTTTCGTCTCTAGGGGTAGGTACCGACCAGCGGAAGTGCAAAAAAGCACTATCTACCAGTGAGCGCGTCCACTTTTCGAGCGTAGCTCTTTCTTCCTTCACATTCGCCCGTTGGCGTATGTCGAGCATCAGGGCGTCGATAGCGGCTTCATAGCGGCTGTCGGCCTTGACTGCACGCTCTAAAAGAGGGCGCTCATCGGCTAGGGGTTGTACGCCGCGACGGGCAATACGGCGCAAAATGTGATAGCCCACCCGAGTCTCGATAATAGGGCTGATGCCCTTGTCGGCGGCGATGCCAAAGGCGGCCTCCTCAAAAGAGTCTTCGTACTTATTGACGCCAAACCAGCCGATGTAGCCGCCGTTATCGGCCGTGCGCACATCTTCGCTCAACTCGGCACTGACCTGCTCAAAAGGCGTACCGGCATTGAGTAAGGCCAGTGCGCGGTCTATTTTTTCGCGGGCCTCGGTCTGGTCGCCTTCGGGTTTGCGCACCATGATGTGCGCGGCTTCGACTTCACCTTGTGCAGGTCTGCGTTCGTTGACCATCACCATGTGGTAGCCCGCCTTGGTACGCACCGGGCCGAGCACTTCGCCCACTTTACCCACGTAAAGCAAGTTCTCGAGTCCATAGAAGCCCGCAGGCATGGGCGCAGCAATATACCCGACCCGACCACCACGCACCTTGCTGTAGGTATCTTCGCTGCTGGCCGATGCGATCTCTGCAAAGTTTTTAGCCGTCAAACTTTCTGCCAGGGTTTGCGCTTTTTGGTAAGCCGCCATCGTATCTCGCGGTATGGCGCGCTCATCCACCTTAATTAGAATGTGGCTGAAGTCGACATCTTGCTGGCGACGCTCGTACATTTCTTCGATCAGGCGATCGGTAACCGAGCGGTCAATCAGATAATTGTCGGCCAACTGACGACGATAACCGGCCAGTTCTTTTTGTAAGCTCTGTATGGTATCGAGCCCCATTTCATAGGCGCGGGCTACCTTGAGCTTGAAGCGCTCGTACAATTCCAGATACTCCCGCAGGCTCGCTTCCGAAAAATCGGCATTGCCCGCATTCGATTTGGTGTAGATGTATCGAAATTCGCCGACGGTCACTTCCTTGCCGTCTACGGTAAAGAGCACCTCGTCATCGCTGACCTGAGCACTGAGCCAAAAAGTACACAGGCCAAAAAGGCCTAGTAGCAATAGTCGCAACATGTAGTATTAGTTGGATTTGAGGCCGCAAAATTACGGAGATTTATATAAAGTATTTTAGCTGCTCGCCGACTGGCAAGCAGCTAAAACTGCAAGCTTAATTCACTTTATCCGCTGCACGCACGTCCCCATCGGCTTTGCAGTGGAATTGGACGTTGAGTAACAGTTCGTTTAGCTCGCTGGCGAGTAGCCTGTTTTTGATCTTTTCCACTAGGGCAACGACTTCCTCAAAGGTACCCTCTACAGAGGTCGAGAATGGCCCAACCTGATGCGACAGACCAGAAGCAGCAATGATTTCGATAGCCCGATCGACCATGGCATAGCCGTTGGTTACATTAACAGGTACGAGTTGGATGGCGGCGTTGATGATCATAAAATTCATTTTAATCCTCATACCAGCGGGCGGCATAAAAATCACTCTCCTATATAAATTCGTTGCACCCGGTTTCCGATGCCGGTCAGTATTTCGTAAGGTATCGTTTTTGCGGCATCTGCCAAAAGCTCTACAGGGTGCTCAGGCCCGAAAACAATAAGCTCGCTACCAATTTTAATATCGATAGTGCTCAGATCGACCATGCACATATCCATGCACACATTGCCGACCGTGGGCAGCAGATGGTGGCCGTATTTAAAGCTGAATCGACCATTTCCGGCTAGTCGGGGCAGTCCGTCTGCATAGCCCATACCTACAATGCCAATGCGGCCAGCTTCATCCAGTTTTCCATTTCGGCTGTAGCTGATCGTTTGTCCGGCTTGTACACTTCTTGTGGCCGTGATGGGGGCCACAAGCCGCAGGGCAGGCTGCAAATTCAGGCTTTTGTTCCCCCCGATGCCATAGAGTCCAATGCCCAGACGCACCAAATCGAACTGATACTGGCTATGCCTGAAAATACCGCCACTATTGAGCAGATGGACTTTGTTGATTTTAATTTTAGACTTCCGCAGGTCGGTCGCCGCATCCATCAGCCGTTTTGCCTGCTCGTGGCTAAACGCATCTTCTTTTGGGTCTTCGGCAGCTGCTAGGTGGCTCATCAGGCTGCCGACTTCCCCAATTCCAGCCTGCTGCAACTGCTCGATCACCCAAGGGATTTCCTCAACCGAAAAGCCCAATCGCGACATGCCCGAGTCCAACTCGAGATGTAGCCTCTGCTCATCGGATGCATCAAGCGCCGATAGGCGCGGTTCATCCGATGTGTCAGAGGGTGGGAGCGCCTCATCCGATGAGCTGGTGGAGAGAGAGAGAGCTGCCTCTAGTAGGGCACCGTTGTGTAGGATCGGTTCTAGGACATACTCACGAAGTAGAGGCAACTGATCGACTGTGGGGTTTAAAACCAGAATACGACCTTTTAACCCGCCTTTACGCAGGGCGATACCTTCGTTGGCATAGGCTACGAAAAACCAGTCGACGCCCGCCTTGGACAGCAGCTGAGCTACAGCCAAATCACCACTACCATAGGCAGATGCTTTTACCATGACGGCTAGGATGGTTTCCGGATTCACTGCGTCTCTGAATGTATTGAGGTTATTTATCAAAGCCCCGGTATCTATCTCCAGGCGGGTGTGGTGCCGCCTTTGTAGCAATCGATCTCCGAGTTCTTCCAGGCCAAATATGCGGGCACCTTTAAGTAAGATAGTTTCTTGCTGGAATTGAAAACTCGGTATTGCCTTCAACAATCCAGACAGATTCTTGAAGGTATGTAGCTCAATATCTTTAGACAGGAATTTTGGTAGGTAATCAATCGATTCGCCCACTAGGAATAGTCGATCTACTCTGCCGATCAGTATTCTTGCGACCTCAGCATATAAATGCTCTGGAGATCTGCCACTTTGAAGAAGGTCGCTAAGGAACACTGTCAGCTTGCGATCGTTTGTGCGTGAGGCGGCAAACTCGATAGCTGCGGCCAGACTAGTGAGATCGTTGCTGTAGCTATCATCTATGAGCAGGCAATCGTTGGGGGCGGTGCGTGTCTGTAGGCGGTTGGCCAGCGGCGATAGCTGGCTCATTTTAAAGTTGAGCTCTTCGGGGCTAGCACCCAGACGGAAGGCGGCAGCTAGTGCCGTATGCGCATTACGCAAGTAGGGCGGCGGAAGGTCGGGAAGCTGGGTGAGGTCTAGCTCGCCCAGCGAGCTCCTCGGATGTGTGCGCGACCATAGGAGTGCCTCCTCCGAGGTGTCGAGCGAAGGACCTCCCTCTACAGACACCTCCGAGGAACTTTGGTCGAGCACAGCCTCTCCCTCAGACACATCGGATGAACTTCGACCCGCGCTCCGCTTGGCCAAAGATGCATCCGATGAGTGGAGGGAGACGACCCACTCGCAGCTGGTGAAGAGTTTCATCTTTTCTTGGAGTTGCTCTTCCGGGCTATCGAATCCTTCGCGATGGGCATCGCCGAGTACGGTAAAGATGCCGTAGTTGGGGCGACAGATGTGTGCGAGGCGTTCCATTTCGCCTGTTTGGCTGATGCCCGCTTCGATAATGGCCAGATCGTGAAGCTCATCGCGTATGCCCCAAACGGCAAGTGGTAACCCGATTTGTGAGTTGTAAGAGCGAGGGCTGGCATAGACCCTGCGTTCAGGACCGAGTAGCTGTGCCAGCCAGTCTTTGACGATGGTCTTACCATGGGTGCCTGTAATGCCGACAATGGGCGTGCCAAGCTGACGGCGATGATGGGCAGCAAGCGCTTGTAGGAAGTCCAGCGAGCTCATCGGATGCGTGCGCAATAGCGCCTCATCCGATGTGTCGAGCGAGGAAAAAACCTCCTCGGCTTCGAGCACCTGCTCCTTTTCAGACGCCTCCGATGAGCTTTGGCCGAGCACAGCTTCTCCCTCAGACACATCGGATGAACTTCGGCCGAGCACAGCTCGGGCCGAAGATGCATCCGATGAGCGGAGGGAGATTCGAAAAGCGGAATAGGTTTTAGCAGGAGAGAGCAAGCTGGATAGAATAAATGACTCTACCTGCGGAAGTTTAAATCCGCCAAACTGCTCGACTGTAGAAGATTCGGCTAACAAAACCAGCTCGTTTCTATCGAAAGGCCAGGCACTGAGCCAAGCCTCGGCTTCAGGATAGTGACCTGGAAGTATGAATACGCCTACACCGCGCTCGGCTAGATCTTGGACAAATGTGCGGCCATGGGTGCGATTTCCGGAGAGCGCAATGAAGCAGGTATTGATCGGATTGTTCAGCAACCGGCTATCGACGATTAGATCAAAGGGCTTTAAAAAGCGGTAAATTTGGGCGATATTATGGGGTAAAAGTTCGATTTTTTAGTATTTATGCAAATATCCAAATTTGCAAAAACGCATATTCGCAAAAATACGAATAAGCTTACCTTTGCGCCACGCTATGGACCTCCTGCTTCCTTCACCTCTTTTTTCTGCATCCCTATATGAGTGATTTTATTAAGCACGAGTGTGGACTTGCTATGATCCGCTTGCTTAAACCGCTCGAATATTACCAAGATAAGTACGACACACCACTTCACGGGCTGAAGTCTCTACAACTGCTGATGCGTAAGATGCGCAACCGTGGGCAAGATGGCGCGGGCGTGGCAACCATCAAGCTCAATGTAGAGCCGGGCAAAAAATTTATCAGCCGTCGAAGGTCGAATGCCCCAAACTACCTGGACGATCTCTGGAATGCCGTCTGGAGAAGGTTTAATGAGCTAGATGAAAAGCAAGTACACGACGGGCACTGGTTAAAGGAAACGCTACCCTACACGGGAGAGCTCATGATAGGGCACCTGCGCTACGGTACACACAGCAGTAACCACGTAGAGACCTGCCATCCGTTTTTGCGATCCAGCAATTGGAAAACGCGAAGTCTCATTTTAGCAGGCAATTTTAACCTAACTAACGTAGACGAGTTATTTGAGCAATTGGTAGAACTGGGCCAATATCCCAAAGAAAAGAGCGATACGGTAACTGTACTGGAAAAGATCGGCCACTTCCTCGACGACGAGGTAGACCGCCTGCATGCCTGGTACAAGCCCGATGGCTATAGCAACCAAGAAATCAATGGCCTGATCGCCGAGAACCTGGATGTAGCCAGGCTGCTCAAAAGGGCCAGTAAGAAATTTGATGGGGGCTATGTGATGGGCGGAATGATCGGCCATGGTGATGCCTTTGTGCTACGAGACCCTGCAGGTATCAGGCCTGCTTTTTACTACCACGATGACGAGATCGTAGCCGTAGCTAGCGAACGACCTGCCCTGCAAACGGTCTTCGATGTCCACGTAGACGATATAGCCGAAGTGGAGCCCGGCCATGCCTTGATCATAAAAAAAGACGGACGGGTAAGCATGGACTTGATCAATGAGCCGACCGTGCGCGCAGCTTGCTCATTCGAGCGCATCTACTTCAGTCGAGGGAACGACCGCGACATCTACCTGGAGCGCAAAGAGCTGGGCCGCCGACTAGCCAAGCGCGTGCTCGAAGCCGTAGACTACGATTTTGATAATACGGTATTCAGCTATGTGCCCAACACAGCCGAAGTCGCCTTCTACGGCATGGTGCAAGGACTGCAAGAAGAGCTGGCCGATTGGAAGCGCAAAAAGATCAAAACGGCCAATAAGAATGGCAAAAAGGTTAGGCTGCGCCACATACTCGAAACCCAGGTGCGCAACGAAATGCTGGTCGTAAAAGACGGAAAAACCCGCACCTTTATAGCCGACACTAGTAGTCGAGATGAGATGGTGAGTCACGTATACGATGTAACCTACGGCATCGTCCGCAATGAAGTCGATACCCTCGTATTGCTAGACGACAGCATCGTACGGGGCACGACCATGCGCGACAGCATCATCAAAATCGTATCTAGGCTGCGGCCTAAGAAGATACTGATCGTCAGCTCGGCACCGCAAATTCGCTATCCGGATTGCTATGGCATAGATATGAGCAAGATGGGCGAGTTCGTGGCCTTTCGAGCGCTGGAGGCACTGCTTAAGCAGGATAAAAAAAGCAAACTACTCAAGCAGACCTACCAGGCGTGCCTCAAGCAGCTAAAGCTACCCAAGGAAAAGCAAGCCAACCAGCTACAGAAGCTATACGATCGCTACACCGACGAAGAAATATCGGCCAAAATATCGGAACTCCTCACACCTAAAGATATTAAGCCCGAAATAGAAGTCATTTATCAAACGGTGCAAGATTTGCGGGAATCTTGCCCTAGGAACAACGGCGACTGGTACTTCAGTGGCAACTACCCCACACCCGGTGGAAATCGAGTCGTAAATCAGGCTTTCGTCTATTACATGGAAGGGAAAGATTTAAGGGCATACTAGGAATCCATAATGAAAGCGAGGCCAGATAATCACTTGTAAGCGTGTTGTTGGACATCCATTTATGTCTCTAATGGCAGCGAATTGCCAAATTTTTGCGTTTTTGTGGCCGTAGGCAGGTCGTGGGCATCTGGTTTACGCTTGCTTGCTATTGCTTTTTACTCACTAAATTAACTTAAGCATGCAGCAGTATCTACTGCGCAGAAGGCTCATCATGGGGAGTTTTCTGCTGATGCTAGGATTGGGCCTACAGGCGCAATTCACCGTTACAGGTCAGGTTTCTGACGAAGGCGGTGAAGCGCTCATTGGCGTCAGTATCCTAGCCGAGGGTACCACTACAGGTACCGTAACCGATTTTGATGGTAATTTTACATTGAATGTACCCGACCGGGTAGAAAACATCATCCTTTCCTATACGGGCTTTGCCTCACGGACTATTCCGGTAAGTGCCGGCATGGGGCCATTGGTCGTAACGCTCAACGAAGACGTAGCCAGGCTGGATGAGGTCGTTGTGACGGGTTTGGCGTCTTCAGTGAAACGATCAAACCTGGCGAATGCTGTGTCTACAGTATCTGGAGAAGAACTTACCGGTGTGACCACCCAGCAAACTGTTGACGGCGCTCTTTACGGAAAACTTACGGGCGTAAATATTACGCAAGCTACAGGTGCTCCAGGTGGTGGCTTCTCCATCAGACTCAGAGGTATCTCATCATTGAGCGGTAATAACCAGCCACTATTCATTGTAGATGGAGTCTACATCAGCAATGTAGAGATACCCAATGGTTCTCGCTTTGCATCTGGTGCAAACTCTGGTTCTGAAGAAGGTGCTTCCAATCGTATCGCAGATTTGAACCCAGACGATATCGAGAGCATCGAAGTATTGAAAGGTGCTTCCGCGGCCGCGATCTACGGTACACGCGCTAATGCAGGTGTAATTATCATTACGACCAAGCGCGGACAATCAGGCCGTACAGATATCAGCTTTAATCAAGACATTGGCTTCAATACGATTATCAACAAAGTTGGTCGCAGGCAATACACTGCTGAGCAAGTTGAAGAGGAGTTTGGAGCCGACGAAAGGGCACTGTACGAGCAGACAGTTCGAGATAATGGTGGTGTCTTCGACTATGAAGACATTATCTATGGTGAAGAAGGATTTATTTCCGATTCAAGATTGAGAATAAGTGGTGGTAGTCAGAAAACCAACTTTATGTTTTCTGTCGGCTATAGAGATGAGGCGGGTATCGTGCTCAACACGGGCTACGAGCGTTTTACAACTCGTTTGAACCTATCTCATCAGCTATCAGATAAGATCAAGATTAGCTCTTACACAAATTTCATTAACTCTAATGCTCAGAGATCTTTCTCTGGCAATGAAAACGAAGGGGGATTGAGCTATGGGTATACTTTGGCATTTACTCGTGATTGGGTTGATCTATTTCCTGATGAGAACGGCGTCTATCCAGACAATCCAAATTTCAATGGAAATCCTCTACAGACCAGAGACCAAACGCAAAATGATGAGAATATTAATCGAATCATTCAAGGCGTAGCCGTGGACATCAATTTATTGCAAACCGACAATCAGGTCCTGAGACTTGCCTTGAATGGTGGCCTTGATTATTTCGTCAATGAAACGTTTGTTTACGTGCCAGAGACCTTTCAATCTCAGAGAGGAAGGCAAAATGGATTTATTGGCCGTGGAAACAATCAGGTCTTCAATTACAACTACAATGCCATTGCCGTTCATGACTTTTACACGGAGAGTGGCATAAACTTCACTACGCAAGCAGGCATCAGTTACTTGAATTTCGACAACGACTTTGTCTTTAGTCAAACTACTCAGCTGCTTCCACTTCAAACCAGCTTAACACAAGGTGGTGCGCAAGAAACGACACAGACTCTTGCCCCAATTGAAGAATTCGGTATAATAGCTCAGGAAGAGGTTAATTTCCAAGATAAGATTATCGCTACCGTTGGTGTTCGTCTAGATAAGTCTACACTAAACGGCGATCCCAACGAATTTTTTGCCTTTCCCAAGGCTTCAGTCGCAGTTAACCTTGCAGAATTTGATTTCCTGAAAGGCAATTCCATAATCAATCAGTTCAAGTTAAGAGCTGCTTATGGTCAGACTGGTAACAGCGCAAGCTTCGGCAACCTGTTCACTTCGTTGACGCTTTCTACAATTGGCGGCCGCACAGGTGCTAGCCTTATCGGTACGCAAGGAGATCCAAATCTAGAGCCAGAAAGATCAGAAGAATTAGAATTCGGAGCAGATTTCGGCCTTTTTGAGAACAAGCTAGGTCTATCTGTGACCTATTATTTGCGCGATGTAAACAACCTGCTTTACAACAGAGCACTACCGACCTCTTCGGGTTTCTCTAGCGAGATTAGGAATGACCTAGATTTACGGAATAGAGGTCTAGAGGTACAGTTACTATTGAATCCAGTAAGAACCAGCAAATTTGACTGGCGTAGTACAGTTAATTTCTGGTTTAACCGATCAGAAGTTAGACGCCTTGGTGTACCTGATGGAGATAACGATCCCAACGATATTCCGAGCTTTGTTCCTCCTGGAGTGGCTTTCGGTCTTGGCTTAGGCACCTTCTTCATCGATGAAGGCTCACCGATCACCGGACTTTGGAACGCAGGTCCTACACAAAATGGCGATGTAGAGCCAGACTTTCAACTTGGTTGGGCCAACAACTTCACATTCGGAAACTTTGATTTCAATTTCCTGGTACACTGGAAAGAAGGTGGCGATGCACTTAACCTGTCACGTCTTCTTACTAATATCGGCGGTACTACACCTCGCGAATTTGATAACCTTTCTAGTTTCATTGAAGACGCTTCTTACTTCCGCATGCGTGAAATTGGACTAAACTATCGCATTCCATTGCAAAGCGATGTGGTTAGGGGAATGAAGATTGGTGTTTCTGCACGCAATCTCTTTACGCTCACAGATTACAGTAGCTATGACCCAGAGGTTTCGACAAAGGGTACTTCAGGTCTATCTACTAACATAGAGGTAACACCCTTCCCGTCTGCGAAGCAATTTTACTTTCACCTAGGCTTTAACTTTTAAATCAGTAGCCATGAAAATGAAAAACTTATTTTTCCTGGCTCTTGTGCCAGTCATACTTACATTATCGAATTGTTCATTCGATGATCCCTTCGACCCCAATGCGCCAAATATCGGTTCTGTAACTGAGGATGTAGCTAAGGGCGATCTCGATTTGTTAGTCGTTGGCATCGAATCAGGTATGCGCAATAGCTTCGGTGTATATGTTACAGCGACTGGGTCTGTTGCTCGCGAACTGTACCTTTTCGATGCTGATCCTAGAAATCAGGAAGAGCTATTAGGCAAGGATGGTGCTCAACTTGATAATAATACCTTTTATCTAACTGCTCCCTTCTCTTCCCGGTACAGAGTTGTAAAAAACTGCAACCTACTATTAGAAGCACTTGATAATATCGATGCGATCACCGATGCAGAGAAAGATGGTTACAGGGGTTTTGCTAACACTATTCAGGCCTATATGATTAGCCAAATACTGGCTATGCTAGGTGATAATGGTGTTCGAATAGATGTAGCAGATTTGAATAATCTCGGGCCATATGTTCCACCCGCTCAGGCATATCCTGCTTTGCTACAAATTCTCGATGATGCCGCTGATCAGCTAGACGGAAGTACCATTTCTTTTGCACTATCTGATGGCTTTGCTGGTTTCAATGATGCAGATGGGTTAGTTGCATTCAACCGAGCTATTGCAGCAAGAGTCGCTATACAAGGTAGTCTCTTTGAGGAAGCACTAGCTAGTGTAGAAGCATCCTTTGTGGATTTGAACGGGGAGCTAGGTGCTGGTCCTAAGCACATATTTAGCACCAATCCTGGAGATCAGCTCAATCCAGTCTTCCGTCCTCCGGGGCAAAATGGAGATCAAATCATCGTTCATCCGCGCATAATTGCAGATACCTCAGCTGGAGATTTGAGAATAAACAAATTTGCTAGAAGAGCCAATCCATCAAGTTTAGATAGCCTGTTCGGTGATTTTGAATCAGCTCTTTATGAATCGGTTGTAGCACCTATCGATATCATTCGCAACGAGGAATTGTTATTGATTTTAGCAGAGGCAAGGCTGCAAACTGGCATGGGAGACCCCGTAGGTCCAATTAATGCGGTGCGAAATGGCAACAATCTCGACGATTACAGTGGACCAACCGATACTGACTCATTAATAGACGAAATCCTTTACCAGCGGACTTATTCACTATGGTCAGAGGGTCAGCAGATGTTCGATCTACGTAGATATAATAGATTGAATGACTCATTCCTACCAATTGACCGTCCTGGAGATCAGATATTTACTCAGTTTCCCATTCCATTGACGGAAGGGCAATAATTTGTAGAAAAGCAACCAGCTTTTCTATTACTTCAACAAACGGGTTTGGCCTCACCGCCAAACCCGTTTATAATTTCTTGTGCAACCACCGCACCAGCTTCAACTTTTTCTCCGGGTAGGGTGGGTAGATCATCTTGAGGTCGAGGAAGCGACGGCGAAGTACAGACCGCTCATTGCTGAACTCCAGGAAGCCATGGTGACCGAAGCTCTTCCCGATGCCGCTATTATTCACGCCGCCGAAGGGCAATTCGGGATTAGCATAGCCGAGCAACAATTCATTGATGAGGGTTCCACCTGCGGAAGTCTGATTCAACACCCGCTTGATATGGGTGCGACTACGGCTCATCATATAGAGGGTGAGGGGTTTGGGCCGGTCGTTGATGAAGCGGATGGCCTCGTCGAGATCGCGGTAGGTGAGCAGGGGCATGATGGGGCCGAAAACCTCTTCGTGCATGAGTTCGGCATTGTCGAGTAAGTCGACGACGAGGGTTGGGGCAAAGTATCGGCTTTCGGGATCGCGCTGTCCGCCGGCGAGGATGGTGGCCCCTTTATCGAGTGCATCTTCTAGCAGATCGCTCAGGCGTTGATGGTGTTTCTCGCTCACGACACGGGCGTAGTCTTTAGACTTTCGCGGGTCGGCACCATAGAAGCTTTCGATGGCTTTGAGGTACTGGCCGATCAATTTTTCTTTTTGACTTTCGTGTACAAGCAGATAATCTGGCGCGATGCACGTCTGCCCGCAATTGAAATGCTTGGCCCAAACGATGCGATCGACCACTTGGCCCAGATTGGCCGTTTCGTCGACTATACAAGGCGACTTGCCGCCCAACTCTAGGGTTACGCTGGCCAGGTTTTTAGCGGCGGCAGCCATGACCTTCTTACCCACCGCCGGGCTACCCGTGAAGAAAATGTGATTGAAAGGCATAGCCGTGAGCTCTTGCGACACCTCGGCCTCACCAAGTACCACCGACACCTCCTCTGGCGGGAATAGATCGCTGAGCATGTCGCGCATGTACGCGCTGGTGTGCTGGGTCACCTCCGAGGGCTTGAGCACCACCGTACAACCTGCCGCAATAGCACCAATCAGGGGATACAGGCTCAAGTTGACAGGGTAGTTCCAAGGCGAGATAATGAGGGCTTGCCCCTTCGGCTCATAGCGTATATGAGAAGTCGTACCGAACAGGCTGAGCGGTGTCCTTACCCGCTTGGGCTTCATCCATCTGGCGAGCCGTTTACGCGCGTATCTGGCATGGGTCAGCACGATACCTACCTCTGAGGTAAGGGTCTCGACCTCCGGCTTGCCGAAGTCTTTTTGCAGTGCTTCGACCAGCCGATTGCGATTGGCTTCATCCGTCAGGTAGTCTTCTATCCGCTTGATACGCTCGCGCCTTTGGGTGGCGGTGGTGGCGGCCATATTTCGCGTGTTGGCGCGCTGAGTTTTGAGGATGGATGCTAGATCTTGTTTGCTGGCTACGGCTGGCATAATGCTAGATTTTCATTGTAACGCGAATATAGCTGGATTGATCTTTAACACGGATGCCAGGATTTTAGGGATGCCACTGATTTTCAAGTAGGGCGTGGATTTGATACCTTGAATATGCCTGCCTGCCAAGTGGGTAGGCGCAAGCTTGCCGACCTTTGGTGGGCGCACTTTGGATGCTTGGATGTAGCTAGTAGCGGATGAGTTCAAGAGCAGGAGCTTCAGCTTGGATGAAATCGTATCTTCGTTCCCGATGCGATACTCCATCATAATACCCGTCTACAACCGGCCCGACGAGATGGCCGAACTGCTTGATAGCCTGAGCCGCCAACGGTTCAAAAACTTCGAGCTGGTGGTCGTCGAAGATGGAAGTACCGAGAGCAGCGAGGCAGTCATCGCGCAGTATAAAGACCAACTCGATATCCAGTATTTTCAGAAGCCGAATAGCGGGCCAGGAGACAGCCGCAACTACGGTATGGCTCGTGCAGAAGGCGAGTACCTCGTTTTTTTCGATAGCGACTGCCTGATACCAGAACACTACTTCGAGGCCGTAGAAGAATCGCTGAATGCGCGTAAGCTCGATGCCTATGGTGGACCCGACGCAGCCCACTCCAGCTTCACAGACACACAAAAAGCCATCAACTACGCCATGACCTCCTTTTTTACGACCGGAGGTATACGTGGAAAGGCGGTCAATCTCGATAAATTTACGCCCCGCTCCTTCAATATGGGCGTGAGCCGGAAGGTCTACGAAACTGTAGGCGGCTATGGTGATGTACACCCGGGTGAAGACCCCGACTGGAGTTATCGCATCATGGATGCGGGCTTCAGCACCGGTCTTATTCCCGAAGCCTACGTATACCACAAGCGGCGTATCGATTTTGCCAAGTTTCGCAAGCAAGTCTACAAATTCGGGCTGGTGCGCACCATTCTAATGCGCTGGCACCCCACTCGATTCAAGTTGGTATTTGCCCTGCCAACACTCTTCTTGTTGGGTAGCCTTTTTTTGGTTTTTATGGCTATCACCTGGTCGGTCTGGGCATTGAATCCGCTCTTGCTGTTGGCGATTTTACTGTTTTTAGACGCGCTGCGATCTACGGGTAGCCTACCCATTGCCTTGCAGGCAGTCCCCGCCAGTTTTATTCAATTATACAGCTACGGTTGGGGATTCTTGCGTGGATTTATTCAGCATCAAGTCTTGAGTCGTGAGCCCAGAGAAGCTTTTCCAAATTTATTTTTCAAGAAGTGAAATTCATGTCTTTATGTATGCGAGTCGGCTTGCTGTTGATGGCAATAGTTTCTACCTGCGGAAGTCTAAAAATTCATGCTCAGTATCCCAGTTATAGCTCCCCGCTTAACGGCCCACTACTGGTGACGGGTACATTCGGTGAGTTGCGCTCCAATCACTTTCATGCGGGTATCGATTTCAGGGCCTCGACCGGTACGCCTGTGCTGGCTGTGGCTGAGGGTTTCGTAAGCCGCATAGTTGCATCGGCGGGTGGATATGGTCAGGCCATTTACATCGACCATCCCGACGGCTATCGGTCTGTCTATGGGCATTTGAATACCCTGGCACCAGAGCTATTTGACACCCTTCGCGCCCGGCAATACGAGGAAGAGACTTTTGGAATTACGCTCCATTTCGGGCCAGAAGACTTTCCAGTTTCCGAAGGGCAAACCATCGGTCAGGTTGGCAATAGAGGGCGTAGTTCTGGGCCACATCTTCACTTTGAGATACGCGAGGCCTCTACCGATCGGGCAATCAACCCACTGCACTTTGGCCTGCGCATAGCCGACAGCCGCGAGCCCGATCTGCGCCAGCTCATGGTCTACGAGCTAGACGAGCACTCGCGTACCATCAACAAGCATCAAATACGTCTGAAGCGCACCGCTGAGGGTCGATACCGTGCAGCGGAAAATACCATCATTGTCCATCAGCCGCTTTTGGCTGTAGGCATCAAAGCCTACGACCGCCAGAATGGCATGCCCAACTACAATGGCATTTACTCTGCGCAGCTGTGGGTAGATTCTACACGTCTGCACGCCTTCAGATTCGATGCGGTGGCGTTTGAAGAAACGCGCTACCTCAACGCCCATACCGACTATGCTGAGTGGACGAAAAATACAAGCTGGTTCCACCGCCTATTTAGGTTGCCGGGTGATAGTTTGGGTATTTATGCGACCAGTAATTATCACGGTCAGTTTCGCTTGCCAGCCGGTAAGCGCAGTCAGCTTGTCATCGAAGTCGACGACTTTGCAGGCAATCGATCATCAGTAGTGTTTGAAGTTTTGCATCAACCTAAGCCCCGGCCTTTGGGTGCCAATTTCAACTACGAGCTGCTGCACGACGAGGGCAATTTGATACAGCGCAGCGACATGGAATTCGAGTTACCGCCCGGCGCACTTTATAGAGACTTACAGCTGCAATACAGTCAAGCCCGCGATGAATCCGCAAATATTTACAGTCCGGTTCACCACTTACATCGGCCTGAGGTGCCACTGCACAAATCGGCCAACATGCGCATTTTGCCCGACGCCAATTTCCCCGATAGCCTGCGTGCCTACGCCGTCATAGCACGCTGTTTGCCGGGCGGTAAACTGCAAAGCCTGGGTGGCAAATGGGCCGGTAAATGGCTAGAGGCACGCACGCGCCAGTTTGGTTCGTACTGTATTATGATTGATCGCGAAGCGCCGGTTATTGAAAATATAGACTTCCGCAGGTCGATGCCAAAACAGTCGTCGTTTACTTTCCGATTATCAGACCGATTTGGAGGTATGAAAGTCGACGGCGGATTCCGCTATCGCGCCGAAATCGACGGCCAATGGATACTCATGGAGCACGACGCCAAAAGTGGAAAGATCACCCACACCTTCGACGGTCGTATCTCGCGCGGCGAGCACCTATTCCTGCTCAAAGTCTGGGACGAACGCGGTAATGAAGCGGTCTACGAGTCGACATTCGTCCGCTAAAAAGTCTAACGAGCTCATCCGCTGTATCTTTAGTCAAGCGTTATGCTTGACTAAAGTTCATCGGATGTGTCGAGCAGTAGAAGCGTTGCGCTTGACTAAAGTTCATCGGATGTGTCGAGCAGTAGAAGCGTTGTGCTTGACTAAAGTTCATCGGATGTGTCGGGCAGCAAAAGCGTTGTGTTTAGCCAAACCTAATCAAATGTGTCGAGCAGATGCAACCCTTAAATTTCCCCTTCGTCTTTCTATAGCAAAGACAACTACCCTCAAACCATCCCCGTATGGTAATCGCTACACACAAAACGGACATGGAAACAGCCGACTACGCCAACCAACATCGAGAGCTCGTTGAAGGATGTCTTCGTCGAGATCGACAAGCCCAGTTCGCCCTGTACCAGCAATACGCTAAAGGCATGTACAATGTCTGTAAGCGTATGCTCAACAATGTACACGATGCAGAAGACGTACTGCAAGTGGCCTTTGTAGATGTATTCAGCCGCATAGACACCTTCAAGTTTCAGTCATCGATCGGTGCCTGGATCAAGCGGATCGTCGTGAACCGGTGCATTGATCATCTGAAGCGGAGGCGACTACTGACCGAAGAGCTCGAAGTGGAGCGACACGACTACCGAGTCGTTGAGACCACCGAGGAAGGCTACGACCCCAGCATGCTGAGTGTCGACTCGGTCAAAAAAGCCCTTGGAGGGCTGAGTGAAGGATATCGGGTGGTTGTCAGCCTATATCTTTTCGAGGGTTACGACCACGAAGAGATTGGGGAGATACTCGGTATTTCGAGTTCTACCAGCAAATCGCAATATCACCGAGGCAAGAAACGCCTCAGAGAACTACTCGCCGCCTAAACACCATCAATCGCAAACCCGAAAGATAAACCGTCATGCATCCAATAACACTAGAAAAATTCGTGGGCGATTATCGAGCTTCCTTTGAGGGAGAGGGACCATCGCCTGCACTCTGGACAAGGATTTGTGCCGATCTCGACGAGACGGACCCAGATCTGGAGCACTTTATTAAGTCCAATCGCGAAGATTTTGAAGACCATGAGCTACCCGCTTCCTTGTGGGCTGGCATAGAACGCCAAATGGATGCTCGCCCCGCTATGCAGGTCGTAAGCAACAGGTCGACTGAACAGAAGCAAATGGCTGTCGTTCGCCGCCTGCCTACCCGATACATTATGGGGGCTGCTGCGGCCGTAGCCCTACTCATGACCGCTGCTTTCCTACTAGGCCGCAGCAGCGGCTACGAATCTGGCCAAGACGATTACATGGCCCTCATCGAGCAGGTGCAGCCCGACTTCGCCGATACGGAAGCCCACTTCCAAAGCGAGATAGCCGAACGCTTTGAACTCGTCAAACAACACAACGATGACCCACAGCTCGAGACCGATTTGGAAGCCATCGATCTGGCTATGAACGAAATAAAAAGCGAGCTAGCCAACGTACCACAAGATGAACGAGCAGGACTCGTCTCGCGTCTTATAGAATCATACAGAATCAAACTACAAATCCTGGAACGTATCCTCAAACACCTGCCCGTATCAGAAGGAGCTCCAGCAAATTCAGATTATCATGAAACCAACAGCATTTAAGTATCAAGTCTACACACTTCTACTACTCTTATTACCTGCATTGACTTATGCCAGCAATGGCCCCGGCTGCGGGTATGACGAATTCGTCAAAACCTACGATGGCAACTTCAAGATCAATCGCGACGGGCGAGTAGATTTAATGAATCGGCATGGATCGATCAAAATCACTCACCACAGTCAAAATGAAGTCGATATCAAAGTAAGAGTGGTCGTACAAGCAAACAGTCAGCAATCTGCCAATAAAGTATTCGACAGGATCGGCATTAGCATGGATGGATCTGATGCCAGGGTGTCGGCCCGAACCTCTATCAATACACGGAACAATAGCGAGCACGGAAAATTCAAGATCCTCTATGAAGTTCGCTTGCCGACTACGGTGCAGTTAGACATCGATGCCAAATACTGCGACCTGTACGTAGACGATCACGAGGGCCCTGCAAACATGGTAATCAAATACGGGGATATCTATGCTGAATCTTTCAGCGAGTATTGCCAGATCGAGGCTCAATATGGCGACACAGAGATCGACCGCCTAGGTAGCAATGCCCAGATAAAGATCTCCTACGGCGAGCTAGACCTGAATGATGCCGGAACCCTCGACCTGTACACCCGCTACTGCGATACCGAGATAGATCGGGTAAGTTCGCTAGATATAGACCACCGATATGGTGAGCTAGAAATAGAAACTGCGGGAGATATTGTTATGCAGGCTGGTTACATCGATATCGACATAGACGAGGTGGCCAACTTGAGATCGCGCTCTCAATATTCCGAATATTCTATCGGTACCGTACGAGGAAGCCTGGATATAGAAACAGGCTACGGAGATATCGATATCTCTAAGTTGATGAAGGGGTTTCAAGAGATAAAAATTCGCGGCAACTACAGCGATGTAGAGATTGGCATTGAAGATGGGTATAGCTATGAATTTTCCGCTTATTCCTCTTACGGAAGTCTTACCGCACCCCGTAATCTGGCCATTAATCGAAGAGAAAATGAAGGCCGCTCAAAGTCTATAGAAGGCCGATTTGCATCCAATGGGCGGGGCGGTACAATTAAGATATGGACCAACTACGGCGATATAGAGGTGGACTAGAAATAATATAATTGCTTAGGTGACTGTGGCACCTAAGCAATTATATTTCAATTACACATTCAGATAATTCATCAAGCTATCGTACCGGTCCATTAGCGCGTCTCTGAATTCTCGCTCATTGAAGCTCGCCTTAACGTTGTAGTCGTAGCGTTCTAGCGTAGCCATAATGGCACCAACAGATTCGCTGTTGAGTTTAATGGTTACTTCGATGCGATTGGAGTCGGGAAAGGAACGTACAAAGTTGGAGAGAATCAGTACGCCTTCACTTTCAACGATGCGAGATATTTCGGCCAGCGAGTAGTCGTGGCGGGTCATGCTGAGCACGACAATAGCGCCAGGATCTTGAAAGCTGCCGCTTTCGCTAAAATAGCTGAGCACGTCTTCGGCAGTGATCATACCGAGGTATTTCATATCGGCGTCGACCACGGGTACAATGGTGAGTTGATGGCGGGCCAATAGCTTCATTACATCATACAAGTGATCTTCGGCGCGCACAGCTGGCGGGCGCTGCATATGTACGTAACCCCCTATTTCGGCTTGAGGGTCTGAATCGAGCAGATCGTCTTCACTAATAATGCGTACCAATCGCCCCTCCTGTACGATAGGCAAGTGGCGCAGATAAAAATCGCTCATCAGTCCCAGGGCTTCGTCTCCCTTGTCGGTCGTTTGCAGTGGAAGAATTGCGTCGGTTGTTAATTCGGCTGCGGTCATGGTTTTAATGCGAGCTAGCCCAAAAGGCGTTTTTTCTGTCTGGTAAATTCGGCTTCGGTCAGGAGCCCCTTTTCTTTAAGTTCTGCCAGGCGGTTGAGTTGGTCGAGCAGGTCACCGGTGGGAGCGGCTTCTGCCTCAGTCCGTTCTTCAGATGGCGCCATGGTATCTGTCGAGGACTCGGGTTTGGATTTTACATCGGGGCTCAGTCTGAAGCCACCTTCTGCAAACATCGGAAATTCATCTTGGATGCGAAGATAAGCCAAGGAGTCGTGTGTGCGTATGCGTTCAAAATCTTGAAAACCCAATGCCACGGCCCGATCAATGTGGTAAAATGCCTTGTCGGCCTGCTCTTCAGAACTATAAGCACAAGCTATGTTGAAGTGGCCAGCCACATTAGTCGGGTCGAGCTCTAGCACCCGCTCGAATGACTTGATGGCACGATCGAATTCAAAGTCTTTGAAGTAGCGAATACCTTCTTCCAGATTGGCCTGTATTTTGGCCATCTGCTTTTTAGGCATACGAGGCGAAGAGCTCGCAGGTATATCCGGCACTTTGCGCTTGCGCTGAAATGAACGGCTGTTTCCACGCTGGCGGCGTTGCCTTTCCCTTTCCTGGTAGCGCTCGTAACGGCTATTCTTTTTGGTACTTTTAGGTTTGATCTCTTCTGAATCCTTTTCGTTACGATTGTACTTTTGGTTGAAGTCGCGCTCAGACATATTTAGCAACACAATGCAGTCGATCACGCCCAATAGCGCCCCTAACGGAATGATATTCAGCCGAATCCCGATGACTGATAGTATGAGGTAAAATACACCCGTACCTTCTTCTTGCAAGTAAAATTTATGCAAGCCTAGAAAGCCCCCGAAAAACGCCAGTGTAGCTGCTGTTGTCTTGTTTTTCATTCAGTCGGGTAAATACCTAATAATAACGGCCCAATGACCGATTCGTTTTATCTTATAATTAGTCTGCAAAAATACGACAAGTCATGATGCTTAGGTCGTCGGGAAAAGAGGTGCCGGCCCTGAAGTCTTCGAGCTGATCTGTGAGCCTTTGGTTGTATTGGCGGGCGGAAAGATGAAAATGCCTGCGCGTGAAATTGAAGAACATTTCCTCTTCAAAAGTTTCGCCAGCTGGGCTTTGCATATCCGTTAGTCCATCGGTATAGGTCACGATCAGGCACTCTTCGGGTACGCGTATGGTTTCGGATTCCAGTACGGGGAGCTCGGGGAAAGAACCCAGCACCATAGTGCCTTTGCTGAGTAGCTGCAAGCCCTCCTCGCTGGCGAGCAAGGCGGGCGGGTGGCCCGCATTGACATAAGTGAGCTGGTGGGTATGCCTGTCGTACTCAGCCACAAAGAAGGTAACGAAACGCTCGCCCTCAGTCACCCTAAACACATTGGAATTGAGGTCGTACACTAAATCGGTCAGGTCTGGCCGGTTTCTGATCAGCGACTGAAAGCTGGCCTCGAAGTTGGCCATGAGTAATGCGGCAGGTATACCCTTACCCGAAAAGTCGCCTATACAAAACACCAGCTTACCGTCTTCAAACTCGACGAAGTCGAAGTAATCGCCACCTACACCCAGCTGCGGCTTGTAGATCGAAGCCAGCTCGTAGCGTTCGTTGGCAGGCATTTTCTTGGGGATGAGCAGGTTCTGGACCTGAGCACCCAGCTCGAAGTCGGCCTCCAGGCGCTCTTGCTCTAGCTGGCGGCGAAACAGGCGCTTGTTTTCTATCGCTACCGCAATCACATTCGTTATGGTCGTGATGATCTGTATGCGCTCGTACATATCGTCCTCTTCCTCGAACTCCCCTACGAATACGAAAGCGATGGGCCGCTCCTTATGCAAAACGGGCACCACTACTTTGAACTTTTGCAAGAATGGATGGTCAGCATCGTGCAAATTACCTAGCCGCCTATACTCCGATAGCTGATCGCTCAAGTCAACGGCGCATTCACTGTCTTTAAGACCGATTTGAGCCGAGCACTCCCACTTATCGTCCTTTTCTCTCTGGCGCACGAATAGGGCCATGCGCTTGAGTTGAAGCTCGTTTTTCAGAAAAGCCCGATACATGCCGAATAGGTCTTCGGCGGCCACGTTGTTATTGATAGCCTGCGTAATTTGCAACAATCGTTGCACTTGCAGCTGCCTGAGGTGCAACTCGCGTTCCAAACTATCTATACGGGCAAATTGATGCGGCATGGCTGCAAGATAGCACAGCAAAAATTGTGTAGCCTACCTTTAGGGAGTATCGATGCTCAAACGCGCACCAAAATCTATATCTTAACCCCTCATTAACGCTCCCTCATGAGACTCCCAGCCCTCATACTTGCTTACGGCTTTATCGCTTATTGGTCTACAAACTCGGTCTTTGGTCAATGCTCTGGCAGCCCCAATGCTGGTGACGATATCACGGTTTGTCCTCCAGGAGATGTAGTTCAACTCAGCGGTTTTTATACCGGCGGCGGAGATGTAACCTACACCTGGAGTCCAGCTTTTGGACTATCCGACCCCAACAGCCCCAATCCACAGGTATTCGTCAACTCAACGACAACATATACACTCTCGACGACTGTTGTCAACCCAAACGACAACCTGCTCGCCAATCCGGGCTTCGAGTCGGGGCTGGCAGACTTTACCAGCGACTATGTACCCGGCACGGGGGGCATATTCGGGCTACTCAGCAACGAAGGCGAGTTTGCAGTAGCAGGTAATTCTAATCAAACCCATTCCAATTTTGCAGACTGTCCAGCCTTTAGCGGCAGTCAAATGCTGGTCGTAAATGGCGCAACCCAACCGGGAGAGAACGTATGGTGCCAGACCGTGAGCGTACTGCCAAATGTCAATTATCAATTGTCGGCCTGGCTCACCTCCGTGGAGAACACCAACCCAGCTGTTTTGCAATTCTTCATAAATGGACAGCAGATTGCCAATCCGTTCAGTTTAACCTCTGCCGTTTGCAACTGGCAGCAATTTTTCGGCAGCTGGAATAGCGGGGGCAATACCAGTGCAGAGATTTGCATTGCCAATCAAAATACCCAAAACGGCGGTAATGATTTTGCCCTCGATGAGCTGGCCTTTGCGCCCGTTTGCGAGCAGTCAGACCAGGTAACCGTTTCCGTCGTTCCTATGGATCTCTTTGTTATCGACCCGGGTCAGTTGTCTTGTACAGACGATGCTACAGTGACCCTAGACGGTAGCTTCTCCATTTCTGGCCCAGGATACAGCTTTCAGTGGTCGACCATCAATGGTAATATCGTATCGGGTGCCAATACGCCCATCGCCATTGCCGACCAGCCAGGTACCTATACTTTGCTGTTGGTGTATACCGATGGCACGACTGTGTGCACCAACCAAAGCTCAATAGTCGTAACGGCCGACCAAAACATACCAACAGCACAAACCTTAGAACCAGACAGGCTCACTTGTACAGACACCCTCATTCAGTTAGATGGTTCGGGTTCTTCCACCGGCGGTGGCATCAGCTACGAGTGGACCACTACAGACGGGCAGATCATATCGGGCGAAAACACATTAGAGCCCATCGTCGGTGCCGCCGGTACATACACCTTGGAAGTCACCAACACGAGTAATGGTTGCTTCAGAGAAAGCACGGTTTTAGTACAGGCTGATACCCTACCTCCTAATGCCGAGGCCGGTGCGACAGTTACCATCGACTGCAATGCAGGTTCACAGCAGCTCTCCGGCATCGGCTCCAGCACGGCAGGGAACTTCACCTACAACTGGACGACGGCCGACGGCAATATCGAGTCGGGTCAAAACACCCTTACACCTACGGTTAATGCACAAGGCTTGTACCAAATAGAAGTCACCGATCAAGACAATGGCTGCACGGCATTCGATACCGTCAGCGTGGTCGAGCAGGGCGACCTGCCAGCTGTTGAGATCCAAGTACCCGATCAGCTCGACTGCAATACTAGTCAAGTACAGCTCGACGCTACGGCATCAGACCAAGGTACCGGCTTTACCATCAGCTGGGAAACTGCTGACGGTACTTTTCAGGGCGGTACAAACGGCCTGGAGCCCACCGTCAATGCTGCAGGCACCTACCAACTCACCATACTCGACCAAGGCAACGGCTGCGAATCTATGGCCCAGGTCACGGTCACCATCGACACCCTCGCTCCGAATGCCATCACCAGCCCTGACGATACCCTCACTTGTGCAGATACCGAATTGATGCTCGATGGCAGTGCTTCGTCTTCAGGTGCAGACTTCACTTACCAGTGGTCCAGTGTAGACGGTCAGTTCACCAGCCCGACCGGTCAGGCAAATACCAGCATAGATGCGCCAGGCACCTACCAACTAGTCGTAGTCGATACCACCAACGGATGCGCCTCCACCAACACGGTGGTGATAGGCATAGACACCCTCTCGCCTATAGCCGATGCCGGTTTCGATCAGATCCTCAATTGCCAGGACAGCAGCTTCATACTCGGCGGAGCGAGCAGCAGTACAGGATCAGATTTTTCTTTTCTATGGACTTCCGCTGGTGGCAGCCTCGATAGCCCGGCCGATGGCGAAACCGTGCTGGTCTCCACACCAGGAAGCTATCAGTTGCAAGTCACCAATACCGAAAATGGGTGCAGGACCACCGACCAAGTCTCCGTTCAAATAGATCGCGACATTCCAGATGTAGATGCCGGTTCCGATTTTACGATCATCTGCACCGACTCGGCTTTCACTACGCAAGCCACAGGCTCGACTGAGTCAACATTCAGCTACAACTGGTCTACACCAGACGGCAATCTGACGGGACCCGATGATATGCTACAGACCAGCCTCGACCAGCCGGGCACCTACATCATAGAGGTCGTCGACAATAGCAATTTCTGCCTGGCTATAGACTCGATCTTGGTCGATACCGACACTCTCGCACCGGTAGTCGAAGCCGGTCCAACGGATACACTCACGTGCAGCGATACGAGTTTGCAACTCGACGGCAGCGCGTCTTCTTCTGGAGCGAATTTCATCTACGAATGGTCGAGCATAGATGGTCAGTTTGTAGGCCCGACCGATCAGGATACAGCGAACATAGACGCATCGGGCACCTACAGGCTCCAGATCACTAATACCGACAACGGCTGCACGGCCTTCGACTTGGTAGAGATTGCGCAAGACACACTCGGCCCGACTGCTGACGCGGGTCTGGACCAAGTGCTCAACTGCCAGGATAGTAGCTTCGTACTGGGTGGATCGGGGACCAGCCAGGGCAATGACTTTATCTTGAATTGGACTTCCGCAGGTGGAAACATAGACGGCCCAACCGATGGCCCTAGCGTGCTGATTACCGTACCGGGTACCTATCAGCTGGCGGTCAACGACCTCGTAAACGGGTGTATAGCCGTAGATGAGGTAGAAGTAACCATAGATCGCGAGCTTCCACAAGTCGATGCTGGGGCAGGCTTCACCCTCACCTGCTCAGAAACGAGCTTCAATCCTAGTGCTACGGCAGATTCAGGCAGTGGCATCTCCTACGTCTGGTCTACAACAGATGGCAATTTTTCAGGCCCGACCGATCAGCTTATGACCGAGGTCGATCAGCCGGGAACTTATATGCTTACCGCACTCAATAGTGACAACTTCTGCCAATCGGAAGATCAAGTGATCATCGGTCAAGACACGGCTTCGCCCATTATCGTGATCGAAGCGGCCGACGAGCTAGACTGCGAAAACACCTTCGAGCAGATCGATGCTTCGGGGTCTAGCTCTGGGGCGGCTTTCATCTATGCGTGGTCGACCTCAGATGGCAATGTGGTAAGTGGTAGCGATACGTCTATGCCTACGGTCGATGAGGCGGGCACCTACACCCTCCTACTCACTAATACGGACAACGGCTGTACCTCTACCAATTCGATTGATGTAGTACAGGATGTATTTCCGCCTACCGCGACGGTCCTACCTGCGGAAGTCTTGAACTGCAATATAACGGAGATCGAGCTGAATGCCCTGGGCAGTAGTCAGGGTGTTGATTTTGAGGTGGAATGGACGACCACCGACGGGACTTTTACCGGCGGAACGGACGGGCTGCAGCCTACGGTCAGCGCACCAGGCACCTACTCCCTGTTGGTTCGCAATGTGCTCAATAGCTGTACGTCTACTTTCGAGCTGATCGTCGAGCAAGATATCACACCGCCCCTTGTAGATGCTGGTGAAGACGTTGCCCAAAACTGTGAATCCACGCCCACCACACTACCTGCTACCGCCTTGGGTACGGGGCCTTTCACATACATCTGGAGCACGGATCAGGGCCAGATTATTTCCGGGGCCGACGGGCCCAGCCCTATAGTTGAGGGCGTGGGTACTTACACCCTGCAAGTCATCGATGAGCACAACGGCTGCTCGGCCATCGATCGGCTCAGTCTGAGTCAGAACTTACTGACCGATTTTGAGTTGACACTGACCGAAGCGACTTGTGCTGTTCCTGCAGGTCGGATCGATTTCAGCGACGTGATCGGCGATAGCCCACCCTACATTTACTCGATCGATGATGGCGAAAGCTTTCAGACCAGTCCGGCTTTCGGCAATCTCGAAGCGGGTAGCTATACCGCCATCGTGCAAGATGTAAATGGCTGCGAACTCAGTGAAGCCGTTGTCGTAAACCCGCCCGATGAGCTGGGCCTCTTCCTGATCGATCAGGTCGAGATACAGCTGGGCGATAGCATACGCCTCGTCCCCCAATTTACGGTAGATACCAGCGAGATAGACCAACTCAGCTGGAGTCCAGCTGTCGACTTGAGTTGCTCCAATTGCCCCTACCCCTTCGTAAATACGATTGAGAGTCGGACGTACAGGCTCGATGTTTTAGACCTCGATGGCTGCTCGGCCGAGGCTACGATTCTGGTGTTGGTAGATCGTACCCGCCCCGTCTACTTCCCCACGGCCTTCAGCCCCAACGAAGATGGCGATAACGACCGTTTCTTCCCCTATGCCCGCACCGATGCTGTCGTCGAGGTGAAAAGTTTCCTCATCGCCGACCGCTGGGGGGAGACGGTTTTCAGCGCATCCAATTTCAGGCCCAACGATCCTGCCTTCGGCTGGGATGGCTTTCATCAAGGCCAGCTGCTCAACCCCGCCGTCTTCGTCTATCTGGCCGAGATCGAGTTTGTAGATGGCACGGTGGAGGTGTTTAAGGGAGATGTGACGCTGGTGAGGTAGCCGTATAAATGCATCTATACGTTAGAGGTATGATCTACATAAAAATTAAACCTGCATTTATGCGGCCCAAAACTGTCCCACGGCAGATGATCTATCCTAGCATGTGAAAGGGGTTGTGAAGGGCGTGGTTGCAGGTGTCGTACTGGTCTTGGTGGGGACTTGTGTTTGGTGGTTTGGGGTTGTAGATATTTAGCCTGCCAAATCAACAGGCTCCTTGATAGTATTACTTTGTTTTCATGGAAGAAAATAGAAAAGAAGTGGACCGACTTATAGATGCTCTGGACAAGTCTGCTAATGCTAATACCTACTGGCTAACTCTGCCAATTTCGGATTCCATCGATACTAGAAAGCTAGGGCGTGACCTTATTAATCTTCTCGAATTAGGTGACTTTCATAATGAGATGGTTAGAGAAGATATTTACAGGGAGTTAGGGGATTACACAGAATACGTCTTTACGGAAGGTATGGATGAACCTATTCTTAAGCCTAAGCCCGGTAATGTTTGGAATGGCAAAGAAGTACTGAAAATGTCCAGCTTGGCAAAGATCGAAGCAAAAAATTTGCTGAATGACATACTGACTAATGGCCAAAAGTATTTTTCTAAAAGTAGTTTAGGGACAGCTCTAGATCAGGAAGAAGCATCTAAGATTATAGACGCTTTTTTCACTTCCCTAGATAGGGTTGGAACCTGGATAGCTGTTAATATCAAGCCAAATTTTCTGAACACAACCGAAGATTACGAGAATTCCAATCATACCATACTTGGATATTTTGAAAATAGTCAGAGAGATTTTGCACTCGGATTTGTGTTCAAAAATCACATGAACATATTGCTAGTGAATGGATATGGTTAGACTTGTGTTAGATTTAGTGCTGAGTTCGATTAGTCTCAAAGATTTTTGAAAAATGAAGTCATTTCTGGTAATAGCTCTAGTCATAATCTGGCTTTTACTCAGCTCTATCTTCTTACTTGTAGGGTTTGTCCCAGGATTTGAATACTCTATACCACTGGTGCAGCATCTGCTCTTTGCGACTATGATATTGGGGAGCCTGGTCATACTATGGCGCAGGAAAAAAGAGCACGGTACTTGGCGAGCAATTCTTTATACGTTTGTTTTCGCAGCCGTCATGGTATTTTACACAGCAGGCAATCTCATGGATTTTTGTGGGCCAAATAAAACTCAAACGATTATTTATCAGCACAAAGAGCAGGCGAATAGAACAATCGATTTTCAAATGTGGAGCTGTGGTGCCGTAGGCGGAAACGGTCGAAGAATTGTAGAAGTACGCAGGCTGCCCTTAGGTATTAGGTATTATTCCCAGGCTGACACATCTGATGTTGATCTATCGGAATGGGATTTGGTCAATATCGAGTTGAATGAGATGGGGTTGAAGGGCGGCTGATGATCAAAAGAATTTCACCAGTCTCACCCCTACCTAAAACCAAACTCGATTTTAAGACAATTTTAACAGGAGAGGCAGTTTGTGTAGCCGAACATAGAAATTCAAACCAGGGTATAAGGCAGTACCAAACCAAATGGACAAGCCGAACACCATCTTACAAAGTAGGCCAAGCAAAAATGCTTTCAAATGCTAAACAAAGCAGTTTTCGTTTTACTGACCGCCTTATTTCTGGTTTCTTGCGAGCAACCAGTCAATAACCAACAATCATCTGCTAAAGAAGCAGAAGGACAAGCTCGGGCGATACAATTGTATTCGCCCAAATGTATCACAGAAGCCGAAGTGGTAGCGGCTCAGCAAGAATGGGGAGAAGGCATAGTAAAGATCGGTAAAGCTTTCTCCGATGGCGGAGACTACTCTCAGGTTGCGGCCGATCATATTCAGAATCTGTATGGATATGATCTGAGCTCTGTACTTTTCAAGCCTACCTTGGCCTCGGTTGACCAATTTAGGGGCTCTTTCGATGCGGCCTTATCTTACTTCGTGGGCGGTAACGATACCTATCCTGAGGATAAAGGCTTTGCCATAGCGCCTTATACCAATGTGCGCTGGGAGAATGACGGCATCATCAATAACAGCTGCAACATGGCCATCGCTATGGGCAACTACTACTTCACGACCCTAGAGGGCAATGAAGTGAAAGTGGAATACACTCTAGGCTATGTGAAAGATATCAACGAAAAGCTTCGAATTGTCGTACACAAGTCGGCTATACCTTACAGCCCAGGGAAGTAATAGCTATTCAGCTTAGCTGAGGAAAAAATTGTTAATCAAGTGTTCGTATTTTCGGACACTCGATTTTTGTTTCGGAAAATATCTGAAGTAAGAGGCGATATTTGTTTATAAAATTTGTAAATAAATTTTCGTAAATTACGCAATAAAGGTATTTTGCATGTACTTAAAGAATCGCTTAACCAACCAAAATACCGAATGTGAAATTTTGGAGCTATCAAGAGGCGATTTACAAAAGATCAAGCGTGATGTTGAGTTTGGATTCGATTGGAGCACTGAGAAGTGGAATGACACCTACAAGCTGTTCGCACTATCAGATCGAGACAAAATTTTGGGCTTGATGTCATTGATCGATCGACCTGATGAGTTTCGGATACACCTCAATTTATTAGAAGTAACCAAAAGCCAACAAGGCGATAAAAAAACTCTTGAAGGAATAGCTGGATGTTTAATTGCTTTTGCCGCTAGCTTGGCCATAAAAAAGGGCTACGGTGGATTCGTGTCCTTAGAGCCAAAAACACAACTTATCGAGCACTACCAAGATAAATATGGATTTAGGCAATATGGAAGATACCTGGCTATAGAAGGTGCGTTTTCCATTAGCCTCATCGACAAATATTTGAACGATGATTAATAAAGAAGAACCTACTTACGACGAACTTAGGCGAAAGTATACCAAAGAAGAAATTGCGGAGAGCTATGTCTTCAGAGGTAGTATGTCGACTGCCGAAAAGCAAGAGGCAGATGAAGAGTTTAAAAGGCTCAGGCTAGAGCAATTGAAGAGTATGTCTGATGATCAAGTGCTTCAATCTGAATTGATGCGTATGAAGCTTTTGATTAAAGATTACTTGGATCAATCTCTATTTATAGAGGAGTTTTCTTTCGCAAATCAATTGAAAAGGTACGTCTCTGTTGCAGAAAAGTCCATGATTGAATTTTCAGAAGATATCGGAATACACAAAACCAAGCTAAGCAGACTGGTAAACAACCGCGAAAAGCCAAATGAAGAGTTGATGTATAGACTCGAGCATCATAGCGGGGGTATGATCCCAGCAACCTACTGGTTTCGCCTATTCACGCGAATGCAAGAAAATGCAATAAAGAATAATCAGGAAAAGCGAATTTCAGAAGCAAAAAAGGTAAAAAATCAATTGAGTTTTAGCTCTGACTAAAGCTTATTCAACCTCCCCATATCCTCCTCATCCAACTCGACATGAGCAGCAGCTGTATTCTCCCTTAGGTGAGCCACCGAACTGGTGCCAGGTATCGGTAAGATGTTCTCACTAAACACTAGCAACCACGCGAGAGCGATTTGAAATACCGTCACCCCGTGCTTTTCTGCCACACTTTTGATGGTCTCATTATCGACAGCACCCGCGTCTAATGGGTACCAGGGGATGAAGCCGATACCCCGCTCGTCGGTCCATTTGACTTCTTCTTCCCATTTGCGGTCGGTGAGGCTGAATTTATTTTGTACACTTACGACCTCGAAGTGCTGCTGCGCTTGCTCGATCTGCTCGATGGTGACTTCGGAAAGGCCCAGGTGGCGGATCAGGCCCTGCTGCTGGAGCTCTGCCAACTTGCCCAAAAATTCATCGGCGGGCACCTTGGGGTCGAAACGGTGGAGCTGATAGAGGTCTATGCGCTCCAGTTTAAGTCTCTGGAGGCTGTCTTTGAGGCATTGTTCCAATCGCTCGGGTCGGGCATCGATGGGCCACTGATTCGGGCCGGTTCGACGCAGGCCAGCCTTGGTCGCAATTATTAATCCTTCGGCATAAGGATGCAAAGCCTCGGCAATCAACTCTTCAGACACGTATGGGCCGTAGCTATCTGCTGTATCTATAAAGTTGATACCTAGATTGAGACACTCCTTCAGAACTCGAAGGGCTTCGGCCTTGTCTTTGGGTGGGCCCCAAACGCCTGAGCCGGTGATACGCATAGCACCATAGCCGAGACGATTTATGGTCAGATCGCCGCCAAGGGTGAAAGTGCCTGAAGCGGCTGCATCGATATGTGTAGACATTGATTGCTATTTTTTATATCTGCCTACCTGTTAGTGGCAGTCAGACTTTCGCAGGTGGATAACTTCCCCGTAGAAAGGTATAAAAGTACTTATACGTTTACAGCACAAACCGCTTTTACAGCCTGTACAAAAGCCTCATTTGCTTCTGGTATACCAACCGTTATGCGCACACAACCTTCAGCACCAAAATTACCAACGGGCCTGACCATGATACCCTGCTCTAGCATGAGTGCCTCAAACTCATCGGTTGGCATAGGTGGCTTAACGAGCACGAAGTTACCTTGAGAGGGCCAGTGTTGAATACCGATGTCGGTGAGTTCTCTGGATATGTATTCGCGCCCTTTCACGGTAACTGCTACAGCTTCTTTTATGAAGGCATCGTCTTGAAGTGCGGCTATCCCAGCATTTAGACTGAGTGAGTTGAGTAAGAACGGGCGCGTCATGCCACGAATGTAGCTGACAAGCCCGGGTGTGGTGTAGAAATAGCCTAATCTCAAACCAGCCAAGCCAAAGGATTTGGAAAAGCTATTCAGACCGATGACCTGCTTACCCGCTTTTACGAATGGCATTGCCGTGCTATAATCTGGCGCATCAGTGAATAAGTAATATACCTCGTCATAAACGACTACTACATGCTCAGGAATACGGTCCAATAAATAGGCCAGCTCTGCCTTTTTGATGTAGCTACCCGTTGGGTTGTTGGGGCTGGTCAGGAAAATAAGGCGCGTCTTGGGCGTGATGCTATCGAGTATACCATCTACGTCTAGCTCAAAGTTTTCACCGATCAACGGAACAACAATGGGCTTTCCGCCTACCCACTTCACCAGATTCTCATAAAGACTGAAGCCGGGAGTGGAGACTATGCACTCCATATCCTCACCCATGAATGCCCGTATGATGTACTCCAGTGATTCCGATCCGGAGTTAGCGGCGAAGAAGTGCTCGGCACTCAACTCTTGATCATAAAAATCGGCCAAGGCCGCACAAAGCTTTTTATCGGTTCGGTCGGGGTATAGGTGAAGGCCACTCAATTCGCCTTTTATAGCCTCGATGGCCGCTGGTGAAGCACCGATTGGATTCTCATTGGAAGAGAGCTTGTAGATTTTATCTGCTTTGGTTTGAATCTCATCCAGGGACTTTCCGCCGAGGTAGGAAATGCTTTTGCCGATATATGGCTTGAAGAGGGGGTTGGGCATGATTATCTTGGTTTAGGTTTTCGATGCACGCACCGAAAAAACTATTTGACTTTAATATTCGAGGAGTTCTTTAATCTTGGTTTTTACTTTCTCAGCAGATGGGATCATGGTTTGCTCCAAGACACTATTGAGTGGGATGGCGGGCATATTTTCGGAGCCGATGGTCATAACGGGGGCATCGAGCTTTTCGAAGCACTGCTCTTGGACCAGCCCGGCCAGGCTGCGCGCGAAGGAGTTATTGATCGGCTCTTCTGTCACGATCAGGCATCGGTTGGTCTTGCGCACCGAAGCGAAGATAGCTTCTTCATCCAACGGGTAGAGCGTGCGCAAATCGATGATCTCCACTTGGTTGCGATAGTCTTTACTGGCATTAAGCGCCCAGTGAACGCCCATGCCATAGGTAACGATGGTAAGGGTGGGCTGGTCTTCGCTTTCTGCTACGCCTTGCAACACATTGGCTTGCCCGAATGGTAGGATGTAATCTTCACCTGGCTCAGTGGTTTTAGCAAAATCAGTGCCGGGCACCTTCGACCAGTATAACCCCTTGTGCTCGAAGATGACCACAGGATTAGGATCGTGATAGGCTGATTTCATCAATCCTTTCAGGTCTGCTCCATTACTCGGGTAGGCGATCTTGATACCGCGAATATTGGTTACCACCGACTCGACAGAAGACGAGTGGTAAGGGCCGCCACTCCCGTAGGCACCAATAGGTACGCGCAAGATCATGGAGACGGGCCACTTGCCATTAGATAGGTAGCAAGACCGACTCACTTCGGTAAATAGCTGATTGAGACCTGGCCAGATGTAATCGGCAAATTGAACCTCCACGATGGGTTTCAAACCAACGGCACTCATGCCAGCCGTAGAGCCTATGATGAATGCCTCTTGAATGGGTGTGTTAAATACGCGCTCGTCACCGAACTTCTGGGCCAGGGTCGCCGCCTCGCGGAAGACGCCACCCAGTCGGCCGCCTACATCCTGACCGTAGAGCAGGCATTCGACATGCTCGCGCATGAGTTCTTCGACAGAGTGGAGGGCGCAGTCGACCATGACGACGGAATCAGCATCCTCGGGAATGCGAACACCTTTTTCTTCCGTGATAGGTGTGGGCGCAAAGTCGTGGGTAAATAAGTCTTCCGGCCTGGGATCTTCAGCTCGGAGTGCTTGCTCGAATTCTGCCTGTACCAGATCGCAAGCCTCCTGTTCGATCTTTTGAATTTCTTTTTTGCTAAAGCCAACTTCCTTGAGCTCTTCCAGAATGACTGGATATGGATCTCTAGAGCGAGCATCGTCCAGATCATCGCGGTACCACTCCATGCGTACGCCCGAGGTGTGGTGGTTGAGTAGGGGTACCTCGGCATGAACCAGAACTGGCCTGCGCTCTTCGCGTACAATCTTTAGTGCTTTGGCCAGAGTCTCGTAGCAAGCCTGAAAGCTAGAGCCATCGACCTGAAAAGCTTCGAGTCCTTTGAATCCCTGGCTGTACTCATATGCATTTTGGGCGCGCACCTCGTCGGCACTGGCGGAGATGTCCCATTCGTTGTCTTGCACCAGGTAGAGAATAGGTAGTTGGCGTAGTGCGGCCATCTGAAAGGCTTCGGCCACCTCGCCTTCGGTGATGGAGGCATCACCCAGGGAGCAGACCACTACGGCATGGGGATCGTCAGCTATGCCTTGCTGCTCGCGATATTGTAGGCCCAGAGCAGCACCAGTAGCGGGTATGGCCTGCATGCCCGTAGCCGAAGATTGGTGTGGAATTTTGGGTTTGTCATCATCCCTCAAGCTGGGGTGGCTGTAGTAGGTGCGCCCACCTGAAAAAGGATCGTCGCGCTTAGCCAGCAACTGAAGCATCAGATCGTAAGGCCGCATGCCCACACCCAGCAGCATAGCATCGTCACGGTAGTAAGGATACACGTAGTCTGAAGGACCAAGCTGAAGGCCCGTTGCGATTTGAATGGATTCATGCCCGCGGGAGGTCGCGTGTACGTACTTGGAGACGAGCTTAAAGTTGTCTTCATACAACTCGCTCATGGCTTTGGCCTGGGCAAAAAGACGAAAGCCCTTTTCTATTTCTGTGATAGACTTGGTAGGAGCTGTGGTAGTACGCATAAATGGTTAGGCTAAGAGATCTATGAAGTCTAAATTCAATAAATCTAATGCCTAAAATAGACGTTTGTTTGCCTTTGGCCTTGTATTTGCACAGGTATTTCTAGCCCTACAGGTAAAGGCAGTAGTTTTTTCTACAGTAAAGCTGATTTAGGGTAGATTTGTAGAAAATTTTACTTTTCTAAAATGTCTTACCAAGTCGACGCCACTGATCTTCAAATTCTTCGGCTGCTGCAAGAAGACAGTAGCCGTACCCACCGTAGCATAGCCGAAGAGCTTGGCCTGACCGTAACGCCTATTTTTGAACGGACACGGCGACTGGAGCGTGAAGGCTATATCGACAAATACACAGCCGTTCTCAACAAGCGAAAGCTAGGCTACAAGCAGACGATTTTTATCGGTATCACTTTGAAAGGCCACACCAAAGACTACCTAGACCGCTTCGTTAGGATCATCGATGATTTTGATGAGGTTTTGGAGTGTCATCGCGTGTCTGGCACCTTTGATTATCTGCTTAAAGTCGTAGTAAAGGACGTAGAAGCTTACGATGAGTTCATTAGACATAAGCTGACTATCGTCTCCGACTTGGGTAGTGTGCAGAGTTTGATTGTGCTATCGACTTCCAAGGAGGGAGTGCCGTTAAAAATAGAGTAGATTTAAAATTAGACTTCCGCAGGTAGAAGCTCACCATATTTACGGACTGGCTGCTTTTGCTTCGTGCCACTGTAGTAAAAAAGGATAGGGTGCAATTGCGATTTGACACAATAGTTTAGGCTGGTTTGAACAGGTTATTCATCACGATATCCCAACGTTTTGAAAGCAAAGCACCGCGCAGGAAATATAGCTTTTCTAAGCTCGGCTGATTCCAGAAGGTGGAACT